>NZ_CP103289.1:3000000-3600000 GCF_024757985.1 Cellulomonas sp. NS3 | reverse complement strand
AAGAGAGTCGGGCTCCTCACCCCCAGCCGGGGTGTCCCGCTCCTGACAGCCGGCAGAGGCGGAGGCACGACCGTGGATCGACCGCACGGGACGCAGGACAGGATCAGCGCGGACGCCGCACGGCGGGCCGCCCAGCGTCGTGCCGCGCACGCCGCCGCCGTCGCCCGCCGTGGTGCCGCCGCGCGCCGCCGCGCCGTGCTCGCCCTCGCGCTGCTCGTCGCGACCGCCGCCGGGTGGACCGTCGTCGGCCTGACCGCCGTGACGGTCGTCGCCGGCATCGTGCCGTCGGTGCTGCTCGGGGGGGTTCTCGTGCTCGGCCGGCGTGCCGTGCTCGCGGGGCGTGCCGCCGACGCCGAGTGGGAGCTCCGACGGCACGAGGCGCCGCCCGCGACCGGCTCGGTGCCGCTCGTGCGGAACCCGCCGGCTGCTGCGCCGGCGCGCGGGGCCGCGGGTGCGTCCTCTGCCTCCGCGGGCAAGGGGTCGGGCGTCAAGGGGCGTGCGGTGCACCCGTCCGAGGCGCACACCGAGGTATTCGCGCGCATCGTCGACAGCGTCGAGGGCACGACGGCGGCACGGGCGCCGATGTCCTCCGCGGGCCGCCCGGCGACGGGTGCGATCCCGGTGGTCAAGAAGACCGACACCGGCGCGCAGCCGGCCGTGGCGCCTGGCGCTGTTGCGGAGCAGGCCGACGGCGAACCGTGGTCGCCCGTGCCCGTGCCGCGCCCGACGTACACGACCAAGGCCGCGGCCCCGCGCCGCGAGCCGGCACCGCTCGGGGACGTCGAGGGGTCGACGGCCGCGGCCGCCGAGTCCGCTCCGACGCGCGTCGAGGTGCCCGCCGCCGAGTCCGGTCCGGCCGCGCGTGCGGACGAGCGGGCCCCGCTCGAACCGCCCGCCGCGACGACCGGGTCGATGAACCTTGACGAGATCCTCGCGCGCCGACGGGCCGCGGGGGAGTGAGCGTCGGGCTCGCCGGTCGGGTCCGGCCGGTGCTCGGCCGCGGGGCGGCGCGCCGCGGGCTCGATTTCACGTCCGGGGCCGTCCTGGGCTAAGGTTGAGCCCGCTCGAGGGGCTGTGGCGCAGTTGGTAGCGCGTCTCGTTCGCAATGAGAAGGTCAGGGGTTCGAATCCCCTCAGCTCCACCCGACGATCGGCCCCCGGTGCCCTGAGCGCCGGGGGCCGTTCTCGTTCCGGGCCCCCCGCGGGAGCCGTTCGAGGCATCGCCCGCGGATCAGGCCGGCTCGCGTCACCGCCGCCCGAGCGTGATCACCAGCCGCCCGGTGTTCTCCGCGTTGCCGAGCTCGGTCAGCACGAGCTCGCCGCTCGCGCCGACGTACCTCCCGGTGCCGCCGACGACCGCGAGCGTCTTCACCGGGGCGTTCGACGCGCGGCCCTGGGCGGTGATCTGCCCGCCTGGCAGCTGGTAGCTGACCTGGCACGCCAGGGCGAGCGGCGGGTCGGCGGGGACGACGGCGGTGACCGTGCAGGTCCCTCCGCCCGCGCCGACCTCCCGGCCGCCGCGCAGCAGGGTGTCCTCGAAGACGATCTGGTCGCCCCGGCTGGGGCTGAGGTCCGGGTCGGTGATCGACGTGACCTCGCGGACGCCGTCGGGGCCGAAGTCGAGCAGGAAGAAGCCGGAGAACTGGACGTCGAACGCGAGGGTGCGGTCGCGTCCCTGAGCCCGGTCGAGAGTGTCGCCTCCGAGGGCGGCGCCGGTGAGCGTGACGGCGGCGAGGGTCGCCGTGATGGCGGCTGCGAGCGGTTTGCGCATGAGGACTCCTGGCTCCGGTCGGACCTGTGGCCGACGGGCCGCGGCCACGTCCGACGCTCCGCGCGCGTCCTCGGGGAGTCAAGGGTCGCGCCGTCGGCCCGCCTCCTCGTGCACCGGCGACGGCTCCCGGCGAGGCGAGGTGGCCCGGTCGTGAGGAGCCGGGTCGCCAGGCCGGTCGTCGAGCGGCCCGGGAAGCGATCACCTCGAGGGCCGCGGCACGACACGCCGGCCGACCCGTCAGACGGGCCGGCCGGCGTGCGTGGTGTGCGGACCTACAGAGGCGGAGTCCCCGGGGCGGTAGCCGTCACGGGTAGCTCAGCAGGTACGCGTTCATCGTCCCGCTGTTCACCCCCGGTCCCGTGCCGTTGATGACATGGGACATGTTCCCCACGCCGCCGAGCGACACGACCGCCATGTTCTCGAAGCGCACGTTCGGGTTCACCGGCGCCTCGAAGGTGTGGAACAGGTTGACCGACGGGTCGGCCTGGAAGAACACGTAGCTGCCGAGGCCCTGCGCCCGGAACGACGTGACCGAGTCCGCGACCTTGAGGGACGCGTAGCCCTGGCGGCTGCCGTTCATCCACGCGGCCTGGTTCGGCGGGTCGTACGGCTTCTCGTTCTGGAAGAAGATGACCCGGCCGCGCTGGCCGTTCCAGATGACCTCGTACTTCTGGTAGTGCTCGACGAACAGGCCGGTCGCGAGCACGTCGTTGCCGTTGACCACGAGGCCGGTGTCGGCGGTGTTGATCGTCCAGCCGATCGTGCCCGCGTTGCCGTGGTCCCCGCGCCACATCCAGGTGTGGTCGACGATCGTGTTGCTGCTGTTGACGATCAGCGAGTTGGTCGCCTTGCCGGCCACGCGGCCGCCGATCCGGAAGAACACGTCCTGGACGGTCACGGGGTTGGCGGCGCGGCTCGTGCCGATCCCGGCGGTGGTGCCGACCGTCATGAGCGCGTTGCTGTTCGTGGTGCCGGCGTCGATGAACATGCCCTTGACGCGGACGCCGTCGACGTCGCCGACCGCGATGGCCGTGACGCCGCCCTGCGGGACGAGCGTGGCGTAGCCCATGCCGAGCAGGACCGTGTCGGCCCGGTTCACGACGATCGGGGCGTCGAGGTTGTAGATGCCCGGCGTGAAGACGACGTGGCAGCCGCCTGCGATGCGGGCGTTGATGGTCGCGGCGCTGTCCGACGGCCGGGCCACGAACACCTGGCTGAAGCTCACGGACGAGCCGGGCGTGGGAGCGCCGACGGCCCAGCTCGCGCCGCTCGCGTTGGTGCGCAGCGCCGGCAGGAACAGGCGGTACTCGTTGCCCGCGACGTAGATGTACGGGACGTCGCGCGAGGTCGGCGTGCTGCCGACGTTCGTGTGGTGCACGCCGCTCGGCGAGGTGGAGAAGTTGGTCGCCGGGGCGCCGTTGACGCCGGAGAACACCATGTTCCAGTTGGAGCCGCTCCAGCTGCCGAGGTTGCTGTTCATGGTGAACCACTGCTGCTGCGACGCCGACTCGACCGAGCCGCTCACGCGGGTGTCGGAGATGTAGCCGCCCGAGGACCAGCCGTACGACGCCGGGAACAGGTCGAGGCCGCCGAGGACGTTCATGCGGCGGAACGGCGCGGCCTGGGAGACGCCCCAGCGGTTGCGGCCGCCGTTCGTGTTGATCGTCAGGTTCTCGGCGCTGCGCCAGAAGTTCTGCGTCGCGTTGCCGGCATCGCTCGCGTTGAACGCGTCGACCGTGACGGCACCGTTGATGGTGACGCCGTCGGGGTTCTGCGCGAGGCCCTGGATCGAGGTGTTGAAGCCGATGTTCGCGTAGACGTCGTACGAGCCGGGCTTGAAAAGCAGCGCGTCGCGCCGGTCGTGGAACTGGTGGGCCTGGGTGTCCTTCTGCGCCTCGAAGACCTGGTTGAGCGACGCCTGGATGGTCGCGTCGGGCGTGCTGTCCTCGAAGATGCGGACGTTCGGGCCGAAGTCCGGGACCGTGGGCTGCGCGGCGCACGTGGTGCCGGTCGGGGTGGTGGTGAGGACCTGGAAGTCCCACAGCGAGTAGCCGTAGCCGGTGCCGCGAGCCGTGCCGTTCATGCGGACGTAGCGCCCGCTGCCGTCGACGGCGAGGGTGTCGGTGCCGCCGTCCCCGGTCGTCGTCGAGTAGATCGTCGTCCACGGGCCGCTCGCCGAGCCGCTCGTCTGGATCTGGTACGCGCGGCCGTACGCCGCCTCCCAGCTGAGCACGACGCGGCAGATGCTCTGCGTGCTGCCGAGGTCGACCTGGATCCACTGCGGGTCCGCGGACGCACTCGCCCAGCGGGTGGTCGTGCTCGCGTCGACCGCGGCGGACGCGGGAGTGCCCGCGTTCTCGGTCGACGAGGCCGAGGCCGGCTTGTTCAGCGCGGCGTTCGTGCCGGTGCTGCACGTGGGCGTCGTCGTCCCGGTCCCGAAGACCTGGAGCTCCCACAGCGAGTAGCCGTAGCCCGTCGCGCGCTGCGTGCCGAGCACGCGCACGTAGCGGCCCGTGCCGGTCACTGCGAGGGTGTCGACGCCGCCGTCGCCGGTGGTCGTCGCGTGGACGTCCGTCCACGGGCCCGACGCCGACGACGCGACCTGGACCTGGTAGGAGCGCGCGTACGCGGCCTCCCAGCGGAGCACGACCTGGTCGATCGCGTAGGTCCCGCCGAGGTCGACCTGGATCCACTGCGGGTCGGCGGAGGCGCTCGACCAGCGCGTGTCCGTGCTGCCGTCGACGGCGTTCGCGGCCGGGGTGCCCGCGTTCTCCACGGACGACGCCGTCACGGGCTTGCCCTGCGAGATGAGCGGACCGGCTGCGTGCGCGACCGGGACGAGCGGGGTCAGGGTCGCGAACGACAGGAGCGTCGCGACGAGGAGGAGCACGAGGACGGGCCGGCGCCAGGCGGACGCCGTGGGCGCCGCGAGGGGGACGGTTCCTGCAGATCGGACCATGAGGAGGCTCCTGAGAGCTCGGAGGAGGCGCGCGGAGGGCCCGCGGCGCATGGTGCAGCGGGGAGACCGGGACAGCGGGGAGCAGCAGGCGACTCGGGTGTGCACCTGCAGGGGGACGATCACGACCTTGTGAGTCCGGTGTTGCGGTACGACGTCGCAGCCTGCTCCCGACGCTGGGAGCAACTTACTTTCTGGATAGTAAGACTAAGCGCGTCGCGTGCGCCAGAGGAGGGGAGCGACGTGCGTGCTGTCGCAAGTACGCGGTTCTGAGCCGGAAACGTCCCGGTGGCATGATGACGCGATGCCCGGCAGCCCCCCCGAACCCTCCGGCGGCGCGCGCCGCACCTGGTCCGCCGTGAAGGCGTGGGTCGACCCGCTCGTCGTGATGATCGTGGCGGTGCTCGTCCTGGGGCTCGTGCTCCCGGCCCAGGGCGTCGCCGCCGACGCGCTCGGCACCGTCAAGACCGCCGCGATCGTCGTCCTGTTCTTCCTCTACGGCGCGCGCATGGCGACGCGCGAGGTGTGGGACGGGCTGCGCGCCTGGAAGCTGCAGGGCTCGATGCTCGCCGCGACCTACGTGCTGTTCCCCGTGCTCGGGCTCGCGGTCCAGCTGCTGCCCGACGCGGTCCTGGCGCCCGAGCTCAAGACCGGGCTGCTGTTCCTCTCGGTGCTGCCGTCGACGATCCAGTCGTCGGTCGTGTTCACGTCGATCGCACGCGGCAACGTCGCCGGGGCGATCTGCGGGGCGACGGTGTCGAACGTGCTCGGGATCGTGCTGACGCCGCTGTTCGTCGCGGTGCTGCTCAGCCGGACCGGGGGACCGCTCGGCGGGTCGGCCGCCGCGACCCTGCTGCAGCTGCTCGTGCCGTTCGTCGTCGGGCAGGCCGTGCAGCCGTGGATCGGGCGCTGGGTGCGCGCGCACCGCCCGCTGACCCTCGCGACCGACCGGGCCGCGATCCTGCTCGTCGCGTACGCGTCGGTCAGCGAGGCGCAGGTCTCGGGGGCGTGGGACGACCTCACCTGGGTGTCGCTCGTCGTGCTCCTCGTGGTGTGCGCGGTGCTGCTCGCGGTCATGCTCGCGACGACCTGGGGTGCGGGCGGGCGGCTCGGGCTGAGCCGGCCCGACCGGATCGCGCTGCTCATGTGCGGGTCGAAGAAGAGCCTCGCGACCGGCCTGCCCATGGCGTCGGTGCTGTTCAGCCCCGTCGTCGCGGCGAGCGTCGCGCTGCCGGTCATCGTGTTCCACCAGCTGCAGCTCGCGACGTGCGCGGTCATCGCGCGGCGGCTCGCGAGCACCGAGCCCGACGAGGTCGCGGCCCGCACGGCCTGACCCGTCGCCGGGTCAGCGCTCCTGGGTCGGGTTCGGCGCCGGCTCCGGTGCCGGCTGGTCGTCGGGCTCGACCGGCGACGGCTCGGGCTGCGCGACCGGCGCGGCGCCCTGCGCAGCGGCGTGCGGAGCGCGGCCGCCGTACGCGGGCGGACCGCTCTGCGGCGGCGCGGCCGGCGTGCCGACCCACGGACCCGGCGGGTACGGCTGCGGGGCGCGGGCCGGCCGGTGCGCGCGCACCCACCGCAGCAGGCGGACGACGCCGAACGCCACGAGCGCGCCGAGCACGAGCCACGGCAGCAGGACCCCGAGCACGAGGACGAGCCCGCCGAGCATCGCGACGAGCGACTCCCAGCCGACCGCGAGCCCGCCGAGGAAGCCCTCGGGTGCGGGCTCCTCCTCGACGACCTCCGGCTCGTCGGACGGCTCGGTGATCGACACCCGCAGCGTCGAGAGCGCGACCTGCTCGGCGAGGCGGGCGCGCTGCGACTGCAGCGTCTCGAGGTTCGTCTGCCGCTCCGACAGCGCGACCTCGGCCGTGATGAGGTCCTCGCTCGTCGTGGCCTTGCTGAGCAGGTCCTCCATGCGCGCCACCGAGATCTGCAGCGACCGGATCCGCGCGTCGAGGTCGGTGCTGCGCGCGGTCACGTCCTCGGCGGACAGGTTGACGGACTCGACCGTGCCGATCTCCTCGAGCGCGTCGAGCGTCGGGGTCAGGTCGTCCGACGGCACGCGGACCAGCAGGTCGGCGCCGGCCTCCTGCCCGGAGGTCGCGGCGCGCTCGTAGCGCTCGTCGACACGCCCGTCGGCCGCCTCGACGAGCCGGACGACCTCGTCGGCGGCGTCGCGCGGCTCCTCGGACGTCAGCTGCACCTCGCCGCTCGTGACGACCTGGCGCCCGCTCGCGTCGGTGTCCTCCGCCGCGCGCTCGGCGCCGGCCTCACCGCCGACGGCACCCTCGGCAGCGTCCGCGGCCTGCGGGGCCTCCTGCATCGGGGCGGCCGCGTCCGAGGCGGCCTCGGAGCCGCCCGAGTCGCTCGCGGAGCAGCCCGCGAGCACCCCGACGAGCAGCAGCGGCACGGCGGCCAGCACAGCGGTCCTGCGTCCTCGCACCCGGTGTCGTCTCATGCGGCGACGGTAGGGGCGGGCGCGGGGCGGCCGGGGCGTCGTGGCCTGATCGTGACGGTTCCGTCATCCGATCGCTGCACAGGGGCCGCCGTGCGGGTCCGCGCCGTGCGGGCCTGCAGCGTGCGGGTCTACACCCAGGTGTCGAGCCACATGTGCGCGTGCCAGAACGAGTAGGGGATGACCCACGCCGTCCAGATCGGGTAGAAGAACGCGCTCACCGCGACGATCACCACGACGAACGCCGAGACCCCGGCGATGGCGCGCCGCCGGTGCACCGGGTCACCGTCCCGCTCGCCGATGAGCAGCCCGAGCACGTACACGAGCGTGAGCACGACCCACGGCGTGAACGCGATCGAGTAGAACGCGAAGATCGTGCGGTGCGTGTAGGCGAACCACGGGAGCCAGCCCGCGGCGATCCCCGACAGCACGGCGCCCGCGCGCCAGTCGCGCTGCCACACGAGCCAGCCGAGCGCGACCACGATCGCGGCGGCCGCGGCCCACCAGATCAGCGGGTTGCCGAGCGACGTGATCGCCTGCGCGCACGCGTCGGCCCCGCACGCCTCGCGCGCCTGGTCGGGCGGCAGCGTCGAGACGCCGGCGGGGTAGAAGTACGACGTCGGGCGCCACTGCACGATCCAGCCGAGCGGGTGCGCCGCGTAGGAGTGCTCGGCGCTGAGCGACGTGTGGAACGCCCACATGTCGGTGTGGTACTTCCACAGCGAGCGCAGCCCCTCGGGCAGCCACTGCACGCCCTGCCCGGGGTTCTGCTCCGCCCACAGCCGCCCGTAGGCGTCGGGGGAGCGGAACCACGACCACCACGTGCCGACGTAGGTGAGGACCGCGATCGCCACCATCGCGATCCCGGCCGGCACGGCGTCCTTGACGAACGCCGCGAGTGGCCACGCGCGGACCCCCACGGCGCGCCGGGCCGTCGCGTCCCACAGGACGCTCATCAGCCCGAACACCGCGAGGAAGTACACGCCCGACCACTTGGTCCCCGCGCACAGCCCGAGCAGCACGGCCGCGGCGAGCCGCCACCACCGCACGCCCGTCCACGGGCCCCAGCCCAGCGCGGCGCCCGAGTCGAGGACCGCCGCGGTCCGCGCCGCGAGCCGGCGCCGGGCCTGCTCGCGGTCGATCAGCAGCGCGCCGAACGCCGCGAGCGCGAAGAACATGACGAACCCGTCGAGCAGGCCGATCCGCGAGTGCACGATCGCCATGCCGTCGACCGCGAGCAGCAGCCCCGCGAGCGTGCCGAGCGCGGTCGACGCGAGCAGCCGCCGCCCGATCCGCGCGACCATGAGCACGCTGAGGATCCCGGCGATCGCCGCGCCGAGGCGCCACGCCGCCGGGTTCTCGACGCCGCCCCCGAGCTGCAGCCCGAGCGCGAGCATCCACTTGCCGACCTGCGGGTGCACGACGTACTCCGCGGCGACCTGGAGCGCGCCGGGGTCGCCCGCGGCGAAGCGCTGGTTGGCGTCGTCGCCGAGCCACTGCGCCTCGTAGCCGCGCTCGAGCATCGAGTACGCCTGCTTGACGTAGTACGTCTCGTCGAACACGAGCTCGCGCGGGCGCCCGAGGTCCCACAGGCGCAGGAACGCGGCGAGCGCGGTCACCGCGAGCGGCCACAGCCAGCCCAGCAGGCGCGCGCGCGGGGTGGCGTCGAGCTCGAGGGTCGCGGTGCCGAGCAGGCGGCGCAGGAGGCGGGTCTCGGTCGGGACGATGGGCCCGGCGTCGGCCGGGTCGGTCCCGTCGGCCAAGTTGTCCCGCTCGGCCTCGTCCGCCTCCGCGTCGCCGTCGGCGCGGACCTTCGCGGTCATCACGGCGTGGAACGGGCGGCCGTCGTCGGGCCCGTCGCTGCGCTCCGCGGGGGCAGGCGCTCCGTCGGCCGTGCCTGCCCCGCGGTGGTCCGGGGGCTGCTCCCCGGGCGCGCGGGGACCTGCCGGGTCGGTGGACGTCGAGGCGCCCGTGGGCGCGGCGTCGTCGTCGAAGGTGCGCGGCACCCGGTCATCGTAGGGGGAGCGCTCCCGCGTGCGCCCCCTCCCGATCCCGGTCGTTCCGGTCCGTGGTCGCCCGACGACGCCCGCCGGAGCGTGCCCGGACGGCCGAGCGGCGGAGCCCGGACGTGCGGCCGCCCGCCGCTGCACGAGCGCCGTCCGCGTCGTCGCGGTCAGCCCGGCGCGGTGGCCTGCCCCCGCCGCGGCGGGTGGCAGGCTTGCGGCGTGAGCACACCAGGCACCCCGACCGGCCGGCTCGTCCTCGCGGCGACCCCGATCGGCGACGTCGAGGACGCCTCGCCGCGCCTGCGCCGGCTGCTCGAGGAGTCGGACGTCGTCGCGGCCGAGGACACCCGCCGGCTGCGGGCGCTCGCGGCGCGCATGGGCGTCACGGTCGGCGGGCGGGTCGTGAGCTACCAGGAGCACAACGAGGCGGCCCGCGCGCGCGAGCTGCTCGACGTCGTCGCGCAGGGCGGGACGGTCGTCGTGGTGACCGACGCGGGGATGCCGTCGGTCTCCGACCCGGGGTTCCGCGTGGTCGCCGCGGCCGTCGAGGCGGGGCTGCCGGTGACCGCGGCGCCGGGTCCGAGCGCGGTGCTGACCGCGCTGGCGCTCTCCGGGCTGCCGACCGACCGCTTCTGCTTCGAGGGGTTCCCGCCGCGCAAGGCCGGGGAGCGGGCACGGGCTCTCGCCGCCCTCGCGACCGAGCGGCGCACGATGGTGTTCTTCGAGGCGCCGCACCGGCTCGCCGAGACGCTCGCGGCGATGGTCGAGGCGTTCGGCGGCGACCGGGCCGCGGCGGTGTGCCGCGAGCTCACGAAGACGTACGAGGAGGTCCGCCGCGGGCCGGTCGCCGAGCTGGCGGCGTGGGCGGCCGACGGCGAGGTGCGCGGCGAGATCGCGGTCGTCGTCGCGGGGGTCGCGGGCCCGGCGGCGACGTCGATGGCGGACCTCGTCGTCGAGGTGCTCGCGCGGGCCGACGGCGGCGAGCGGCTCAAGGACGCCGTCGCCGACGTCGCGGTCGCGGGCCAGGTGGCGAAGCGGGACCTGTACGCGGCGGCGCTCGCGGCGCGCTCACGCTGACGCGGGGCGGGGGCGCAGGCCGGGCACTCGTCCCGCACCCGCTCGCCACGGTCCGCGGGATCACCCGGTGCGATCGCGGTCGAATCGTTACGATGACGCGGTGACAGCCGAGCTGCTCGAGGACCGCTACCAGGGCGGCCGACCCCTGCGCACGCTCGCGTACCTGTTCGCCGGCCAGCGGTGGCGGCTCCTCGTCGCCGCGGTGGCGTTCGCGTTCAAGCACTCGCCGGTGTGGATCATGCCGGTGCTCACCGCCGAGGTCATCGACATCGTCGTCGACCACCGCCCGCTGCGGGACCTGTGGTGGGCCGCCGCGCTCATGGCGCTGTTCATCGGCCAGAACTACCCGCTGAGCGTGCTGTTCATCCGCCAGCTGTCCCTCTCGGTCCGCACCGTCGAGACGAACCTGCGCATGGCGCTGTGCCGCCGCCTGCAGGAGCTCTCGATCGGCTACCACCGCCGGATCAGCGCGGGCGTGCTGCAGGCGAAGATCGTGCGCGACGTCGAGAACGTCGTCGAGAGCACCCGGCAGACGTTCGACTCCGGCATGGCGGCGGTCACGACCCTCGCGGGCGCGATCGTCATCACCGCGGTGCGCGTCCCCGAGTTCCTGCCCGTGTTCGCGGTCGCGGTGCCCGCGTCGGCCCTGCTCGTCGTCGCGATGCGCCGGCGCATGACCGCGCGCAACGCCGCGTTCCGCGCGCAGGTCGAGCAGATGTCGGCGCGCGTCAGCGAGATGACGCACCTCATCCCGATCACGCGGGCGCACGCGCTCGAGAACGACGAGCTCGACCGGATGGACCGCTCGCTCGTCGGCGTCCGGGAGGCCGGGATCCGGCTCGACGTCGTCAACGGCAAGTTCGGCGCGCTCGCGTGGATCACGTTCCAGCTGCTCAGCGTCGCGTGCCTGGTCGGCGCCGCGTGGGTCGCGTGGACCGGGGTCTTCGACGTGAGCCCGGGCGACGTCGTGATGCTGTCGAGCTACTTCATGGCGCTCACCGGCTCGGTGACCGCGCTGCTCAGCCTCGCCCCCGTCGTGACCAAGGGGCTGGAGTCGGTCCGGTCGATGGGCGAGGTCCTGACCGAGCCCGACCTCGAGCGCAACGCGGGCAAGGCCGAGGTGACCGACGTCGCGGGCGCGGTGCGCTTCGAGGACGTGCGGTTCGCGTACGACGACGCGCCGGACGAGCACGCGGTCGACGGGCTGACGCTCGACGTCGCGGCGGGGGAGACGGTCGCGCTCGTCGGGCCGTCGGGCTCGGGCAAGTCGACCGTGCTCAACATGGTCATCGGTTTCCTCGCGCCGACGCAGGGCCGCATCCTGCTCGACGGCCGGGACATGGCCGAGCTCGACCTGCGCACCTACCGCCGGTTCCTCGCCGTCGTGCCGCAGGAGTCGCTGCTGTTCGAGGGCAGCGTGCGCGCCAACGTCACCTACGGCAGCCCGGACCTGTCCGACGACGCGGTCCGCGCCGCGCTCCGGGACGCCAACGCGCTCGAGTTCGTCGAGGCGATGGGCGGGCTCGACGCCGTGATCGGCGAGCGCGGCGCACGCCTCTCGGGCGGTCAGCGCCAGCGGCTCGCGATCGCCCGCGCGCTCGTGCGGGACCCGCGGGTCCTCGTGCTCGACGAGGCGACGTCGGCGCTCGACACCGCGTCGGAGCGCCTGGTCCAGGAGGCCCTCGCGCGTCTGATGAAGGGCCGGACGACGTTCGTCGTCGCGCACCGGCTCACCACGATCCAAGGTGCCGACCGCATCGCGGTGATGCGCGACGGGCGGCTCGTGGAGATCGGCGCGCACCACGAGCTCGTCGCGCGCGGCGGTGCGTACGCGCAGCTGCACGCGATGGGGCCGCTCGGGGGCTGAGCCGCCCCCGGGCGGGGTCAGCCGAGCTCGTCCGCCGCGTACCGGACGTCGTCGGGCAGCGGCAAGGGCTCGTCCCACCCGGTCGGTGGGCGCCACGACTCCCACCCCTCGTCGAGCGGCCAGCCCCGGCGCTCGACGAGCTCCGCGGCAGCGGCGCCCTGCGCACGCACCCAGGACGCGAACGCCGGCGAGATCGTCCCCGCGCCCTCCAGGTCGGCCAGCTCGTCCTCGTCCTTGTACTGCCACGACCCGTCCGGGTGGACCAGGAGGTCGAGCACCAGGTCGTGGGTCACGGTGGTCCGCGCGCCGCGCCGGTGCGGCAGCTCCACGTTGACGTAGACACCGGTCCACCCGCCGTCGTCGCCCGTGAAGAACCAGAGCGACCAGGGGGCGCCCGTCGGCGCCACCCGCACCTGACCCGCACCCTGCCACCGCCTCCGGGTGGGGACCTCGGTGCACGGGTCGCGCTCCGAGGGCCGCACCGCGCGCACGTCCCGGCCGTCGGGCAGCCGGGCGACGACGGACTCGGAGCCGCGCGGCAGCCACGCGACGAGTCCGCGTTCGTCGTCCCGCACGACCCGGACGGGGTGGCCGCGATGGGGGGACTCGCGCCAGAACACGACGTCGCCCGCGGTCCAGTGCGGGCCGCGGCCGTCGACGGGTGTCGCGCCCGGGACGGCAGGGTAGAGCGCACGGGCCTCCGCAGGGACGTCGGCGTCGGCGCCGGGCACCGGTCGGGGCGCGTTCACGCGTCGTACGACGCGACGAGCTCGACGCCGGTCGCGGCCAGCTCCGCGCGCGCCCGCTCGCCGAGCTCCGGGGTCACCGGCACGGTCAGGTCGGTCAGCACGCGCGTCCGCAGCCCGAGGGCGTGCGCGTCGAGCGCCGTCGCGCGCACGCAGTGCGACTCGGCGATCCCGACGACGTCGACGTCGGTCACCCCGCCCTCGCGGAGCAGGTCCGCGAGCGGGCGCCCGTCGGCGTCGACGCCCTCGAAGCCCGAGTAGGCGGCGGCGTACGCGCCCTTCCGGACGCTCAGGTCGGGGAGCATCGCGGCGAGCGCGGGGTGGATCGCGGCCTCGGCCGTGCCCGCCACGCCGTGCGGCGGCCAGGTGTCGACGAAGTCGGGGGTGTCGCTGAAGTGCGCGCCCGGGTCGACGTGCCAGTCCTGGGTCGTGACGACCAGCGGGTAGCGGTCGCGGTGCACCTCGACGTAGCGCGCGATCGCCGCGGCGACGGCGTTGCCGCCCTCGACCGGGAGCGACCCGCCCTCGCAGAACGTCGGCTGGACGTCGACCACGAGGAGTGCGCGCACGGGTCCGGCGCCGGGGTCTGCGACCCGGGGCGCGGCTCCGGGAGCGGTGGCGGTCTCGGCGCGCGGCCCGGCGGGGGCGCTGATCCGCGTCGGCGGTGCCTGCGGGTCCTGCTGCGTCACGGTGCTCCTCCAGTCGTGCGGGCGGCCCTGCGCCCCGAGTCTCGCAGCGTGGCGGACCGGGTGCGTCCCCGCACGTGGGCACTAGCGTCGGTCCATGGAGTTCCGTCGCATCCCGGGCCTGCCGCCCTACGTGTTCACGATCATCGACTCGCTCAAGCTCGAGGCCCGCCGCGCCGGCCACGACGTGATCGACCTCGGCTTCGGCAACCCCGACCTGCCGAGCCCGCAGGTCGCCGTCGACAAGCTCGCGGAGGCGGCCCAGAACACGCGCAACCACCGGTACTCCTCGTCGCGCGGCATCCCCAAGCTGCGCCAGGCGGTCGCCGACCTCTACCAGCGGCGCTTCGGCGTGAGCCTGGACCCGGAGACCGAGATCATCTCGACGATCGGTGCCAAGGAGGGGTTCAGCCACCTCATGTGGGTGCTGCTGCAGCCGGGCGACGCCGCGATCGTGCCGACGCCGAGCTACCCGATCCACATCTGGGGCCCGTACTTCGCGGGGGCCGACGCGCGGCAGGTCCCCATCGGCGACGGCGACGACGGTGCCGGGTACATCGACCGCGTGATGGAGGCGTGGGAGCTCGGCTGGCCCAAGCCGCGCGTCGTCGTGCTCTCGTTCCCGCACAACCCCACGACGACGACCGTGGACCTGCCCGACCTGCAGCGGCTCGTCAACTGGGCGCGCGAGCGCGACGTGGTGCTCGTGCACGACCTCGCGTACGCCGACATGTGCTTCGACGGGTGGACGCCGCCGTCGATCCTGCAGTGCGAGGGCGCCAAGGAGGTCGCGGTCGAGCTGTACTCGATGACGAAGTCGTTCTCGATGGCCGGCTGGCGCGTCGCGTTCCTCGTCGGGCGCCCGGACGTCGTGGGCGCGCTCGCCAAGCTCAAGAGCTACCTCGACTACGGCACGTTCCAGCCGATCCAGATCGCCGCGACCGTGACGCTCAACGAGGCCGCGGACTACCCGATCGAGCTCAACACGGTCTACGAGTCGCGGCGCAACGCGCTCTACGACGGCCTCACGCGCATCGGGTGGGACATCCTCAAGCCGCGCGGCACGATGTTCGCCTGGGCGCGGATCCCCGAGCAGTACGCCGACATGGGCTCGATCGAGTTCGCGCAGCACCTGGTGCGGGAGTGCGACGTCGCGGTGTCGCCGGGCGTCGGGTTCGGGCCCGGGGGCGACCGACACGTGCGGTTCGCGCTCATCGAGAACGAGCAGCGGATCGCGCAGGCCGTGCGCGGGCTGCGGCGCGGGCTGACGCGGCTGGGCTGACGCGGCTGCGGTGATGCGGCTGCGGTGACGCGGCGCCGAGCCGGGCGTCGGGAGGCGCGGGGCGGCCCGGACCGCGAGGCTGTCGGCATGGGTGAGCAGAGGCGGCAGGGCGCTCGGGCGGTCCCGGCGGTGGCGCGGCGCGGTGCGTCGGCGCTCGCGGTGGGTGCGCTGCTGCTCGCCGGGTGCACGACGTCCGACGCGGGCGGCGGGGCGGCGACGCCGGGACTGAGCCCGGGGTCGTCCACGGCCCCCACGCCCGCGACGACCGGCACGGGCGCCCCCCTCGCGGAGGTCCCCACGGTCGACGTGACCGCGGTCGAGGAGGTCGCGACCGGGCTCGACGTCCCGTGGGGCCTGGACTTCCTGCCCGACGGCCGCGCGCTCGTGACGCTGCGCGACGCGGGACGGCTCGTCGTCGTCGACCCGGCGGGCGACGTGACGCACGTCGTCGGGCCGGGTGCCGAGGCCGTCGCGGCGGCGACCGACGCGCAGGGCGAGGGCGGGCTGCTCGGCGTCGCGGTCCTGCCCGCCGAGGGTGCGTCGGACGGCGCGGGCGCGGGCAGGGGCGCGACGACCGTCGCCGTGTACCTCACGTCCGAGCGCGACAACCGGGTGCTGACCGCGGAGCTCGACGGCACGACGCTCGGCGAGGTCACCGAGGTCCTCACGGGCATCCCCAAGGGCCAGAACCACAACGGCGGGCGTCTCGAGGTCGGCCCCGACGGGTTCCTCTACGTCACGACCGGCGACACGTACGACACGTCGCTCGCGCAGGACCGCGAGAGCCTCGGCGGCAAGGTGCTGCGGGTCACCGCCGTCGGCGAGCCGGCCCCGGGCAACCCGTTCCCGGGCTCCCCGGTGTGGACGCTCGGGCACCGCAACGTGCAGGGCATCGGCTGGGCGGCGGACGGCCGGATGTTCGCCTCGGAGTTCGGTCAGGAGACGTGGGACGAGCTCAACGTGCTGACGCCCGGCAGCAGCTACGGCTGGCCCGTCGTCGAGGGCGCCGGGGGCGAGGACGAGGGCTTCGTCGCGCCGGTCGCGACGTGGGCGACGTCGGACGCGTCGCCGAGCGGGCTCGCCGTGACCGACGAAGGCGTCTACCTCGCGGGCCTGCGCGGCGAGCGGCTGTGGCGCGTGCCGCTGCGGGCCGACGGCGTGGGGGAGCCGCAGGCGCTGCTCGACGGCGAGCACGGGCGCCTGCGGGCGGTCGAGGTCGCCCCGGACGGCTCGCTGTGGGTCGTCACCGGCAACACCGACGGCCGCGGGCGGGTGCGCGACGGCGACGACCGCGTCCTGCGCGTGACGGTGGCGCCGGCCGCCTAGCTCGGAGCGCTGCGCCCGGCCGCCTGGCCCGGGCGGGCGCCGCCCAGCAGCTGCTCGACGGCCGTCTCCACGAGCCCGTCGAGCAGCTCGGGCCGCACCAGGCTGCCGTTGATCATCGACGCGATGCCCTGGAGCGTCGCGAACACGACGAGGCCGGTCTGCTCGGGGTCGCCCGCGGGCAGTGCGCCGAGCTCCTGGCCCTCGACGACCAGCCCGTGCATGAGCGTGAACGGGGCCGTGGCGGCCTCGACGATCCGCTCGGCGCCGGCCCGGTGCTTGCTCGTGTACATGAGCTCGAGCAGCGCGGCGTTCTCGGTCGCGAAGCGCACGTAGGCGGTCATGGCGGCGCGCAGGCGTCGGGGGAAGTCGGCGCCGGCGTCCGCTACGGCGCCACGCAGCGCGGTGTCGAGCCGGGCGAACCCGGCCTCCGCGAGCGCGTCGAGCAGCGCCTGCCGGTTCGCGAAGTGTCGGCGCGGCGCGCCGTGGCTGACGCCGATCTCGCGGGCCAGGTCGCGCAGCGTCACCTGGTCGGGGCTCGTCTCGCGGAGGCGCTGCTCGGCCGCGTCGAGCAGGGCGGTGCGCAGGTTGCCGTGGTGGTAGCGGCGCTCGTCGGTCGTCTCGGGCACGCACCGAGCCTACCGCCCATGTTGTCGTTGACGACATTGTGGTCGCTGCCTACTATGTTGCACATGACAACATTCTCCGCGGCGGACGTCCCCGCCATGGCCGGGCGCACCGTCGTCGTCACGGGCGCCAACAGCGGCATCGGCCGGGTGACGGCGCAGGTGCTCGCCGAGCGCGGCGCCCACGTCGTCCTCGCCGTGCGCGACCTCGACAAGGGGCGCCGCGCGGCGACGGAGATGACCGGTGACGTCGAGGTGCGCCGGCTCGACCTCGCGGACCTCGCCTCGGTGCGCGCGTTCGCAGCCGAGCTCACGGGGGACGTCGACGTGCTGGTGAACAACGCGGGCGTCATGATCCCGCCGCTCACCCGGACCGCCGACGGCTTCGAGCTGCAGCTCGGCACCAACCACCTGGGGCACTTCGCGCTCACCAACCTGCTCCTGCCGCGCATCCGGGGGCGCGTCGTCACCGTCTCCTCCAACGGTCACCGGATGGGGTCGATCGACTTCACCGACCTCCAGTGGGAGCGCAAGCCGTACCGGCCGATGGTCGCGTACGCGCAGTCCAAGCTGGCCAACCTGCTGTTCACCACCGAGCTCCAGCGCCGCCTCGACGAGGCCGGCTCCCCGGTGATCGCGACCGCGGCGCACCCGGGCCTCGCGGCGACGAACCTGCTGCGGTCCGCGGGGCGGAGCCGTGCGCGGCACGCCGTCGAGCGCGCCCTGAGCCGGCTGATGTCGCAGAGCGAGGAGCAGGGTGCCCTGCCGACGCTCCTCGCCGCCGTCGCCGACGTGCCGGGCGACTCCTACGCCGGGCCCGGCGGCCTCCTCGAAGGGCGCGGGGCGCCGACGCTCGTCGGCCGGTCCGCGAAGGCGCGGGACCGCGTGCTCGCGCGGCGGCTGTGGGACGTCTCCGAGGAGCTCACGGGCGTCACGTTCCCGCGGGCGGCGCCGGGCTCTGTCGCCTAGCCCCGCCTAGCCCCGCCTAGCCACGGGACCCGGGGTCGCCCGGGCGCTCCTGCGGCCCGAGCACGCGCTCGAACCACCCGCCCGCAGGCAGGCTGAGCGGCACGTGCGGCGGCTCGGTGTGCTCGACGCGCGGCTCGGACGGCCAGAGCGTCACGACGCGGTCCCGCGCTCCCGCGAGAACCGCAGCCGGGATGACGGTCCGGGTCTCGGGGACGCCGAGCGCCTCGCACGCGCACACCACGACGACGTCGCCGTCGGGCGGCACCGGCGTCAGCCACAGCTTCTTGTCCACGCTCCGGCCGCCGCCGCGACCGCCACGGTCACCGAGGCGTGGAGCGTCGTCGCGGTCGGGCTCCGGTCCCGCGTTCGTCGCGACGCTCCCGTCCGCGAGCTCGACGCCGAGCAGCAGCCGGCCGGGCGCGGCGTTCGCGCGGTGCCGGTGGCCGTGACCCTCCACGAGGGAGAAGAGGTCGAGCGCCGCAGGGTCGTCGCGGCGGCGGCGCACCGCGAGGTCGAGCTCGACGCCCGTGGAGTACACGTGCCCGCCGACGAGCGCCACCGCGACGTCCTCGGTCCGCGCGAGCACCGCGTGCACGGCGACGGGGGCGGGCACCTCGTTCTCCGGCGGGCCGGCCGCCCACGCCGGGAGTGCGGGCACGACGCTGTCGTCCGGGACGAAGTGCATGGCCCGACGATCCCGCTCGTCCCCGTCCCCGTCAACGCGCGGGCTCCTGACGAGTCGGGCCTCGTGCGCTGCGGCGGGCAGGCCGGCGGGCGCGCGAGAGGAGCGGGGAGCCGCGACGCCCGTACGCGGACGTCTCGGCGGTCCGGGTGCTGCTCGATGCTGAATCGATTCGCGTCGCGCGCCCGCGGCGGCGCGGTGCTTGCATGGCCGAGGGCACCCCGGCGCAGCGCCGCGCCGTCGACCGCCCGCCGGCCCGCACCCCCGCGGTGCCACGCACCTTCCTCGCCGTCCGCGCACGGACCAAGGAGCGACATGAGATCCCTACGCACGACCTTCCTGACGGGCCCGCTGAGCCTCGGGCTCGGCGTGTCCGCGCTCGTCGCGGCCGCACCCGCGACCGCCGCCGTGATCTGCGAGCAGTACGGCAGCGCGCCGATCCAGAACGGCCGCTACATCGTCGGCAACAACCGCTGGGGCAGCAGCGCGACGCAGTGCATCGACACGACCGCGACCGGCTTCCGGGTCACCCAGGCCGACGGGAGCAACCCCACGAACGGCAGCCCGAAGTCGTACCCGACCGTCTACTACGGCTGCCACTACGGCGTCTGCTCGACGAGCGGCAACATCCTGACCAACGGGCTCCAGGCGAGCGACCCCGCGTTCGCGGGCATCTCGACCAGCGTGAGCATGAGCTACCCGAGCAGCGGCACGTACAACGCCGCGTACGACATCTGGTTCCACCAGAGCCGGCCGACGTCGACGACCGGCCAGAACAACGGTGCCGAGCTGATGATCTGGCTCAACCGCCAGGGCTCGATCCAGCCGATCGGCTCGCGCGTCGGCACCGCGAACCTCAACGGTGCGACGTGGGAGGTGTGGTCCGGCAACATCGGCTGGAACGTCATCTCCTACGTGCGGACGACGCCCACGACCAGCCTGAGCTTCAACGTCAAGACCTTCTGGGACGACGTGGTCAGCCGCGGGCTGGGGTCGAGCGCGTGGTGGCTGACGAGCATCCAGGCCGGCTTCGAGCCGTGGATCGGCGGGACGGGGCTCGCCGTGAACAACTTCTCGGTGACGACGGGTGGCAGCACCCCGCCGCCGACGACGCCCCCGCCCACGACCCCGCCCCCGACGACCCCGCCGCCGACGGGCGCGGGCGCCTGCACGGCGACGTACTCGACGGTCAACTCGTGGCAGGGCGGCTCGCAGGGCTCGGTCACGGTGCGCAGCTCGGGGTCGTCGGCCATCTCCGGCTGGACCGTCACGTGGACGTACCCGAACGGCCAGACGATCAGCAGCCTGTGGAACGGCCGGCTCACGCAGAGCGGGTCGAACGAGACGGTCCGCAACGAGTCGTACAACGGCTCGCTCGCACCGAACGCCTCGACGACGTTCGGCTTCCAGGTCAGCGGCGCGTCGCCCGGCACGCCGACCCTGCGGTGCACGGCGACCTGACGGCGCTCGACGACCGACGCCCCGGCGCCGACCCTCCCGGTCGTGCGGCGGGGCGTCGGCGTGCCGCTGAGGGGGCACCGACGCCGGACGAGCCGGGGCACGCGCCGGCGTGAATCACGACGACCCGCCGCACGGCCCCCGCCTACGATGTCGCCATGCCCGAGTCCCGCTCGTCCTTCTACCTGACCACGCCGATCTACTACGTCAACGACGCCCCCCACATCGGGCACGCGTACACGACGGTCGCGGCCGACGTCCTCACCCGCTGGCACCGCCAGCGCCAGGAGCAGGTCTGGTTCCTCACGGGGACCGACGAGCACGGGCAGAAGGTCATGCGCACCGCCGAGGCGAACGGCGTGAGCCCGCAGGAGTGGGCCGACCGGCTCGTCGAGAGCCAGTGGCAGCCCGTCCTGCAGACGCTCGACGTCGTCAACGACGACTTCATCCGCACGACGCAGGAGCGCCACACCACGCGCGTGCAGTCGTTCATCCAGGACCTGCACGACAAGGGCGAGATCTACGCGGGCTCCTACGAGGGCCCGTACTGCGTGGGCTGCGAGGAGTACAAGCTCCCCGGCGAGCTGCTCGACGGCACCGGCGAGTACGAGGGCCAGAAGGTCTGCCCGATCCACGGCAGGCCCGTCGAGATGCTCTCCGAGCAGAACTACTTCTTCCGCATGAGCGCGTACACCGAGCGCCTGCTGGAGTTCTACGAGGCCAACCCGACGTTCGTGCAGCCCGCGAGCGCGCGCAACGAGGTGCTGGCGTTCGTGCGGCAGGGCCTGCAGGACCTGTCGATCTCGCGGAACACCTTCGACTGGGGCATCCCGATCCCGTGGGACACGAGCCACGTGCTCTACGTGTGGTTCGACGCGCTGCTCAACTACGCGACCGCCGTCGGGCTCGGGTCGGACGACCCGGAGGAGAAGGCGCGGTTCGAGCGGGTCTGGCCCGCCGACGTGCACCTCGTCGGCAAGGACATCCTGCGGTTCCACGCCGTCATCTGGCCCGCGATGCTCATGGCCGCGGGGCTCCCGCTGCCCGGGCAGGTCTTCGCGCACGGCTGGCTCCTCGTCGGCGGCGAGAAGATGAGCAAGTCCAAGCTCACGGGCATCGCGCCGAGCCAGATCATCGACACGTTCGGGTCCGACGCGTTCCGCTACTACTTCCTGCGCGCGATCGCGTTCGGGCAGGACGGCTCGTTCTCGTGGGAGGACCTGCACGCTCGGTACACCTCCGAGCTCGCGAACGGCTTCGGCAACCTCGCGTCCCGCGTCACGGCGATGATCGCGAAGAACTTCGGCGGCTCGCTGCCCGCGGCCGGCCCGCTCACGCCCGCCGAGGAGGCGCTCGCCGAGGTCGCCGCGCGCGCGGTCGCCGATGCGGAGGCGGCGATCGACCGGCTCGCGCTGCACGAGGCCATCGGCGCGGTGTGGACGCTCGTCGACGCGACCAACCTGTACCTGACCGAGCAGGAGCCGTGGAAGGTCGCCAAGGCGCCCGGCGAGGTCGGCGAGGGCGGGCTCGGTGTCGCCGGCGGACGGCTCGCGACGATCCTCGTGACCGCCGCGGAGGCCCTGCGCTCGCTCGCGGTGCTGCTGCACCCGGTGACCCCGCGCGCCGCGCAGTCGCTGTGGGCGGCGCTCGGCGCCGAGCAGGCGCTCGGGGCGCTCGGCGCGCAGCCGGTCGCGGACGCGGGCCGCTTCGGCGTGCTCCCGGCCGGCACCACGGTGACCAAGGGCGCGTCGCTGTTCCCGCGGATCGAGGAGCCGGCCGAGCAGTGAGCCGGTCGCGCAGCCGCGAGCGCGGCTGGCCGGCCGACCCCGAGCCGCTGCCGTCCCCGGTCTGGGACAACCACACGCACCTCGAGAGCGTGCTGGCGTTCGACGTGCCCCACGACGCGGGCGCGGACGGCGGGCGCCGCACCCTCGAGGACCACCTCGGCCGGGCGGCGGCAGCCGGCGTCACGGCCCTCGTCCAGGTCGGCTGCGACGTCGACGCGATCGGGTGGACCGACGCGCTGCTGCGGGCGCACCCCGACGGCCTCGCGGGTGTCCGGCTGCTTGGCGCCGTCGCGATCCACCCCAACGAGGCCGTGCTGCACGCCCGGGTCCTCGAGGTCGCGCCCGACGGCCTCGACCCCGCGCTCGACCCCCGCCACGACCTCGACCTCGACGCGGCGATCGCCCGCGTCGCCGAGGTCGCCCGCACCAACCCGCGCGTGCGGGCGGTCGGCGAGACGGGGCTGGACCACTTCCGCGCCGGCCCGCGGGGTCGCGAGGTGCAGGTCGCCGCCTTCCGCGCGCACGTCGCGCTGGCCAAGGAGCTCGGTCTCGCGCTGCAGATCCACGACCGCGACGCGCACGCCGAGGTGCTCGAGGTCCTGGAGCGCGACGGTGCGCCGGAGCGCACCGTCTTCCACTGCTTCTCGGGCGACGCCGAGATGGCGCGGCTGTGCGCGGACCGCGGCTGGTACCTCTCGTTCGCCGGCCCGGTGACGTTCGGCGCGAACGACGAGCTGCGGGCGGCGCTGCGGGCGGTCCCGCTCGACCGGGTGCTCGTCGAGACCGACGCGCCGTACCTGACGGCGCACCCGCTGCGCGGGCGGCCGAACGCGCCGTACCTCCTCGGCCTCACCGTCCGCCGGGTCGCCGCCGAGCGCGGCGTCGGGCTCGACGTGCTGTGCCGCACGCTGAGCGCGACGTCCGAGGCGGTGTACGGCCCCGCCTGAGACCGGCCACGGGGTGAGACGTCCCGGCGAACCCGGACAAGCGTCCGGGTTCCGCTACCCGCCGCGGTCACGGATCGGTTACGGTCGGACAGCCGCGCGCGGGACGGTGCCCTTCGGGGCGCCGCGGTCCCCGCAAGCACCGCCGGCGCAGCACCCACCGAGGACCGAGAGGACGCCCGTGCCCGAGCCCGACGCGATGCCGACGACGCGGCGCGAGCGTGCGGCGCTCGAGCGGGCGCAGACGCGCACGGCGGTCCCCGGGCCTCCCCGGCGCACGGGCGGCGGCCCGGAGCGCCCGGCCTCGGCTCCGGCGGCCCGCAGGGTCTCGCGCCCGGTCCGCCTCGCCGCTCAGGGCGTCGTGCTCGCGCTGGTCGCCGGCGGCACGAGCGCGTTCGCGGTGCTGCACAAGTCCGTCACGGTGGACGTGGACGGCACGCCGGTCGAGGTCACCGCGTTCGGCCGCACCGTCGCCGACGTGCTCGCGGGCGCCGAGATCGAGGTGGGCGAGGGGGACCTCGTCGCACCCGCGCTCGACGAGCACATCACGAGCGGGGCCCAGGTCGTCGTGCGCCACGGACGCGAGCTCGAGGTCGAGATCGACGGCGCGCAGAAGACCGTGTGGACCACGGCGCTCACGGTGGGGGAGGCTGTCGAGGGCCTCGGCCTGCGCGGCGGCGACACGCTGCTGTCGGCCTCGCGGTCGGCGTCGCTCGGGCGCGACGTGCTGCGCGTCTCGACCGAGAAGACGCTCCACCTCGTGGTCGACGGGCAGGTCATCGACGGCGTGAGCAGCGCCCCGACGGTCCGCGAGGCGCTCCGGGAGATCGGCCTCGTGCTCGAGGAGGGCGACCACGTGTCCGTCCCGCTCGACGCGACGGCGGTCGACGGCCTCGTCGTGCTCGTCACGCGCGCGAGCCAGGGCGACCAGACCGTCACCGAGGTCGTGCCGTTCCAGACCCTCGAGGTCGAGGACCCCGAGCTCGTCAAGGGCCAGAAGGTCGTCGAGACCAAGGGCCGGGCCGGTCAGCGGCAGACGACGTACGCGACGTCGCTCGTGGGCGGCGCCGTCGTCGAGCGGACCGTGCTCGCGTCGGCCGTCACGGTCGCCCCCGTCGACCAGGTCGTACGGGTCGGCACCGCCGAGCTGCCGGACCCGTCGACCGTCGCGGTCGAGCCGGGTACGGCGCAGGCGCTGGGCAAGGAGATGGCGGCCGCCCGCGGGTACGGCGACGACCAGTTCGCGTGCCTGCTCGCCCTCTGGAAGAAGGAGAGCGGCTGGCGGGTGAACGCCGAGAACAAGTCCTCCGGCGCGTACGGCATCCCGCAGTCGCTGCCGGGCAGCAAGATGGCGACCGTCGCGGACGACTGGCGCACCAACCCGGCGACCCAGATCACGTGGGGCCTGAACTACATCGAGGGCCGGTACGGCGACCCGTGCGGGGCGTGGGCGCACTCGCAGGCCAAGGGCTGGTACTGAGCCACCGGCCGGTCCCGAGGCACGGGCCGGCGCCCGTCCGGCGGGCCCGCTCCTGACCGGTCGGCGGTGGGCCGGCCGAGCAGACGCCGGTCCGCGCGGGCGGCAGCCGCGGCGTCCGACGAACGGGTCGCGCCGCACACCGGTGCGGCGCCGGCGACGTGTGCGCAGCCGTCCAGTATGTCCGTCTCTGTGCCGGTATCGGCCTGCCCCGCGGGGTGATCTCGCGCACAGAGGGTTGGGCGCCACATCACGGGTCGGTTACGGTCGCGTGTCGCTGCACCGGCCGGACGTCCCTCGTGGGCACCCGGCCAGGACCGCGGGCGACGGGCCCACGCGCCTCCGCGTGAGCCGTTGACGGCCGGATCGGGGATCCGGGAACGACGGGCACGTCCTCCCTCCAGGACGCGCAGAGCCACCGGCCCTCGGGCGACGGGGCACCGCCGTGCGCCGCGTGCGGTGCGTCCGCTCCCCGTGCCCGGGACCACCGACGTCTGGAACCGTGTGCGCTTCCCCTCCCTGACCCCCGCCGGCGACACCGCCGAGACAGCCGCCGAGCCCCAGCTCACCGACACCCCCTCCCTGCGCTCGCGCCTCACCGGGTCCGCCGACTCGGGCCGCGCCCGCCTCCGCCTCGTCGCCGCCCTCTCCGCGGCCCTGGTCCTCGCGACCGGCACGGCCGTCACGGCCCAGGCGCACAAGACCGTCACGCTCGACGTCGACGGCGTCGAGACCGAGGTCACGACCTTCGCCGGCAGCGTCGAAGGACTCCTCGAGGAGCACGACGTCACCGTCGGCACGCGCGACACCGTCGCCCCCGACGGGGCGCTGCAGGACGGCTCCGACGTCGTCGTGCGCCACGCGCGCCTCGTGACCGTCCGCACCGACGGCGTGGACGAGTCCGTCTGGACCACCGCCCTCAGCGCCGACGAGGCGCTCGACGCGCTCGCGGGCCGCGGCACGGACGTGCAGCTCGTCGCGTCGCGCTCCAACGGCACCGGCCGCCCGTTCCTCGCCGGCGACCTGACCCTCGACGGCGCGGCCGACGTGCTCGTCGACGGCCGCACGCTCCCGGTGCCCGACGGCGTCACGGACGTCGCGACGGCGCTCGAGCGGCTCGGCGTCGTGCTCACCGAGCGCGACACCGTCGTCGTCCGCCCCGGCGCCGACGGCCGCGTGGCCGTCGTGGTGAGCCGCGTCGTGGTGCAGGACGTGACCACGACGGTCGAGCTCCCGTTCGCCTCGGTCACGCAGGACGACGCCGAGCGCTACGTCGGCCAGAAGGCCGTCGTGACCGAGGGCGCCGTGGGCGTCCGCACGGTCGTCGAGCGCGTCACCACCGTCGACGGCGTGGAGACCGCGCGCGAGCCGGTCTCGGACCAGGTCACGCAGGCCCCGGTCGACGAGGTCGTCGCGGTCGGCACCAAGGCGCGCCCGGCGGCGACGCCCAAGGCCCCTGCGGCTCCGGCTGCCGAGTCCGCGCCGGCGACCGGGTCCCCGGTCACGGCGGGTGGCGACGCCGACTCGCTGAACTGGGCCGCGCTCGCGAAGTGCGAGTCCGGCGGCAACCCGTCGATCGTCTCCTCGACCGGCAAGTACCACGGGCTGTACCAGTTCTCGGTCGCGACGTGGCAGGCGGTCGGCGGTGCCGGCCTCCCGTCCGACGCGTCGGCGGAGGAGCAGACGGCGCGCGCCAAGATGCTCTACAACCGCTCGGGTGCCGGCCAGTGGCCGCACTGCGGGAAGAACCTGTTCGCCTGATCGACCGTCGACGCCGCGCCCTCGCTGACTGCAGCGGCGGCGGGGCGTCGTCGTCCCCGCCGGGCGCCTGTGGTTCGCGGTTAGGCTCCTGCGCATGACCGACACCCCCGGACCCCTGCTCGGGCCCGCGGAGATCCGGCAGCTCGCCGAGCGCGCGGGCATCCGTCCCACCAAGACCCTCGGGCAGAACTTCGTGCTCGACGGCGGGACGGTGCGCAAGATCGTCCGGCAGGCGGCCGTGCAGCCGGGGGAGCGCGTCGTCGAGATCGGCCCGGGGCTCGGGTCCCTGACCCTCGGGCTGCTCGAGGCGGGCGCCGACGTGCTCGCGGTCGAGATCGACCCGGTGCTCGCGCGGCTGCTGCCCGGGACGGCGCGGGCGCACGTCCCGGGGCTCGTCGTCTCCGGCCCGCACGCGGGCGACCGCCCCGTCGCGGACGCGGACGTCGACGCGGCCGCGCGGCTGACGATCGTGCTGGCGGACGCGCTCGACGTGCGGGCGCTGCCCGGGCGCCCGCCGACGGCCCTCGTCGCGAACCTGCCGTACAACGTCTCGGTGCCGGTGCTGCTGACGTTCCTCGAGCGCTTCCCGACGCTCGAGCGCGTGCTCGTCATGGTCCAGGCCGAGGTCGCCGACCGGCTCGCCGCGCCGCCCGGCAGCCGGGTCTACGGCGTCCCGTCCGCGAAGGTCGCCTGGTACGCCGACGCGCGCCGCACCTCCACGATCGGGCGCAGCGTGTTCTGGCCGGTGCCGAACGTCGACTCCGCGCTCGTGCGCCTCGACCGCCGGGAGCCGCCGAGCACGTCCGCGACGCGCGAGCACGTGTTCACTGTCGTCGACACCGCGTTCGCGCAGCGGCGCAAGATGCTGCGCTCGGCGCTGGCCGGTCTCGCGGGCTCGGCCGACGCCGCCGTCGCGGCGCTCGAGGCGGCCGGCGTCGACCCGCAGGCCCGCGGCGAGCGCGTCGACGTGGACGGGTTCGCGCGGATCGCCGCGGCGCTCGCCGACGCCGCGCCCGCCGAGGTGTCGCCCGCCGACGCCGCGCTCGCCGACGCCGCGCTCGCCGACGCCTCCGCGCCGCCGCCGGGCGGACCTGGCACAGTGGAACCGTGACGTCGAGCCCCACGGAGATCCGCGCCGACCGTGAGGTCCGGGTCCGCGCACCCGGCAAGGTCAACCTGTCGCTGCGCGTCGGGCGGCGTGAGGCCGACGGCTACCACCCGCTCGCGACGGTGTTCCAGGCCGTCTCGGTGTACGAGGACGTCGTCGCGACTCCGGCCGAGGGGCTGTCCCTCTCGGTGACCGGCCCGCAGGCTCACCTCGTGCCGACCGACGGGACCAACCTCGCGCTGCGGGCCGCTCGCGCGCTCGCCGACCACGCCGGGATCGACGAGGGCGTGCACCTGCACGTGCACAAGGGGGTCCCGGTCGCGGGTGGCATGGCGGGCGGCTCCGCCGACGCCGCGGCCGCGCTCATCGCGTGCGACGCGCACTGGCGCACGGGCCTCCCGCGCGACGAGCTCCACGAGCTCGCGGCGTCGCTCGGCTCGGACGTGCCGTTCGGGCTGCTCGGCCACACGGCGGTCGGGTCCGGCCGCGGCGACCTGCTGACCCCCGCGCTGTGCCGCGGCGAGTACCACTGGGCGTTCGCGGTGCAGGACGAGGGCCTCTCGACCCCGGCCGTGTACGCGGCGTTCGACGAGCTGCACATGGGCGGCGGCGGCCACGAGACCGAGGTCGCGCTCATGCAGGCGCTGCGCGCGGGCGACCCCCGGGCGCTCGGGCGGGCGCTGCACAACGACCTCCAGCCGGCCGCGCTCGAGCTCGCCCCGAACCTCGCCGAGCCCCTCGCGGTGGCCGAGGACGCCGGTGCGCTCGGCGTCGTCGTCTCGGGCTCCGGGCCGACGATCGCCGCGCTGGCCCGCAGCCGCCAGCACGCGCTCGTCATCGCCGCGGCGATGACCGCGGCGGGCGTCGCCGACTCGGTGCTCACCGCGGTGGGCCCCGTCCCCGGCGCGCGCGTCGTCACCTCCGGGCCCGAGTGAGCCGACCTGCGGCTCACGCGACCGTCGTCTGAGGTCGCCCGCCCCAGGGGTGGCACCGGACGGCGGCCCACGTCGCCGCCCGCGTACCCTCGCCTGGTCGTGCACCCGCACCCCACCCCCAGCGGAAGAACCTGATGGCCCACCTGCTCGGAGCGGACTCCGTGTCGCTCACCCTCGGTACCCGCACGCTCCTCGACGACCTGAGCATCGGCGTCGACGACGGGATGCGCGTCGGCGTCGTCGGCCCCAACGGCGCCGGGAAGTCGACGCTGCTGCGGGTCCTCGCCGGCCTGCAGCCCGCCGACTCCGGCCGCGTGACGCGCGCGGGCGGGGTCCGTGTCGCGCTGCTCGACCAGCGCGACGAGCTGCCCCCGGGCGCGACGGTCCGCGAGATCGTGCACGGCGACGCCGACGAGCACACGTGGGCACGCGACCCCCGCGTCCGGTCGGTGCACGCCGGGCTCCTGGCCGACCTCGACCTGACCGACGACGTCGCGAACCTCTCGGGCGGCCAGCGCCGCCGTGTCGCGCTCGCGGCGCTGCTCGTGCGCGACCACGAGGTCCTCGCGCTCGACGAGCCGACCAACCACCTCGACGTCGAGGGCGTCGCGTGGCTCGCCGAGCACCTCGTGGCCCGCTACGCGCGCGGCACCGGGGCGCTCGTGGTCGTCACGCACGACCGCTGGTTCCTCGACGCGGTCTGCACGCGGACGTGGGAGGTCAACGACGGCTCGGTCGAGCAGTACGACGGCGGCTACGCGGCGTACGTGCTCGCACGCGCCGAGCGCCAGCGCAGCGCGTCGGTCACCGAGGAGAAGCGCCAGAACCTGCTGCGCAAGGAGCTCGCGTGGCTGCGCCGCGGCGCCCCGGCGCGGACCTCGAAGCCCAAGTTCCGCCTCGACGCCGCCGCCGAGCTCATCGCCGACGAGCCGCCGCCCCGCGACCGCCTCGAGCTGACACGCATGGCGACGAGCCGGCTCGGCAAGGACGTGCTCGACCTGGAGGACGTCACGCTGCGCTTCGACGCGCCCGACGACGCGACCGGCCAGGCGACGACGCGCACGCTGCTCGACGACGTGACCTGGCGGCTCGGGCCGGGGGACCGGTACGGGGTCGTCGGCGTCAACGGCGCGGGCAAGACGACGCTGCTCAAGCTCCTCTCGGGCCGCCTCGAGCCGACGAGCGGTCGGGTCAAGCGCGGCAAGACCGTCCAGGTCGCCGAGCTGACCCAGGACGTCGAGGACCTCGACGAGCTGCGGGAGCTGCGGGTCGTCGAGGTCGTCGAGCGCGAGAAGCGCACCGTCGTCGCGGGCGGCAAGGAGCTCACCGCCGCGCAGCTCGTCGAGCGCCTCGGGTTCACCAAGGAGCGCGCACGCACGCCGGTGCGCGACCTCTCGGGCGGCGAGCGCCGGCGCCTGCAGCTCCTGCGCCTGCTCGTCGGGGAGCCCAACGTCCTGCTGCTCGACGAGCCGACCAACGACCTGGACACGGACACGCTCGCGGCGCTCGAGGACCTGCTCGACGGCTGGCCCGGCACCCTGATCGTCGTCTCGCACGACCGGTACCTGCTCGAGCGCGTGTGCGACCGTCAGGTCGCGCTGCTCGGCGACGGCCGGGTGCGCGACCTGCCCGGCGGCGTCGAGCAGTACCTCGAGCTGCGGCGGGCGGCGACGGCCGGCGGTGGCGGCTCGGGGGCCCCGGGCGCGCTGAGCACGGACACCGGCGCCCCCGCGGGCACCGGGCCGTCGGACGGCGCGGGCGACGGGGGCACGGCGGCGCCGTCCGCGGCCGACCAGCGCGCCGCCCGCAAGGAGACCCAGCGCATCGAGCGCCGGCTCGCGAAGATCACGGAGCTCGAGGGGAAGCTGCACGAGAAGATGGCGGCGCAGGCGACCGACCACCAGGCCGTCCTCGCGCTCGACGCCGAGCTGCGGGCGCTCGCGGCCGAGCGGGAGGAGCTCGAGGAGGCGTGGCTCGAGGCGGCGGAGACGGCCGGCTGAGAGCCCGCGTCAGGGGGCGTCGAACGGGGCGACCACGTCCCGCAGCAGGGTCGCGAGCGTCGCGTGCTCGGCCTCGGAGAGCACCGCGAGCAGCCGGCGCTCGACGTCGAGCAGGTCGCTGAACGCCGCGTCGACCCGTGCGAGCCCCGTGCCGGTGAGCTGCACGAGCACCCCGCGCCGGTCCTCCGGGGACGGCTGGCGCTCGACGAGCCCGCGCTCGGCGAGCCGGTCGATGCGGTTCGTCATGGTGCCGCTCGTGACGAGCGTCTGGGTCAGCAGCGCGCCGGGAGAGAGCCGGTAGGGCGCGCCCGCGCGCCGCAGCGCGGACAGCACGTCGAACTCCCACGTCTCGAGCTCGTGGCGCGCGAACGCGCCGCGCCGGGCCAGGTCGAGGTGCCGAGCGAGGCGGCTGACGCGCGAGAGGACGGTGAGCGGCGTGACGTCGAGGTCCGGGCGCTCGCGCCCCCACGCCTCGACGATCCGGTCGACCTCGTCCCGCACCCCGGTCCGGGTGGCGTCCGTCCCGGCAGCCGGCGCACGCGCGGGCTCGTCGCCCCGTCCGTGCGCCGCTCGAGCCGTCATGGCGCGAGGTTACTCGACATCGAGATACCTGGCGGGCTGCCGCCGGCGGCGCGGCGTCAGCTCTCGGTCGACGTGAGCGTCGGGCGGCGCTCGAGCCCCGACAGCCCGTTCCACGCGAGGTTCACGAGGTGTGCCGCGACGTCGGCCTTCCCGGGGCGGCGCGCGTCGAGCCAGTGCTGCCCGGTCAGCGCGACCATGCCCACGAGCATCTGCGCGTAGATCGGGGCCGTCTTGGGGTCGAGGCCCTGGCGCTTGAACTGGTCGGCGAGCAGGTGCTCGACCTGGGTCGCGACGTCGCCGATGAGGCTCGAGAACGTGCCGGTCGCCTGCGCGACGGGCGAGTCGCGCACGAGGATCTGGAACCCGTCGGTCGACGTCTCGATGTAGGTCAGGAGCGCGAGCGCGGTGCGCTCGACGAGCACCTTGGGGTGGCCGCCGCCGGCGAGCGCCGCGGTGAGCGCCCCGGTGAGCGCGCGGATCTCCCGGTCGACGACGACGGCGTAGACGCCCTCCTTGCCGCCGAAGTGCTCGTACACGACGGGCTTGGAGACCTCGGCGCGCGCGGCGATCTCCTCGACGCTCGTGAGCTCGAAGCCCTTCTCCGCGAACAGTCGACGGCTCACGTCGAGCAGCTGCTCGCGCCGCTGCACGCCTGTCATGCGTGCGCGCGTCGTCCGCCTCGTCTCGGTAGCCACGCGCCCATCATCGCAGCCCCCGCGGGGACCGCGGCGGCTGCGGCTGGCAGACTGGTCGGCCGACGGCGGTCCGCGCCGGTCGGCCTCGGCCCGTGTCGGTGCCGTGCGCGGCGAGCCGACGATCCGCCCTGGTGTAACGGCAGCACGCAGGCCTTTGGTGCCTTGCGGTCCGGGTTCGAATCCTGGGGGCGGAGCGAGTCCGAGCCGTCGCACGGCCGAACCCGGCGATCCGGGCCAACCGGGCACCCCGACCACCCGTCCGACCCCCGCGCGACCCGCGGCGGCAGGTGGCGGCGCGGGGGGCCCTCCGCGCGGCGGTAGAGTGCACTCGCGCCAGATCCGCCGCCCGAGCCTTCGGGCAGTCCGCGAGGAGCACCCACAGGTGACCACCCCCCGCCCAGCCGCCGTCGTCGTCCTTGCCGCAGGTGAGGGCACCCGGATGCGCTCGGCGACACCCAAGGTCCTGCACACGATCGCCGGCCGGAGCCTGCTCGGGCACGCGCTCGCCGCGGCCCGCCGGCTCGAGCCGGCGCGGGTGACCGTCGTCGTCCGCCACGAGCGGGAGCGCGTCGCCGCGCACGCCCGGGAGCTCGACCCCACGGTCCTGCTCGCCGACCAGGACGCGATCCCGGGGACCGGCCGCGCCGTGCAGTGCGCGCTGTCGGTGCTCGACGCCGCGGCCCAGGCCGAGCAGGCCGCCGCGGTCGACGGCCCGGGCCCCGGCGGCAGCGCCGCGGGCTCGCAGGTCGAGGGTGCCGTCGTCGTGCTCGCGGGCGACGTCCCGCTGCTCGACGGCGACACGCTCGCGGAGCTGCTCGCCGCGCACGTCGCGGACGGCAACGCCGTCACGGTCCTCACGACCGAGGTCGACGACCCGACCGGGTACGGCCGCATCCTGCGGGAGGCCGGCACGGCCGACGTGCTCGGGATCGTCGAGGAGAAGGACGCCGACGAGGAGCAGCGCGCGATCCGCGAGATCAACTCGTCGGTCTACGTCTTCGACTCGGGCGTGCTCCGCTCGGCGCTCGGCCGCCTGGGCCGCGACAACGCGCAGGGCGAGGTGTACCTGACCGACGTGCTCGCGATCGCGCGGGCCGACGGCGGGCGCGTGCGCGCGCTGCGCACCGACGACCCGCTGCTGGTCGAGGGCGTCAACGACCGCGTCCAGCTCGCGGCGCTGCGGGCGGAGCTCAACCGCCGGCTGCTCGAGGACTGGATGCGCGAGGGCGTCACGGTCGTCGACCCGGCGACCACGTGGGTCGACGTCGACGTCCAGCTCGCGCGCGACGTGACGCTCCTGCCGGGGACCCAGCTGCACGGCGCCACGACGGTCGGCGAGGGCGCGACGGTCGGCCCGGACACCACGCTCACGGACGTCACGGTCGGCGCGGGCGCGAGCGTCGTGCGCACGCACGGCTCGGGCGCGGTCGTCGGGGCGGGCGCCACGGTCGGCCCGTTCGCCTACCTGCGGCCCGGCACGGACCTGGGCGACCGCGGCAAGATCGGCACGTTCGTCGAGACCAAGAACGCGCAGATCGGCGAGGGCTCGAAGGTCCCGCACCTGTCGTACGTCGGGGACGCGACGATCGGCGTCGAGACGAACATCGGTGCCGCGAGCGTCTTCGTGAACTACGACGGCGTGAACAAGCACCGCACGACGATCGGCTCGTACGCCCGCACGGGCTCGGACAACATGTTCGTCGCCCCGGTCACGGTCGGCGACGGCGCGTACACCGGGGCGGGCAGCGTCATCCGGCGCGACGTCCCGCCGGGGGCGCTCGCGGTGAGCGCCGGGCCGCAGCGCACGATCGACGCGTGGGTCCTGCGCGCACGCGCCGGCACGCCCGCCGCCGAGGCCGCCGCGCGCGCCCTCGGCGACCGCAGCACCGAGGACCTCTCGCCGCAGGCGCGCCTCGAGCTCGAGCGCGCCCAGCGGGCCGCCGCAGGTCAGGCCCCCACGCCTCCACCGACGCTCCCGGACCACCCCGCGGAGATCCACGACCTGCCGGCCGACACGAAGGACACCGCACGATGATCGGGACCGTGTCGAACGACGGCGAGCGACGGCTGGTGCTCGTCTCGGGCCGCGCCCACCCGGAGCTGGCGACCTCGGTCGCCGAGGAGCTCGGGACCTCGCTCGTCCCCACCACCGCCTACGACTTCGCGAACGGCGAGATCTACGTGCGGTTCGGGGAGTCGGTGCGCGGCTCGGACGCGTTCGTCCTGCAGAGCCACGCGGCGCCGATCAACCAGTGGCTCATGGAGCAGCTGCTCATGGTCGACGCGCTCAAGCGCGCCTCGGCCAAGACCATCACGGTCGTCGCGCCCTTCTACGGCTACGCCCGCCAGGACAAGAAGCACCGCGGCCGCGAGCCGATCTCCGCGCGGCTCATGGCCGACCTGTTCCGGACCGCGGGCGCCGACCGGATGATGAGCGTCGACCTGCACGCGGCCCAGATCCAGGGCTTCTTCGACGGCCCGGTCGACCACCTGTGGGCGATGCCGATCCTCACCGAGTACGTCCGCACGCGCGTCGACACGACGAACGTCACGGTCGTCTCGCCCGACGCCGGCCGCATCCGCGTCGCCGAGCAGTGGGCCGCGAAGCTCGGCGGCGGCCCGCTCGCGTTCGTGCACAAGACCCGCGACATCAACCGGCCCAACTCGACGAAGGCGAACCGCGTCGTCGGTGACGTCGAGGGCCGCAGCTGCGTGCTCGTCGACGACCTCATCGACACGGCCGGCACGATCACCGGCGCGGTGCGGGTCCTGCTCGAGGCCGGCGCCAAGGACGTCATCGTCGCGGCGACGCACGGGGTGCTCTCGGACCCCGCGATCGACCGGCTGTCGCAGTGCGGCGCGCGCGAGATCATCATCACGGACACCCTGCCGATCGCCGACGACCGTCGCTTCGAGCAGCTCACCGTGCTCTCGATCGCCCCGCTCATCGCGCGCGCGATCCGCGAGGTCTTCGACGACGGCTCGGTCACGTCGCTGTTCGACGGCCAGGCCTGACCCTCCCGCACGACCGACACGCCGCCGGACGCGGCGCCCGCCGCCGGGCCGGCCGGGGCTCACCCCTCGACCGGCTTGGGGTCCTGGCCCCGGGCGGGTAAGATCGTCAGGTTGCCTCGGCGAGGGACGTCGGACGGTCAGGTCGCGGGATGCCCATCCCGCACGATCGGACCACGATCTCCGTGATCGACTGGGCGGATGCCTCCGCGTGCCCGTCCTGCGCCCCGCGTCGAGGCCACCACCTGCTCGTCCTGCGCTGACCATCATCAGCGGCGGCCGTCCTCCCCGGACGGCGCGTCCCCCTGCTCGCTGCCCTGCACCACCGTCCTCACTTGGGAGTCATCGTGTCCGAGGTCAAGCTCGTCGCCACCACCCGCACCGATTTCGGCAAGGGCGCCGCGCGCCGCACGCGCCGTGCCGGCCGCATCCCCGCCGTCCTCTACGGGCACGGCTCGGACCCGCTGCACGTGTCGCTGCCGGGCCACGAGACGTTCCTCGCGCTCAAGCACGCCAACGCGCTCTTCGCGATCGAGATCGACGGCAAGACGACCCTCGCGATCACCAAGGACGTCCAGCGCGAGCCCGTCCGCAACGTCATCGAGCACGTCGACCTGCTCATCGTGAAGCAGGGCGAGACGGTCTCCGTCGAGATCCCCGTCGTCATCACCGGCGAGTCGTTCTCGGGCACCATCCACATCGTCGAGCACCAGACCGTCACCCTCGAGGCCGAGGCGACGCACCTGCCGCAGTCCGTCGAGGTCTCGATCGAGGGCCTCGAGGCCGGCGCCACGGTCACGGCCGGCGAGCTGACGCTCCCGCAGGGCTCGACGCTCGTCACGGACGCCGACGCCGTCATCGTCGCGATCACCGCGCCCCAGGCCACGGCCGCCGACCGCGAGGCCGACGCCGTCGCGGCCGACATCGCCGCCTCGCAGTCGGCCGCCTCGGCCGCCGCCGCGGAGGCCTGAGCCACCACACGCACGGGGTGACGCGCTCGCGCACCGCCCCGCTCGGACGCACCACGGCGCCCGGTACCGTCTCGGTGCCGGGCGCCGCTGCGTCGCCCCGGGCACCCGACCGATCGGAAGGACCGCCATGACCGAGGACCCCTGGCTCGTCGTGGGCCTCGGCAACCCCGGTGCGCAGTACGCCGGGAACCGCCACAACGTCGGCCAGATGGTGCTCGACGAGCTCGCGCGGCGCACCGGCTCGAGCTTCGGGTCGCGCGGCGGGATCCTCTCGCGCCGCCCGCAGGCCGTCGTCGCCGAGACCCGGCTCGGGACGCTCCCCGGCGGTGCGCCCGGCCCGCGCGTCGTGCTGGCGAAGCCGACGACGTACATGAACGTCTCGGGCGGGCCCGTCGCCTCGCTCGCGCAGTACTACGACGTGCCGCCCGAGCGCGTGGTGATGGTGCACGACGAGCTCGACATCCCGTACGCGGAGCTGAAGCTCAAGCGCGGGGGCGGCGAGGGCGGGCACAACGGGCTGCGCGACACGTCCAAGGCGCTCGGCACGAAGGACTACGTCCGCGTCCGCGTCGGCGTCGGCCGGCCGCCGGGTCGCATGGACCCGGCCGACTTCGTGCTGCGCGACTTCTCGGCGGCCGAGCGCAAGGACCTGCCGTGGCTCGTCGACGCGGCGGCGGACGCGGTCGAGCTCGTCGTCGTCGACGGGCTCGAGAAGGCCCAGCTGCGCGTCCACACCAAGGGCTGACCGGCTCACCGGATCGTCACCCACGGTTCACCCGGATGCCTCGGCATCGGGTGAAATCGGACATTTGGCGTTGTTACGCCCAGGAGGTCGTCCTACCCTTTCACCAGCACATTCAGCGCTGGACGGGGGACGTATGACGCTGACGGCAGAACCAGGGCTGGACGAGTCGGAATGGACGCAGGAGCGTCGTGCGCGGTCGATCGAGGCCCGCCGCTCCTGGGCCTCCGACCTCCCGTTCGAGCGGCGACCGACGCCGTACAACTCCGACGAGACCACCTACCCGATGCGGTGGGCGCGCGCGAGCGTGGCGTACGCCCGCACCGCCGTCCTGCTCGACGCGGTCCTCGCGGCCGGCGTGACGTTCGCCGTCCTCGGCTGGTCGGCGGGCTACACGCTCGCGAGCGCCGCCTGGGCCGTTGCCGGCGCGCTCGCGTTCGTGGCGTTCGTGGCGACCGCCAAGGGGTACCAGCGCTCCGCGCTCGGTGACGGCCCGCGGGAGTTCCAGTCGGTGCTGCGCGGCACCCTGCACCTCGCCGGCGCGCTCATGGTCCTCGGGTTCCTGCTCAGCGCCCCGGTGCCGCGCTCGCTCGTGGTGGTCGGGGTCCCGGTCCTCGCGGTGCTCTCGTGGTGGGTCCGGCACGTGCACCGCCGCCGGCTGCACCGTCAGCGCATGCAGGGCCAGGCGATGATGCGCACGGTCGTGGTCGGCGACGCCGCGTCGGCGCTGCGGGTCACGCGCAACCTCGGCGGGGCGACGCACCACGGCTACCAGATCGAGGGCATGTGCCTCCCGGAGGCCCAGCCCGGCGGCGACGTCGGCGGGGTCCCGGTCCTGGGAGCGATCGCGGACGTGGTCCAGGTCGTGGCAGACCGCGCGGCAGAGGTCGTCATCGTCACGGGCTCGTCGCTGAGCGGCGACGCGCTGCGCCGGCTCTCGTGGGCGCTCGGCCGCGCCGGTGCGCACCTCGTCGTGGCGCCGGACATCGTCGAGGTCGCGAGCCCGCGCCTGACGGTCCGCCCCACGGCGGGTCTGTCGCTGCTCCAGGTCGAGATCGAGGCGCCGCGGGAGCGCCTGCTCGCCAAGTCGGTCATGGACCGCACGCTCAGTGTGCTCGCGCTGCTCGTCGCCTCGCCGGTGATCCTCGGTGCCGCGGCGGCGGTCGCCCTGACCTCGAAGGGCGGGGCGTTCTACCGCCAGACGCGCGTCGGGGTCGACGGTCGGACGTTCACGATGTGGAAGCTCCGCACGATGGTCGCGGACGCCGACCGGGTGCGCGAGGGGCTGCTCGAGTCGAGCGACCGCGACGGCCTCATGTTCAAGATGCACGCCGACCCGCGCATCACGCCGGTCGGCCGGGTCCTGCGCCGGTTCTCGATCGACGAGCTCCCGCAGCTGCTCAACATCATCAAGGGCGACATGTCGCTCGTCGGCCCCCGTCCGCCGCTGCTCGAGGAGGTCCAGGCGTACCCCGACGCGGTGCGCCGCCGGCTGCGCGTGCGTCCGGGCCTCACGGGTCTGTGGCAGGTCAGCGGCCGGGCGGACCTCGCCTGGGAGGACTCGGTGCGGCTCGACCTGCGGTACGTCGACAACTGGTCGGTCACGATGGACCTCATGATCCTGTGGAAGACCGGCCGCGCGGTCCTGTCCGGCTCCGGGGCGTACTGACACGGAGCGGCGCACGACCGGCTCGCACGACGACCGGCTCGCACGGCCGCGGCTCGCACGACGACGGCGGGGCAGGCTCCCTGAGGAGCCTGCCCCGCCGTCGTCGTCGCTGGGGTCCGGGGACCGCCGGGCTCAGGCGCCCTTGGTGATCCTCACCGCGGTGCCGTCGGTGAACACGTTGTTGACGTTGCCGACCGTGACGCTGGTCGGCGCGACGATCGCGCACTTCGTGTGCCGCTGCGCGGTCCCGAAGACGTTGTTGGAGGCGTTGAAGCCCTTGATCGCGCCGTAGGTCGAGCCGATCGCGATGTTGATCGAGCAGCCGCCGCCGTCGATCTTGTTGCCGGTGACCGTGACGTTCGAGACCGCGGCGCGGTCCTGCGTGGTCTGCATCGCCGAGGAGTACGCGCCGTCGATCGTGTTGCCGCGGAAGGTCATGTTCGACCCGCCCTGGATCTGGATGCTGTCGGCGTGGCTCGGGCCGCCCTTCTGGTTCGGGTCCTGCGCGTAGAACAGGTTCCCGTGCAGCCAGGAGTTCTCGAGCACCACGTTCGAGCCGGTGATGTGGACCGAGTCGATGACGTTGGCGATCTCGGTGCGGCGGACCGTGAAGTTGTGCCCGATGATCCCGTTGATCCACGGCGAGGCCTCGGTCGCGATCAGCTCGCTGTCCTCGACCGTGAAGGGGTACGCCCCGGTGTCGTTCGTGATGAGCGCGAAGCTGCCGGTGAGGGGGCGGCCGCGGACGATCGAGCGCTTGATCGTGACGTTCGGCGCCTTGACCTTGATGAACCCGCGGACGTCGACGGCGTCGACGACGGCGCCCGGCGTGGTGACGACCAGGTCACCGGTGACGACCTTGAGCGCCGTCCCGGCCGGCACGCCCGTCGAGGCGGCGGTCGCGAACTGCGGCTGCGCGGGAGCCGGCGTCGGGGTGGCCGTGGGCTTGGGCGTCGCGGTGGGGGTCGGCGTCGCGGTCGCGGTGGGCTTCGGCGTCGGGGCGGGCGTCGTGCCCGGGACCTCGAAGCTCGCGACGCTCAGGGCGACGCGGACGCTCGCCTCGAGGTTGTAGACGGTGACCTTGCCGGCGGCCGAGGACGGCAGCGGGAGCGTGAAGGTGGTGCTGCCCTCGTCCTGGACGGGGGTCGTCAGCACGACGTTGCTCTTGCAGGCCGTCGTGAGCGTGGAGCCCGCGCAGACCGACAGGCGCGTGGGCTTCCACGACCAGCGGCCCTGGAGCGTCATCGTCACGGCGGTGGCACCGGCGGGCACCGACGGCAGCGCGACGACCTTCGAGGAGTTGTACGAGAGCGTGAACCCGGGGATCGCGGCACCGGTGTTCGTCACGGCGCTGAGCGGGACCGGAGCAGCCTGGGCCGCCACGCTCGGCGCGGCCGTGAGCAGGAGCGCGCCGACGGCGGCGAGCGCCAGCCCGCGGGAGCGGCGCGTGGTGCGTGATCGGTGCAGGGGTGCTGCGAACATGACAATTTCTCCTCATCAGGTGCATTCCGGACGGAACGCACATCCCATGCTCGTCAGCGTGGCTATGGTCGCTTCCAGCGACCGCGTTCCCGGAAGGGGACAGTAGGCCATCGGCGCGACACCCGTAAGTGAGCGTTCTCACTCATGGGGGCTAATCGGTTGCCGGTGGTCGAGGGTGAAGGCTGTGACCTGCAACTTCACCCGCTCGGCGGTGAAATATCTCACCCGCGAGCGTGATGTGGCCGCCTTTTTGGGGCGTTCTGCCCGAATAGTCGGGCGGGATCGGGGGATATGCGGCGTGCGCCCGGTCGGCGCGGGAATGCGCTCGGTCGGCGTGCGCGGGAGCTGAGGAATTCGCGCGTGTGATCTGCGCCACCCGGGCGCCGCGGTCGCGCGCCGCGAGAATTCATGTCGTCGGCTGGGGCTGTCGTCCTGCCCGACCGGCGGGTGTCACGACGACGGCGGGGCAGCCCCGAGAGGCTGCCCCGCCGTGTGGTCCTGCTCCGCGCGGGTTCCGCCGTGCGGTCCTGCGGGTGCTACGAGCTCACGACCCGCGCGAGACCTTGACCGCCGCACCGTTGACGTACGTGTTGTTCGTGTTCGCGACCGTGACGCTCGACGGCGCGATGATCGCGCACTCGGGCACCCGGGTGTCGAGACCGAACACGTTGTCGGCGACCTTGAGCCCGGCGATGGCCGGACGGCTGCCGATCGCGACGTTCACCGAGCAGCCACCGCCGTTGATCTTGTTGCCCTGGATCGTGACGCCCGAGACGACGTCACGGTCCTGGGTCGTCTGGAAGGCCGAGGAGTACGCGCCCTCGATCGTGTTGCGGCGGAACGTGATGTTCGAGCCGCCCTGGATCTGCACGCTGTCGGCGTGGCTGGGCCCGCCGCCCTGGTTCGGGTCCTTGTCGTAGAAGAGGTTGTCGTGCAGCCACGAGTCCTCGACGAGGACGTTCGAGCCGGTGATGTGCACCGAGTCGATGACACGCGAGATCTCGGTGCGCCGCACCTCGAAGTTGCTGCCGATGATGCCGTTGACGTACGGGGAGGCCTCGTTGGGGCGCAGCTCGCTGTCCTCGAGCACGAAGCGGTACCGGCCGAGGTCGTTGGTGATGAGGCCCATGTTCCCGGTGAGCTTCTTGCCCCGGACGATCGAGCGCTTGATCGTCACGTTGTCCGCCTTGACGGACACGACGCCCTGGATGTCCAGCCCGTCGATCACGGTGCCGGGCTGCGTGATGACGAGGTCGCCCGCGTGCGTGGTGAGCGCGGTGCCGGACGGGACACCGGTGGTCGCGGCCGTGGCCGGTCCGGTCGGGGTCGCAGGCGCCGGCGCGGGGGCTGCCGTGGCGGTCGCGGTCGGCTTGGGTGCCGGCTTCGCCGTGGCGGTCGGGGTCGGCGCCGGCGCGGGTGCCGGGGCGGCCGCGGGCGGCGGGGTGGTGTACGACTGCACCTCGGCGCGGAGCCGGACGCTGGCGTCGGCGTTGTAGAGGGTGACCCGGTTCTTGGCGTCCGCGGACAGCGGCAGGGTGACGGTCACGGTCTTCTCGCGCTGCTTGGGCGTCGTGAGGACCACGTTGCTCTTGCAGCTCTGGGTCGCGGTCGACCCGGCGCACAGCGAGACGCGGGTCGGCTTCCAGGACCACCGGCCGCGCACCTTGAGGGTCACGGAGGTGGCGTTCGTCGGCGCGGACGGCAGCGCCACGGTCCGCGCAGCGCCGTACGCGAGCGTGAACTCGGCGATCGTGGGGGCGGTGGTCGCCGCGGCGACGGCCGAGACGGCGGGGGCGGCGGGGGCGGTCGTCGCGGCGACCTGAGGTGCGCCGGCGGGGGTCGAGGCGGGGGTGGACGCCTGCGAGGCGGTCCACGGCACGAACGCCAGCAGGAGCGTGCCCACCGAGGTGAGGGCGAGCCGCCGGTGCTTCGAGCGCCGGTCGGGCGCTCCGGTCACGTGTCTACCCGTCATGGGACACTCCTTTTTCTTTCGGTGCAGCCGAAATGGGCGCACGCATCACGCGTCGAGTCGCGGGTTCCGGGCCGCAGGGGCGGCCGCGTCCGGACGACACTAGGCCATCCGGGTGACGGCCGACAGGCCCGTGATCACGCGGTGCGGACAGCTCCGACGCCTCCCGTCGGGCGCGGCGCGCGGCCCGACCTGCACGTTCGGACGTCTGTCCGGCTACATCCTGTCGCGGATGCGTGACACGTTTCACACTCTGTCGTGGGCTATTCGGTTGGGATCGAACATTGGGGCAGGGTGTACGCATGGACGTCGCAACAACGCGGAAGTGCGGGCGATGAGCGCCCGCGTGGCCACCGTACTCAGCCGTTTCGCCAGTCGGGCCAAAGATGAGAGTTATCTCATCGACGAGGGCATCGGCGCGGGGTACCTCCTGCACGTCGTGATCGAGCGCGTGGCGATGAAGGTGCGCGGTCTCGTGCTCTTCCCGGGCCGCTCCGAGCGCCCCTCCGTCGGCGCCCGGGCCCGGGTCCGCAGCAAGGGCGACCTCCTCGTGGGACGCGGCGTCACGATCGGCGCGGACGCCTACGTCGACGCGCTCTCGGTCGACGGCGTCCGGCTGGGCGACCACACCACCGTCGGCCGCGGCACCCGCATCGAGTGCACCGGGAGCCTGCGCCAGCGCGGCCGCGGGCTGACGGTCGGGCGCCGGGTCGGGCTCGGCACCGACAGTTTCTACGGGTGCGCCGGCGGCGTGACCATCGGCGACGACACGATCGTCGGCAACTTCGTGAGCTTCCACTCCGAGAACCACGTCGCCGACCGGCTCGACGTGCCGATCCGCGAGCAGGGCGTGACCCACGCCGGCATCCGGGTCGGCGCCGGGTGCTGGATCGGGGCCAAGGTCACCGTGCTCGACGGCGCGCAGATCGGCGACGGCTGCATCGTCGCCGCCGGTGCCGTGGTCGCGGCCGGCACCTACCCGCCGAACGGCATCTACGGCGGGGTCCCCGCCCGGCTGCTCAAGACGCGCGCACCGCGCACGGAGGTCGCGGAGTGAGCGCGCGCACCCTGCTCGTCGCGCACCCGTCCCCGGACCTGTACGGCTCCGACCGCCAGCTGCTGGAGACGATCACCGCGGCCGTCGGCGGCGGGTGGCGCGTCGTCGTCGTCCTGCCGATGTCCGGGCCGCTCGTCCCGCTGCTCGAGGAGCGCGGCGCGCGCGTCGAGGTCGTGGACCACCCCGTGCTGCGCAAGGCGCTGCTGCGTCCGGCCCAGCTCGTGCGGCTGCCGTGGCGGATGCTCGCCGCGACGGTGCGCCTGCGCCGGCTCGTGCGCCGAGTCGACCCCGCGCTGGTCTACGTCAACACGGTGACGATCCCCGAGTGGGTGCTCGCCGCGCGCCTCGCCCGCCGGCCGGTGGTCTGCCACGTGCACGAGGCGGAGGACGGGCACCCCGGGCTGGTGCGGCGCGCGCTCGCCGCCCCGCTGCTCCTCTCGCGGTCCGTGATCGCGAACAGCGCCGCCGCGCGCGACGCGGTGACCGACGTCGTGCCCCGGCTGGCGACGTCGGTCGTGGTGGTGCACAACGGTATGCCCGGGCCCGCGGAGGGCCCCGCGCCGCTGCGCGAGCGCGCCCCGGGCGACCCCGCGCGGCTCGCGCTCGTCGCCCGGCTGTCGCCGCGCAAGGGCATCGACGTCGCGCTCGAGGCGACCGCGCTGCTCACCGCGGCGGGCCGGGACGTGACGCTCACCGTCTGCGGCACGGTCTTCCCGGGCTACGAGTGGTTCGAGGAGGAGCTGCGTGCGCGTGCGGGCCGCCCGGACCTCGCCGGTCGCGTGACGCTCGCCGGGTACGTGCACCCGACGTGGCCCGAGCTCGCGTCCGCCGACGTCGTGCTGGTCCCGTCGCGCCTCGAGCCGTTCGGCAACACCGCTGTCGAGGCGATGCTCGCGCGCCGCCCGGTCGTCGCCACGCGCGTGCAGGGCCTGGCCGAGGTGGTCGACGACGGACGCACGGGCCTGCTCGTCCCGCCCGGGGACGCCGCCGCGCTGGCGGACGCCGTGGCGTCGCTGCTCGACGACCCCGCCCGGGCGCACGCGCTCGCCGCCGCCGGTCGCGCCGAGGCGGACCTGCGGTTCACCGCGGAGCGCTACGGGGACGCCGTGCTCGCGGTGCTCGCGGGCGCGACGGGTCACACGGTCGAGGCGGTGGCGCGCCCGGGGTCCTGACCCGGCGGCTCAGGCCGCCGGGAGCGCCCGCATCTCGCGGTACCACTGCGGGAGCTTGCCGAGCAGGAACACGACGTTCGCGGCCATGAGCAGCCCGTAGACGACGACGAACACGCCGTGGAAGCCGAGCAGCAGGAACGCCACGCACAGCACGCCGTAGTCGGCCGGCAGCACGAGCACCGAGCGCAGGACCGGCGCGGGCTCCGCGGACGCGGGGGTCGCAGCCGGGGCGCCCGGGGACCCCGCGCCGTCGGCCGTCGCCCGGCCACGCCGGCGCAGCTGCTCCGAGAGGATGATCGCGAAGAAGAAGACGCTCGCCTCGGCGCCGAACGCGAGCGGGACGAGCAGCAGCGCGTCGGGCAGGTCGAAGAACCGGTACCAGGTGACGAGCACCGCGACGTGGATCAGGGCGGTCTTGGTCGCGTCGACGACGTGGTCGAGCCACTCCCCGGCGGGGCTGCCGGTCCCCGTGAGCCGCGCGAGCTGGCCGTCGGCCGCGTCGAGCGCGAAGCCCAGGACCAGGAGGACGGCGACGAGAACCCCGGTCGCGACCGTCGGGCGCAGCGTCGCGAGCAGCGCGATCGCGACCGCGCTCACGGTGGCGCTCGCGGCGGTGACCTGGTTCGGGGTCATGCCGCGCCGGTAGGCGAACGCGGCGAGCTGGCGCCCGACGGGCCGGTTGACCCAGCGCGACCACCCCGGTGCGCCGCGGTTGCTCTTCTGGGCTGCGGCCAGCCGGGCGACGACGTCGCGGTGGCTGGGTGCGGGACCGTCCACCAGGGGCCGGGATGTCATGGTGTCGAGCTCCTCGTCTCGGGCCCGGCGGAGACGGCGCCGGACGTGGCGCGCTCCGCGAGGGGCCGGGGGCTTCGGTGGGTCACGAGCAGGCGCAGGCCCGCGAAGGATCCGCGCAGCGCGGCGCCGACCGGGGCCACGGGGTGCGCGAGCTGGCGGCGCCCGCCGCGCAGCAGCACCTCGACGGCGTACCCGGGGGTGCGCAGCGCCCACCGCAGCCGGTCGCGCGGGCCCAGGTGGCGCGCGGCGAACAGCAGGCGGTTGCGGCAGTTCCAGTAGTAGTAGGTCGTCGACTTCGCCTGCGGGTGCGCCGTGGCCTGCGTGCCGCCGACGTCGTGCGTCGCGCGCACCCGGGGGTCGACGAGCAGCCGGCCGCCCACCGCGGTGCACCGCCAGGACAGGTCGACGTCCTCCCAGTACAGGAAGTAGTCGTCGTCGAAGCCGCCGATCGCGTCCCAGAGCGTCACGCTCAGCACGAGGACGGTGCCCGCGAGCCAGGCACCCTCGAGACCCGGGTCGCTGCCGTCGGCGGCGCGCGTGCGCCCCTCGCGCACGAGCACCTGCGACCCCCGGAACTGGAGCCGGCCGCTCGGCAGCACGATCAGGGGCGAGACCATCGTCAGCGGCTCGGCGCGGGTCGTCGCGACGAGCTCCGCGAGGCCGGCCGCAGGGATCGAGGCGTCCGGGTTGAGCAGGAGCAGCGTGTCCGCCCCCGCCGCGACCGCGGCTGCCGCCCCCGCGTTCATGCCGGCGCCGAAACCGACGTTGTCGAGCTCGAGCAGCGACCAGCCCCGCGCGCGGGCGAGCGCGCGCACCGAGTGCCGCTCGGCGTCGCCCGAGAAGTTGTCGACGACGTGCACGCGCGCGCCGCTCGCCGTGAGCTCGTCCGGCAGGTTGTCGCGCAGCAGGTCGCTCGAGCCGTAGTTCACGACGACGACCCCGACGCCGCGCAGGTCGGCGTCCGTCGCGCCCGGCGTCGCGCCGCCCGCGGTCACCGGCCCGCCCTCCGCGAGAGCGCGGTCCGCACGACGGCGAGCACCGCCTGCAGGTCGCGGCGCACGGGCGGCACCGTGAGCGCGAGCGCGTAGACCACGGCGAGCCCGAGGGTCGCCAGCGCGAGCTGGCCGACGGGGGAGCCGTGGACCGCGAGCGTCGCGCCGTACCCGGCCGCACCCGCGAGGGACGCCACGGCGAGGATGCGCAGCGCGCCGAGCACGAGCGCGCGCGCCGGCAGGGGCGTGCGCCGGGACAACCACCAGATCGACAGCGGCCACTCGAGCGACGCGGCCACCGCGATCCCCGCGGCGACCCCGGTGATGCCCCACGTGCTGCCCGCGACGACGCACGCGATCTTCACGACCGCCGTGACCGTCGAGTAGCGGAACAGGTCCGCGGTGAGCCCGCGCGCGAGGTAGACCCAGAAGCCGACGTACGCGAGCGTCTGCATCGCGCCGGCGATCGCGAGGAAGCGCAGCACGGGCGCGGTCGCGAGCCACTGCTCGCCGAGCGCGACGCGCACGACCGGCTCCGCCGCCCCCGCGACGAGCGCGACGCCGACGACGAGCGTGTAGCCGAGGGTCTGCTGGCCGCGCCGGACGTACTGGGCGAACCGATCGGTGTCGTCGCTGAGCCGCGACAGGACGGGCAGCGCGACGGTCGTGGTCGGGGCGCGCAGCTGGCTGAGCGTCGTCGTGAGGAGCTGGTACCCGCGGTTGTAGAACCCGAGGTCGCCCGCGCCGAACCGGCGGCCGATCACGAAGGAGTCGGCGTTGTTCGCGACGTACCCGAGCACCTGCGTCGCGGCGAGGTTGCGCCCGAACCGGAGCAGCGCACCCACCGGTGCGGAGCGGTCCGGCAGCCGCGGGAGCCAGCGCGCCCAGCCGCCGAGCATCACGAGCAGCACGAGCGCCTGCGTGACCTGCTGCGCGACGAGCGCCCAGTACCCCTGCCCGGCGAGCGCGAGCGCGACGCCGACGGCGAGCGCGGCGGCGGGTGCGGCCAGGTCGCTCGTCGCGAGCGCCGAGAAGCGCATCCGGCGCACCAGGTCGGCGCGGTACTGCGTCGCCATCCCGTTGAGCAGGAAGGTCACCGCGAGCGCGCGCGCGACGGGCACGACGTCGGGCTCGTCGTACAGCGCCGCGAGGAGCGGTGCTCCCGCGAGGACGGCGAGGGCGAGGACCGCGCCGAGCGCGGTGTTGATCCAGAACAGGTTGGTCCGCTGGCCGCGCGAGAGCTCGGGGGCCTGGATGGCCGCCGAGGACAGGCCGAAGTCGCGCAGGATCTCCCCGACGCCGATCACCGCGAGCACCATCGCGAGGAGCCCGTAGTCGTGCGGGTCCAGGAGCCGGGCGAGGAGCACGACCGACAGCACCTGGATGCCGATCCGCACCACCTGGCCGGCCATGGTGACCGCGCCGCCGCGGGCCGCACGCGCTCCCAGCCCCGCGGCGGGGGGTGCGGACGATGGCATCGCGACGGCTCCGGTCGTTCGGTGGGGGCGGTGGCTGACCCGACCGCCGGGGTGTGCCCCCGGGTGAGGTCGCCGGTGCCGGTGCCGACGACGCACGGGCGCGCGACAGTCGGCCCCGACCAGCAGGGTCGAATCTACTCGGGCGCACCGGGCGGTCGTCCCGGCCGTCCGGGTGAAAAGTACGTTTTGCGTGCTGGAGCGCCCCGTGCCGTCCGTATTCTTTGGCTGACGATCGAGGGCCGACCGTCGGCCACAGAGCCGGACCCCGCAGGTGCGGGGCCGCGCCCGCCCCGCCACCCGCGGGCCGGACGGCTGCGCGTCAGCCGAGGTGGGGCAGCACGAGGGGGAGTGTCGTGACGGCAGAGGCAGGCCTGCGGATCGCGCTCGTCGGGACGCGCGGCGTCCCGGCGCGCTACGGCGGCTTCGAGACGGCCGTCGACGAGGTGGGTCGTCGCCTCGCCGCCCGCGGGCACGAGGTCACCGTGTACTGCCGGTCCACGGGCGAGGAGGCGCTGCCGACCTACGCCGGGATGCGCCTCGTGCACCTGCCCGCGGTGCGCCGTCGCTCGCTCGAGACGCTCTCGCACACCGGCCTGTCGGTGCTGCACCTCGCGGCGCACCGGGTCGACGCCGCGATCGTCTTCAACGCCGCCAACTCCCCGTGGCTGCCCGTCGTGCGCGCCGCGCGGATCCCCGTCGCCACGCACGTCGACGGCCTGGAGTGGAAGCGCGCCAAGTGGGGCCCGAACGGTCGCCGGTACTACCGCGCCGCGGAGAGCCTGTCGGTGCGCTGGTCGGACGCGCTGATCGCCGACGCCGAGGGCATCGCGCAGTACTACCGGGACGCGTTCGCCGTCGAGACGACGCTCCTGACCTACGGCGCCCCGCGGCTCGACGGCACCGGCTCCGAGCGGCTCCGCGCGCTGGACCTCGAGCCCGACGGCTACCACCTCGTCGTCGCACGCTTCGAGCCGGAGAACCACGTCGACCTGATCGTCGAGGGCTACGTGCGCAGCGGCGCTACGCTGCCCCTCGTCGTCGTCGGCGGCGCGCCGTACTCCGATGCGTACACCGCGCGGGTCCGCGAGCTCGCGGACGGCCGCGTGCGCCTCGTCGGGCCCGTGTGGGACCAGGACCAGCTCGACGAGCTGTACGCGCACGCCCGGACGTACCTGCACGGCCACTCGGTCGGCGGCACGAACCCCTCGCTCCTGCGGGCGATCGGGGCCGGCACGGCGGTCACGGCGTTCGACGTGAGCTTCAACCGCGAGGTGCTCGGCGCGGACGGCCGGTTCTTCGCGGACGCGGCCGGGGTCGCGACGGCGGTCGAGGAGGCCGAGCGGGACGCCACCGGCACCGCGGCGCGCGCCGCGGGCCTGCGCGTGCGGGCCGACGCCTACGACTGGGACCGCGTGGCCGACGGCTACGAGCAGCTGTGCCGTGACCTGCACGAGCGCCGTGTCCCCGGCCCGCGTCGTGCCCGGCGCCGGCCGGTCGCCCTCGACGGCGCCGCCGCGTCCGTCCCCGCCGACTCGGAGGCCCTGCGATGAGCGAGACACCCACCCCCTCGACCGGTCCCTGGGCCCGCCTGAGCCCCCGCAACCGGCTCGTCGCCCTCGCGGTCCTCGCCGCGGTGGTCGTCGCGCTCGTCGTCTGGGTCGTCGTGCGCGCCGGCGCCGGGGAGCCCGGTGCCGCGCCCTCGCCGTCGGGGAGCCCGACCGCGTCCTCGACCGCCTCGCAGTCGCCGGTCGTCGCGGGCGCCACGACCGAGGGTGCCGAGGCGGGGGAGGCCCCGACGCCCGCGCCCGAGACGGCGGCCCCCGTCACCGTCCCGCCCGACGCGGCGGCTCCCGGGACCGGCACCGTGTCGTCGGCCGTCGGCGCGCCCGCCGAGGTCGCGCCGCGCGTCACCGTCACGGTCGACGCGCTCGAGGCGATCCAGGGCGACGGCGACGGGCCCGGGGAGATCGACGGGCCCTCGGTCCGGTTCACGGTCCGCGTGAGCAACGGCTCGGACGCCGAGCTGTCCCTCGTCGGCGCGGTCGTGAACGCGTACTTCGGCGACGCGCAGACGCCGGGCATCCAGCTGAGCGGCTCGGGCTCGAGCCCGCTGCCGTCGTCGGTCGACGCGGGCGCGGACGCGACCGGCACGTACGTGTTCCTGCTCCCGGCCGGCGCCACGACCACGCGCGTCGAGGTGTACTCCGTCCCGGGCGCCGCAGTTCTCGACGCGACGGCCCCGACGCCGTCCTGAAACGCACCCGTCTGCGCCGACTTTCACCCGGTCGGCACCCGAGGCTGTCCGGTTCGCGCGGATATCCTACGAATCGGTCCTCCGCGACCGCAAAAGCCCTGTCGATGTTTTTCGTGGCAATCGAGGACCCCATGCGCCAGCACGTTCACCTCGGTCGTCGGCTCGCCGCCGGCCTGACCTCTCTCGTGATGGCGGCCGGCGTGCTCGCCGTCGCCGCGCAGCCGGCGGCGGCGGACACCGCGCCCGCCGACCCGACCGTCCCGGAGACGGTCGCCGCGGACGGCCTGCCCACGGTCCAGATCGACGGCGTGGTGTGGGACCAGGAGATCGTCGGGAACCGCGTGTACGTGGCCGGCAACTTCACGACCGCGCGCCCCGCGGGCGCCGCACCCGGGACGAGCACCGTCCCCCGGTCGCACCTGCTCGCGTACGACCTCACGACGGGCGTGCTCATCACGAGCTTCGCGCCGACGCTCAACGCGCAGGCCCGCAGCCTGTCGGTCTCGCCCGACGGCACGCGCCTGTACGTCGGCGGGGAGTTCACCTCGGTCAACGGCTCGACCCGGTACCGGGTCGCCGCGTTCGACGCCGCCACGGGGGCGCTGCAGAGCTGGGCGCCCGTGGTCAACGCGCGCGTCGCGGTCGTCGAGGCGACCAACACCTCGGTCTACATCGGCGGGATCTTCTCGCAGGCCGGCGGGGCGAACCGGGTCCGCGTCGCGCAGCTCGACGCCACGAGCGGGCTGGCCCTGCCCTTCACCGCGACGCCGGCCGACGGCCAGGTCGCCGCGATCGCGATCTCCCCGGACCGCTCGACGGTGGTCGTCGGCGGCAGCTTCACCGCGGTCGACGGCGCGGCGTCGCCCGGCTACGGCCTCGCCCGGCTCGACGCGAGCACGGGTGCGTCGCTGCCCCTCGCGGTCAACGGCCTGATCCGCAACGGCGGCGAGAACGCGTCGATCTACAGCCTGTACGGCGACGACCGCGGCTTCTACGGCACCGGCTATGTCTACGGCAGCGGCGGCAACCTCGAGGGCGCGTTCTCCGCGGACTGGGAGGGCAACCTGCGCTGGGTCGAGGACTGCCACGGCGACAGCTACGACGTCTACACCAGCGGCGACGTGACCTACACCGTGGGGCACCCGCACTACTGCGCGACGGTCGACGGCTACCCGCAGACGGAGCCGTGGACGGCCTACTACGCGAACGCGTTCACGAACTTCGTGACCGGTCCCGTCGGGCGCAACCTCTACAGCAGCTACTTCCAGTTCGAGGGAAACCCCGGGCCGAGCCTGCTGACGTTCTTCCCGGCATTCACGCCGGCCAATTTCACGGGTGCGAGCCAGGCCACGTGGACGGTCACGGGCAACGGCGACTACGTCGTCTACGGCGGCGAGTTCACGCACGTCAACGGCACGCGTCAGCAGGGCCTCGTGCGCATGGCCAAGAAGAGCATCGCGCCGAACAAGCAGGGCCCGCGCCTGTACTCCACGTCCTTCCCCGTCTCGGCGCAGTCGCACGAGGCCGGCGAGGTCCGGATCGCCTGGAACGCCAACTTCGACCGTGACAACGAGACGCTGACCTACCGCGTGCACCGCGGCGGCACGGTCGTCAACGAGCAGGTCGTGACCGCGAAGTTCTGGAACCTCCCGCAGCTCGGCTTCGTCGACACCACCGCGGCCCCGGGCAGCACCCAGCAGTACCGGGTCTCCGCGCGCGACGCGTTCAACAACGTGCAGTACTCCGACTGGGTCACCGTGACGGTGGCCGCGGACGGCACCCTCAGCCCGTACGCCCAGAAGGTCCTCGACGACGGCGCCCGCTCGTTCTGGCGGCTCGGCGAGGGGTCCGGCGCGACCGTGCGGGACTGGGCCGGCTTCAACCCGGCGACCGCGCTCGACGGGGTCACCCGGGGCACCGCGGGCGTCGTCGCCGGCGATCCGGACACCGCGTCGACCTTCGACGGGACGGACGCCGGCCGCGTCGCCTCGCAGCGCGCGCAGATGGGCCGGGACGCGTTCACGGTCGAGGCGTGGTTCAGGACGACCACGCGGGCCGGCGGCAAGATCGTCGGGTTCGGCAACCTGGCGACCGGGAACAGCGCGCGCCACGACCGCAACCTCTACATGAACACGTCGGGCCAGGTGCTCTTCGGCGCCTTCCCCGGCACGACGCGCACGCTGCAGTCGCCGACCGCGCTCAACGACGGCGAGTGGCACCACGTGTCCGGCACGCTCGGCGCGGACGGGATGTCGCTGTACGTCGACGGCAAGCGGGTCGCGAGCCGCGCCGACACCGTCAGCGCGCTGGCCTTCGACGGCTACTGGCGCATCGGCGGGGACACGACGTGGTCCGGCGGGCGCAACTTCACCGGCTCCATCGACGACGTCGCCGTCTACGACCGCCCGCTGACCGCGGCCGAGATCGACAGCCACTACGTCCTCTCGGGCCGTGCCTCGGCCCTGCCGCCGGTCCCGGCCGACCCGTACGGCCAGGCGGTCCACTCCGACGCCCCGGACCTGTACTGGCGACTGGGCGAGGCGTCCGGCCCCACCGCGGCGGACTCGGGCGTGCGCAACATCACGGGCGCCTACCGCAACGGCGTCGTGCTCGGGCAGCCCTCGGGGATCGTCGGCACGACGAACACCTCGGCGCGGTTCGACGGCGTCAACGACACCATCGGCAGCAACGTGCAGTTCGTGAGCCCGTCGGCCTTCACGCAGGAGCTGTGGTTCAGCACGACGTCGACGACGGGCGGCAAGCTCGTCGGGTTCGGCAGCGCCGCGAGCGGGCTGTCCTCGAGCTACGACCGCCACGTCTTCCTGGACGCGACGGGCCGGCTCACGTTCGGCGCCTACCCCGGCACGCAGGTCGAGATCACGTCGCCCGCGGCGTACAACGACGGCGCGTGGCACCACCTCGTGGCGTCGCAGTCCGCGGCCGGCATGCGCCTGTACGTCGACGGTGTGCTCGTCGGGTCCAACGCCGAGGCGCGCGCGCAGACGTACAACGGCTACTGGCGCGTCGGTGGCGACAGCTCGTGGAACGGGACCCCGGCGTACCTGGCCGCCCGCATCGACGAGGTCGCCGTCTACGGCCGGGCGCTGACCGACGACGAGGTGCGCGAGCACTTCACCCTCGGCAGCGGCACCGCGCCGGCCAACGCCCTCCCGGTCGCGGCCTTCACGGCGACGCCCGGCCAGCGCACCGTCGCGGTCGACGCCTCGGCGTCGTCCGACTCCGACGGCACCGTGACCGCCTACGCGTGGAGCTTCGGTGACGGCGGCACGGCGACCGGCGCGACCGCGACCCACCCGTACGCGGTGGGCGGCCCGTACACCGTCACGCTCACGGTGACCGACGACAAGGGCGGCAGCGCGTCGACCAGCCAGCAGGTCACGGTCACGGACCCGCCGCCGAACGTGCCCCCGATCGCGGCGTTCACGTCGACGACCTCGGACCTCACGGTCGCGGTCGACGGCTCCACGTCGTCCGACCCGGACGGCACCGTCACGGCCTATGCCTGGACGTTCGGCGACGGCGGCACGGCGACGGGCGCGACGGCGACGCACGACTACGACGCCGCCGGGACGTACCCGGTCACCCTGACGGTCACCGACAACACGGGTGCGACGCACCAGCGGACCGCCCAGGTGACGGTCACCGACCCGCCCGTGGTCACCGACCTGGCCCGCGACGTGTTCGACCGCACCGTGGCGAACGGCTGGGGCGCCGCGGCGACCGGTGGCACGTGGACGCCCACGACCGCCGCCGCGGGGTTCTCGGTCGCCGCCGGGACCGGCACGCACCGCATGGGTGCCGCGGGCGCCAACGTCGTGACGTACCTCGACGGGGTCTCCTCGACGGACACCGAGGTCACGGTCGCCGTCGTCCCCGACCAGGAGCCCACGGGCGGCGGCACGTACGTGTCGGTGCTCGGGCGCCGGGTCGACGCGACGAACGACTACCGCACGCGCCTGCGGCTGTGGCCCGGCGGCAAGGTCACGCTGCAGCTCCAGCGCGGCGCGACGACGCTGACGGCGGCCGACGTGGCCGGCCTGACCTCGGTCGCCGGCCAGCCCCTGCGGGTCCGGCTCCAGGTCACCGGCACGACGCCGACGACGATCCGCGCGAAGGTCTGGCGCGACGGGACGGCCGAGCCCGCCGCGTGGCAGCTCACGACGACCGACGCCACGGCGGCCCTGCAGGTGCCCGGCTCGATCGGGCTGCACTCCTACCTCTCGGGCTCGTCCACGACGCTGCCCGCGACGGTCGGCTTCCGTGACCTGTGGGCAGGTCCGGCGCAGTGACGCACGAGGGTGACGGCGGCGCACGGCCCCCCGGGGCGGGCGCGGGGGAGCCGTCGGTGGCGGACCTGTCCGTGACGGTCGCGGTGCTCACGTACCTCCGGCCCGACGACCTGCGAGCGGTGCTGCCGACGCTCGTCGCGCAGGCCGCCGAGCTCGGGCCCCGGGCCCGCGTGGTCGTCGTGGACAACGACCCCGCGGCCGGGGGCCGGGACGTCGTCGCACAGGTGGAGGGCGCGCGGTACGTGCACGAGCCGCAGCCCGGCATCGCGCACGGACGCAACAGGGCGCTCGACGAGGCCGCCGGTGACGACCTCCTGGTCTTCATCGACGACGACGAGCGGCCGAGCGACGGCTGGCTGCGCCGGCTCGTCCAGCAGTACCTCGTCGACCGGCCGCTCGCGGTCGTGGGACCGGTGGTCTCGGAGTACGTCGTGCCGCCCGACCCGTGGGTGCGTGCCGGCCGGTTCTTCGACCGGCGCCGTCTGCCCACCGGGACCGAGGTGACGCTCGCGGCGACGAACAACCTCCTGCTCGACGTGCGCCAGGTCGACGCGGCCGGGCTGCGCTTCGACGCGCGGTTCGGCCTCACGGGCGGCAGCGACTCGCTGTTCACCCGGCAGGCCGCTGCGCACGGTCTGCGCATGGTGTGGTGCGACGAGGCCGTCGTGACCGACGTCGTGCCCCCGAGCCGCGTGACGCGCGCGTGGGTGCTGCAGCGCGCGTACCGCGCCGGGAACACCTGGACCCGCGTGAGCCTCGTCGTCGCCGGCTCTCCGCCCGCACGGCTGCGCGCGCGGGCGTCGCTGCTCGCGCTCGGGGGCGGCCGCGTCGCGGTCGGCGCCGCCCGGACCGCCTTCGGGTTCGTCACGCGGTCCGCCGCGCACGAGGCCCGGGGGCGCCGGACCCTCGCCCGCGGCGCCGGCGTGCTCTCGGGGCTCGCGGGGACCGTCTACTCGGAGTACGCGCGGCCCGCCGCGCCCGAGCCGGCGAGCTCGAGCTGACCTCGCCGGGGGCGGCGGCCGGCCGCGACACCGGCCCGTCGGTCACCGTCGCCGTGGCGACGTTCCGCCGCCCCCGGACGCTCGCGAGCGCGCTGAGCGAGGTCGTGCCGCAGGCGGAGGCGCTGGCCGAGGCGCTGGTGGGCGCCGTGCGGGTGCTCGTCGTCGACAACGACCCCGACGCGAGCGCCCGCGATTTCGTGACCGGGCACTGGTCCGGCCGCGTCGAGTACCGCCACGAACCGCGCCCGGGGCTCGCCGCGGTGCGCAACCGGGCGCTCGACGAGAGCGCCGCGAGCGACGTCCTCGTCTTCGTGGACGACGACGAGCTGCCGCGGGACGGCTGGCTCGCCCACCTCGTCGACGCGTGGACCCGCTGGGGGTGCGCCGCGGTCGCGGGACCCGCGGTCAAGCAGCTCACGAGGCCCGTCGACCCCTGGGTGCAGGCGAGCGGGTTCTTCGCCCCACGGGCGGCCCGGACGACCGGCGCCGTCGTGCCCGGCGCCGCGACCAACAACCTCCTGCTCGACCTGCGGGTCCTGCGCCGGCTCGGGCTCCGCTTCGACGAGCGCTTCGGCACGAGCGGCGGCGAGGACACGATGCTCACGCGCACGCTCACCGCCCGGGGCGAGACGGTGCGCTGGTGCGCGGAGGCCGTGGTCGACGACCCCGTGCCGGCGGACCGCGCGACGCGCGCGTGGGTGCTGCGCCGCTCCTACCGCACCGGGACGACGTGGAGCCGGGTGCACCTCGCGCTGCAGCCCACCGTGCCGGGGCGGTTCCGGGCGCGGCTCGCGCTCGTCGCCCGCGGGACCGCGCTCCTGGGGCTCGGCGCCGCGCAGGCGCTCACGGGCAGCCTCACGGGGTCGCTCGTGCGGCGAGCCCACGGTGAGCTCCGGGCGGCGAGCGGCTGGGGGGTCCTCGCGGGTGTCGCCGGGCGGACCTACGGCGAGTACGCGCGCGCCGGCGCAGCCGGGGGCTCCGCGGCCGCCGGCTCCGCGGGTGCGGGCTCCTTGCGCAGCAGCGCGAGCCCGAGCGCCGCGACGAGCGCCGGCGCGGACGCGTAGAGCGGGCCGAACAACAGGTCCCACACGACCAGGAACGTCAGCCAGACGGTCACGCCGCTCGCCTGCCTGGCCGTCAGGGCGCCCGCGAGCGCGAGCACGACGAGCACGAGCACCGCGAGCGCGAGCGCGGCACCCGGGATGCCGAAGGCCGCCCAGAGGTCGCCCACGACCGAGTGCAGCCGGAACTGGGTGCCGAACATGAAGCGCTCGACGTAGCCGTTGTCGGGGTCGTAGTGGATCGCGGCCATGCCCTCCTTGGCCGTCGTGACGTCGCCCGGGCTCGGCAGCGTGCCGGGACCGAAGCCGAGGGGCCGCTCGCGCATGAGCGCGGCGGTCGCGGCGAGCTCGGGCCGTCCGCCCAGCAGGAGCGAGCCCGACGTCCGGACCTGCGCGAGGGTGCGCTGCTGGGCCGACTCGCCGAGGTGGCCGTCGAGCACGAGCGCGACGCCGAGGTTGTAGGTCGCCGCCACGACGGCGCCCATCACGAGCAGGATCCGCCCGCGCCGGCGCCACGAGCGGCCCTCGCCCGCGGCGGCCGCGGGCACCGTCTGCCACAGCAGGAGCGCGGCCGCGACGAGGTAGATCGCGAACGCGGACCGCGAGTCCTGCGTCGCCGAGAACAGCGCGAGCACGACGAGCGCGACGACGTCCACGAACCGGCGGCGCGAGAGGCGCACCGCGGACAGCACGACGATCGACACGGGAACGGCGAGAGCGAACTTCCAGGGGTTCCCGCCCCACCCGGCCGGCCTCGCGAGCTCGGACGCGAGCGCGCCGAGCCCGAGCCAGATGCCGACCCACGCGTCGGGCAGCACGGTGCGCGCCCACAGGACGACCCCGATCCCGCCGAGAATCCCGAGGAGCAGCAGCGAGGCGCCGGTCGCGAGCCCCTGGCTCACCGTGTGGTCCGCCGAGGACCAGACGCCCAGCCACACCCCGTTGAGCAGCGCGAGGGCGCCGAGGCCCACGACGAGCCGCGCGCCGGCGAACCGTCGCAGCGCCGGCAGCCACACGGGCAGCAGGGCCACCGCCACGAGGATCCCCGGGACGAGCTCCTGACCGAGGCGGATGCGCAGCCCGGTGAGCAGGAGCGCCACGACGGCGATCCACCGGTTGAGCTGCACCGCCGGCTGCGCGACGTCGGCGTGCACCACCGAGCGCGGCCGCGGTCGACGGGGTGCGGTGGCGGGTGCGCCGGCGGGCGCCGTCACGCGTCGTCCCGCCGCGTCGTCGTCCGGGCGCGCCGGAGGAGGGGCACGGCCTCGTGCCCGCGCTCGTCGCTCGTGTCCATGTCTCCCCGTCCCGTGCGCCCCCATTCTCCCCCCTCGAGCGGGCGTCGGTCCTCCGCCGATCAGGTGGGCGAACCGGACAAACCTCACCCGGTCGACGCTGTCGGGGGGAGGCGCCCCGCGGCTAGGGTGACGATCGGGACGAGGTCCCCGCGACCGGCACCACGGGTCGCGCACCGCCGACGCGACGGGGAACGAGGGAGTCGACGATGCTGTCCGAGCCTGCCGAGGGGGAGGCGGGCGTCACCGGCACGCATGCCGGGACCCCGCTCGTCGCCATACCGACCTACAACGAGCGCCTCAACATCGAGGACATCGTCGGCCGCGTCCGGGCCGCCGTCCCGGGCGCGCACGTGCTCGTGGTCGACGACGGCTCGCCCGACGGGACCGGCGACCTCGCCGACGCGCTCGCCGCCGCGGACCCGCAGGTGCACGTGATGCACCGCACGAGCAAGGCGGGCCTCGGGGCGGCGTACCTCGCGGGCTTCGCGTGGGCCTTCGAGCGCGGCTACGGCGTCGTCGTCGAGATGGACGCGGACGGCTCGCACCTGCCCGAGCAGCTGCCCTCGCTCCTCGCGGCGCTCGACGAGCGGTCCGCGGAGCTCGTCATCGGCTCCCGCTGGGTCCGGGGCGGCTCGGTCGTGAACTGGCCGCTGCACCGCAAGGTGCTCTCCCGCGGCGGCAGCATCTACGCGCGCGTGATGTGCGGGATCCCCGTGCGCGACGCCACGGCCGGCTACCGCGCGTACCGCGCCGACGCCCTGCGACGCATCGTCGCCGACGGCATCGAGAGCCAGGGCTACTGCTTCCAGATCGACCTCGTGCGCCGTGCGCACCACGCGGGCATGCACGTCGTCGAGGTGCCGGTGACGTTCGTCGAGCGCGAGCGCGGCGAGTCGAAGATGAGCCGGGACATCGTCGTCGAGGCGATGGGGCGCGTCACGCGCTGGGGGTTCGAGCGCGTCACGCGCCGGGCACCTGCCCGCCCGTCGGTCCCGGCCGGCGCCCCGCGATGACGACGCGCGTCCCGGAGGCCGACGAGTCGGCGCCGCGGACGAGCCCGGGGGACGCACCGTCGCCGGGGACGCGCGCCTGGCTCGTGCCGGCGCTCGTCGGCGTCGGTGCGTCGCTGCTCGGGTTCCTCGGGTCGTGGGTGCCGTCGGGCTGGCGGGACGAGGCGGCGAGCCTCTCGGCCGCCACACGCAGCTGGGCCGCGCTCGGGCGCTACCTCGAGGAGATGGACGCCGTGCACGGCGTCTACTACGGGGCCCTGCACGTCTGGCTCGACGTCTGGGGTCCGTCGCTGCTCGCGGCCCGCGCCCTGAGCGCGGTCGGCGTCGGTCTCCTGGCCGCCGGGACGGTCGTGCTCGGACGGTCGCTCGGTGGGGCCCGCCTGGGGCTGCTCGCCGGCGTGGTCGTCGCGGTGCTCCCGCGCACGACGTGGCTCGCGACCGAGGCGCGGTCGGGGGCGCTCGTCGCGGCGGCCGCGGTGTGGGCGACCGTCGCGCTCGTGGCGGCGCTGCGGCGCGGCGGCCTGCGCCGGTGGGCCGTCTACGCGGTGCTGGTCGGGGTCGGGGCGTCGCTGTGGGTCTTCCTCGGGCTGCTCGTCGTCGCGCACGCGATCACCGTGCTCCTCGCGCGGCCCGGCCGTGCCGCCGTGACGCGGTTCGTCGGTGCGGCGGTGCTCGGGGGCGTGCTCGCCGCGCCGGTGCTGGTGCGCTCCGCGGGGCAGACCGGCCAGGTGTCCTGGATCCCGGAGCCCGGGCTGCGCTCGCTGCGGGGCGTCGTGGTCGAGCAGGCCTTCGGCACCGACGGCCTGCTGTCGCTCCCGCTGGCCCTCGTCTGCTGGGCCGCGGTCGCCCTCGTCGTCCTCCGGGCCGTCCGCGGCGGCCGCGACGCCCTCGTGCTGTCGCCGGTCGTCGTGGGGCTGCCGTGGCTCGTCGTCCCGACCGTGGGCGTGCTCGCCTACTCGGTCGTCGCCTCGCCGGTCTACACCCCGAAGTACCTCGCGTTCACGGTGCCCGCCCTCGCGCTGCTCGTCGGCGAGGCCCTGACGACGCTGCGCGGCCGTGCCCAGCCGGCCGCCGCGCTCGGCCTCGTCGTGCTGCTCGCGGTGCCCTCGTACGTCTCGGAGCGGCGCACCACGGCGAAGGACCTCTCGGACTGGGCCCCGGCGGTGCGGCACCTCGAGGCGTCGGCGCGCCCCGGTGACGCCGTGGTCTACACCGACCTGGTCAACGCGAACGGCGACGCGACCTCCTCCGCGCGGGCCCTCGCACGGACCTACCCCGACGCGTTCGCCGGGCTCGAGGACCCCACGCGGCTGCCGACCGCGGACGCCGAGGGGGAGGTGTGGGACCGCAGCAGCACCGTCGAGGATCACCGCGCGGAGCTCCTGCGCGCGCCCCGGGTGTGGCTCGTGGCCGACGCCGCGCTGGCTGCGGACGGTGCCGAGCGCGCCGGGCTCGAACGCCTCGGGTTCGAGGTCGTGGACGCGTGGCAGGGGGACCGCACGGCGGTGCTGCTGCTCGAGCGCGTGGGCTGACCGCGCGCTGACCTCCCGCACACCGCCCGCCCCGTCGTCCCCGGGCGGGCGTCGTCAGGCGTCGGCGGGAATCAGGAGTCCGCGGGAACCGTCGCCGCGTCGTGGTGGGCGGACGGCGCGTCCTGACCGTCCGCGGGCGCGGCGGAGGTCGACGGTGCGGTCGCAGGCGCCGAGGGGGCGGAGCCGGCCTGCCGGGGGTCCGTCCTGGCCGGGTCGGGGCCGGGAGCGGGCCGCCCCTGCGGTGCCGCACCGGGCGCCGGGACAGGACCTCCCGTGGCCGGAACCACCGAGGCCGGGGTGCCCGCGACGGGCCCTCCCGCAGCCGGAGCGCCCGCGTCACGGTCCGCGGCAGGGCCTCCCGGGCCGCGACCCCCGTCCGGCGCGGCGGAGCCCTCGGCACGGGAGACCGCGAACGGGTCCGTGGGGCCGGGCGGCAGCGTCGGCAGGGCGCGCGTCGTCACAGGGACCTCGGCGGGGCCGTCGGCCTCCGTCTCCTCGTAGCGGACCTCGCCGGGGCGTGCCGCGACCGGCAGCCACGCGGCGGGCGGCCGCTCGGCAGCGCCGGCGGCCTCCTCCATGGCGCGCAGCGCCTCGGGCAGGCTCGGGCCGACGAAGCGGGGGGCGGCCGCCACGTCCGGCACGCCCGGGGCGGGGTCGTCCGCGGGAGCGGGGACGGGGGCCGGGAGCGGCGCCGGCCGGCCCGGCGCGCGTCCGGCGGCGGCGTGCAGGGGCCGGGACGCGTCGGCCCCGGCGGTGCGGCGTGCCCCGCGACGGCGGCGCTCCTGCGGCCGCGTGTCGCCGCCGGGGACCGACCCGTACACGTACGCCGCGCCGGACTCCTTCGACGAGACCTGGTTGAGCACGATGCCGAGGATCCGCGCGGCGACCGTCTCGAGCGAGGTGAGGGCCTCGGTGACCTGGTGGCGGTGGGCCTTGCGGCAGCCGACCACGAGCAGCGCGCCGTCGGTGAGCCGCGCGAGCACGGCCGCGTCCGTCACCGGGAGCAGGGGAGCGGAGTCGAGCAGCACGACGTCGTAGCGCAGGGCCGCCTCGCGCAGCAGCTCGACCATCGAGTCGGAGTCGAGCAGCTCGCTCGGGTTGGGCGGGATCTGGCCGGCGGCCAGGACGTCGAGCGTCCCGTCGCCGAAGGGCTGGACGACGTCCTCGAGCTGCGCGTCGCCGATGAGCACGGTGGTGAGGCCGACCGCCCCCTCGAGCCCGAGCATCCGGGAGACCGACGGCCGGCGCAGGTCCGCGTCCACGAGCAGGATGCGCGAGGACCCCTCGGCCATCGCCATCGCGAGGTTGATCGTCGTGACCGACTTGCCCTCGCCGGGCAGCGACGACGTCACGACGATGGTCCGCCCCGAGCCGCGCAGGTTGAGGAAGCGCAGGTTGGTGCGCAGGCGGCGGAACGCCTCCGCCCGGTCGCTCTGGGGGCGGTCGCGGACGACGAGGCGGTCCTCGACGTCCCGACGCTCCCAGCGCACGACGCTGAGCACCGCGGCGTCGGTCACCCGGCGCAGGTCCCGGACGCTGCGGATGCGCGTGTCGACGATCCGGCGCCCGAGCAGGAAGACGACGGCCGCGGCGAGCCCGAGGAGCATGCCGGTCGCGGCGAGCAGCTTGGTGTTGGGCGAGAACGCGTACGACGGCGGCGTCGCGGGGCCCGTCGTGGTGATCTGGATGGCTGGGCGGTCGGCGTCGCGCTCGCCCATGAGCTCGGCGACCGACTCCGGGAGCTGGTCCGCGACCCCGTTGGCGATCGCGGCGGAGCGCTCGGCCTCGCCGCTCACCACGGAGATCTCGAGGATCGAGGTGTCGAGCGGGCTCTCGACGGTGATCGTCTTGGCGAGCGACCCTGCGGTGGTCCCGAGGTCGAGGTCGTCGATGACCTCCTCGAGCACGACGGGCTGGACGGCGAGGCGCGCGAGGCTCGGGACGGTGTTCTGCACGTACGTCGAGCCCTGCACGTCCTCGCCGACGGTCGCGCCGGGCGGGACGGCGATGAAGACGCTGGCCTTCGCGCGGTAGCTCGGCGGGACCGTCTGCGCGTAGGCGTACCCGCCGCCGAAGCCGAGGACGGCGGCGACCACGAGCAGCAGCCAGTTCCGTCGCAGGATCGACAGGTACTCGCTCGGTTCCATCGACCGTCCTTCGTCGGGGCAGCTGCGGCCGGTGGGGACGTCGGGCCCGCCTCGCGGTGCCCACGTCCCGGGTGCGTACGTCCACCTGGGGCAGCGCCCCGGGCAACCGTTCCATCGTGACACAGCGCCAGGTTCGCGAGGCTCCCCACCCACCCGGACGGTCGCGGCCGCGCGGGTGAATTACCTCCTGGTGTGTCGTCAATGCCCGTTTGCGTCGATATCGTGGCGCTGCGACGACGCCGGCCGGGCCGCTCTCGCGACCCTGCCGCCACTTCAGGACCGGGGGACCAGGCATGGCACGTATCGGCTACGCACCGGGTGCGTACGACCTGTTCCACGTCGGTCACCTCAACATCCTGCGGCTCGCCAAGCAGCACTGCGATCACCTGATCGCGGGCGTGGTCTCCGACGAGATGCTCGAGCTCACGAAGGGCTCGCGTCCTGTCGTGCCGCTCGCTGAGCGCATGGAGATCGTCCGGCACATCTCGTTCGTCGACGAGGTCGTCGCCGAGGTGGTGCCCGACAAGGTCGACACGTGGCGCTCGGTCGGCTTCGACGTGATCTTCAAGGGCGACGACTGGCGCGGGACGCCCAAGGGCGACAAGCTCGAGCGCGACTTCGCGGCGGTCGGCGTCGAGGTCCACTACTTCCCGTACACCGCGCACACGTCGAGCACCGCCCTGCGTCGTGCGCTCGCGCGGCTCGACGGGGTCGCCCCGCCGGCCGAGGAGCCGGCGGCCGCGGTCCAGGTGCTCCCCGCGGTCGGGTCCGAGCTCCTCAGCCAGGCCTGAGCCCGGACGCCGCGGAGCCCGCGGCCGCCGTGTGCGTGTGGGACGCGGCTCGTAGACTTCCAGCACGACGACCCCGGGACCGCACGGTTCCGGGGCGCCTGTGCTGTCGTGCCCCCGCTGCTGCGCCCTCCTGCCGGCCGCGGGAGCGCCTGCGAAGGGAACCATGAACCTCACCGGCCTGCTGCCCGCCCTCCTCGCCGACCCGAACGCCGCGCGCGCCGTCGAGCTCGTCCGCTCGCGGGGAGAGGTCGACGTCGTCGGCCCCGCGGGCGTGCGGCCGCCCCTGCTCGCGGCGCTCGCGGGTGCCCGGGCCTCGGACGGAACAGGCGCGGACGGGCCGGCCGGGGGAGCCGCGGGGCGGCCGCTCGTGGTCGTCACGGCGACCGGGCGCGACGCCGACGAGCTCGCCGCCTCCCTGCGCTGCTACCTCCCCGACGACGCGGTCGCGGTGCTGCCCGCGTGGGAGACGCTCCCGCACGAGCGGCTCTCGCCCCGCAGCGACACGGTCGCGCGCCGGCTGGCGGTCTTCCGCCGCCTCGCGCACCCGACCGACGACGACGGCCTCACGGGCCCGATCCGCGTCCTCGTCGTGCCGGTGCGCGCGCTGCTCCAGCCCGTCGTCGACGGTCTCGGGGAGCTCGAGCCCGTCGCGCTCGCGGTCGGGGATCGCGCCGACCTCGCCGAGCTCGCGGACCGGCTCGTCGGCGCGGCGTACGCGCGCGTCGACATGGTCGAGAAGCGCGGCGAGTTCGCGGTGCGGGGCGGGATCCTCGACGTGTTCCCGCCCACGGAGGACCACCCGCTGCGCATCGAGTTCTGGGGCGAGGACGTCGAGGAGATCCGCTGGTTCTCCGTCGCGGACCAGCGCAGCCTCGAGATCGCCTCGCACGGGCTCTGGGCGCCGCCGTGCCGGGAGATCCTGCTGACGGACGACGTGCGCGGCCGTGCGATCGCGCTCATGGACCACCTCCCGGGTGCCGCGGAGATGCTCGAGAAGCTCGCCGACGGGATCGCGGTCGAGGGCATGGAGTCCCTCGCGCCGGCGCTCGTCGAGCGCATGGTGCCCGTGCTCGACCTCGTGCCCGACGACGCGCTGCTCGTGCTCGTCGACCCCGAGCGGGTCCGGCGGCGTGCGCACGACCTCGTGGCCACGACCGAGGAGTTCCTCGCGGCGGCGTGGACCTCCGCGGCGGCAGGCGGTGCGACGCCGCTCGACCTGTCCGCGGCGTCGTTCGCCTCGTTCGCCGAGGTGCGGGCGCTCGCGGCCGTGCGCGGGCTCGGGTGGTGGACGCTCAGCCCGTTCACGCTCGACGCCGAGGGAGTCGCGCGTGCCGAGGAGACCGGGAACCGCATCGAGCGGGCCGGGCTCACGGACGACCACGCGACGGGCGACGTGCTGACCGGCGCGGGCGAGACGCTCGTCGTGGCGGCGCGCGACGTCGAGCGGTACCGCGGCGAGGTCGACCGGGCGGTCGCCGACGTGCGCGCGCTCCAGCAGGCCGGCTGGCACCTCGTGCTCGCGACCGAGGGGCACGGCCCCGCGCAGCGCATGACCGAGCAGCTCAAGGCCGCCGACGTGCCCGCGCGGCTCGTGCCGACGATCGAGGCGGCGCCCGAGGGTGGCGTCGTGCTCGTCGTGCCCGCACCCGTCGGTCCCGGGTTCGTCGCCGAGGGCCTGCGGCTCGCGGTGTTCTCCGAGTCCGACCTCACCGGCCGCACCGGGACCTCGACGCGCGACATGCGCAAGATGCCGTCCCGCCGGCGCAACACGGTCGACCCGCTGCAGCTGCGGCCGGGCGACCACGTCGTGCACGAGCAGCACGGCGTCGGGCGCTTCGTCGAGCTCGTGCAGCGCACGATCGGCTCGGGCGCGACCGCCGCGACGCGCGAGTACATGGTCATCGAGTACCAGTCGAGCAAGCGGGGCCAGCCCGGGGACCGGCTGTTCGTGCCGACGGACCAGCTCGACCAGGTGACCAAGTACGTGGGCGGCGAGGCGCCGAGCCTGAACAAGATGGGCGGCGGCGACTGGGCCAAGACCAAGGGCCGTGCGCGCAAGGCGGTCAAGGAGATCGCCGCCGAGCTCATCCGCCTGTACTCGGCACGCATGGCGACGCCCGGGCACGCGTTCGCCCCGGACACCCCCTGGCAGCGCGAGCTCGAGGACGCGTTCGCGTACGTCGAGACCCCCGACCAGCTCGCCACGATCGACGAGGTCAAGGCCGACATGGAGAAGCCCGTCCCGATGGACCGGCTCGTGTGCGGCGACGTCGGCTACGGCAAGACCGAGATCGCGGTGCGCGCGGCGTTCAAGGCCGTGCAGGACGGCAAGCAGGTCGCGGTGCTCGTGCCGACGACGCTGCTCGTCCAGCAGCACCTCGACACGTTCACCGAGCGGTACTCGGCGTTCCCGGTCGTGGTCAAGGCGCTCTCGCGCTTCCAGACCGCCGCGGAGAGCAAGGCGATCGTCGACGGGCTCGCCGACGGCAGCATCGACGTCGTCATCGGCACGCACCGGCTCATCACGGGAGAGGTCCGGTTCAAGGACCTCGGGCTCGTGATCGTCGACGAGGAGCAGCGGTTCGGCGTCGAGCACAAGGAGACGCTCAAGGCGCTGCGGACCAACGTCGACGTGCTGGCGATGAGCGCGACCCCGATCCCGCGCACGCTCGAGATGGCGGTCACCGGCATCCGCGAGATGTCGACGCTCGCGACGCCGCCCGAGGAGCGCCACCCGGTGCTCACGTTCGTCGGCGGGTACGACGAGAAGCAGATCACCGCGGCCATCCGCCGCGAGCTGCTGCGCGAGGGCCAGGTCTTCTACGTGCACAACCGCGTCGAGTCGATCGAGCGGGTCGCGGCGCGCCTGGGCGAGCTCGTGCCGGAGGCCCGGGTCGCCGTCGGGCACGGCAAGATGCCCGAGCACCAGCTCGAGCAGGTCATCGTCGACTTCTGGGAGAAGAAGTTCGACGTGCTGGTCTGCACCACGATCGTCGAGACGGGCCTCGACATCTCGAACGCGAACACGCTCATCCTCGAGCGCGCCGACCTGCTCGGCCTCTCGCAGCTCCACCAGCTGCGCGGGCGCGTGGGCCGCGGGCGCGAGCGTGCGTACGCCTACTTCCTGTACCCGCCCGAGCGCCCGCTCACCGAGACCGCGCACGACCGGCTCGCGACGATGGCGGCGAACACCGACCTGGGCGCGGGCATGGCGATCGCGATGAAGGACCTCGAGATCCGCGGCGCGGGCAACCTGCTCGGCGGCGAGCAGTCCGGGCACATCGAGGGCGTCGGCTTCGACCTGTACATCCGGATGGTCGGCGAGGCCGTCGCGGGCTTCCGCGGCGAGGTCGAGGAGGAGCTGCCCGACGTCACGATCGAGCTGCCCGTCGACGCGCACCTGCCGCACGACTACATCGCCCACGAGCGCCTGCGCCTCGAGGCGTACCGCAAGATCGCCGCCGCGGTCGACGAGGCGGCGCTCGCGGAGGTCCGCGCGGAGCTCGTGGACCGGTACGGCCCGGTCCCGGACGCCGTGAACAACCTGTTCGACGTCGCGGCGTTCCGGACCCGCGTGCGCGCGGCCGGCCTGAGCGACGTCACCGCGCAGGGCAAGTTCGTGCGCTTCGCGCCGGTCGAGCTGCCCGAGTCGGCGCAGATGCGGCTCAAGCGGCTCTACCCCGGCACGGTGCTCAAGCCGGCGATCCGCACGATCCTCGTGCCGTTCCCGACGACGGCGCGCATCGGCGGCAAGCCGCTGCACGGCGAGGCGCTGCTCGCGTGGGCGCGCCAGCTCATCGACGCGGTGGTGGTCGGCGACGTGTCCGCGGCGGCCACGGTGGGGACCGCGGCACGGCGCTGAGGCTCCCCCGAACGCCGGACGCACTCCCGCGGGGGAGGTGCGACGATGACCTGGACACCGGGTGTGAAGCCATCGCACCACGGACCGCGCGTGCTCCGGACGGGGGCGCGGCGGACGACGAGATTCTCGCCCGGCCGCCCCTGGGTCGCCGCGGCGCGCGGCGGTGCGTGCACGCGTGAGCGTTCACGCGGGGCGAGGGGGGTGCGCAGGCACGTGAGCCCGGTCGTGCACCTGCTCGTCTACCTGGCCGCCGTCGTGGTGTTCGTCGTGGTCGCGATCGGCGCGTTCCGGCGCCGGGGCCCGCGCACGGTGACGGCGACGTCGCTCGGGGTGCTCGCCGTCGCCGGCGCGTGGTGGAGCCTCGCGGACGCCATCAGCGTCGGACCGTTCGACCCGCGCGTGCAGTCCGTCGCCGCGCTCGCGTCGTTCCCGGGCGTCGCCGTCGCCGTCGGGGCGTTCGCGTGCCTCGGCCGCAGCGCGACGGGGACGGGGTGGGCGCCGAGCCGGGCGGTGCTCGCGGGCCTGAGCGTCGAGCCGATCCTCGTGACGGTGACCGCCGCGACGAACCCGTGGCACGAGCTCTTCTACTCCGGCACCGCGGCGGCGACGCTCGGCGACCCGATGCTGTGGGAGCGAGCGCCGCTGTTCTGGCTGCACGCGCTGTACTCCTACGTGCTCATCGGGGCGGGCCTCGTGTTCGTCGCGCGCGGCTGGTGGACGGCGCCGCCCGCGTTCCGGCGCCAGCGCTGGAACCTGCTGCTGGCCTCCGTCGTGCCGGTGCTCGTCAACGTCGTCAACCTCACCGGCGCGTTCGGCGACCTGGGCGACCCGACGCCGCTCGGCTTCGCGGTCACGGCCGGGGTCATCGGGAACGCGATGTTCCGGCAGGACTTCATCGCGTTCGCGCCCGTCGCCCGCGACGTGCTCATCGAGCGCATCAGCGACCCCGTGATCGCGCTCAGCCCCGACGGGCGCCTGATCGACGCGAACCCGGCGGCGCTCAAGCTGCTCGTCGCGACCGCCGGCCCACGGCTCGGCACCACCCAGCTCATCGGGATGCCCGCGCGGGTCGTCATGTCGTGCTGGGGCCTGTTCGACGCCGACGGCCGGCTCGTCGCCGCGGAGGACGAGCCCGCGCACCTCACGCTGGTCGTCGCCGGGACGCCCGTCGACCTGGAGGTGCGCGCGTCGCCGCTCGTCGACGGGCGCGGGCGGGAGATCGGCACCGTGCTCGTCGCGCGCGACGTGACCGAGGTCAACGCGCAGCGGGCCCGGCTCGTCGAGCAGCTCGCGACCATCGAGCGGCTCCGCAGCGACCTCGCCGAGCAGGCGGTGCGCGACCCCCTCACCGACCTGCACAACCGGCGCCACCTCATGGAGCGCTTCGGCCCGATGCTCGGCGAGGCCGCCGGAGCCGGCGAGCCGCTCGCGGTCGTCGTGCTCGACCTCGACCGGTTCAAGCGCGTGAACGACGAGCACGGTCACCTGACCGGCGACGCGGTGCTCATCGCGATGGCGCAGCGGCTGCGCGAGTGCGTGCCCGTGGGTGCGCTCGCCGCGCGCTGGGGCGGTGAGGAGTTCGTGGTCGTCGTGCCGGGGGCCGACCTGACCGAGGGGGCCGTGCTCGCCGAGACGCTGCGCCGCCGGTGCGAGGCGGAGCCCCTCGGCAGCGGTGAGCGCGTCGTGCGGTGCACGCTCAGCGCCGGGGTCGCGGCCTACCCGGTCAGCGGGGGGACCGTCACGGACCTCCTGCTCGCCGCCGACCGGGCGCTGTACGAGGCGAAGGACCACGGGCGCAACCTCGTCCGGCGCGCGCCCCCGCCCGGTGACGGCTCGCGCGCGCCCGCCCGGCCCGTGCGGCTCGACCCGGCGGACGACGCCGCGGACGGGTCCGACGAGGCCGCCGACGAGGTCGCCGGGGCCTGAGCGCGCGGTCGGATGATCCTGACCGTGCGGTCGGCCGACGGCTTGCCTTTCCCGACCGGCTGCCGATGGGGCAGGTCGACGGGGCCCGCCGGGCCGCGCAGTCCCGGGAAGGTGGGCATGGGTCCGCTCGTCGCGTCCGTGTACGTCGCGTCGGCGATCCTGTGCACCACCGTCGCGGTCTACGCGTGGCGCAACCGCGTCGGGCGGGCGGTGACGGCGACGTCCCTCGCGGCGGTCGCGGTCGGCGCCGGCTGGTGGTCCGTCGTCGCGGCGCTCCAGGCCGGTGGCGCCGGTGACGCCGTCAGCGCGGTGGCCAGCCTCGCGGTGTACCCGGGCATCGGGCTCCTCGTCCTCGCGTTCACGGTCCTCGCGCGCAGCGTCGCTACCGGCGACTGGTCCCCGAGCCGGCGGCTGCTCGCGCTGCTAGCGGTCGAGCCGGTGCTCGTGACCGCAGTCGCCGCGACGAACCCGTGGCACCGCCTGCTCTACCACGGCCCCGGCACGGGTGAGCTCGCGACGCCGCAGCTGTGGGAGCACGGGCCGGCCTTCTGGGTGCACACCGCGTACAGCTACGGGCTGCTGCTCGTCGGCATGGTCACGCTCGCGGTCGGGTGGTGGAAGGCGCCGCAGGTCTTCCGGCGCCAGTACCTCAGCGTCCTGCTCGCGTCGCTCGTGCCGGTGGCCGTGAACGTGCTGAGCGTCTTCGACGCGCTCCCGGGCCTCACGCAGCCGACTCCCCTCGGGTTCGCCGCGACCGGCGCGATCATGGCCTGGGCGATCTTCCGGCAGGACCTCATCGCGTTCGCCCCGGTGGCGCGCGCCCTCGTCGTGGACCGCATCGGCGAGTACGTCATCGTCGTCAGCCCGGACGGGCGGATCCTCGACGTCAACCCCGCGGCGGACCGGTTCGTCCGGTCGATGAACCCCGGGGGGCCCGCGACGCTGCTCGGGTCGTCGGCGTCGTCGGCGCTCGGGGGCTTCGACGTGAGCGACCTGCTCGCCGGGTCCGGGGACGTGGACCGTGTGGTCCACGGTCACGACCGCACGGTCGAGCTGCAGCTGAGCTCGTCGCGCCTGGTGGACAACCGCGGGGTGGACCTCGGCGTCGTGCTCGTGGGCCGCGACGTCACGGAGGCCAACGAGCAGCGCCGGGAGCTCGCGGCGGCGAACGAGCGCCTGGGGGAGCAGCTGCGGACGATCGAGGTGCTCCGGGCGGACCTGGCCGAGCAGGCGTCGCGCGACCCGCTGACGGGGCTGCTGAACCGCCGCCGCCTCATGGTCGGCCTCGCGGAGGCGATGGCCGCGTCGCACGGGCCGGCCGCGTCGGTGGGGCCGGGCGGGTCGGTCGCGGTGCTCATGGTCGACGTCGACCACTTCAAGCAGGTGAACGACCGGTGGGGTCACCGCGCCGGGGACGAGGTGCTCGTGCAGCTCGCGCGGCTGCTGTGCGAGGTCACGCCCGAGGACGCCCTCGTCGGGCGCTGGGGCGGTGAGGAGTTCCTCGTCGTGCTCCCCGGCGCCGACACCGCGGCGGCGGCATCCGTCGCCGAGACGGTCCGCGCGCGGTGCGCCGAACCGCCCGCGTGCGCGTCGGCGGACGGTGCCCCCCGCGCGCGCACGGTCAGCATCGGCGTCGCGGCGACCCGGTCCCCGACCGGGGCCCCCGACATGCTCGTCGACGCGGCGGACTCCGCCCTCTACGACGCCAAGCACGGCGGCCGGGACTGCGTGCGCGTGCACCCCGGTCTCGCCGCGGACGAGCGGCGGGCGGCGTCAGCCCGGACGTGAGGCGTGCGCCTACGATGGGCCCCGATCCACGAGCGACGACGCGGGAGGTCCCAGGGTGACGACGGTGACGACGGTTCCGGACGAGCACGCAGGCCGGCGGCCCGGCACGCGCCGGCGTGCACGGCTGCGCACGGGCGCGGTGCTGGGGCTCGTGGCCGCGGTGACCCTCGCGGGGTGCACCGGGCAGCCGGGGGCCGCGGCGGTCGTCGACGGCCGGGTCATCGCCGTCGAGGACGTGCACACGGCCGTCGCGCAGCTCTCCCCGTTCTTCGAGGGCGCGACGTCCGAGAACGTGCTCGCGGTGCTCGTCCAGGAGCCGACGATCCGCGCCTTCGCCCAGGAGCACGGGGTCGCGGTGTCCGACCAGGCGGCGCGCGCCCAGCTGACCGACGCGGCGGCCCAGCTCGAGGTGCCGACGGAGGAGTTCGGCGAGCCGGCGGTCTCGGTGTCGCGGTACCTGCTCGTCTGGGAGCAGCTCACGGGGCTCCCCGACGCGCAGACGCTCATCCCCGACCTGCAGCTCGAGCTCAGCGAGCTCGACGTCGAGGTCAGCCCGCGGTTCGGCACCGTCGACGAGGGCAACGAGCTCGTCGCGGTCGACCGGCCGTGGCTCGTGACGAGCGACGACGAGACCGCGGTCGAGTGACCGCCGCGGGTCCCGGCCGGCCGGGCGACGGCGTGCGCGACCTCGTCGCGACGATGGACCGGCTCCGCTCGCCGGGCGGGTGCCCGTGGGACGCGCAGCAGACCCACGCGAGCCTCGTGCCGTACGCGCTCGAGGAGGCCTACGAGGTCGCGGAGGCGATCGAGGCGGGCGACCGCGCGGACCTGCGCGAGGAGCTCGGTGACCTCCTGCTCCAGGTCGTCTTCCACGCGCGCATCGCGCAGGAGCACCCGACCGAGCCGTTCGACCTGGACGACGTCGCGCGCGGGATCACCGCCAAGCTCGTGCGGCGGCACCCGCACGTGTTCGGCGCGGACGGCGCGGTGGGCACCGACGGCCCGGACGCCGGGGCCCGGGCGGACGGAGGGGGCGCGGACGCCGCTCCCGCGGCCGGTGCCGACGGCCGCGGCCCGGAGCGGGCAGCGTACGCGGCCGGCGCGGACGCCACCGCACCCGTCGGTGACCTCCACGTGCAGTGGGACCGGATCAAGCGCGCGGAGAAGCAGCGGACGTCGGTGCTCGACGGCGTCCCGCTCGCGCTCGGGGCGCTCGCCCGGGGCCAGAAGGTGCTCGGCCGGGCGCGCAGGGCCGGCCTGGAGCTCACGGGAGCGGCGGCGACCGGCTGGCGCTCCGACGCCCAGGTCACGTCGCCGGCGGACCCGGCCGCGGCCGGGTGGCAGGAGGCGGAGGTGGGGCGCCGGCTGCTCGAGGTCGTCGCGACGGCCGACGAGCTGGGCGTCGACGCCGAGTCGGCGCTGCGGGCAGCCGTCCGCGGCGTCGAGCAGCAGGTGCAGCAGATCGAGCGCTCTTCCGCCGAGCAGTAGGGAAGCGCTTGCCCGGGACGGAGGTCCGGGGTCGCGCGACGCGCGGAGCGCCACGATGTCACCGTAGGAGGACGGCAGCGAGGCCGCCGCGGCGCACAGGCGCAGCGGCCCGCACGGGCGAGAGCGAGGTCGCATGACGACGGCACTGACGGTGGCGGCGCTCGTGGAGCGCGCGGCGGGGGAGCAGCGCGTCGCGCTCGTCCCCGAGGTGGTGGCCCGGCTCGTCGCGGACGGCTACGAGGTGCTCCTGGAGTCCGGAGCAGGGGCGCGGGCGTTCCACCCCGACGACGCGTACGTCGCCGCCGGCGCCAAGGTCGACACGCTCGACGCCGTGCTCGCGGCCGCCGACGTCCTCCTCGCGGTGCGTCGCCCCGAGCCCACGGTGCTCGACCGGCTGCGGCCCGGGCAGGTGCTGATCGGGCTGCTCGACGCGCGCGGTGACGCCCGGGCGGGGCTCGACGAGCTCGCCGCCCGCGGGGTCGTCGTGCTGTCGCTCGACCTCCTCCCGCGCACCCTCTCGCGGGCGCAGACCATGGACGCGCTGAGCTCGCAGGCGTCCGTCGCCGGCTACCGCGCGGCGCTCGTCGCGGCCGAGGCGTTCGGGCGGTACGTGCCGATGATGATCACGGCCGCCGGGACCGCACGGCCCGCGACGGTGCTCGTGCTCGGCGCCGGCGTGGCCGGCCTGCAGGCGATCGGGACCGCACGCCGGCTCGGCGCGCAGGTCAGCGGCTACGACGTCCGGCCCGCGGCCCGGGAGGAGGTCACGTCGCTCGGCGCCGGCTTCCTGCGCACGTCCGTGACGGCGGGTGCGGGCGAGGGCGGCTACGCCCGGGCGCTCACCCCCGAGGAGCAGGCGCTCCAGCAGGCCGAGCTCGGGCAGCAGATCCGCACGTTCGACGTGGTGATCACGACGGCGCAGGTGCCCGGCGGGCGCCCGCCCGTGCTGGTCACGGCCGAGACGCTCGCGGCGATGAGGCCGGGCTCGGTCGTCGTCGACCTCGCGTCCGGGCCGCTCGGCGGCAACGTCGACGGCTCGGTCCCCGGGCAGCGGGTCCTGACCGAGGGCGGCGTCACGGTCATCGGGGCGGGCGACCTGCCGGCGCAGATGCCGACCGGCGCGTCGGCGGCCTACGCGCGCAACGTCACCGCGCTCCTCGCGGCCGTGGTGCGGGACGGCGCGCTCGCGCTCGACCCGCAGGACGAGGTCGTGGGCGCCGTCTGGGTCCGGCCCGCGGCGCCCGCCGACCTCCGGGCCGCGACGCAGGGCCCCGCCCCGACCACCCCCGCGAGCCTCCCGGAAGGGGAGTGAGATGAGCGCCGAGCTGCTCAGCAACCTGGCCCTGTTCGTCCTCGCGCTGCTCGTCGGCTTCGAGGTCATCAGCAAGATCCCCGCCACGCTGCACACCCCGATGATGTCCGGCGCGAACTCGATCCACGGCGTCGTGCTCGTGGGCGCGATCCTCGTCGCGGCCGTCGCCGACGACCCGCTCGCGTACGTCCTGACCTTCGTCGCGGCCGCGTTCGCCGCGATGAACGTCGTCGGCGGCTATGTCGTGACCGACCGGATGCTCGAGATGTTCAAGGCCCGGCCCCGGCCGGCCGCAGCCGCGGCGGACGCCGCCCCGACCGAGGACGGAGCGGCGCGATGAGCGGCGAGGCGCTTCCCCTGCTGGACACCGTCGTGCGCGTCGTCTACCTCGGCGCCGCCGTGACGTTCGTGCTCGGCCTGCACCTCATGCGGTCCCCGGCGACCGCGCGGCGCGGCAACCTGCTCTCGGCGTCGGGCATGGCCGCGGCCGTGCTCGCGACCGTCGTCCTGCTGCTCGCGGGCGCCGGCGAGCACGGCGGGGTCGTCCCGCTCGCGGGTGTCGCGCTGCTGGCAGGGGCGGTCGTCGGGGCGCTCGGCGGGCTCGTCGGTGCGCGCCGCGTGCAGATGACGGCGATGCCGCAGCTCGTGTCGGTGTTCAACGCGGTGGGCGGCGGGGCGGCCGCGGTCGTCGCGATCGTCGACTTCCAGCGGCTGCACGGTGACGGCGCGCTGACCGCCGGGGTGTCCGTGCCCGTCGTGCTCGACGTGGTCATCGGCGCGGTCACGTTCTCCGGGTCGCTGGTCGCGGCGGGGAAGCTGCAGGGCTGGGTCTCGGGGGCGCCCCTCGCGTTCCCCGGCTCCCGGCTCGCGAGCATCGTGTCGGCCGCGGCGGCCGTCGTCGGCGGGGTCGTGGTCGTGGTGAGCCCGAGCGCGTGGCTGCTGTGGGTCGTCGTGCTCGCGGCGCTCGCCTTCGGGGTGCTCATGGTGCTGCCGATCGGCGGCGCCGACATGCCCGTCGTCGTCTCGCTGCTCAACGCCTTCACCGGGCTCGCCGTCGCGATGGCGGGCTTCGTCGTCGACAACCAGATCATGATCATCGCCGGAGCCCTCGTCGGGGCGAGCGGCGCGATCCTCACGCAGCAGATGGCCGAGGCGATGAACCGCTCGGTGCTCTCCATCATGGTCGGCGGGTTCGGGACGGGCGACACGCTCGCGGGCGGCGACACGGCCGCCGGCCTGCAGGGTCTCGAGGTGCGCCGCGTGGGAGCGGAGGACGTCGCGATCCAGCTCGCGTACGCCCGCAAGGTCATCATCGTCCCGGGCTACGGCCTCGCCGCCGCCCAGGCGCAGCGCGAGTGCGGCGAGCTCGGCCAGCTCCTCACCGACCGCGGCATCACCGTGTACTACGCGGTGCACCCCGTCGCGGGGCGCATGCCCGGGCACATGAACGTGCTGCTCGCCGAGGCCGACGTGCCCTACCCGCAGCTGCTCGAGATGGACGAGGTCAACCCGGAGTTCGAGACGGCCGACGTCGCGCTCGTCGTGGGAGCGAACGACGTCACGAACCCCGCGGCGCGCCGGCCGGGCAACGCGATCTCCGGGATGCCGATCCTCGACGTCGACCACGCCCGCTCGATCGTCGTGATCAAGCGCTCGCTCGGGCACGGGTACGCGGGGCTCGACAACGAGCTCTACGGCGACCCGAAGACGAGCATGCTGCTCGCGGACGCCAAGAAGGGCCTCGCGCAGATCCTCGCGGGGGTCAAGTCGTACGTCGGGTGACCCCGCGACGCGCGCCCTGATCGGCACCAGGCGCGTCGCTGTCCCGTCGAAACCCCGTCGAACCCCCGCCCGGACCCCTCCCGGCGGGGGTTCGACGCGTCCGACGAGGCCCCCGGGTGTCCACCCGTCAAAGGTCCCACCACGGGTCCGTCAGGACGGCACTAGGCTGAGGGAGCAAACCCACCCGTCTGTCGAAGGAGCACCCATGGCCAGCATCGAGGCCGTCGGCGCCCGCGAGATCCTGGATTCTCGCGGCAACCCCACTGTCGAGGTCGAGGTCGCTCTCGACGACGGCACCATCGCCCGCGCTGCCGTGCCCTCGGGTGCGTCCACCGGGGCGTTCGAGGCCGTCGAGCGCCGTGACGGCGTCAAGGACCGCTACCTGGGCAAGGGTGTCGAGGACGCGGTCAACGCCGTGATCGACGACATCGCGCCCGAGCTCATCGGCTTCGAGGCCACCGAGCAGCGCCTCGTCGACCAGGCCCTCATCGACCTGGACGGCACGCCCAACAAGGGCAAGCTCGGCGCCAACGCGATCCTCGGCGTCTCGCTCGCGGTCGCGAAGGCCGCGGCCGACTCGGTCGACCTGCCGCTCTTCCGCTACGTCGGCGGCCCGAACGCGCACGTCCTGCCGGTCCCGATGATGAACATCCTCAACGGTGGGTCGCACGCCGACTCCAACGTCGACATCCAGGAGTTCATGGTCGCGCCCATCGGCCAGGGCACGTTCCGTGAGGCGCTGCGCACCGGCACGGAGATCTACCACTCGCTCAAGTCGGTGCTCAAGAGCGAGGGCCTCGCGACGGGCCTCGGCGACGAGGGCGGCTTCGCCCCGAACCTGTCGAGCAACCGCGCGGCGCTCGACCTGATCATCACGGCCATCGAGAAGGCCGGCTTCGTCCCGGGCAAGGACGTCGGCCTCGCGCTCGACGTCGCCGCGACCGAGTTCTTCAAGGACGGCGCCTACCAGTTCGAGGGCAAGGCGACCGGCACCGACGAGATCATCGCGTACTACAAGCAGCTCGTCTCGGACTACCCGCTGGTCTCGATCGAGGACCCGCTGTCGGAGGACGAGTGGGACGCCTGGGCCCAGCTCATGCGCGAGGTCGGCGACAAGGTGCAGATCGTCGGCGACGACCTGTTCGTCACCAACCCGACGCGCCTGGCGAAGGGCATCGAGCTCCGCTCGGCGAACTCGCTGCTGGTCAAGCTGAACCAGATCGGCACGCTCACCGAGACGCTCGACGCCGTGACGCTCGCGCAGCGCAACGGCTTCACGACGATGACCTCGCACCGCTCCGGCGAGACCGAGGACACGACGATCGCCGACCTGTCCGTCGCGACGAACGCCGGCCAGATCAAGACGGGCGCCCCGGCGCGCGGCGAGCGGATCAACAAGTACAACCAGCTGCTCCGCATCGAGGAGGAGCTGGACGACGCCGGCCGCTACGCCGGCGCGAGCGCGTTCCCGCGCTGGAAGCAGGCCTGAGCCCTGCGCCTGAGGCGGCAGCGCGCGTGAGCGCCTGACGCCGCGGCACCCGGAGGCCGGCGACCCACGTGGTCGCCGGCCTCCGGCGTGCCGGGACCCGGCACGTCCGGCGTCGGCTCGTCTCCCACGGACGGGTGACGGACACGGCGAGCGGCCCGCCTGCGGTGCGTGCAGCCCGGCCCGGGGCACAATCGACACATGTCCCCGCGCCGCCCTGCCTCGCCCAGCCCGGGCAAGGGCGCCGGTCCGCGGGCCGGGGGAGCCGCGTCGCGCCCCAGCGGCCCGCGCACGGGGGCGAACCGCGTCGTGAGCGGACGCCCACCCGTGCCGCGCACCGGGTCGACTCCCGTCGCGCCGCGCGCGGCGACCCGCCCGTCCGGCGCGCGTCCTGCGTCGCGCGGTGCGTCCACGCCGCCCCGCGGGGTGCCCCGCACGGAGAGCGTCCAGGTGCGCGTGCCGCGGCTGTTCACGGTGCGCGTCATGGTGCTCGGCGTCGTGAGCCTGCTCGCGTTCATCCTCGTCTTCCCGACCCTGCGCTCCTACCTCGCGCAGCGCGTCGAGCTCGAGCAGCTGCACGTCAAGGTCGCCGAGGCGCGTCAGCGCAACGAGGACCTCGAGGCGGACCTCGCGCGGTGGGACGACGAGCAGTACGTGATCGCGCAGGCGCGCGACCGGCTCGCGTTCGTGCTGCCGGGCGAGACGGCCTACCGCGTGCGCGACCCGGAGGTCGTGCCCGAGCCGACCGCTCCCGAGATCCCGGCGCAGGGCAGCGGGCCGGTGCTCGGCGACGACTCGACGCAGCCCTGGTACTCGGTGGTGTGGGACTCGGTGCGGATCGCCGGGGAGGCCGCGCTCGAGCCGGAGGCGGACGGGGAGCAGCCCGCGCCGGGGGACAATGGGCAGGCGCCGGCCGGCGACGAGCCGGCCCCGACCCCCTGACCACCGACCCTCGCCGAGCGGGGGCGAGCCCGAACGGACGTCCCGTGAGCGAGAACCCCGTCGCCGGCACCGTCGACCCGAGCGACGTCCCGCCTCCCGCCGCGGACGTGCCGCGTGCGCGCGCCGACGCGCCGGAGGTGTCCGAGGCCGACGTCGCGGTGCTCGCCGAGCAGCTCGGCCGCCCGCCGCGCGGGGTCGTCGGCATCGCGGCGCGCTGCGTGTGCGGGCGCCCGCTCGTCGTGCGGACCGCGCCGCGCCTGGACGACGGCACGCCGTTCCCGACGACGTACTACCTGACCTGCCCGCCGGCGGTCGCGGCCGTCTCCACGCTCGAGGCGAGCGGCCTGATGAAGGAGCTGACGGCGCGCCTCACGGAGGACGACGAGCTCGCGCGCGCCTACCGCGGCGCGCACGAGGCGTACCTGCGCGACCGGGAGGCGCTCGGCGAGGTGCCCGAGATCGCGGGCGTCTCCGCCGGCGGCATGCCGACCCGGGTGAAGTGCCTGCACGTCCTCGTCGGGCACGCGCTCGCGGCCGGGCCGGGCGTCAACCCGGTCGGCGACGAGGTGCTCGTGATGCTCCGCGACGTGTGGCGTCCCGACCGCTGCACCTGCTGAGCGGGCGCGGCGCTCGGCGGCGTCGGGTGCGAGGATGCCGCCATGACGCGTGTGGCAGCCATCGACTGCGGGACCAACTCGATCCGACTCCTCGTCGCGGACGTCGACGTCGAGGCGGGGACCCTCACGGACCTCGACCGCCGCATGGAGGTCGTCCGCCTCGGCCAGGGGGTCGACCGCACGGGCCGGATCGCCCCGGAGGCGCTCGCGCGCACGCTCGACGCGGCCCGGCGCTACGGCGCGGTGTGCGACGGGCTCGGTGTCGAGCGGATCCGCTTCGTGGCGACGTCGGCATCGCGCGACGCAGAGAACCGCGCGGACTTCGTCGACGGCGTGCGTGACGCGCTGGGCGTCGAGCCGGAGGTCGTCGAGGGCGAGGAGGAGGCGGCCCTGTCGTTCCGCGGGGCGACGGGCGTGCTCGCGGGCCTGCACCCGGGACCGTTCCTCGTCGTCGACCTCGGCGGCGGCTCGACCGAGCTCGTGCTCGGGACCGACGCTCCCGAGGCCGCGTACTCGATGGACGTGGGCTGCGTCCGGCTCACGGAGCGCCACCTGCGCAGCGACCCCCCGACGGGCGCCGAGGTCGCGGCGGCGCGGGCCGACGTCGCGGCCGCGCTCGACGTCGCCGCGGGCGTCGTCCCGCTCGGCAAGGCGGTCACCCTCGTCGGCCTCGCCGGCTCGGTGACGACCGTGACCGCCCACGCGCTCGGCCTGCCCGCGTACGACCCCGCCCGGATCGATGGGTCGGTGCTGCCGATCGACCAGGTCCTCGCGGCGTGCGACGACCTGCTCGCGCGCGACCGGGCGTCGCGGGCGGCGCTCGGGTTCATGCACCCGGGCCGGGTCGACGTCATCGGCGCCGGGGCGCTCGTGTGGCACGACGTGGTCGCCCGCGTGCGCGACGACGTCGCGGCGGCCGGGGGAGAGCTCACGCACGTGGTGACCTCCGAGCACGACATCCTCGACGGCATCGCGTGGAGCGCCGCGGAGCGCTGACCGGCGCCGAGTCGCCCAGGCGCTGAGCACCCGGGCCGACCTCCGGGGGCCTCGGCCTGCGCGGGACCGCGCGCCGGGAGCCGGCTGTGCGGGAGCGGTGTGGCCGGGAGCCGGCTGCGCGGGGGCCGTGCGCCGGGAGCGGGCTGAGCCCGAGCCGTCTGCCCGGAGCGCGGTCGCCGGGCCCCCGCCGGAGCCCGACACGCCCGAGGTAGCGCATCGTGGCCGGTACCGCGCAGTCTGGAGTACTGTGCCGACTGCGGGAGCGGGACGCCCGCCTCGCGACCGGGAAGGACGGCGATGGACACGACGCAGCTGCTCAAGGGGGTCCTCGACGTCGCGGTGCTCGCCGTCGTCGCCGAGGAGGACGGCTACGGCTACGACGTCGTCCGCCGGCTGCGCGCCGCGGGGCTCGAGGAGGTGGGCGACGCGTCGGTGTACGGGACGCTGCGCCGGCTCTACTCGTCGGGCGCGCTGACGTCCTACGTCGTGCCGAGCGACGAGGGCCCGCACCGCAAGTACTACGGCATCAACGCTCAGGGCCGGGCGATGCTCGACGCGCAGCGCAAGGACTGGCACGAGTTCGCGCGGACCATGTCGCGCCTGCTCACGACGGAGGGTGTGCGATGAGCACCAGCACGGGGACCCACGCGGCTGACGTCGCCGGCTACGCGGCGGCGGTGCGCCGCCATCTCGCGGGGCTCACGACCGAGCAGGTCGACGACCTGACGGACGGCCTCGAGGCCGACCTCGCCGACGCGCTCGCCGACCACGACGCGCGCGGAGCGGGGGTGGGCGCCGCCGAGCACGACCTCGTCGCGCGGTTCGGCGACCCGCGGGCGTACGCCGCCGAGCTGCGCACGTCCGCGGGCCTGCCCGAGCCCGGTGCGCCGGTCGGTCCCGTGCGCCAGGCGCTCGTGGGTCCGGGGCGGTTCGCGCGCGAGCAGGTCGACCGCGCCCTCGCGGTGCTGCGCCCGCAGCCGTGGTGGGACCCGTTCGAGGAGTTCGCCCGCAGCGTGCGGCCGCTCGCGTGGTTCGCCCGCGCGTGGGTGCTCTACCAGGTCCTGCGCGGGGTCCTCACGGGGTCGGAGCTCGTGTGGATGCCCCGGTCGTTCGGCGGCTGGGTCGCGCTCGCCGCGCTGACCGTGGTGAGCGTGCAGTGGGGCCGCGGGTTGTGGCAGCCCGGTGCCGCCGGCCGGTGGGTCCGCGGGGCGGCGACGGTCGTCGCCGTGCTCGCCGCCCTCCCCGTGGTCGGCACCGTGAGCGCGGACACCGAGCGCGTCCATGTCGTCTACGAGACCCAGACGCTGCCGGGCGTGACCGTGCCGCAGGACGGCGTCGTGGTCGACGGCATGCCGGTGAGCAACCTGTTCGTGTACGACGCGCAGGGCAACCCGCTCGGCGACGTCCAGATCTACGACGACCGCGGCCGTGCCGTGCGCACCACGTTCGACGACGGCGAGGCCGAGTGGGCGCTGCCCGGCGTGCGCGAGCCGTGGTCCTTCGTGCCGGTCGCGGACGTCGACGGGCGCCAGCGCTGGAACGTCTTCCCGCTCACCGGGGCTCCGAGCAGCGAGTTCGAGTGGGACGAGGAGGAGGGGCACGTGCTCGCCGGTGACAGCCGCACGCCGCCGCTGCCGTTCGCCAAGGCGCCGTCCCTCGTGCTGCCCGGGGCCGACGACGGCGCGCCGGGGACCGCGACCCGGTCGACCCCGGAGCCGTCGCCCACGGCGCCGCCCGCTCCCGACGCGGGCGACGGCGCGGTCCGGACCCCCGTCGGGACCGCCGCCGGTCCCGACCCCACGGCCGCCGGCGAGCGCCCGGCGCAGCCCTGACGCACGGGGCGGCCGCGCGACCGGGGAGCTGACGTGCGGTGCCGTCGAACGCGCCCCGAGGGTGCCCCGAGCGGTCCGCACGACCGGGCGCTGTGCCCAGGATCACGGGCCGCGCGCTCGCTGCGGCCAACGGGCGGCGTTACCGTGATTCCATGTCTCAGGATGCCTCGACCACGGTGGACAGCGGGCCTCGCACAGGCCCCGACAGCGCCCACACGGGGCAGCGCGGGAAGCCCCGCAAGGTCCCCCGCGTCGTCGTCCTCGGCGGCGGCACCGTCGGCCTGTACGCGGCCCGCCGGCTGCGCAAGCGGCTCGGCAAGCGCGAGGCGGCCATCGTCGTCGTCGACCCGCGTCCCTACATGACCTACGCGCCGTTCCTGCCCGAGGCCGCGGCCGGCAGCATCGACCCGCGCAACGTCGTCGCACCCCACCGCCGCGCCTTCAAGCACGTCGACGTGCTGCAGGGCAAGGTCACGGAGATCCGGCACGCGGACCGCACCGTGCAGATCACCCCGGCCGAGGGCGACTCGTACTGGATCACGTACGACCACCTCGTCGTCGGCCTCGGCTCGGTCGCGCGCACGCTGCCCATCCCCGGGCTCGCGGACGAGGCCATCGGCTTCAAGAACGTCGAGGAGGCCATCGCGGTCCGCAACCACGTCCTCGGCCGAATCGACCTCGCGGCGAGCACGTGGGACCCGGACCTGCGCAAGAAGATGCTCACGTTCACGTTCGTCGGCGGTGGGTTCGCCGGAGTCGAGGCGCTCGCCGAGGTCGAGGACATGGCGCGCGCGGCCGTCCGGTACTACGGCGCGATCGAGCAGGAGGAGCTGCGGTTCGTGCTCGTCGAGGGCTCGCCGCGCATCCTCCCCGAGGTCAGCGAAGAGCTCGGCGTCTACACGCTCGAGCAGCTCCGCAAGCGCGACATCGAGATCTACCTCTCGACGTTCCTGAGCTCGTGCGTCGACGGCCACGTGGTCCTCTCGGACGGCACCGAGTTCGACTCGGAGACCATCGTGTGGACCGCGGGCGTCAAGGCGAACCCGGTGCTGCAGAACTCGGACCTCCCGCTCGACAAGATGGGCCGCGTCATCTGCCTGCCGACGCTCCAGGTGGCCGACGCCGAGGGGAACGTCATCCCCGACGCGTACGCCGCCGGCGACTGTGCCGCGGTGCCCGACCTGTACAACCCGGGCAACTTCTGCCCGCCGAACGCCCAGCACGCGCTGCGTGAGGGCAACCACCTCGGCGACAACCTCGCCCGCGTGCTGAGCTCGGCGCCCGTGACCGAGTACAAGCACCGCAACGTCGGCGCGGTCGCGTCGCTCGGCATGTACAAGGGCGTCGCCCAGATGTTCGGCAAGGTCAAGGTGCGCGGCTTCCCGGCCTGGGTGCTGCACCGCACGTACCACGTGTTCGCGATGCCGACCGTGAACCGCAAGATTCGCATCATGGCCGGGTGGACGGGGTCGCTCCTGCTGCGCCGTGAGGTCGTCGCGCTCGGCGCGCTGCAGGACCCGCGAGCCGAGTTCAAGGCGGCGTCCGCGCCGCCCAAGCCGAAGGCGGGCGGCGCCGAGGGCGGCAACGCGGCCACGAAGCGCGACTCCTCGCCCGAGCACGCGGCGGACACCGGTGGGCCAGACGCTGCCGCGGTGACGTCGGCAGGCCGGGCGGACGAGAACCCGCCCGGGGCGGCGTCGGCGCTCACGACGGCCGGCTCGCCCGCGTCCGACCCCGCGGGGACGGGCGATCCGAAGAAGGCCTGACGCGGCAGGCGCAGTGCCGAGACCTCCGCACCCGGCACGGGTGCGGAGGTCTCGTGCGTCCGGCCTCGCGCTGCTCCGGTCCGACGGGCGTGCGGCGGCCGGCCGGCCCGGCGACCGCGTGCCGGTGTCCGCCTGACCGCGCGCCCCGGCTGGCAGGATGGGCGCGCACGGCCCCCGTAGCCCAACCGGCAGAGGCAACCGGCTTAAACCCGGTCCAGTGCGGGTTCGAACCCCGCCGGGGGCACCGGCACCTGCCCGGCCCCTGCCCGGCGCCCGCGACCGGGTCAGCCCGCGCGGCGCAGCCCGACCACGGGGAAGTCGACGGGCACGGCGAGCGCGATGTTCACGTAGTTCGTGAACAGGTTGAGCGCGACGTGCGCGAGGACCTCGACGACCTGCTCGTCGCCCCAGCCCTGGTCGCGGACGGCCTGGACGTCCTCGGCGGTGACCTGACCGCGCAGGTCCACGACCGTGAGCGCGAAGCGCAGCAGCGCCGCGGTGCGGGGGTCGTCGGAGTCGCCGTCCTGCGCGGCGGCCAGCTCCTCGCGCGTCACGCCGGCCTTGCGGCCGAGCGCGGTGTGCGCGGCGAGGCAGTACTCGCACGCGTTGCGGTTCGCGACGGCGACCGCGATCTGCTCGCCGACGGCCGCGCCGAGCGTGCCGCCCGCGAGCGCCCCGAACGAGCCCCACAGGCTGGTGAGCGCGGCGGGGGACTGCGCGACGGCCCGGAACATCGTGGGCACGGTGCCGAAGGCGTCGTAGATCTCGTCGAGCTGGGCGCGGACGGTGCCGGTCGCGGACTCGCGGGTGACGAGGGGGACGTGCGACATGGTCTTCTCCTGGGTCATGGGTGCGGGTGCCGCTGCCCGGTCCGGGTGGCGACGTGCTCCCAGGTTGCCGCCCCCGCCAGGACGAAAAGCCACAGATGCTCCGCGATACGTACCGGATCGTCTGAGAGACTGGACCTGTGCCTCCCCTCGACCGGCTCTCGCCTCTGCTCGAACGCTTCCGCGTGCGGACGCGGCTGTTCCACGCGGGCCCGCTGTGCGGCGTCACGACGTTCGCCGCCCAGCCGGGTCGCGGGTTCCTGCACGTGCTGCGCGACGGCGAGATGGACCTGACGCACCAGGGACCCGGCGGGCGGCTCGAGACCGTGCACGTCGACCGCCCGAGCCTGCTGCTCTACCCCCGGCCCCTCGAGCACGCCTTCCGCACGGCGCCCACCGAGGGGGCCGACTTCGCGTGCGCGACGCTCGACTTCGACGGCGGCGAGACGCACCCGCTCGTCCGGACCCTGCCGCCCGTGCTGGTGATCCCGCTCGACGCGGTCCCGGGGCTCGGCACCGCGCTGGACCTGCTGTTCGCCGAGGTCGACGCCGTGCGCTGCGGCAGCCGCGTCGTCGCGGACCGGCTGTTCGAGGTCGTCCTGGTGCAGCTATTCCGCTGGCTGCTCGACCACACCGGCGAGCTCGCGCTGCCCGCGGGCCTCCTGCCCGGGCTGGCCGACGAGCGCCTCGCCCGTACGCTCGTCGCCGTGCACGAGACCCCGGGTGGGCCCTGGACGCTCGCGACGATGGCGCGCGAGGCGACCATGTCGCGCAGCGCGTTCGCCGCGCGGTTCCGCGAGACGGTCGGGCAGCCGCCCGCCGAGTACCTGACGCGCTGGCGGCTCACCGTCGCGCAGGACCGGCTCCGCGCGGGTGCCTCGGTCGCGGCCGTCGCCGCGGAGCTCGGGTACGCGAGCCCGCCGTCGTTCTCGCGGGCGTTCACCCAGGTGCTCGGCTGCTCCCCGCGCGCCTGGCTCACCGCCGCGAGGGACGCTGCCTGACCGTCACGGTCGGCGCGCGCGCTGCGAGCGAGCCGGCGGGCCGACGTGCGACCGCCCGGCGCGGCCCTCAGCGCGCGGACGCGTCCGGGGCCGGCTCCGACGGGAACGTCGACCCGGGGTCGACGCGGCTCATCACGGCGGCGCCGATCGCGCGCAGCTGCTCGAGCTGGTCCGGGGTCAGGGCGTCGATGACGAGCCGGCGGGCCTCCTCGACGTGGCCGGGCGCGCTCCCGACGATCTTGGCGAACCCCTCGTCCGTCAGGGTCGCGTTCGTCGCGCGGGCGTCGACCGTCGAGCGCTCCCGGCGGATGAAGCCGGCCCGCTCGAGCCGCTTGGCGACGTGCGAGAGGCGGGAGAGCGAGCCGTTGGTCAGCTGTGCCAGCTGGCTCATCCGGAGCGTCCGGTCGGGCTGCTCGGAGAGCATCGCGAGCACCATGTACTCGTAGAACGACAGCCCCGCGTCGCGCTGGAGCTGGGCGTCGAGCGCGCCCGGCAGCGTGATCGTCATGGCCGAGAGCGCGAGCCACGCGCCGCGCTCGGAGGGCGTCAGCCAGCGCGGCTCACCCGTCGATCGCTCGCCGGCGTCCTCGTTCGTGGGGTCCTGCGGCTCGCTCACGGGGTCCTTCCGAGGCTGGTCACGGCCGTCGCCGTGCTCACGGTCGTGCGGGCGGCGCGTCCGGGTGGCCCGGGTCCGCGGACGGCGGGGTGTCGTCGAAGCGCTGCTCACGCGCCCGCAGGTCCGCCTCCCAGTCGCGCAGCATGCGCTCGTGCTTCTCGTCGGACCTCCGCACGCTCGCGAGGAACTCCGGGTCGTCGTCCGGAGCGACCGGGCGCGGCCGCTCGTACTCGGGGAAGCCGGCGGTCGCGGTGCTCGGCCACGGGACGTGGCGGGACCGGGCGCTGCGCTCGGGGCGCCCGGCGACGAGCCACGCGATCGCGCCCACGATCGGCACGACGACGATGAGCAGGATCCACAGCGGCTTGGGCAGGTTGCGCACGAGCGCCGAGTCGGTCTGGATGCAGTCGATCAGGCAGTAGACGAGCAGTGCCAGCTCGAGCAGGTACGGCAGGTAACGCACGACGGCCCTTTCCCACGACGCGACGACGCGTCCGTGCGGGAGCGCCAGGAGCACCGTAGGGGAGCGGGTGGTGCGCTGTCAGGCGCCTGGGCCTGCGGTGACGCCGGATCACCCGGAGGCACGCACGACGGGCCGCGTCGGTGGCCGGCCGGTGCGCTGCGCGCCGGTGCCCAGGGCCTGGCCGGGCGCCGGGCCGGCCGCGGCCGCTCGGGCTCAGTCGAGACCCGCGGCCTGCTCGGCCTCCTCGATCGACCGCGCCCAGTCCTTCTTGGTCGCGCGCCAGTCTTCGTCGGCGGCGCCGAGGCGCCAGTACCCCGAGATCGACAGGCCCGTGCGCGGGAGCCCGCGCTCGGCCCGCAGATGGTGACGGAGCTCCTTCACGGTGCCCGCCTCGCCGTGCACGAACGCGTCGACCCGGCCGTCCGGCCACGCGAGGTCGCGCACCGCCTCGACGAGGCGCAGCCCGACGACGCCCGAGCCCTGGTGCACCCACCGGAGCCGGACGCCGGCGGGTGCGGTCAGCGGGAGCTCGTCGCCCGGGCCGTGCACCTCGAGGATCGCGTCACCGACCGCGTCGGGGCACTCGGCGGCGAGCCGCTCGAGCACCACGGCGACCGCGGGGAGGGCGCTCGCGTCGCCGACGAGCAGGTAGCGGTCGGCCGCCGGGTCGGGGCTGTACGCGCCGCCGGGCCCGAGGAGCAGGACCTCGTCGCCGGGCCGGGCGGACGCGGCCCACGGACCGGCGACCCCCTCGTCGCCGTGCACGACGACGTCGATCGTGAGCTCGGCCGAGGCCGCGTCGAAGGCCCGCACCGTGTAGGCGCGCACGCGGGGCTGCTGGTCGGCAGGGAGCGAGGCCCGCAGGGCGTCGAGGTCGACCCGGCCGTCGGGCCGCTCGGTCATTGCGGCGAGCGCGGCCGGCGGCACGAACACGACCTTGACGTAGGAGTCGGCGTGCGTCGGCGCGTCGACGACCCGCATGCCCGGCCCGCCGAGGACCACCCGGACCAGCTGCTCGGCGACGCGCTCGGTCCGCAGCACCGCGGCGCGCACCGGCGCCGGGCGGGCGCGGGTCGCGGGGGCTGCGGGCGTGGGGGCGTCGGGCATGCGGGTTCCTCGTCTCTGCCGCGGCGGGTGCGGGGCCGTCGGCACGGGCGAGCCTAGGCGCTCGACCTGTGCGGCCGCGGCCCCGAGCCGCGCGACCGCCGCCCCGAGCTGCGCGGCCCGGTACGACGCGCGGCCTGCCCGGCGCGCGACCTGCGGTGCGCGCGACCGGCTCAGCGCCCGACGAGCCCCGACTCGTAGGCGAGCACGACCGCCTGCACGCGGTCGCGCACGCCGAGCTTCGCGAGGATCCGGCCGACGTGCGTCTTGACCGTCGCCTCGGAGAGGTAGAGGCGCAGCGCGATCTCGTTGTTCGAGAGCCCCTCGGCGACCGCCCCGAGCACCTCGGCCTCGCGCGCCGTGAGCTGCGCGAGCAGCGCGTGCGCCGGGTGGGGCTCGGGCGGCTGCTGTCCCGCGGCGGGCAGCGCGTCGGAGAACATCTCGAGCATGCGGCGCGTGATGCGCGGCGAGACCACCGCGTCGCCGGTCGCGACGGCGCGGATCGCCGAGACGAGCTCGGCCGGGCGCGCGTCCTTGAGCATGAAGCCGCTGGCCCCTGCCCGCAGCGCCGCGAACGCGTACTCGTCGAGGTCGAACGTCGTGAGGATCAGCACGCGCGTGCAGGCACCCGAGGCCACGACCCGCTCGGTCGCCTCGATGCCGTTGAGGCCCGGCATGCGCACGTCCATGAGGACGACGTCGGGGGTCAGCTGTGCCGTCAGCCGCACCGCCTCGAGCCCGTCCCCGGCCTCGCCGACGACCTCGAGGTCGTCCTCCGCCTCGAGCACGAGCCGGAAGCCCATGCGCAGCAGCGCCTGGTCGTCCGCGAGCAGGACGCGCGTGCGCCCCGGGCTCGTCGGGGTGCCGTCCGTACGACCGTCGCTCACGTGCTCTCCTCGTCCCAGTGCAGTGCCGTGCGGACCCGCCAGCCCGCGCCCGACGGGCCCGCCTCGACGGTCCCGCCGTAGATGGCGGCGCGCTCGCGCATCCCGATGATGCCGCGACCGCTGCCCGGGGTGGGCGGTGGCCCGCCCGGGTGCGCGACGCCGCCGTCGTCCGTGACCTCGATCTCGACCGTCCCGTCCGTGCGGGTGACGCGCGCCTCGACGTGCCCCGAGCCGCGCGTGTGGCGCAGCGCGTTCGTGAGCGCCTCCTGCACGATCCGGTAGACCGCGAGCTGCAGGCCCGTGTCGTTCGGCAGGGCGGCGCCCGACACGGTCAGGTGCACGGGCAGCCCGGCACGACGGTAGCCCTCCACGAGCGCGGCGAGGTCCGTGCCGCCCGGCGGCGGGCCGTACGACGCGTCGTCGTCGCGCAGCACGCCCAGCACGCGCCGCATGTCCGTGAGCGCGGCACGCCCGGTCTCGGAGACCTGCGTGATGGCCGCCTGCGCGCTCGCGGGTGAGCGGGGGACGGCCGCCGCGGCCCCGTCGGCGAGCGCGATCATGACGGAGAGGCTGTGCGCGACGACGTCGTGCATCTCGCGCGCGATCCGGGCCCGCTCCTCGGCGGTCGCGAGCTGTGCGCGCTGCTCGGCCTCCCGGGCCAGGGCGTGCCCGCGCTCGACGATCGCCCGGCCGTGCAGCCGGCGGTTGCGGACCCCGACCCCGGTGGCGGTGCCGACGAGCACGACCAGCGCGAGCCCGGTGATCTCGACGCCGTGCGTCGGCGGGGGCGCCCACAGGAGCGTCGCCGCGCTCAGCAGCAGGGTCGGCACGACGACCGCGACCCACGCCTGGCGCGGCGTGCGCTGCGTCGCGACGGCGTACAGCGCGAGACCGAGCCCGACGTCGAAGCCGTTGAGCCCGCCGTGCAGAGCGACCGACGCGAGCCCCAGGGCGGTCACGGCACCCGCCGACCACAGCGGCACCCGCCGACGCACGAGCACCGCGCCCGTCCCCGCGAGCGCGAGGAGCAGCGCGGGAGCCGAGGGCCAGTGCGCGGAGGCGCCCGCGAACGCGGGGACGGCGAAGAACGCCGCGACGAGGCAGTCCGTCGCGACGGGGTTCCGGCGCAGCCACCGCCGCACCGGGCCGACGGGCCGCGCGTCGAGCTCGTCGAGCAGCAGCGGCACGCCGGCGGGCGCCGCCCCGGGACCCTCCTCCCGGTGCGGCGCCCACGGCGCGGGTTCGCTCAGGCGTCCCTCCGACGCACGAGCACCGCGGCGGCGACGAGGATGACCACGCCCCACGCCAGGAGGACCCCGAAGCCCTGCCACGGGGTGAGCTGCGGCGCGTCCGACATCTGCGCCGTCATGTCCATGAACTGCTGCGACGCCGTGAGACGCTGCCCGGCGGTGCCGGGGAGGAACGGCGCGGTGTTGCGGAAGAAGTCCGTCGGGATCGCCGAGAACACCGTCTCGATGACGAGCAGCAGCCCGAGGACCGTGGCCAGGGCCGCCGCGGAGTGCCGGAGCAGCGCGCCGAGCGCGAACGCGAACAGCGCGATGGCCGTGAGGTACAGCGGCGCGCCGAGCAGGATGCGCTGCGTCTCGGCGGAGCCGAGGTCGATCGCGTGCTCGTCGCCCAGCACCGGCCGGGTCACGAGCCACGTCAGGGCCGTCGCGACCGCGCCGGTGAGGAACGACACGACGAGGACCACGAGCAGCTTGGCGGTCAGCACGGGCAGCCGCGCGGGTGCGGCGGCGAACGTCGAGCGGATCATCCCGGTCGAGTACTCGCCCGTGATGGTCAGCACCGCGAGCACCACGATCGCGAGCTGGCCGAAGTACACGCCCGGCGTCAGCAGGAAGCTGGCGTCCATGGGCGGGGCACCGTTGGCCTGCGCGTCGTCCTGCGTCGAGAAGAAGGCGACGAGGAAGCTGATGCCGACGAACGCGAGGACCGTCAGCGGCAGGATCCAGTAGGTGGACCGGACGGTCCAGAGCTTGATCCACTCGGACCGCACCAGGTGCGGGAACGACAGGTGGGCGCGGACGGCGCGCGGCGGCGCGGTCGGGGCGGCGCTCGTCGGCTTGGTCAGGGTGCTCATCGGGCCTGCTCCTGGGCTGCTGCGCTGACGGTGGACGCGCCGGCCGCGACCGAGTGGTACTCGACCTGGTCGGCGGTGAGCTGCATGTAGGCGTCCTCGAGCGAGCCGCTCAGGGGGGTGAGCTCGTGCAGCACGAGCCGATTCGTGGCGGCGGTCTCGCCGATGACCTCGGCCGACGCGCCGGTGATCTCGAGCAGGCCCGGCTCCGTCGTCGTGACGATGACGTCGGCGCTGCGCAGCAGCTCGACGAGCTGGGTCGCGTGCGGGCTGCGGACGCGCACCGTCGTGCTCGTGGCACGGGCGATGACGTCCTGGACGGGTGCGTCGGCGATGATCTGGCCGCGCCCGATGACGAGGAGGTGGTCGGCGGTGAGGGCCATCTCGCTCATGAGGTGCGAGGAGAGGAACACCGTGCGGCCCTCGGACGCGAGGTAGCGCACGAGGTTGCGGACCCAGAGCACGCCCTCGGGGTCGAGGCCGTTGACGGGCTCGTCGAGGATGAGCGTGCGCGGGTCGCCGAGCAGCGCCGACGCGATGCCGAGCCGCTGGCCCATGCCGAGCGAGAAGCCGCCGACCCGCTTCTTGGCGACGGTCTGCAGGCCGGTCATCTCGATGACCTCCTGCACGCGGGCCTTGCCGATGCCGTGGGTCGCACCGAGCGCCGCCAGGTGGTTCGCGGCCGAGCGGCCCGTGTGGACGGCCTTCGCCTCGAGCAGCGCGCCGACCTCGACGAGGGGCGAGCGGTGCTGGGCGTAGGGCTTGCCGTTCACGGTGACGGTGCCCTGCGTCGGGCGGTCGAGCCCGACGATCATCCGCATCGTCGTCGACTTCCCGGCGCCGTTGGGGCCGAGGAAGCCGGTCACCTTCCCGGGCTGGACGGTGAAGCTGATGCCGTCCACGGCGGTCTTCGGCCCGTACCGCTTGGTCAGGCCGTGTGCCTCGATCATGTGACGTCCTCGTGAGAGCAGCAGGGGGTGGGTGGACTCCTCGAACGTAGGCCGGGGCGGTGGTGCCCCGGAACGTCCTTGAGTCTCATCCTTCTCCGCCCTGGGGATACGCCGTAAGGAGGACAACCCCCCAACGGACCCTGGGGTGACCCTGAGACCACCCCCGAGAAGTGGGGGAGAGATACCCCGGGAGACGCGGGAACGATGCCGACCGCGCGAGCGTTGCGTACGGTAGAACCGGCCGCCAGCGACCAGGAGGAAGCCGTGAGCAACCCCGTCTTCAACAACAGCGACATATTCGGCGACCCGCGCAAGCGTGGTCGTCAGCGTGGCGGGACCGCGGTCCAGCCCGGACAGGCCGCCGGCTACGGCGCCGCGGGGGCGCAGACCATCGACGCCGCGAGCCTCGACTCGATGTACCAGGCGCCGGCGGCGACGACCGCGCAGACCGGCCGGATGACCTACGACGACGTCATCGTCAAGACCGGCGGGCTGCTCGCGCTGCTCGTCGTCGTCGCGGCGGCGACGTACGCGTTCGCGCCGGGCCTGTGGATCATCGGCATGGTCGTCGGGCTCGTGCTCGGCCTCGTGAACGCGTTCCGGCGCAACCCGAGCCCGGTCCTCATCGCGGCGTACGCGGTCGCCGAGGGCGTGTTCGTCGGTGGCATCAGCAAGTTCTACGAGGACGCGTTCGGCGGCGGGCTCGTCCCGCAGGCCGTGCTCGCGACCGTCGCGGTCTTCGCGAGCGCGCTCGTGCTGTTCCGCTCGGGCAAGGTCCGCGTGACCCCGAAGTTCACGCGCTTCCTGATCATCGGGATGGTCGGGTACCTCGCGTTCTCGGTGCTGAACCTGGTGCTGTCGTTCGTGTTCCCGAGCGAGATGTTCGGCCCGCTGCGCGGCGGCGTCCTCGGCGTGGTCGTCGGCCTCGTGGCCGTGGGCCTCGCGGCGATGTCGCTCATCATGGACTTCGACTCGATCAAGCGCGGCGTCGAGCAGGGCGTCCCCGCGAAGTTCGCGTGGGCCGCGGCGTTCGGCCTGATTGTCACGCTCGTCTGGCTCTACCTCGAGCTGCTGCGTCTCCTCGCGATCCTGCGGGGCGACTGACCTCGGTGCCCGCGGCTCACCCCCGCGGACGCACCCGCTGACTGCAGGACCGACCGCCCGGATGCGATGATCGCTCCGGGCGGTCGTTGCGTGAGGCGACCACCCGCGCCCTTCCCGCGCCTCGCGGCCGACCGTCGCGCGCGCCCCTTCCCACCTCCCGGAGCACCCCGCCGTGAAGTACGCGCAGCACATCTCCGAGCTCGTCGGGCACACCCCGCTCGTGAAGCTCTCCTCGGTGACCGACGGCCTCGCCGCGACGGTCCTCGCGAAGGTCGAGTACCTCAACCCCGGCGGGTCCGTGAAGGACCGCATCGCGCTCAAGATGGTCGAGGCCGCGGAGGCGAGCGGCGAGCTGCGTCCGGGCGGGACGATCGTCGAGCCGACGAGCGGGAACACGGGCGTCGGGCTCGCGCTCGTCGCCCAGCGCAAGGGCTACCGCTGCGTGTTCGTGTGCCCCGACAAGGTCTCGCAGGACAAGCGCGACGTGCTGCGCGCGTACGGCGCCGAGGTGGTCGTGACCCCGACGGCGGTCGCGCCGGACCACCCGGACTCCTACTACTCGGTCTCGGACCGGCTGACGCTCGAGATCGAGGGCGCCTGGAAGCCGAACCAGTACGCCAACCAGAACGGCCCGCTGAGCCACTACGAGTCGACGGGCCCCGAGATCTGGGCCGACACCGACGGGCGCGTCACGCACGCGGTGCTCGGCGTCGGTACGGGCGGCACGATCAGCGGCACCGGGCGGTTCCTCAAGGAGGCCTCCGCCGACCGCGCGCCCGAGGACGGCGGACGGGTGCGCATCGTCGGCGCCGACCCTGCGGGCTCGGTGTACTCGGGCGGCGACGGGCGGCCCTACCTCGTCGAGGGCGTCGGGGAGGACTTCTGGCCGACCGCGTACGACCCGTCCGTGCCCGACGAGATCATCGCGGTCTCCGACGCCGACTCGTTCGCGATGACCCGGCGCCTCGCCCGCGAGGAGGGTCTGCTCGTCGGCGGCTCGTGCGGCATGGCCGTCGTCGCGGCGCTCCGGCTCGCGCGCCGGCTGCAGGACGAGGACCCCGAGGCGGCGGCGAAGGCCGTGATCGTCGTGCTGCTGCCCGACGGCGGGCGCGGGTACCTGTCGAAGATCTTCAACGACTCGTGGATGCGCTCGTACGGGTTCCTGTCCTCCGAGCAGGGCGCGACGGTCGCGGACGTGCTGCGCAGCAAGGGCGGCGAGCTGCCCGCGCTCGTGCACACCCACCCGAACGAGACGGTCCGCGACGCGATCTCGATCCTGCACGAGTACGGCGTCTCGCAGATGCCGGTCGTCGGCGCCGAGCCGCCCGTCAAGATCGGCGAGGTCGCCGGGTCCGTCAGCGAGCGCGGGCTGCTCGACGCGGTGTTCTCCGGGGCGGCGACGCTCGCGGACCGCGTCGACCGGCACATGGCGTCGCCCTTGCCGCTGATCGGCTCGGGCGAGGGCGTGGAGGACGCCCGCAAGGCCCTGCAGGCGGCCGACGCGCTCATGGTCGTCGACGACGGGCAGCCCGTGGGCGTGCTCACGCGGCACGACCTGCTGGGGTTCCTCGCGCGCTGAGCCGTCCGCGGCCGTCGGTCGCCCCGTCGCTCACACACACACACGCACGCCGCCCGCCCGCCCGGGCCGGCGACCCGTCGGTCGCCTGCGCCGGGTGGGCGCCGTCGTGTGACACGCTGCTGCCCGGCCGCCGCGGGCTCGCCCCGCCGGCCCGACCGCCGGACGACGCGCCCTGGCGCACACCCCCGAGGAGCGACGATGCCCCTGTTCGACCTGCCGCTCGCCGAGCTCGAGACCTACCGCCCCGAGCTCGACGAGCCGACCGACCTCGACGCGTTCTGGGCGGCGACCCTCGCCGAGACCCGCACGCACGACCTCGCCGTCGAGGTCACGCCGGTCGACGCAGGGCTGACGCTCATCGAGACCTCGGAGGTCACGTTCGCGGGCTTCGGCGGGCACCCCGTCAAAGGCTGGCTCTCGCGGCCGGCGGGCGCCGAGGGCCCGCTCCCGGCGGTCGTGCAGTTCATCGGGTACGGGGGCGGGCGCGGGTTCGCGCACGAGCGGCTGCAGTGGGCCGCCGCCGGCTACGCCTACCTGCTCATGGACACGCGCGGGCAGGGCAGCAAGTGGGGCAACGGCGGGCACACGCCCGACCCCGTCGGCTCGGGCCCGGCCGTCCCCGGGTTCATGACCCGCGGGATTCTCGACCCCGCGGACCACTACTACCGCCGCGTCGTCGCCGACGGGGTCCGCGCGGTCGAGGCCGCCCGGTCGCTGCCGTTCGTCGACCCCGAGCGCGTCACCGTCGCGGGCGCGAGCCAGGGCGGCGGGCTCGCCCTGGGCGTCGCGGGGCTGGTCGACGGCCTGCTCGCGGTGATGCCGGACGTGCCGTTCCTGTGCCACTTCCGGCGCGCCGTGCAGATCACCGGCTCCGACCCGTACGGCGAGATCACCAACTACCTCGCGGTGCACCGGGGCGCCGAGGAGCAGGTGTTCCGCACGCTGTCCTACCTCGACGGCGTGCACCTCGGCCGCCGCGCGAGCGCCCCGACGCTGTTCTCGGTCGCGCTCATGGACACGGTCTGCCCGCCGTCGACCGTGTACGCCGCCTACAACTGGTACGGCGAGCGCGCCGGGGTCACCGACAAGCAGATCGAGGTCTACGGGTACAACAACCACGAGGGCGGCGAGGGGTACCAGCTCGCGCGCCAGCTGCAGTGGCTGAACGCGCGGTCCGGGGTGCGCTGACGCCGCGACCGACGTGCGGTGCGGCTCGCTCGCCTCAGAGGTAGAAGCCGGACCGGGGCGCCCGGTCGGGCGCGCTCGGAGGTGCGGGCACGGGGACTGCCGGGACCGTCCCCCGCAGGGCGACGTACGAGCCGCCACGCCCGATCGGTCCACCGAGCCAGGGTGTGCCGGTCGTGGGGCACCAGCCGAGCCGCGCGTCCGTGCCCAGGCGTCGAGCGACCTCGACGGGACCTTCGGCGTCGGGCCACGCCCGCAGGTGACGCTCGAGGTACGCCTCGGCCAGCTCGCCCACGAGGCTCACGTCGCTCCAGCAGCGACACCGGTCCGCCGTCGCGACGACGTCCCGTATGCGGGCCGCTCCGGCGCGTCGGCGCGCGCGGACCTTGAGCCGGCGGTGCCCGGCCCGCGCGGCGAGCACGGCCAGGACCGGGAGGCCGACGATCGCGGTGAGCCAGACGACGACGTCGCGCGACGTGCTGGGGCCGAGGGCTTGCGTCAGCGCGTCCGCGCCGGTGAGCGCCGCCGCGAGCCCGGCCGCGAAGCCCGCGATCCCGGCGAGGCCGTACCACCCCGTCGGGCTCGCGCTCTCGTGCTCGACGGCTCCTGTGCCCGCGTCGAAGCGAAGCCCGCGCAGGCCGCGCAGCACCTGGCTGTCCACCCGGCCCAGACCGGGCAGCGGCACGTAGGTCGTCCACAGCCGGCTCGCACCGGTCGCCAGGAGCATCCCGATCGCGCCGAGCGGCACCAGGAGCAGGCTGAACGTCCAGGCAGCGACCACGAGGACCGTGTGGCGCCGCATCGCCCGCGCGGGGGTCACCTCGGCCAGCGCCTCGGTCAGCGCTGGCTGCGGGCGCTGGCTGCGGGTGACCGCCTCGAGCAGCAGTCGCGCTCCCTCGTCGTCGTCGAGGGAACGGAGGTCGGCGACCGCGAGGAGCACCGGGCCGGGGTCGACCGCGGCGTCGGGCTCGAGCGTCGCCAGGTTCTCGCGCTGCGTCCACACGACCTGGATCGCGGTGCCAGAGTCGAGCGGGTCGCGTCGGTGCACCTCACGGGCGGCGAGGTGGCCGACCGTGAGCGGCGTGACGACGCCGTGGCGGATCGCGAGGTCGTGCCACGCGTCCCCGGCCAGCTCAAGGTTCCCGGAGTGCTGCGCGGCCGCTGCGAGGAGGTACCCGACCGCGACGGCACCCTGAGCATCACCCGCCCGACCACGCAGCGTGAGGAGAGCGTGCAGGGAGGGGGCGTGCCCGGCGGCGGCCTGCACCGTCACGAGCACCGCCTCGGGCCAGCTGCGGGGCCCCTCCGGCCCGGCGCTCGTCACCCCGACGGACGCGAGCTGCGCGCGAGCACCGTCGAGGTCGCCCGTGAGCAGCAGCAGCCGGGCGCGCGCGACCGCGACCGCTTCTCGGTCGGCGGCGACCGGTGCCGTCGCGAGCAGCCGGATCGCGAGGCCGAGCTCGTCGAGCGCGCCAGCGCGTCCTGCCCAGTCGAGCCAGGTCGTGTCGAGTGCCGGCGCGGTGCTCGACACGGCGAGACCGGGGAGGGGCGTGCTCATACCGGGTCCATCGGCCGGTGCGAGGGCGACCTTGACGCGTCGCCCGGGTGCCGGTGCGGTGCGCTGCGACGGCTTCGCGGACCCTGAGCGGGTCGACGGAGCGCACGGCCGTGAGCTCGCGGCGTCGAGGCTTCACCCCGTCCACCAGACGTCCCCGGCGCGCACGACGCGGGGGCGAGCGGCGAGGATGGGTCGCGTACCGACATCAAGGCGAGGAGATCCACCCATGACCGCACAGCTGCCCCAGGCCTCGGGCTCGTTCGGCGAGAAGCCCACGCTGACGTTCCCCGAGGGCCCGGCACCCGCCGAGCTCGAGGTCCAGGTGCTCAGCCGTGGCGACGGCGCTCTCGTCGAGGCGGGCGACGACCTCGTCGTGCACTACCTCGGCCAGACGTGGAACGGGCACGTGTTCGACAACTCGTACGACCGGGGCTCGTCGATCAACTTCCCGATCGGCGTCGGCGCCGTCATCGCCGGGTGGGACGAGGGGCTCGTCGGGCAGCAGATCGGCTCGCGCGTGCTGCTCTCGATCCCGCCGCACCAGGGTTACGGCGACCGCGGCGTGCCGCAGGCCGGCATCAAGGGCGGCGACACGCTCGTCTTCGTTGTGGACGTCGTCGGCGTCAACTGACACCCGTCCGAGAGAGGGGCCGCGACACCTCGGTGTCGCGGCCCCTCTCGTGCGCCCGGCGGGTCGCAGGCTCAGCCGAGCAGGACGTGCCGCTCGAGGAACGGCCCGCGGAACACCCCGCCCGGGTCGCTGCGCGCGACGAGCGCCCGGAAGTGGTCCATCCGCGGGTAGAGGCGCGCGAGGTCACGGCCGGTGTCGGCGAAGATCTTGCCCCAGTGCGGCCGCGCCTCGAACGGCGCGAGCGCCTCCTCGATCGCCGGCAGCAGCGCCTCGACCTCGGCCTGCCGCTGGAGCCACGTGAAGTGCAGGCCGATGCGCGGCCCGCCGTGCGCGGTCGACAGCCACAGGTCGTCCGCGCCGATCGTGCGGATCTCGGAGACCTGCAGCAGCGGGGCGATGCGGTCGCTCAGCCCGCGCAGCGCCCCGATCGCGCCGACGGCGTGCTCACGCGGCACGAGATACTCCGACTGCAGCTCGTCGCCGTTGCTCGGGGTGTACCGGAGCCGGAAGTGCGGCAGCCGGTCGTGCCACGGGCCCGGGACGCCGAGCTGGTCGGTGCAGTTGACCGGGTCGATCCCGGGCAGCGGGTGCAGCTTGACCGGCGAGGGCGCCGCCCCGAACAGCTCCGTGCGCAGCTCGTGCCGCTCGCCCGGGACCACGCGGCTCTTGCGCCACACCTGCTGCACGGCGTCCCCGGTCCAGTCCACGAACAGGCTCACGCTGTCCGCCGACGACGTGACCGCGTCGAGGTTCGCGAGCGCGGCGTCCCACGGCAGCCCGGTGTGCACCTCCTGCGCGACGTCGTAGGTGGGCTCCACCTCGAGCGTGAGCCGCACGACGACGCCGAGCGCCCCGAGCGACACGACCGCACCCGGGAAGTCGGCGTCCGCCCTGGTCAGGGTCCGCAGCTCCCCGTCGGCGCCGACGAGCTCGAGCCCGACGACCGCCGTCGCGAGGTTCGCCGACGTGTCGCCCGAGCCGTGGGTCGCCGTCGCGACCGCGCCCGCGACCGAGATGTGGGGGAGCGAGGCCAGGTTGTGCAGCGCCCAGCCCCGCGCGTGCAGGTGCTCGGCGAGCGTCCCGTACCGCGTCCCGCCCGAGACCGTCACCGTCCGTGCCGCCTCGTCGAGCTCGATCGTCGGCTCGAGCCGCTCGAGCGACACGAGCCCGCCGGTCGTGTCGGCGAGGTCCTGGAAGCAGTGCCGTGTGCCGATGGCCCGCACCCGGCCGGCCTCGCCGCCGCGCGCCGCCGCCACCACCTCCTGCACCTGCTCGACCGTCTCCGGCCGGTGCACCTCGGCCGCCTGGAACGTGTAGTTGCCGGACCAGTTCCGCAGGGTCTCCGTCGTCGCCATGCCCCGATCATCGCAAGCGTGCGCGAGACTGGCGCCATGAGCACGGACGCCGCCCTCCCGCGCGTGACGATCACCTACTGCACGCAGTGCCGGTGGCTGCTGCGTGCCGCGTGGTTCGCGCAGGAGCTGCTCACGACGTTCCACCGCGAGCTCGGCGAGGTCGCGCTGCGGCCCGCGACGGGCGGGGTGTTCACGGTCGAGGTCGACGGGGAGATGCTCTGGGACCGGTCCGAGCGCCGCGGCTTCCCCGAGATCACGGTGCTCAAGCAGCTCGTGCGCGACCGCGTCGCCCCCGACAAGCCGCTCGGGCACTCGGACGCCAGGGCCGCGGCCGCGGCGCCCGACGCCGCGCCGCAGGACGGAGCCGCGGACGACGACGAGCCGGCGGACGACCTGCCCGCCGACGACCTGCCCGCCGACGACGCGCTCGCCGCCGACGGGGGCTGAGCCCGTGCCGACCCGCTGCCCGTGCCTGAGCGGCCTGACGTACGACGAGTGCTGCGGTCCGCTGCACCGCGGCGAGCGGGCCGCGTCGACCGCCGAGCAGCTCATGCGCTCGCGGTACAGCGCCTACGCGGTGCGCGACGCGGAGTACGTGCGCCGGACCTGGCACGCGAGCGGGCGCCCGCCCACGCTCGACCTCGACGACGGCACGCGCTGGTACCGGCTCGACGTGCTCGGGTCGACCGGCGGGGGGCCCGGCGACACGCACGGGACCGTCGAGTTCCGGGCGTTCTACCGCTCGGTCGACGGCGCCGGGTCGCTGCACGAGGTCAGCCGGTTCGTGCGCGACCGCGGCGCCTGGGTGTACCTCGACGCGCTGGGCTGAGCCCGGAGCCCGGAGCCCGGAGCCCGGAGCCCGCACCCGCCGCCCGGACGCACGACGGCCCGGCCCTCGGGGGGACCGGGCCGTCGTCGCCGGCTCAGGCCGTCGTCACGGGACCGGGCACGCGACCCCGGTCGAGTGCACCGGGCAGTACCCGTTCGGCACCTTGTGCAGGTACTGCTGGTGGTAGTCCTCGGCGTAGTAGAACGTCCCGGCGCCGCCCTCGCCGTCGACCGGGCGGACCTCCGTGGTGATCTCGCCGTAGCCGTTGCGCCGCAGCTCCGGCTCGTACAGCGCGCGGGTCGTCGCCGCGGCCTCCGCCTGCTCCGGGGTCGTCGTGAAGACCGCCGAGCGGTACTGGGTGCCGACGTCGTTGCCCTGGCGGTAGCCCTGGGTCGGGTCGTGCAGCGTCCAGAACGTGCGCAGCAGCTCCGTGGTGGGCAGCACCGCGGGGTCGTACGCGACGAGGACGGTCTCGGTGTGCCCGGTCAGGCCGGTGCACGTCTCCTCGTACGTCGGGAACGGCGTGATGCCGCCCTGGTAGCCCGCGGCGGTCGTCACGACGCCGGGCAGGTTCCACATCTCCTTCTCGGCTCCCCAAAAGCAGCCGAGCGCGAGGTAGATCACCTGCGTGCCCTCGGGCCACGGGCCGCGCAGCGGGGTGCCGAGCACCGCGTGCGTCGCGGGGACGGAGTAGGGGTAGTCGTCGCGGCCGGGCAGCGCACGCTCCGGCGTCACCATCTGGGACTTGAGGGCCGATCCGAACAGCCAGCTCACAGGGGGTCCACCTCTCGTCGGGTCGACGCGCCGGCGCCTGCTGGGTGCGGGTGCACCGTGCGTCGCCAGGCACAACGGTCCGGCGGGGTGCGTCTGTTCCCGCCCCGCGTCCCGCCCCGCGCACCGTCCGTCGCCCCGTCCCGCGCGCGTCGCCCCGGAGCGCGTCCACCGCGTGCGGACCCGGTGCACGGCCTAGCCTGAGACCGTGACGACCGACCCGTTCCCCACCTCCGACCTCGACCACGACTGGGCCACCGCCGGGTTCGCGACGAGGGCCATCCACGCTGGCCAGGACCCCGACGCCGCCACCGGTGCCGTCGTCCCGCCGATCTACCAGGTGTCCACCTACAAGCAGGACGGCGTCGGCGGGCTGCGCGGCGGCTACGAGTACTCGCGCTCGGGCAACCCGACGCGTGCGGCGCTCGAGGAGGCCCTGCGGGCGGCCGAGGGCGGCGCGGCCGGCTTCGCGTTCGCGTCGGGCCTCGCGGCGGAGGACACCCTGCTGCGTGCGGTCCTGCGTCCCGGTGACCACGTCGTGGTGCCCGACGACGCGTACGGCGGCACGTACCGCCTGTTCGCGCGCGTCCTCGGCCCGTGGGGCGTCGAGCACACGCCGGTGAACCTCAGCGACCCGGACGCGGTGCTCGCGGCGATCCAGCCCGGGCGCACCAAGGTCGTCTGGGCCGAGACGCCCACGAACCCGCTGCTCGGGATCGCCGACATCGCGGCGCTCGCGGCGCACGCCCGGTCCGCGGGTGCGCTGCTCGTCGTCGACAACACGTTCGCGACCCCCTACCTGCAGCAGCCGCTCGCGCTCGGCGCCGACGCGGTCGTGCACTCGACCACGAAGTACATCGGCGGGCACAGCGACGTCGTCGGGGGCGCGGTCGTCGTCGCGGACGGCGCGCAGCTGCCCGTCGGGCTCGTCGGGACCACCGGGACGACCGCGCTCGCGGACGCGGTGGGCTTCCACCAGAACGCGTCGGGCGCCGTCGCCGGCCCGTTCGACTCGTGGCTCACGCTGCGCGGCCTGCGGACCCTCGCGGTGCGCATGGACCGCCACCAGGCCAACGCCGTGGCGATCGCCGAGTTCCTCACGACGCACCCCCGGGTCACGCAGGTGATCTACCCCGGCCTCACGAGCCACCCCGACCACGAGGTCGCCGCACGCCAGATGAGCGGGTTCGGCGGCATGGTCGCGTTCCGCACGGGCAGCGAGCAGTCCGCGCTCGACGTGTGCGGCCGCACGCGCGTGTTCACGCTCGCGGAGTCGCTCGGCGGCGTCGAGTCGCTCATCGAGCACCCCGGGAAGATGACGCACGGCTCGGTGCTCGGGACCGTGCTCGAGGTCCCGGACGACCTCGTCCGTCTCTCGGTCGGCATCGAGGACGTCGCCGACCTGCTCGCCGACCTCGAGAGGGCGCTGCGATGACCACGACCCGCCCCGCCGTCCCCGTGTCGACCGCGAAGGAACCCGGCACGGGCGCCACGCACCCGCACCCGCGCCCCTCGCAGCCCGACGTGCGCTCGGCCGTCCCGCCGTCCGTCCAGGCCGCCGCGGCGTGGTCGTGGCGGATCATCCTGATCGCGGCCGCGCTCGCGCTGCTGCTCTGGGTCATCGGGTACTTCAAGGTGCTCGTCGTCTCGGTCGCGATCGCGGTGCTGCTGACCGTGCTGCTCGCGCCGTTCGTGCGGTTCCTGCAGCGCCGGGCGCGCTTCTCCCGCGGGCTGGCGTCCGGGACCGCGGTCCTCGGGCTGCTCGCGCTCGTCTCCGGCCTGCTGACGCTCGCGGGGCGCTCGATCGTCAACGGCTTCGCGGAGCTCAGCGACCAGGCGCAGGAGGGCTTCCGTGAGCTCGCCCGGTGGCTGTCGGCGGGTCCGCTCGACCTGAGCACCGACCAGATCGACGAGTACATCGACCAGGCGCAGGCCCAGGTCAGCGACAACGCCTCGTCCCTGGTCTCGGGGGCCCTGTCGGTCGGCACGACGCTGGGCCACGTCGTCGCGGGCGCGCTCATCACGCTGTTCTGCACGTTCTTCTTCCTGCTCGACGGCCGGCAGGTGTGGGCGTGGTTCGTCGGGCTCATGCCCGTCGGCTCGCGCGACCGCATCCACCAGGCCGGGCGGCGCGGGGTCGTGACCCTCGGCGGCTACACGCGCACGCAGATCCTGGTCGCCCTCGTCGACGCGACCGGCATCGGCCTCGGCGCCCTGATCCTCCAGGTCCCGCTCGCGCTGCCGCTCGCCACGCTGGTCTTCCTCGGCTCGTTCATCCCGATCGTCGGCGCGCTCGTGAGCGGCTCGGTCGCGGTCCTCGTGGCGCTCGTCGCGCACGGCCCGGTCGTCGCGCTGATCATGGTCGGCGTCGTGCTGCTCGTGCAGCAGATCGAGGGGCACGTCCTCCAGCCGCTGCTCATGGGCCACGCGGTCTCGCTGCACCCCGTCGCCGTCCTGCTCGCGGTGGCCGCGGGGTCGCTCGCCGCCGGCATCGTCGGCGCGCTGTTCGCCGTCCCGATCGTCGCGGTCATCAACACCGTGGTCCTGTACCTGCACGGGCACGACAAGTTCCCCGGGCTCGGTGACGACGACCACGCCATCGTCCGCGGTGAACCGACCGCACCCGAGGAGCCGGACGAGGCCGACTCGGCGGCGGTCGTCGCGCCCAGCGAGGTCGACCGCAGCGGCCCGGGGACGAGCCGCCTGACCGGTGAGGCATGAGCGCTCTCGACGTCGTGGGCGGGGTCGGCCTCGAGGACGTCCGGTCCGCCGCCGCGCTGCTCGAGGGCGTCGCGACCCGCACGCCCGTCGACTACAGCCGTGCGCTGAGCCGCGTCGCGGGCACCGACGTGTGGCTCAAGTGCGAGAACCTGCAGCGCGCGGGCTCGTTCAAGGTCCGCGGCGCGTACGTGCGGATGGCGCGGCTGTCCGCGGAGGAACGGGCGCGCGGCGTCGTCGCGGCGAGCGCGGGCAACCACGCGCAGGGCGTCGCGCTCGCGGCGCGCCTGCTCGGGATCGACGCGCTCGTCTTCATGCCCGCCGACGCCGCGCTGCCCAAGGTCGCCGCGACGCGTGAGTACGGCGCCCGGGTGGTGCTCGCCGGGACGTCGGTCGACGACGCGCTCGTCGCCGCCCGCGAGGAGTGCACCCGCACGGGTCGCGTGCTCATCCACCCGTTCGACCACGAGGACGTCGTCGCCGGCCAGGGCACTGTGGCGCTCGAGATCCTCGAGCAGGTGCCCGACGTCCGCACGATCGTCGTCTCCGTCGGAGGCGGCGGCCTGGCCGCCGGCGTGGTCGCGGCCGTCGCCGCCGCGCGCCCCGACGTGCGGGTCGTCGGCGTGCAGGCGGCTCGCGCCGCCGCGTACCCCGCGTCGCTCGCCGCCGGGCACCCGGTGCCGATGACGGACCTGCGCACGATGGCCGACGGCATCGCGGTCGGCACCCCCGGCCGGGTGCCGTTCGACGTGCTCCGCGAGCACGGCTGCGAGATCCGGACCGTGACGGAGGAGGACCTCTCACGCGCGCTGCTGCTCGTCGCCGAGCGCGCGAAGCTCCTCGTCGAGCCGTCCGGTGCGGCCGGTGTCGCGGCGGTCATGGCCGCGCCGGGCGCGTTCGAGGGGCCGGTCGTCGCGATCCTCTCGGGCGGCAACATCGACCCGCTCGTCCTGCTGCGCGTCGTGCGGCACGGCCTCGCGTCCGCGGGGCGGTACCTGCAGCTGCGCGTGCGGATCGACGACTCGCCCGGGACCCTCGCGGGCCTCCTCTCCGAGCTCGCCGCCACGGGCGGGAACGTGGTGCACGTGAGCCACGTGCGCACGTCCGTGGACCTCGCGATCGACGAGGTCGAGATCGAGGTGCAGGTCGAGACCAAGGGGCCCGAGCACTGCGGCGAGGTGCTCGCGCACCTGCGGGCCCGCGGCTTCCGGCTCGCGGACCACTGACGCCGACGGGCGAGGCACCGCGGACGTGGGTCCGCGGGGCCTCGCCCGTGCGTGGTGGGACGGCGTCGTCCCGGGTGCTGCGCGGCCCGTGAGCCGGCTGCCGTGCGTCAGCCCGCGAAGGGGTGCGCGGCCTTGATCTCGACCGCGATCTCGCGACCGTTCGGAGCCTCGTAGGCGACCGTGTCGCCCACCGCGCGCCCGTTGATCGCGGCGCCCAGCGGGGACGTCGGGGAGAAGACCTCGATGTCCGCGGAGCCGGCGATCTCGCGCGAGCCCAGCAGGAACACCATCTCGTCGCCGGCGACGAGCGCGGTCACGACCATGCCCGGCTCGACGACGCCGTCGTCCGGCGGCGTGCCGATCTGCACGTTCCGCAGCTTCTGCTTGAGCTCGCGGATGCGCGCCTCCTGCTTCGCCTGCTCCTCGCGCGCGGCGTGGTAGCCGCCGTTCTCCTTGAGGTCGCCCTCGTCGCGTGCGGCGGCGATGCGCGCGGTGATCTCGGCACGACCCTCACCCTCGAGGCGTGCGAGCTCGGTCTTGAGCCGGTCGTGCGCCTCCTGCGTCAGCCACGTGGGCTGCGACGTCTCGGTCACGGTCGCTCCTTCCTTGCCATCTTCGTCTGGTGCGCACGTGCGGGTACGAGGGACGTGCACGTGTGCGGTGAGCCTGCCCTGCCAGCTGCCTGCCGGTCGCGTCGACCGGAGGGTCGCGCTGACCCTGGGCGGCGTATGAATCGACAAGGATAGCAAGACGGGTGTCCGGATGGTGCACGTGCGCGGGTGAGGGCGGGGGTGGGCGCGGGGTCGAGCGCCGTGCGGGCGGCCCGGTGGGCGCCTCAGGCGTCGGGGACCACGACGCAGGTCTCGACCGTCCCGGTGACCGCGAGCTCGGCGGTCGCGAGGGTCTCGGTGAGCCGCACGACGCTCGTGCGCGCCGGCCCGACGGTCACGGTGCGGAAGCCGACCTCGGCGGCCGCCTGGTTGAGCGCGAGCAGCCGGCACTCGACCGTCGCCCCCGGGTCCTTGGTGACCTCGAACGTCATGACGACGCGGTCCGGCTCGACGCGGAACCCGTGGTCCTGCCAGCGCACGGGGTCGCGCTGCAGGCCCGACATGATCCATGCGAGCACCGCGACGACGACCACGGCGGCGGCGACCGACACGACGACCCAGGTGCGGCGCGACACCGAGGTCCGGCGTCCGTACCGGTCCGCCGGTGCGACTGCGTCCTGCTGCGTCACGTGGTCCGCTCCTGGTCGTCGGGCACGCCTGCCGGTCGGCCCGGCGCGGGCGGCTCCTGCCGGACGCTCGTCCGGTACGGACGGCCCCGAGCGGGCGTCGTGCACCCGGCGTGCGGCGAGGTGCGCGATCATTGTCCCTCGCCCCGTGCGCGCCACGTGCACGGGTGACCGACCCACGGAGGCCCCACGTGACCGGAGAACGGCTGCGCCTGCTGGCGGTGCACGCCCACCCCGACGACGAGTCGAGCAAGGGAGCGGCGACGACCGCGCGGTACGCGGCCGAGGGCGTCGACGTCCTCGTCGCGACCTGCACGGGCGGCGAGCGCGGCGACGTCCTCAACCCGAGCTACCCGCCCGTCGACGACCCGGACCGGATGCACGAGATCCGGCGCGAGGAGATGGCGGCGGCCGCGAAGGCCCTCGGGGTGAGCCAGGAGTGGCTCGGCTTCGTCGACTCCGGGCTGCCCGAGGGCGACCCGCTGCCCCCGCTGCCCGAGGGGTGCTTCGCGCTTCAGCCGCTCGAGGTCGCCGCGCGCCCGCTCGTCGAGCTCGTGCGCCGCTTCCGGCCGCACGTCATCACGACGTACGACCCGACCGGCGGGTACCCGCACCCCGACCACATCATGTGCCACCGGGTCTCCGCCGAGGCGTTCGCCGCCGCGGGCGACCCCGAGCGCTACCGCGACGCGGGCGAGCCGTGGACGCCGCTCAAGCTCTACTACAACCACGGCTTCTCGATGGCGCGGATCCGGGCGGCGCACGAGGCGCTCGTGGAGCGCGGGATCGAGTCCCCGTTCGGGGAGTGGGTCGAGTCGCGCGCGGCGCGCGAGATCCCCGAGCGGGAGGTCACGACGCGGATCGCGTGCGCCGACTTCTTCGGTGCGCGCGACGACGCGCTGCGGGCGCACGCGACCCAGATCGACCCCGAGGGCTTCTTCTTCGCGATGCCGCGCGACCTCGAGCGCGAGGTGTGGCCGTACGAGGAGTACGAGCTCGCCGAGTCGCGCGTCCCCGTGCGGCTGCCCGAGGACGACCTGTTCGCGGGCGTGCGCGGCACCGACCAGGCCGGCGCGTGACGGCGGTGACGGGGACGGCGTGGGTCGTGCGGCTCGCGGCGACGCCCAGCCCGACGCCGCTCGAGGTCCCGCTGTCCGAGCAGGCGTCCCCGGGCGTCCTCGGCTTCCTCGTGACGTTCGCGGTCGCGGTCGCGGCGATCCTGCTCGCGCTGTCGCTCACCCGGCACCTGCGGGTCGTCGACCGCCGGGCCGCGCAGCTCGCGCGGGACGAGGAGCCGGTGGACGGGCCCGGCGTGGACGACGGCGGTGCGGGCGGACCGCACGACGCCCGACCGGGGGGCGCGGGCGGAGCGCACGGCTCCGGCTCGGGTGGCGCGGGCGACCCCCACGACGGACGACCCGGCGGCGCGGACGGCCCCCACGACGGACGACCCGGCGGCGCGGACGGCCCCCACGACGGACGACCCGGCGGCGCGGGCGCGTGAGCGGCGAGGCCCGCAGCGGCGCCCGTTCCCGTCCGACGCGGCCCGACGTGCGCGTGACGGTCGGTCAGCTGCGCGTGAGCGCCGACCGTGGCGCCGCCCGGGAGGTCGCGCTCGACGCGCTCGCCACCGCGGCCCGCGCCGGTGCGGACCTGCTGGTGCTGCCGGAGTACGCCTCGGCGTTCGACCCGCGCGGCGTCGGGCCCGAGCACGCCGAGCCGCTGACCGGACCGTTCGTGACGGCGCTGCGCGAGCGCGCGGCGCGCACCGGCGTCGCCGTGCTCGCGGGCACGACGCTGCCGGGATCGCCGGCCGAGGACGCCGACGCCGCTGCGGGCTCAGGTGCCGCCGGGCCGGCGCGGGCCGTCAACGCGGTCGTCGGGATCGACGCGCACGGCGAGCTCGTCGGCACGTACCGCAAGGTGCACCTCTACGACGCGTTCGGCGCCCGGGAGTCGGACCGGCTCGAGGCCGGGCCGCCGGACGCGCCGCCGCTCGTGCTCGACGTCGCCGGCCTGCGGTTCGGTGTCCTGACCTGCTACGACCTGCGCTTCCCGGAGTCGGCTCGGCGCGTGGTCGACGCGGGGGCGGACGTGCTCGTCGTCCCCGCCGCGTGGGCGTCGGGGGAGCTCAAGGCGATGCACTGGCGGGCGCTGGCCGTCGCCCGCGCGATCGAGAACACCGCCGTGGTGATCGGCGTCGGGCAGGCGGGCCCCGGGGTCGTGGGTCGCTCCCTCGTCGTGGGGCCGGACGGGGTCGTCGGGCTCGAGCTCGACGAGCGGCCCGACGTCCGGACGGTCGACGTCGACGGTGCGGGCCTGGCCGCGGTGCGAGCGCGCAACCCGTCGCTCGCGAACCGGCGGTACGCGGTCGTCCCGCGCGGCTGACGCAGCGCCGGGCGGCGGTCCCGGGAGCCCGGGCCGGTCGGCCTCAGGTGCGCGCGATCGCGACCGCGACGGCGGCGAACGTGCACGCCCAGCCGATCACGGTGAGCACGTGGAAGACCTCGTGGAACCCGAACCACCGCGGGCTCGGGTTCGGCCGCTTCGTGGCGTACACGACGGCGCCCAGGATGTACGCGACGCCGCAGCCGACGACGAGCGCGACGATCGCGGCCCCGCCGGCCTCGGCGCGCGCGAACTGCGGCAGGTAGCCGAGGGCGGCGCACCCGAGGAGCACGTAGAGCGGCGTGTAGAGCCAGCGCGGCGCGTCGAGCCACAGGACCCGCATGAGCAGGCCGGCGAACGCCCCGGTCCACACGATCCAGAGCAGGACCGTCGCGTCCCGGGGGCTCAGCAGGAGCACCGCGAGCGGCGTGTACGTGCCGGCGATGATCAGGTAGATGTTCGAGTGGTCGAGCCGGCGCAGCACGCCCGCGACGCGCGGCGACCACGTGCCGCGGTGGTACACGCCGCTCGTGCCGAATAGCAGGATCGACGTGACGCCGAAGACGGCGACCGCGGTGCGCGGCGTGCCGGGCGGTGCGGCGACGAGCAGCAGGACCGCGCCGACGAGCGCCACGGGGAACATGCCGGCGTGGATCCAGCCCCGCAGCCGCGGCTTGACCGCGGCCGTCACCTGCTCGGCTGCGTGCTCCACAGAGCGCGGGATGTCCACGGGCGTCCTCCTCGTCGTGCGCACGGCTCGGGTGGCGGTCGCCGAGCACAACTTACGTCTCCGTAGGTTACGTCAGCGTAGGTCCTACGTCCTCACCGGCCGCCAGGATCCGGACGTCACGTCCGTCGCAGGCAGCCCGGGCGAGTAGCGTGAGCGCGGACCGTTCCCAGCCCGCTGACGAGGAGTTCGAGCGTGCGCCTGCCCCATCTGCTGTACGGGCTCTACGAGCGCCGGATCGCGGCCTCGCTCGACCCCGCGCAGATGCCGCGGCATGTCGGGGTCATCCTCGACGGGAACCGGCGGTGGGCGCGCAACCTCGGGGAGTCGGCCGCGACGGGCCACCAGCGCGGGGCCGACAAGATCGCGGACCTGCTCGGCTGGAGCGAGGACATCGGCGTCGAGGTCGTCACGCTGTGGATGCTCTCGACCGACAACCTCACCCGGTCGGCCGAGGAGCTCGACGCCCTCCTGCGGATCATCGAGGACGCGGTCGACGAGCTCGCCGCGAGCGGGCGGTGGCGCGTGCAGGTCGTCGGCTCGCTCGACCTGCTCCCGCGCGCGACCGCGGACGCGCTGTGCGCCGCGCAGGAGCGCACGCGCGACGTCCAGGGGCTGCATGTCAACGTCGCGATCGGCTACGGCGGCCGGCGCGAGATCGCCGACGCCGTGCGCTCGTTCCTGCGCACGCACGCCGAGCGCGGCGCGAGCCTCGACGAGCTCGCCGAGCAGTTCGACGTCGAGCACATCGCCGAGCACCTCTACACGCGCGGCCAGCCCGACCCGGACCTCGTGATCCGCACCTCCGGCGAGCAGCGGCTCGGCGGGTTCCTGCTGTGGCAGAGCGCGCACTCGGAGTTCTACTTCTGCGAGGCGTACTGGCCGGACTTCCGGCGCGTGGACTTCCTGCGCGCGGTCCGCTCGTACGCCGCGCGCGAGCGCCGCCTCGGGCGCTGAGGACCCGGATCCGCCCGCGTGCGCGGGCGGGCGCGTGTGTCTGCGCGCGTGTCTGCCAGGTATCCATCGGATGAAGAAGTGGCCCGGGGCGCGCGTCCGTGCGCCGCGTGTCGGAGCCCGGGCGTAGCGTCTGGCTCACCGGACGGCGCCCGCCGTCCTCGGGAGGCCAGCCCATGGAGCAACCGCTCCGGGAGGAGGGCCGGTCCTGGCCCTGCGGGGCCGGCCGACCTCGTCTCGTCGCCGACTGCCGGCGCACACCGCTCACGCGGGCCGGCACGAGGTGCCCGATGCGGCGCTGACGCGCCGGAGGGAGCCTGTTGTGGGCAACAAGGATCTGGGACCCCGCACGAGCGCGGCCGCCACCAGCACCGCGGGTCCGACAGCGCCGGCCGGGACGGACGCGCCGGACGAGGGTCTGCGGACGCACGTCCTCGACACGTCCGTCCTGCTCTCGGACCCCAAGGCCGTCTACCGCTTCGCCGAGCACGACGTCGTCCTCCCGGTCGTCGTCATCACCGAGCTCGAGGCCAAGCGGCACCACGCCGAGCTGGGCTACTTCGCACGGTCCGCGCTCCGGCTCCTCGACGACCTGCGCGTCGCGCACGGCGGGCTGGACCACCCCATCCCGCTCGGCACCGCGGGCGGGACGCTGCGGGTCGAGCTCAACCACGCCGACGTGAGCGTCCTGCCCGCCGGCTTCCGGCTGGGGGACAACGACACGCGGATCCTCGCGGTCGCGGCGAACCTGGCGGCCGAGGGCAAGGACGTCACGGTCGTCTCGAAGGACCTGCCGATGCGGGTCAAGGCGTCCGCCGTGGGGCTGCGCGCGGAGGAGTACCGCGCGGAGCTCGCGGTCGACTCCGGCTGGACCGGGATGGACACGCTCGACATCTCCGAGCAGCAGATGGCCCGGCTGTGGGAGCACGAGTCGTTCGCGCTCGCCGACCTCGACCAGGACCTCGAGGCCGGCGGTGTCGAGGAGGCGGCGACGAGCGCGCGCGGTGCGGCGGCCCGTGACCTGCCGTGCCACACCGGCCTCGTGCTGCACAGCCCGCGCGGCTCGGCGCTCGGGCGCGTGACGGCCGACAAGCACGTCCAGCTCGTGCGCGGCGACCAGGACGTCTTCGGCCTGCACGGGCGCAGCGCCGAGCAGCGCGTCGCGATCGACCTGCTGCTGGACGAGGAGATCGGCATCGTCTCGCTCGGCGGGCGCGCCGGGACGGGCAAGTCGGCGCTCGCGCTGTGCGCCGGGCTCGAGGCGGTGCTCGAGCGGCGCCAGCACCGCAAGGTCATGGTGTTCCGGCCGCTCTACGCGGTCGGTGGCCAGGACCTCGGCTACCTGCCGGGCGGGGAGTCCGAGAAGATGAACCCCTGGGCGCAAGCGGTCTTCGACACCCTGAGCGCGGTCGTCAGCAAGGAGGTCGTCGAGGAGGTGCTCGACCGCGACCTGCTCGAGGTGCTGCCGCTCACGCACATCCGGGGCCGCTCGCTGCACGACGCGTTCGTCATCGTCGACGAGGCGCAGTCGCTCGAGCGCAACGTCCTGCTCACGGTGCTCTCGCGCATCGGCCAGAGCTCGCGCGTCGTCCTCACGCACGACGTCGCGCAGCGCGACAACCTGCGCGTCGGGCGGCACGACGGGATCGCCGCGGTCATCGAGGCGCTCAAGGGCCACCCGCTGTTCGGGCACGTCACGCTCACCCGCTCCGAGCGCTCGCCCGTCGCCGCGCTCGTCACCGAGCTGTTCGAGGGCATCGAGATCTGACGCCGGCAGCCGAGCGGTGCGGCGCCCGTCCCGGGAACCGCACCGCTCGGGCACCGGACGGCGTGCGCGACCGGGCGGACGAGCGGCGAGGCGCACGGCGGGCGAGGCGGACGACGGGCGGGGCGGACGACGGGTCGCGTGAGGGACGGCCGGTCGGGTGAGACGTGGGCGTGGGACCAAGGTCCCGGGCGCAACCCCTCACGACCCGGCGGGCACGTCCGAAGGGGCGGGTGCCACCGCTGGTCGTCCAGGGGGCTGGCGGACGACCGGCACCGCCGCCTCGTCCCCGGGAGCCCTCGCGTGCCAGTCCTCACCTCACGTCTCCGTCGGAGCCTGCGCCTGCAGCTCGTGGCCACCGGGGGCGGCGCCGTCGTCGTGACGGCGGCCCTCCTCACCGCGCTCGGCGGGTCGCAGGTCTCGGGCCTCGCCTCGAGCGCCGAGCGGGACGTCCGGACCCTCACCGACGAGTCGATGCGGCAGACCTCGCAGCAGGCGCTCACCCTCGTCGAGACCCAGGTCGCGACCGTGACGGAGCGGCTCGAGTCCGAGCTCCGCGTGGCGTCGCAGGTGCTCGCGCAGCAGGGCAGCGTCGCGTTCGCCGAGCCGGAGCGGTGGACCGCGACGAACCAGGTGACCCAGGAGCGGACCGAGGTCGAGGTCCCGCGCCTGACGGTCGGCGGCGCCGACCTCGGCCGCAACGCGGACCCGGCGGTGCGGACGCCCGTGGTGGACGACGTGACGGAGCTCCTCGGGTCCGCGACAACGCTCTTCCAGCGGGTCAACGACGCGGGCGACATGCTGCGGGTCGCGACGAGCGTGCAGAACGCCGAAGGCCGGCGCGCGATCGGGACGTACATCCCCGCCGTCGGGCCGGACGGCACGCCCAACGCCGTGGTCGCGGCGCTCACCGCCGGCGAGCCGTTCTACGGCACGGCGACGGTCGTCGGCCAGCCGTACGTCGCGGCCTACACCCCGCTCCTCGAGGGCGGTGAGGTCGTCGGCGCGCTGTTCGTCGGGACGCCGCAGGCCGCGGTCGACGCGCCGCTGCGCGAGGCCCTGAGCACCGTGACCGTCGGCGAGCACGGGTACCTCACGGTGCTCTCCGACGCCGGCGAGTGGGTCGTGCCGCCGCCGGGCGCCGACGAGGGGCCGGCTCTGGAGGCGACGGACGCCGACGGCGAGCCGTTCGCGCAGGCGCTCGTGGACGCGGGCGCGGCGGCGACCGGCGACGAGCCCGTCCAGCACCGCGTCGAGCTCGCGGGCGACGGGTTCGCGACGGTCGACGTGAGCCGCTACGGGCCCTGGGGGTGGACGGTCGCCGCGTGGGGCTTCGACTCCGACCTGCGCGCGGTCCCCGACCGGCTCGCGGACGGCTCCCGCACGCTCATGACGACGCTGCTGCTCGCGGGGCTCGCCGTCACGGTGGTCGCCGTGGCCGCGGTCGTCGGGCTCTCGGGGCGCATCGTCGCCCGCGTGTCCCGGCTCACCGCGGCGCTGCGCCGGGTCGCCGCACGGGACCTCGCGGTCGACGTCCGCGGTGAGGGCGTCGACGAGATCGGCGTCATGGGCGACGCGCTGGGCGAGGCGATCGAGGGCATGCGCGGCGCCGTCGTGCGCATGCAGGCGGGTGCCGAGGCGGTGCGCGTGACCGCCGGCCGCCTCGACGCCTCGAGCGGGACGCTCGAGGGTGTCGCGGGGCAGACCGTCGAGCGCGCGGACGGGGCCGCACAGAGTGCCGTCGTGGTGAGCTCGGAGGTGCAGGCCGTGACCGCGGCGATGACCGAGATGCGGGCGTCGATCGAGTCGATCGCGCACGGCGTCCACGCGGCGTCGGCCGAGGCCGGCACGGCGGTGAGCGCGACCCGTGCCGCCGCCGAGAACGCCGAGCGGCTCGGCTCCTCGTCCTCGCAGATCGCGGCGGTCCTCGACACCGTGACCGCGATCGCGGGCCAGACGCACCTGCTCGCGCTCAACGCGACGATCGAGGCGGCCCGCGCCGGGGCCGCGGGCAAGGGGTTCGCGGTCGTCGCGGGCGAGGTCAAGGAGCTCGCCGACCAGACGTCCACGGCCATCCAGACGATCAGCCCGGTGCTCGACGCGGTCGCCCGCGACTCGGCCGACGTGCGGGCCGCCGTCGAGCGCATCTCGGCGTCGATCACGACGGTCGACGAGCACCAGGCGTCGATGTCCGCGGTGGTCGAGCAGCAGACCGTCACGACGTCGGAGATCGAGCGCAACCTCGTGGTCGCGGCGGGCAGCTCGCGCGACATCGCGGACAGCGCGTCGCACGTCGCGCAGGCCGCGGGGAGCGCGTTCGACAGCGCCGAGGACGTGCGGCACGCCGTCGTCGAGCTCGGGCGGGTCGCGTCCGAGCTCGCCGCCGGGGTCGACGAGTTCACGCTCGCCTGACCCCGGCCGCGACGCCGGGGCCGCGCCGCGCGGGACGGGCTCAGCTCTCGACGAGCCGCCCGTCCGCGAGCCGCACGACGCGGTCCGCGAGCTGGATCATCAGCGGGTCGTGCGTCGAGACGATCGCCGTCATGCCCTCGGCCTGCACGACCGCCCGCAGCAGCGCCATGATCGCGAGCCCGGTCTCGGTGTCGAGCTGGCCGGTCGGCTCGTCGGCGATGAGCAGCCGGGGGGAGTTCGCGAGCGCGCGCGCGAGACCCACGCGCTGCTGCTGACCGCCCGAGAGCTCGCCCGGACGCTGCTGGGTGTGGGCACCGAGGCCGACGAGGTCGAGCAGCAGCTCGACGCGTGCCTCGCGGACCGCGGTCGGGACCGAGCGCAGCCGCAGCGGGACGCCCACGTTCTCGGCCGCGGAGAGCACCGGGACCAGCCCGAACGTCTGGAAGACGAACGACACGACGTCGCGCCGGAGCTCGACGAGGCCGCGCTCGTCGAGGCTCGACACCTCGCGACCGTCGACCACGACGCGCCCCTCGTCGGGCCGGTCGAGGCCGCCGATGAGGTTGAGCAGCGTCGTCTTGCCGGACCCCGACCGGCCGACGAGCGCGACGAGCTCGCCCGGCTGCACGGTGAACGACACGTCGCGCGTCGCGTGCACCGCGCCTGCGCCGGAGCCGTACGTGCGGCTGACGTGCTCGACGACGACCATCGGTGCGGCCGGGGCAGCGGGGGCGCCGCCCACGGCGGACCAGGGGGCGGTCCCCGTCACGGGTGTGCCGGTCATGACTCCTCCTCGCGGGTCTGCTGCTGCGTGCCGGGGCCGTCGGGGGCGCCCGTCGTGCTGTGCCGGCCGGGGCGCGGCCGGTCGGGCCACACCTCGACGTGGCGGGCCTCGAGCGCGAGCCGGACGCGGCCGGACAGCTCGAGCGCCTCGCGGTAGTCCGCCGGCAGCTGGACGCGCCCCGCGCGGTCGAGCACCGCGTACTCCTCGGCGACGACCTGCTCGGTGCCGTGCTCGTCGGTGTGGGTGCGGCGGAGCACCTCCGAGGACGTCCGCCCGTCGCGGATCTCCACGGTGCGCTGCACGTGCTCGCTCACGCTCGAGTCGTGCGTGACGATCACGACCGTGACGCCGAGCTCGCGGTTCGCGGCGCGCAGGGTGTCGAACACCTCGACGGACGTCGCGGTGTCGAGCTCGCCGGTCGGCTCGTCGGCGAACAGGACCTGCGGGGAGTTCACGAGCGCGACGCCGATCGCCACGCGCTGCTGCTCGCCCCCCGAGAGCTGGCCGGGGCGCCGGTCGGCGCAGTAGCCGACCCCGAGCGCGTCGAGGAGCTCGACCGCGCGGCGCCGCCGGGCGGCCGACCGGACGCCGGCAAGGGCCTGGGGGAGGGCCACGTTCTCGGTCGCCGACAGGTAGGGCACGAGGTTGCGTCCCGTCTGCTGCCACACGAAGCCGACCATGCGGCGCCGGTACTCGACGCGCTCGCGCGCCGACATCCCCATGAGGTCCCAGGGCCCGACGCGCACGCGCCCGGCGGTGGGCACGTCGAGGCCGGAGAGCACCGACAGGAGCGTCGACTTCCCCGAGCCCGACGCGCCGACGATCGCGATCTCCTCGCCGGGGTCGACGAGCAGGTCCAGGCCCTGCAGGGCCTGCACCTCGATGCCCTCGGACTGGTAGATCCGCACGAGGTTGTCGCACGCGATGAGCGCGTGCTCGCCGTACGCGCCGGGACGCGCACGGGCCCGGTCCTCGAGGGTCGCGAGCGACTGCTGCGGGGTCTGCGTCGTGGTCACCGGGCTGCTCCTCGGACGGTGGGCGGGACGGGTGTCGGGGCCGGGCCGGCGGGCGGCCCGTGGCGGGTGGCGAGCGCCCGGTCGGCGCGCCGGCCGCTCACCGGTCACCGACCCGGAGCACGTCGCCGAGCCGGTCGCGCCGCCGCACCGCGGCCTCGGCGACGACGCTGACGACGAGCGCGAGCACCGCGACGCCGACCGCGAGGGCGAAGGGCAGCGGCGTGACCACGAGCTCGGTCGTGCCGAGCTCGCCGGTGACCCGACGCAGCCCGAGCGCGCTCGTCAGCACGACGGGCACCGCGACCCCGATGAGCGCGCCGGCGAGCACCGCCGCGACGACGAGCGGGCTGAGCTCGCCGAGCGTGACGAGCCGTGCGCCGCGCGGGTCGAGCCCGAGCGTGCGCAGCGCCGAGAGCGTGCGCCCGCGCTCCGGGGCGGTCGCCACGACGGTGAGGACGAGCGTCACGGCCGCGAACAGCGCGAGCACGAGGCTCGTCAGGAGCAGCAGCTGCTGCAGCGCGCGGACGAGCGCGGAGGACCGCTCCGCGGCGAGCCGGTCGGCGCGCACGGTGACGTCGAGGTCGACGGCCTCGACCTCGGCGATCGCGCGCTCGACGGCGGCGGGAGCGCCCGGGCCGGAGACCCACAGCGTGTCCTGCTCGAGCGGGACCTCGGTCGCCGCGGTGTAGGTGGCGAGGTCCGCCACGACGACCGGCTCCGGCCCGAACGTCATCGTCGTGTCCCCCACGACCTCCAGCACCACGCGCTGCTCGCCGTCGTAGACCCGGGCCCCGGCGACGTCGGTCTCGACGCGCAGCGACGGGCTGACGAGCGCACGTGGGCCGTCGGGTCCGGTCCCGTCGAGCCCGGCCAGCTCTCCGCCGTACCGCGGGTCGACGGCCGCGCGGACACGCTCGTACGCCGCGGCCTCGAGGAGGACGAGCGTCACGACCTCGCCGCCGTCGCCGTTGAGCCGGCGCGTGCCGATCGCCGTGCCGAGCGCGGCGGAGTCGACGCCGTCCTGCCGCAGCACCTCGTCGGCGAGCTCGCGGGTCACCCCGCCCTCGACGAGGACGTCCGCCCCGACCTGCTCGATCGACGCCCGCTCCTGACCGACGCCGACGGTCGCCGCCGTGAGGCCCGCGAACACGACGAGCGCGAGCGCGACGGTGAGCGAGAGCAGCGGGACGCCGAGCCCGGCAGCCTGCGCCGCACGGGCCGCCGCCACGACGCCCACGAGCCCGCGACGCCGTGCCGCGAGCCGACCGACGGCGCCGAGCACGACCGGGAACGCCCGCAGCACGAGGATCGTCGCGCCCGCCGCGAGGAGCGCCGGCGTCGCGGCGAGCAGCAGGTCCACGCCGGACGTCTGCGTCTGCAGGAGCCCGCGTCCGCGCACCGCCGACGCCGCCCCGGCCGCGAGGACCACGACCGTGACCTCGGCCGTCCTGCGCTGCGCGCGCCGCCGGCCGAGGACGCGCTCGCGGTCCTGGCGGTTCGCGGGCAGCTGGCGCCCGGTCCAGGCGCGGGCCACGAGCGCGGCCCCCAGGACGGGCGTCGCGAGGACGGCCACGACCGCGACGGCGATCGCCGGGGCCCACACGACGGCTGTCGGGCCCGGCGTCGCGAGCAGCGCGGCGACCAGGCCGAGGACCAGGCCGACGAGCGTGACCGGCACCGACTCGAGCAGGAGGCGCAGCGCCACCGACGCGACCGACGCGCCGCGGGCCCGCTCGGCCTCGAGCAGCGTGCGGCGCCGGGTCACGAGCAGGCGCGCCGCGAGCACGAGGGCGAGGCCGGCGACGGTGACGATGCCGACGAGGAGCAGCGACGCCTGGGCGGTGACGCCGCGCAACCGCGTCGCGAACTCGCCGAGCACCTCGTCGAGCTCGGTCGACACGGCCAGGGTGCGCCCGCCCGAGAGGGTCAGCTGGTCCGGGTTCGCCGTGATCGACGCGACGTCGTCCGCGACCGCGCCTGCGCGGGCCGCGGTGAGCGCCGGGACGTCGACGGCGAGCCGGACGACCGTGCGGTGGCCCGAGGCCTGTAGCGCCGCGCGGGCGTCCGGGACCGACTCGCGGGAGAGGAAGAGGCCCGTGGTCGTGTGATTGCCCCGCTTGGCCTCCCGGACGACGGGTTCGACGAGCTCCGGGGCGTCGGCCCAGGTCTCGTCCGCCGGGTCGACCGGCTCGTAGACGCCCGTCACGACGGCGACGGCCTCGCCGCGCAGCGCGCCCGCCAGGCCGATCTCCGACCCGACGGTCACGCCGAGCGCGTCGGCCGTGGCGCGCGTGACGCCGACCTCGACGCGCTGCGGGCGGAGCTCCACGGGCACGTCGTAGCCCGCAGCCTCGCGCTCGGCCGCGTGCTCGGCGCGCACGTCCGGCGAGGCGCCGGGCTCGGCGCCCTCGACCCAGCGGACCCCGGCGGAGCGCTCGCTCCACACCCACCTCAGGCGCAGCGCCCACAGGCCGGTCTCGGGCGGGGTGGCGAGGCTCAGGTCCGTGCTGTGGAACGACAGCTCGGGCTCCAGCACCGTGGCGCGCAGCTCGTCGGGCAGCACCGCACGCAGGTCGTTCGCGGCGGACTCGAGCTTGTCGGCCAGCCGCGGGTCGCGCACGGTGTCCCGCACCGTGCCCATCGCGGGCGGCAGCTCGGCGAGCACGTCGCTGCGGCTGCCCGCCTCGGTCACGGCCTGGCGCACGCCCCGGTCGGCGGACTCCACGAGGTAGCGCGGGCCGGCGAGCGCGAGGAACGCGGTCACCGCGACGAGCGCGAGGCACACCGCGACGAGGCCGCGGTCGGCGACCGCGCGACGCCACGCGAGGAGCGGCGAGCCGGCGACGAGGGGCAGCACGCGGGGCGCCCTCATCGGTCGTCCCCGAGCCGCAGGAGCTCTGCGGACGCACGGCGCAGGAGGGTCATGGTGGTCACCCCGACGGTGATGGCGATGGCGGCGAGCAGGGACAGGAGGAGCACGGCCTCGTCGGCCCACGGCCACTGCACGAGGACCGGGGGGACGGGCCGTCGGCCGTCGGCGGCGACCGTGAGCAGCGGCGCGACGAGATGGCCCAGCAGCAGGCCGAGCAGGAGGCCGCCGGTGCTGCCGAGCAGCGCGAGCAGCCCGTGCTCGGCGAGAACCGCCCGGACGAGCCCGCCGCGCGAGGCGCCGAGCGCCTGGAGCCGCGCGAGCTCGAGCCGGCGCAGCCGCACCGAGACGGTCGCGCTCATCAGGAACCCGGCGATCGCGAGAGCGACGGCGGCGATCGTGACGATCCAGAGCGCGGCCTGCATGCCGACCCGCAGCGGGCCGTCGGTGAGCAGGTCGCGGACCTCGACGCGGCTCTCGATCGTCCCGTCGTCGCGGCCGCGGACGTCCGCGAGGGTCGAGGCGAGGCCGTCGTCGGGCACCGCCGCCCACCACTCGTCGATCAACGGGTCCGTCAGGCCGATGCCGGCGAGCGCGCGCCACAGGGTGTCGTGGTCCGCGAGAGCGGCCGGGCGCGCCGGGCTGCCGGGCAGGTGGGGGACCGCCGCGACCAGGCGCACCGGCACGGTGACGGCCCCGAACGCGAGCAGCGCCTCGTTGCCGACCTCGGACTCGAGAAGGTCGAGCATCGCGTCGGACGCGATCACCGGGACGTGCTCCGGGGCCTCGAACGCCGTGACGGAGAAGCCTCGGCCGCCCTCGATCAGGTCGTCGAGCGGGAGGGTTCCTGTCGCGCTCAGCGCACCGGCGTCCCCGACCGTGAGGTCGACCGGTGTCACGACGCCCCAGGAGTTGGGCAGCGACCGTCCGGACCACTCGTCGGCGACGAACGCGACGGGCTCCGAGACGGTGCCACCGGTGCGCGCACGCAGGTCGGCGACGTCGAGGTCCCAGAAGACCAGCGGCGCGGAGCCGTTGGGCGGGGCGACGGGCAGGGCGTCGCCGATCGCGACGACCGCCTCCGCGGGGAGGTAGATCTGGCCGACGAGGGACACGACCCTCAGCGGGGTCGCGAGGCGAGCGCCGGCCGCCGCGACGGTCACGGTCTGCTGCGCGGGGGTGCCGTCCGCCGGGAACGGGTCGAGCTCGTAGGACACGCGCGCGCCGTGCGCGTCCTGCACCGTCACCGTGACGAGCACCTGGGTGCCGGGGAGCGCAGGCATCACGGAGGCGGCGAGCGTGAGGTCGACCTGCTCGGGCGTGCCGGGCAGCACCGGTCCCCGGACCGCGTCCTCGGGTGCGAGCCGCTCGACCTCGCCGGGCCAGCCCTGGGGGTGCGCCGACCGCCCGCGCAGCACCGCGGAGCCGCCCACGGTGTCGACGGCGAGCAGGTCGATGCTCTTGTTGGTCGACGGGAGCTGGCTGTCGGTCACGGGCCGCCCGATCTTCACGGACCGGGACGTCACCGGGCTGAACTCCGTCGCGCCGGGCAGCGCGCCGATGGTCGCAGACTGGTCGAACGGCGTCCCGGCGAGCCCGTCGACGCGCACGTCGGTGCCGACCCGCAGCTCGGCCTGGTCGGCCTGCGACACCCGCCACGTCGCGAGGAAGGACTGCGAGAACGAGCTCACGGCGACCGCGAGCGTGAGGAGCAGGACCGCGCCCGAGGCACGTGCCGGGCGGCGGGAGACCTCCCACGCGGCGAGCGGGAGGACGAGCGAGCGGCTGCGCCGCGCGAGCCGCTCGACGCCGCGCGCCACGAGCGGTGCCGCGCGCAGCGTCAGGGCACCCCCGGCGAGCAGGAACAGCGCCGGCCCGGCGACGAGCACGGGGTCGATCCCGCCGCCCTCGACGACCGGCGACCGGTAGACGCGCAGCTGCCAGAACGCGACGCCGGCGAGCGCGACGAGCGCGAGGTCGAGGCCCGAGCGTGCGAACGAACCGCGTCCCTCCTGACGGACGAGCTGCTGCTCGTCGTCGACGACGCTCGTCGGCCGGCGCAGGAGCGGCGCGAGCAGCACGGCGGCGAAGAGCGCGGCGGCGGCGGCGCACGTGACGAGCAGGTGCCGGGGCAGCCCGGGGTCGCGGTCCAGCCCGGCGGCCGCGAGCACGGGCTGGGCGACCACCGCGCGGTACAGCGCCCGGGCGACGAACGGCGCGAGCGCGGCGGTGAGCGCCGCGATGGCAAGCGCCTCGAGACCGGCGAAGCGCACGAGCTGCCTCGCCGACGCGCCGCGGGAGGTCAGGAGCGTGCGCTCGGCGACGCGCCGCTCCGCGAGCAGCCGGGCGGCGATGAGCAGCACGGTCACGGCGAGCACCGCGAGCATGATGCCGAGCACCGCGAGACCCACCCGCGTGACCGCGAGCTGCGTGCGCGCGCCGTCGACGGTCGTCGCGAGCTCGGTCACGACGTACCCGCCGAGCGCGACGTCGGAGAGCGCGGCGATGAGGGCGGGGCGTGCGTCCTCGACGCGCTGCGGAACCTCGGCGAGCGTCGCGGGGGTCGCCTCCCCGAGCTGGGGGTGGGCGACCACGCGGGCCGACTGCGTCTCGACGACCTGGTCGGTGAGGACCTCGGGCATCGCGACGAACGGGCCGTAGGCGGTCGTCTTCACGAAGCCGAAGGACCCCGGGACGGGGAAGTTCCGGTCGACGAGCGCGCCGTCGAGCAGGTCGCGTCCCCACGGCGCGAGCGGCCCTGTCCGCTCGAAGACGCCCACGACGACGGTGTCGACGACGTCGCGCGACGACGAGCTCGTGAGCGGGAAGGTGCTGCCGGCGGTCCATCCGAAGGCCTCCGCGGCCGTCTCGGGGACCGCGATCTCGACGCGCCCGTCGCCGTCGGCCGCCGCTGCGGGCCACCGGCCCTCGAGGAGCGTGGCGCGGTCCTCCAGCGCGGGCTGCGCGGCGACGTAGGCGAGCGGCGCGGGGGACACGTCCCCGGCGGGGATCCGGTACGGGACCGAGGTCAGCCAGCGGTCGTACGTGGTCGGCACGTCCTCCGTGACGGTCGCGAGCACGCCCTCGGCGGCCTCGATCGACCGCAGGGGCGCCTTGGCGCCGGGCGTGAGCTCGACGTCGACGTCGGTCGCCGTCCCGGGCTCGCGGCTGAGCGCCGTCTGCAGCGACCGCGCCTCGCTCTCGGTGAGCAGCAGCCCGAACGTCCCCAGCAGGCCGGAGCCCAGCACGGCGACGGCGAGCACCGTCACCAGCAGCGACGCCTGCGTCAGCGCCCGGTGCGCGAGCAGCCGCATCGTCCAGCCCACAGTTCCCCCTCGACCTCGTCGTCGTCCGCCGCGTGCGCCCCGCAGGGTCCTGCGCGGTCCGTCGAACGTAGTGGGGCCGCCGGGCCCCGTGGGAGCGGTTGCACGCAATGGTGTGATGATCGTTACGGGCCCGTGACCTGGACACGCGGATCGCGACGGAACCGTGACGAGCGGGACTCAACCTTTTCCGGATCGGCCCGTCGGGGCCTTGCGGGAGCCCTCCGGAGGTCCTCCGTCGACGGCCCGGCCGCGGCGCCCCGCGACAGCGCGACGCCCGGCCCGGCACGCGGGTGCGCGCCGGACCGGGCGTGGGAGTGGCGCGACCGCAGCCGGTGTCAGGCCTGCGGCGGCCGGGTCATGCTCAGCACGTCGAGGGCCTGGTCGAGCTGCTCCTCGGTGACCTCGCCGCGCTCGACGTAGCCGAGGTCGACGACGGCCTCGCGGACCGTCAGGCCCTTCTTCACGGAGTGCTTCGCGATCTTCGCGGCCGCCTCGTACCCGATCACCCGGTTGAGCGGCGTCACGATCGACGGCGACGACTCCGCGAACGCCCGGGCGCGCTCCTCGTTGGCCTCGATGCCGGCGATCGTGCGGTCCGCGAGCACCGTCGAGGCGTTCGCGAGCAGCCGGATCGACTCGAGCACCCCGAGCGCGATCACGGGGATCTGCACGTTGAGCTCGAACGCGCCGCTCGCGCCCGCCCACGCGACCGTCGCGTCGTTGCCGATGACGCGCGCGGCGACCATGAGCACCGCCTCCGGGATCACCGGGTTGACCTTGCCGGGCATGATCGACGACCCGGGCTGCAGGTCGGGGATGGCGATCTCGCCGAGGCCCGTGTTGGGGCCGGAGCCCATCCAGCGCAGGTCGTTGCAGATCTTCGTCAGGCTCACCGCGATCGTGCGCAAGGCACCCGAGAGCTCGACGAGCCCGTCGCGCGCGCTCTGCGCCTCGAAGTGGTCGCGCGCCTCGGTCAGCGGCAGCCCGGTGTCCTCCACCAGGAGCGCGATGACCCGCTGCGGGAACCCGGCCGGGGTGTTGATGCCGGTGCCGACCGCGGTGCCGCCGAGCGGGACCTCCGCGGCGCGGGGGAGCGCGGCCTCGAGGCGCTCGATGCCGTAGCGGACCGCGGCGGCGTACCCGCCGAACTCCTGGCCGAGCGTGACCGGCGTCGCGTCCATGAGGTGCGTGCGCCCCGACTTCACGACGCCCGCGAACTGCGTGGCCTTCGCCTCGAGCGCCTCCGCGAGGTGCGCGAGCGCCGGGACGAGGGTGCCGACGACGCCCGCGGTCGCGGCGACGTGCACCGACGTGGGGAACACGTCGTTCGACGACTGGGACGCGTTGACGTGGTCGTTGGGGTGCACCGGGCGCCCGAGCCGCGTGCTCGCGAGCGTCGCGACGACCTCGTTGGTGTTCATGTTCGACGACGTGCCGGACCCGGTCTGGAAGACGTCGACGGGGAAGTGCGCGTCGTGCGCCCCGGAGGCGACCTCGTCGGCGGCCGCGACGATCGCGTCCGCGACGTCCTGCTCGAGGACCCCGAGCTCGGCGTTCGCGCGCGCGGCGGCCTTCTTGATGCGCGCGAGCGCCTCGATGTGGCTGCGCTCGAGCCGCGTCCCCGAGATGGGGAAGTTCTCGACCGCGCGCTGCGTCTGCGCGCGGTACAGCGCGTCCGCCGGGACGCGCACCTCACCCATCGTGTCGTGCTCGATACGGAAACCGGACCCGGAAGCGACGTCGCTGCTCATGCCCCGCATCCTCTCACCGGGCCCCGGGACCCGTCAGCGCGGCGCGGGCGTGGCCTGCGCCACGGCGCGGGGTGCGGGATCGGGTGCGGGCTCGGGTGCGCGGTCCCGGCCGAGCGCCCGCCACCCGACGAGCGCCGCCACCGCGATCGCCGCACCGCCCGCGGCGAAGCCGGCCCGGGCGCCGGCGTGGTCGGCGAGCGTCGCCACGGCGATCCCCGTGACAGGGTTGAGCCCCGGCAGCGCCATCGTCCACACCCCGAGCGTCCGGCCGCGCAGCTCGGGCGCCGCGCGCAGCTGCACGAGCGTGTTCGCGGCGGTGATGCACCAGATCGACACGAAACCGGTGACCGCCATCGCGGCGAATGCGACCCCGGCGGTCGGGGACAGGCCGGTCAGCGCCATGGCGACCCCGGTCCCGAGCGCGAGCACCCGGACGCCCGCGCCGCTCGGCTGCCCGAGCCGCGCCGCGACGAGCGCCCCGGGCAGGGCACCCAGACCGAAGCACGCGAGCAGCGCGCCGTACCCGGCGCCGTCCATGCCGAGCGCGCGCGTCGCGAGCAGGGGGAACAGCACCGACGCGTTGAACAGCACCCCGCTCGCGCCGGCCACGAGCACGCACGCGCGCAGCACCGGCGTGGACCACACGTACCGCAGGCCCGCGCGAGCGGCGCCGCGCGCGCGTGGTGCGGAGCCAGGTGCCGGGCCGCTCGACGCCGGCCGGTAGCGCCACAGCACGAGCAGCGGCGCGACGTAGGAGACGGCGTTGGCCGCGAAGCACGCGGTGGGGCCCGAGAGCGTGAGCAGCAGCCCGCCCACGGCGGGCCCGACGACGCGCGAGGCGTTGAGGATGACCTCGTAGAGGCTCACGGCGCTCGCGAGCCGGTCCCGCCCGACGAGGTCCATCACGTAGACCTGACGCGTCGGGGCGTCGACCGCGTTCACCGCGCCGCTCAGGGCGTTGACGAGCAGCAGCGACCAGACCTGGGCGGCGCCGGACGCGCTCAGCGCCGTCAGCACGAGAGCGAGCACCACGAACGCCGACTGCGTGACCACGAGCAGGCGGCGGCGGTCGACGCGGTCCGCGAGCCCGCCCGTCCACGCACCCGCGAGCAGCACGGGCAGGAGCGTCGCGGCGGAGAGCAGCGCGAGGTCGACGGCGCGCCCGGTCAGCTCGAGCACGAGCCACGCGGTCCCCACCGACTGCGTGACGAGGCCCGACGCCGAGAGGATCTGGCTCGCGAACCACGCGCGGTACGCGGGGACCTGCAACGACGCGAAGGCACCGGGTCCGGCGCGCTGGGGGAGTCGGGGCACGCGTCGACCCTGGCACCCGCGCGGGGGCAGGGCGAACGCATTCTCGCGCCGTGGACCTCGCCGGAGACGGGCCGACGAGCCCGCGCGGGGCCTCGATCGTCGTCCAGGTGCGGCTGCGCGACCAGCGTGATCCGCGTCTCGCGCGCGCCGCGCTCGCGTCGGCGGACCGCCCGTCCGCTCGCGGTCGCCGAGCGAGAGCGGCCGCGTCCTGCGTCAGACCCCGACGGGCCCGACCGACTCCGTGACCTGCGCGCGGCCGTCGGCGAGCGTGTACTCGACGCCCAGGATCGCGCAGCGGCCCTCCTCGACCGCCTCGGCGAGCGACTTGGAGTAGCCCTGCAGCATCTGCACGGTGTGCCGCACGTGCTCGTGCCCCAGCTCGGCCGCCGACAGCGACGCGAACGTGCGTCCGTCCGGGCCGCTCGCGATGTTCACGATGCTCGGGATCACCCGGTCGACGATCGCCCGCACGAACCCGTCGGGCAGCTCGCCGGTCGTCAGCGCCGTCGTCGCCGCCGCGACCGCGCCGCAGCTGTCGTGCCCGAGGACCAGGACCAGCGACGCGCCGAGCACGTTGACGCCGTACTCGATCGAGCCGATGACGGTCGTGTCGAGCACGTGGCCCGCGGTCCGGACGACGAAGACGTCGCCGAGCCCCTGGTCGAAGATGATCTCGGCGGCGACGCGGCTGTCCGAGCAGCCGAAGACGACCGCGAACGGCGCCTGCGCGACGCTCAGCTCGCTGCGCCGGTCGACGCCCTGCGACGGGTGCAGCATCTCGCCGCGCACGAAGCGCTCGTTGCCCTCCTGGAGCCGGGTCCAGGCCTCTGCCGGGGTGATGGTGGGGGTCACGGAGCACATGCTGGCAGGTCGTCGGACGACCCGCGCGGTCGGCTCGCAGAGCGGTCACCGCGTGCGGTCGGCGGCGCCCGGCCTCCTGGTGGCGGTGCGCGTCCGTACTAGAGTTCCCGGGTGCCAGCCCGACGACTCCGACGCGCCGCCGTGCCCGCCGTGGTCGCGGCCGCCACGCTGCTCCTCGCGTCGTCGTCGGTCGGTGGGCCGCGCCCCTACGCGGAGCCCGCGCTGCGCACCCAGGCCGCGCTGCTCTCGGTCGACGACGTGGTCGTCGCGGTCGGACCCGACGAGGCGGTCACCCGCTTCGAGGGCAGCAACGTCACCGCCGCCGTCGTGAGCGCCGCGGGGGACGACGCGCGTGCGGCCACCGAGCGGCACGCGGAGCTCGAGGCGCTCGCCGAGGTCCAGCGGGACTGGCTGGCCGCGGGGACCGTGCCCGGGCCCGAGCGGTACGCGGACATGGCGCGGCAGGCGCTGCTCGACCTCGACACGCTGACGCTCGACAACGGCGCCGTCCTGGCGGGGCCGACCGCGGCGTGGCTCTACTCGTGGCCGCGCGACGCGAGCTTCGTGGCCGTCGCGCTCGCCCGCACCGGGCACGCCGACGACGCCGCGCGGATCCTGGGCCACCTGGCGCGCGTCCAGGAGGCCGACGGGACGTTCCAGGCCCGGTACCTGCCCGACGAGAGCGGTGTGCCCGACGACCGCGGCACGCAGCTCGACGGCGGCGCCTGGTACCTGTGGGCCGCCGCCGAGTGGTACGCGGCGGCCGACGACGAGACACGCGCGGCGACGCTCGACGCTCTCGCCCCCAGCCTCACGAGCGCGCTCGCCGCCATCGAGGGCGCGATCGACCCGGTCACCGGGATGCCGCGCCCGTCCCCGGACTACTGGGAGGTCCGCGAGACGCGCACGACCCTCGGCGTCGTCGCCCCGATGCTCCTCGGGGCGCGCTCGGCGCAGGAGCTCGCGCAGTCCGTCGCCGGGTCCGCGCCCGGCGTCGGACCGGCGTGGGCGCCCGAGCTCGAGGCCCGCGCCGCGTCCGTCGAGGCGATGCTCGACCGCGCGCTCGCGACCCGGTTCGCCCCGCTCGGGTACCCGCGGCACGACGGGGGCCAGGTGCGGGACGCCGCCGTCGCGTTCCTCATGCCGCCCTTCGCGTCCGGCTCGCCCGACGTCACCGCGGCGTGGCTCGCGGCCGCGGAGGGCATGGAGCGACCCGCGGGCGGGCTCGCCCCCGGCGCCGGCTGGAAGGCCGACGGCATCTCGTGGACCCCGCAGACCGCGCTGTTCGCGCTGACGGCCGCAGGCGCCGGCCGGGTGGACGACGCCCGGAGCCGGCTCGACTGGCTCGACGCGCACCGCACCGACGCCGGTTCGCTGCCCGAGAAGGTGCTGTGGGACGGCCGGCCCGCCGACCTCGCGCCGCTCGCCTGGACCGCCTCGCTCGTGCTGCTGACCCTCGACGAGCTCGACGCACAGGGCTGACGCCCGACCCTGCGGCGTGCCCGGCGCTGCGGCGTGCCCGCCACGCCGTCCCGGTCCGGGCAGTCGGCGACCGAGCGCTGCGCGTGGACGTGCCGAGGCCGTCGACGACCTCGCGTCAGCCCTCGCCGAGCTCCGCGGAGGTCGGCGGGTTCGCGCCGGGGCGCGAGACCGTGATGGCCGCGATCCGCACGCACCGCACGAGCACCTGCTCGAGCGTCCCCGCGTCGATCGCGCGCAGCGCCTCGCGGCGGTCCGCCCCGAGCAGGCCCGCGGACCACAGCCCGTCGATGAGCCCCGACATGAACGAGTCGCCCGCGCCGACCGTGTCGGCGACCTCGACGTTCTCGGCCGCGATCGCGAGGCGGTCGCCGGCCGCGGTGCACGCGAACGCACCCTCGCCGCCGTGCGTCACGACCACGACGGCCGGCCCACGGCGCACCCAGTCCTCGGCGATCTCCGCAGGGGCGACCCCCGGCATGAGCCACGCGAGGTCCTCGTCGCTGACCTTGACCACGTCGGCCTGCGCGACGAGGTTCTCGACGAGCGGCAGCGTGACCGCGGGCGCGGCCATGAGCGCCGGGCGCAGGTTCGGGTCGTACGTGACGGTCGACGTCGCGCGGTGCTCCGCGAGGAGACGCGCGACGGCCTCACCGCCCGGGGGCAGCACCGCCGCGATGGACCCGGTGTGCACCACGACGGGCGCGCCGTCGGAGGAGTCCCACGTCGCCGGCAGGTCCCACTCGAGCTCGAAGTCGTAGGTCGCGCCGCCCTCGGTGTCGAGCGTGGCCGCGGCCGTCGACGTCGCCGCCGCGACCCGGTCCCCGCGCAGCACGTGCACGCCGTCCCGCTCGAGGTGCGCCCGCACGAGGTCGCCGTGCGCGTCGTCGCCGAGCCACGTCAGCAGCTCGGCGGTGCGGCCGAGCCGCGCGAGCCCGAGCGCCACGTTCGCCGGGCTGCCGCCGGGGTGCTCGCTGACCGAGCCGTCGGTGCGCCGGACGATGTCGACCAGCGCCTCGCCGACGACGAGCGCGCGCTCGCCCGCCGCGCTCATCGTGCGCCTCCCACGGTCGTCGCGGCGTCGGACGCCTCGGCGTCGGTGCCGGGCTCGTCACCCCGGGCCGACGCGAGCCGCTCGCGCGCGCCGTCGAGCCACTCCTGGCAGCGAGCGGCGAGCACCTCACCCCGCTCCCAGAGCACGAGGGACTCCTCGAGCGTCGCCCCGCCGGCCTCGAGCCGGGCGACGACGGCGACGAGCTCGTCGCGCGCCTGCTCGTAGCTCAGGTCGTGGGCGTCGTCGAGGGGCGCGGTGGGGACAGCGGGCGCGGACGCGGGCTCGGTCGTCTTCGGCACGGGACCAGTCAACCAGCACCCGCCCACCTCGCGCGCGAACGGTCGCGCCGTCGTCCGCAGGCTGGTCCGCCGCCGCGGAGGTGGCTCGACGGCGGAGTCCACCGGCGCCGGTGCTCAGCCGCGGCGCGTGACCGCCGCGTGGATCTCGCCGTGCGCGACCCGGACCCGCAGGTCCTCGCCCTCCGTGACGTCCCCCGGGTCGCGGACGACCGCCCCGTCGGCGCGCTGCACCACCGCGTAGCCGCGGGCGAGCGTCGCGGCCGGCGACAGCGCCCGGACCTGCGCGGCGAGCCGGGTGGTGTCCGCCCCCGCGCGCACGAGCGCGTGCTCGAGGGCGCGGCGTGCGCCGTCGCGCAGCCGGTGCACGTCCTGCTCGCGGGTCTCGACGAGGCGCACCGGTGACGCCAGCACCGGCCGGCTCCGCAGCGAGTCGAGCCCGTGCTGCTCGCGCGTGAGCCGGTGCACGAGGGCGCCGCGCATGCGCGAGCGGGCCTGCGTCAGGCGCGCCCGCTCCTCGCCGACGTCGGGGACGACGTGCTTCGCGGCGTCGGTCGGTGTCGAGGCGCGGTAGTCGGCGACGAGGTCGAGCAGGGGGCAGTCGGTCTCGTGGCCGATCGCGCTCACGAGCGGCGTGCGGCACGCGGCGGCCGCGCGCACGAGCGCCTCGTTGCTGAACGGCAGCAGGTCCTCGACCGCGCCGCCGCCGCGCGCGACCACGATGACCTCGACCCGGGGGTCCGCGTCGAGCTCCGCGATCGCGGCGCTCACCTGGGCGACCGCGCCGACGCCCTGCACCGCGACCTCCCGGATCTCGAACTCGACCTGCGGCCAGCGCGCCCGGGCGTTGACGACGACGTCGTGCTCGGCCTTGGACTCGCGCCCGCACACGAGCCCGACGACGCGCGGCAGGAACGGCAGCGGCACCTTCCGGCGGGCGTCGAACAGCCCCTCGGCGGCCAGCACGCCCTTGAGGTGCTCGATGCGGGCGAGCAGCTCGCCGACGCCGACGGCCCGCACGGCGTCGGCCTGGAGCTGCAGGGACCCGCGCTTGGTCCAGAACTCCGGCTTGGCGTGCACGACGACGCGTGCGCCCTCCTCGACCGCCGCCCCGGACGCCGCGAGCACGCCGACCTTGAGCGAGACCGGCAGCGACATGTCGACGTCCGTGTCGCGCAGCGTGAGGAACGCGACCCCCGCGCCCGGGCGCCGGTTGAGCTGGACGACCTGGCCCTCGATCCAGACCGGGGCCATGCGCGCGACGTACTCGGCGATCTTCGAGGACAGCAGGCGGACCGGCCACGGGCGCTCCGCCGTCGTGTCGAGCGCGCGCAGCGGCATGCGGCGGGGCGCGGCGGCGTCGGTGGGGTCCGCGGGTGCAGGCGCTGGCGCCGAGCCCGCCCCCGGCAGGCGCGCCGCCGCAGCTCCGGACCCCGGCTCCGCACCGCCCGAGGGCACGGCTCCGCCCGTGCGTCCGCTGTCCTGCGCCCCACCCGTCGACCTCACGCGCACACCCTGCCACGACCCGCGGACACGGCCCGCGGCCCCCGGCCGCTCGACGCCGGGCCCCGACGCGCCCGTCGCGGACCGCCCGCGAGACGGCCCCCCACGTGATCCGCGCAGGACCTGCGCATTCCCGCCCGAGGGGTGACCCACCCCACGCACGGGCGCTGGTCCGCGGGCGCGACCCGTTGCCTAGACTGGGGACGTGAACCTCGATACCGCGACCCCCGCGCGCAAGCGGGTCCTGCTCGCCGCGCCCCGCGGGTACTGCGCCGGCGTGGACCGGGCGGTCGTCGCCGTCGAGAAGGCGCTCGACCACTACGGCGCCCCGGTGTACGTCCGCAAGGAGATCGTCCACAACAAGCACGTCGTCGAGACGCTCGCCGCGCGCGGCGCGATCTTCGTCGACGAGACCGACGAGGTCCCGGTCGGGGCGCGCGTCGTCTTCTCCGCCCACGGGGTCTCGCCCGCGGTGCACGCCGCGGCCGCCGCGCGCTCGCTCGAGACGATCGACGCGACGTGCCCGCTCGTGACGAAGGTGCACAAGGAGGCCGTCCGCTTCGCGTCGGACGACTACGACATCCTCCTCATCGGCCACGACGGCCACGAGGAGGTCGAGGGCACGTACGGCGAGGCCCCGGACCACATCCAGGTCGTCAACTCGCCCGACGACGTGGACTCGGTGACGGTGCGCGACCCCGACAAGGTCGTGTGGATCTCGCAGACCACGCTCTCGGTCGACGAGACGATGGAGACGGTCCGCCGCCTGCGCGAGCGCTTCCCGACGCTGCAGGACCCGCCGAGCGACGACATCTGCTACGCGACGCAGAACCGCCAGGTCGCGGTCAAGAAGCTCGCCCCGGAGTGCGACCTCGTGCTCACGGTCGGCTCGGCGAACTCGTCGAACTCGGTGCGGCTCGTCGAGGTCGCGCTCGACGCGGGCGCCCGCTCGTCCTACCGGATCGACAAGGCCGCGGAGATCGACCCCGCGTGGCTCGAGGGCGTGACGACCGTCGGTGTGACCTCGGGGGCGTCGGTCCCGGAGATCCTGGTGCGCGACGTGCTGGACGCGCTCGCGGCGCACGGCTTCGGCGACGTCGAGGAGGTCCGGACGGCGACCGAGGACCTGATGTTCTCGCTGCCCAAGGAGCTGCGGACGACGCTCAAGAAGAGCGGCGGCAACCCGGGCCGCGGCGCCCGGCGCGAGCTCAGCGTCCAGCCGATCTGACGTCCGGCGGCACCGCGCCGGACCGGCCGCCGACCGGCACCGCGCCGGACCGGCCGCCGAGCGGCGCCGCGTCGGGTCAGAGGCGCCAGTCGTACGCGTAGACCCCGACGAGGGTCAGCGCCGAGCCCTCGGGCGTCCCCGCGCCCCGGCGGGCGTCGTGGTCGTAGACGAGCACGAGCCCGGTGTGCTCGTCCGCGCGCAGCCGCGCGAGGTCGACGGCGGCCGCGTCCGCGAAGGAGGCTCCGGCGGAGTACCCGGTGAGCTCCGCGACCGGGTCGTCGGCGGGTTCGACGAACGCGTCGACCTCGAGCAGCTCGGGGTCCACGGAGACCAGCCCCGCGTCCACCTCGAGCCGGAAGGGGCTGCGGTCGCCGTCGTCGTCGAGGGGCAGCAGGCGGTACTCGTCGAGCTGTTCCGGGGGCACGGTCGTCAGGAAGATGCTGACGACGCCCGCACGCGCGCTTCCCGAACCGACCGGGGCGTCCTCGCCGACCGGGATGTCGTGGTCCGCCGTGTCATGATCCGTCATTTCGGTCATCCTGACATCTTCTCGGCGGATCGCACGCAGGCGCCCGGGTGCTCACGCGTTGGACGCCGCGTGACCGCCCCCGCCCAGGTCGTCGAGCGCGACGGCGTGCTCGCTCGCGAACGCCACGAGCTCGGGGGCGCTCACGGCCGACAGCCGCGGGTTGGAGGCCGGCGGGGTCTCGAGGTCCGCGTCGACGACGTGCAGGTCGGAGAACCTCCGTGCGCTCACCAGGACGCGCGTCTCCAGCGAGGACACCGTCTGGTTGTACGCGCCGGCCGCGGCGTCGATCGCGCGGCCGAGGCGGGCGAGGTGCGACCCGAGCGTCGCGAGCCGGCCGTGCAGCTCCTTGCCCAGGCTCAGCACCGCCTGCGCGTTCGACGCGAGCGCGTCCTGCCGCCACGCGTACGCGATGGTCCGCAGCAGCGCGAGCAGGGTCATGGGCGTCGCGATCACCACGTTGCGCTCGAACGCGTACTCGACGATGGTCGGGTCCTCGTCGAGCGCCGCGTGCAGGAACGACTCGGCGGGCACGAACATCACGACGAACTCGGGCGCGGGCGCGAACTGGTCCCAGTACCGCTTCGCGGCGAGGTCGTCGACGTGGGCGCGCACGTGGCGTGCGTGCGCCGCGAGCCGGTCCGCCCGCACGGCGTCGTCGGTCGTCGTGGAGGCGTCGAGGAAGCCGAGGAACGCGACCTTGGCGTCCACGACGACCTGCTTGCCGCCCGCGAGCCGCACGACCATGTCGGGGCGCAGGAGCCCGTCGTCGGTGCGCACCTGCGCCTGCTCGACGAAGTCGACGTGCGCGAGCATCCCGGCGGACTCGACGACGCGGCGCAGCTGGATCTCGCCCCAGCGCCCCCGCACCTGGGACGAGCGCAGCGCGGTGACGAGCTGCGCGGTCTCGGCGCGCAGCAGCTCGGACTGCTCGCGCATCGCGCGGACCTGCTCCCGCAGCGACGCGTGACCCTCGACGCGCGCCCGCTCGGCGGTCGTCAGCTCGGAGCGCACCGCGTCGAGCGTGCGGCTCAGCGGCTCGACGAGCGCCCGGACCGCCTGCTCGCGCTGGGCCAGCTCGCCCGCCTGGGTCTGGTGGCTCGCCGCGAGGCGCTGGTCGGCGAGCGCGAGGAAGTGCTCGTTGTTGTTCGCTAGCGCGTCCGCCGCGAGCGCCCGGAACTGCTCGGCCTGGCGGGCGTGGTCGGCCGCGAGCGACTCGAGCCGCTCCGCGTGCGCCGCGGCCTCGGCCTCGAGCCGGGCCCGGGCGCGCACCGCGTCGACCTCGGCGGCGCGCAGGCGTCGCGCGGAGCGCGCGGCCGAGGCGAGCCAGCCCACGAGGCACCCGACGAGGAGCGCGGCGAGGGGGAGCAGGAGGTCCATGGCCGTCACCCTGCCAGAGCGCACCGACACGTCAGCCGCGACCCGCACCCTGTTCGCCCGGACGTCCCCGGACGTCCGCTCGAACGTCCCCCCACGTCAGACGGCCGGACTATCCTGACGCGATGCCGCCCGTGCCCGACGACACCCCCTCCGACGACACGCCCACCGACGCCCCCGCAGCCGCGGCCCACACGGCCCCGGCCCCGGCCGGCGTCGCGCCCGCACCCGACCGCCCGGCCGCCCTCGAGGTGCGCGGCCTCTGGAAGCGGTTCGGCCAGAAGATCGCGGTCGCCGGCGTCGACCTCCAGGTCCCCGCGGGGTCCTTCTACGGGCTCGTCGGGCCCAACGGCGCCGGGAAGACGACGACGCTGTCGATGGCCACCGGGCTGCTGCGGCCCGACTTCGGGCAGGTCCTCGTGCAGGGGAACGACCTGTGGGCCGACCCCGTGCGGGGCAAGAGCCTGCTCGGGGTGCTCCCCGACGGCGTCAAGATGTTCGACCGGCTCTCGGGAGCGCAGCTCATCACCTACGCGGGCCTGCTGCGCGGGATGGACCGCGAGACCGTCGCGCAGCGCGTCGGTGACCTGCTCACGGCGCTCGACCTGTCGGCGGACGCCGACACGCTCGTCGTCGACTACTCCGCGGGCATGACCAAGAAGGTCGCGCTCGCGTGCGCCCTCGTGCACGCCCCGCGCGTCCTCGTGCTCGACGAGCCGTTCGAGGCGGTCGACCCCGTCTCGGCGGCGAACATCCGCGAGATCCTCGCCGGGTACGTGGCCTCGGGCGGGACGGTCGTCGTGTCGTCGCACGTCATGGACCTGGTGCAGCGCATGTGCGACCACGTGGCGATCATCGCCGGTGGCCAGGTGCTCGCGGCCGGCACGATCGACGACGTCCGCGCCGGCTCGAGCCTCGAGGACCGGTTCGTCGAGCTCGTCGGCGGTCGCTCGACGGGAGAGGGGCTCGCGTGGTTGCGCACCTCGTCCGCCTCAAGCTGACCCTGCTGCGCAACGGGCTGCGGCGCAGCCCGTGGCAGGTCGTCGGGCTCGTGCTCGGGCTGCTGTACGGGCTGGGCGTCGTGGCCGCGGTGCTCGTGGGCCTCGCCGCGCTGAGCACGCAGGACGTCGAGGTCGTCCGGCTCGCGCTCGTCCTCGGCGGCAGCCTGCTGGTCTTCGGGTGGTGGGTCGTGCCGCTCGTCGCGTTCGGCGTCGACTCGACCGTCGACCCGGCACGGTTCGCGACGCTCCCGCTCCCGCGGCGCACGATGATCGCCGGCCTGAGCGCGGTCGGGCTCGTGGGCGTCCCGGGGCTGGCGACGACGCTCGTCGCGCTCGGCACCGTCATGACCTGGTGGCGCCAGCCGCAGGCGCTCGGGCCGGCCGTCGTCGGTGCGCTGCTCGGGCTCGCGCTGTGCGTGGTCGGCTCCCGCACCACGACCACGGTGCTGGCCCCGCTCGTGACCCGGCGCCGGTTCCGCGAGGTCGCCGCCGTCGCGGCCTTCCTGCCGATCATGCTGATCGGGCCGATCGGGAGCGTGCTCGAGGAGCGGCTCTCGGGCAGCGAGGACATCTGGCCCGACGTGGTCCGGGTCCTCGGCTGGACGCCGTTCGGTGCCCCGTGGGCGCTGACGGCGGACGCCGCCGAGGGGGACTGGGCGGCCGGGCTCGCGAAGCTCGGCATCGCGGGGGCGACGCTCGCCGTGCTCCTGCTCGCCTGGTCGCGCGGGCTCGACGCCGCACTCGTCCGCGGTCCGCAGGAGGGTCGCACGCGCAGCCGCACGCACGGGCTGGGGTTCTTCGGTCGGGTCCCGGCGACGCCGACGGGCGCGGTCGCCGCGCGCTGCCTGACCTACTGGCTGCGCGACGCGCGCTACGCCGCGGGCGTCGTGATCGTCCCGCTGCTGCCCGTGATCCTGTGGTTCAGCGCGGGCGACGGCTGGGTCATGCTCGCGCTCGGCCCGCTCGTCGGCTACCTCATGGGGTGGACGGTCTCGGCGGACGTGGCCTACGACGGCACCCCGTTCTGGACGCACGTCGCGGCACCGATCGACGGGCGCGTCGACCGGGCCGGGCGCGCGTGGGCTGCCGGGGTGCTGGGCGTGCCGGTGACCGTCGTGCTCACGCTCGTCTCGCTCCAGCTCACCGGGCGCTGGTCGCTCGCGCTGCCGGTGCTCGGGGCGGCCCTCGGCGTCTTCGCGACCTCGCTCGGCGTCGCGAGCGCGGTGTCGTCGCGACTCGTCTACCAGGTGCCGAAGGCGGGGGAGAGCCCGTTCTCGAGCGCGCAGGGTGGCGCCAGCGCGGGAATGGTCGCGCAGCTCGTCGGGACCGGCGTGGTGTTCCTGCTGGGGCTGCCGACGCTCGGGCTCGCGGTGGCCGGGATCATCACGGGCTCGACGCTCCTCGGCGTGCTCGCGCTCGTCGTGGGCGTCGCCGTCGGCGCCCTGGTGCTCGTGCTCGGGGTGCGGCTCGGCGGGACGGTCTACGACCGGCGCGCCCCCGAGCTGCTCGAGCGACTCGTCTCCTTCGGCTGAGCGGCGCGTCGCTGCGGCGTCCGGGCAGGCGACCCGGCGTCCGGGGCTGGCCCGTAGGATGGCACGTCGTGGCACTCACCATCGGCATCGTCGGCCTGCCCAACGTCGGCAAGTCCACCCTCTTCAACGCCCTCACGCGCGCCCAGGTGCTCGCCGCGAACTACCCGTTCGCGACGATCGAGCCCAACGTCGGCGTCGTGCCCCTGCCGGACCCGCGGCTGCAGACGCTCGCGGAGATCTTCGGCAGCGAGCGGATCCTGCCCGCGACCGTGTCGTTCGTCGACATCGCCGGCATCGTCAAGGGTGCGAGCGAGGGGGAGGGGCTCGGCAACAAGTTCCTCGCGAACATCCGCGAGGCCGAGGCGATCTGCCAGGTCACTCGGGCGTTCGCCGACCCCGACGTCGTGCACGTCGACGGCAAGGTCTCCCCGAAGGACGACATCGAGACGATCAACACCGAGCTGATCCTCGCCGACCTGCAGACGCTCGAGAAGGCCGTGCCGCGGCTCGAGAAGGAGGTCCGCGGGAAGAAGGCCGACGCCGCGCTGCTCCAGGCCGCGCAGCAGGCGCAGGCCGTGCTCGAGGCCGGCGACACGCTGTTCCAGGGCGCCGCGAAGGCGGGCATCGACCCCGACCAGCTCGCGCAGCTCCAGCTCATGACGGCCAAGCCGTTCATCTACGTCTTCAACACCGACGACGCCGGGCTCGCCGACGAGGCCATGCAGGCCGAGCTCCGCGCGCTCGTCGCCCCCGCGGACGCGATCTTCCTCGACGCGAAGTTCGAGTCCGAGCTCGTCGAGCTCGAGCCCGACGAGGCCCGCGAGATGCTCGCCGAGAACGGCCAGGAGGAGGCGGGCCTCGACCAGCTCGCGCGCGTCGGCTTCCACACGCTCGGCCTGCAGACCTACCTGACGGCGGGACCCAAGGAGTCGCGCGCCTGGACGATCCACCGCGGCTGGACGGCGCCGCAGGCCGCGGGCGTCATCCACACCGACTTCCAGCGCGGGTTCATCAAGGCCGAGGTCATCGGCTTCGACGACCTCGTGGCCGCCGGGTCCGTCGCCGCCGCACGCGCGGCGGGCAAGGCGCGCATCGAGGGCAAGGACTACGTCATGGCCGACGGCGACGTGGTGGAGTTCCGCTTCAACGTCTGACCCCGCGCCGGGCACCACGGTCGTACCGGGTACCACGCCCGCGCCGCGCCGGGGCACCGCGACGCCGCCGACCGAGCCTGCGCGTCGGGTGCCCGGCACGCCGGCGTCCTTCAGGCCGCGGCGCGGGCCACGAGCTCGCGGATGCGCGCCTCGACGTCGTCCGAGAGCCCGGTCAGCGCGAAGGCCGTCGGCCACATCGAGCCGTCGTCGAGCTGGGCGACGTCGTTGAACCCGAGGGTCGCGTACCGGCCCTCGAACTTCTCGGCCGCCGTGAAGAAGCACAGCACCTTGCCGTCCTTGGCGTACCCGGGCATGCCGTACCAGGTCCGGGGCGTGAGGTCGGGCGCGACCTCGCGCACGAGGGCGTGGACCCGCTCCGCGAGGGTGCGATCGAGGCCCGTCATCTCGGCGATCTTCGCGAGCACCTCGGCCTCGGGGTCGACCTTCGCGCCGCGCTTGCGGCTCTGCGCCCGGAGCTCGCGTGCGCGCTCCTTCATCGCGGCGCGCTCCTCGGCGCTGAACGTCGCGTCCGCGTCGTCCGTCGCCGGGGCGGTGCCGGCGGCCTTCTGCGTCGTGCTCATGGGTGTCTCCTCGTCCGGGGCTGGGGCGTCGTCCCGACCCTAGGGAGCGCGGCGCCGGCACCGCTTCTCCAATCGTGACCGACCGGCCGACCGACCGACCGGCCAACCGACCGACGCCCGGCCGTCCGCTCAGGCGTCGTGCCCGGAGGCCTCGCGCGCGGCACGCTCGAGGCGCTCGCGGTACGCCGACCACCACGCGCCGTCGACGTCGGGCAGGTTGTCGCCCGGCCGGCGGAGGCCGACCGAGCCGTCGACGAGCTCGCGCACGATGTCGGCGTGGCCGGCGTGACGGCTGAGCTCGGTCGCCAGGTGGACCAGGACGCGGTGCAGCGTGACCTCGTTGCGGTCCTCGGGCCACCACGGCACGCGGCCGACCGCGTCGAGCGGCAGCGCCTCGACGGTCGCGTCGGCGTGCGCCGCTGACCTCCGGTAGAACGCGACGATCTCCTCGCGCGACTCCTGCGCGGTCGCCCACATGTCGGCGTTGGTCTCCGCGTCGTCGGCGAGCCAGGGGATCGACTCTCCGGAGGGGCGGCCGAACGTCTCACCGAGGTAGTCGAGCTGCACGCTCGCGGCGTGCTTGAGGAGGCCGAGCAGGTTGGTCCCGGTCGGGGTCAGCGGACGGCGGGCGTCGTACTCGGAGAGCCCGTCGAGCTTGGTGAGCAGGGAGTCACGTGCCTCGCGCAGGTACTGGTGCAGGTCCGCCTTGGGGTCCGAGGGGGTGCTCATGCGCCTCACCCTGCCACCGGCCACCGACGGGCGCGTCGGGCACGGCCTTCTCGGCGCGCACCGCGTGCTCGGCCTCGATCGCCTGACCGGCGCGCACGGCCTGCCCCGCGGCCGCAGCCCGCGCGGGAGGCGTGGGCGGGGCTGCCGACGTCCCCCGCGCCGCCCGGCGGGACGCCCCGAGCCCGATGCCGCCCAGCACGAGCGCCATGCCGGCGAGCTGGGCCACGGTGAGCACCTCGGCCGCCAGGACCACCCCCAGGAGCGCCCCGGTCACGGGGTTGAGGAGCCCGACGAGCCCCACCGTCCCCGCGTCGAGCCGGGCGAGCCCGGAGAACCAGCAGACGTAGGCGACGGCGGTCGCGACGAGGCTCAGGAACGCGAACGCCGCGACCTCGGTGCCGTCGAGCCGCGGCGGTGCCCCCTCGACGACGGCCGCGACGGGGACGAGCACGACGGCGCCGCCCAGCAGCTGCCACGCGGTGAGCGGGAGCACGGGGACGTCCGCGGACCAGCGCGTCGAGAGCACGAACCCGAGCGACGACATCAGCATCGCGACGACCGAGGCGACGACACCGCGGAGGTCGGGTGCGGAGGCGCCGGTCAGCAGCATCGCACCGACGCCGGCCACCCCGAGCGTCACCCCGGCCACGGACAGCCACCGCGGGCGCTGGGCGAGCAGCGGCCACGCGAGGAGCATCATGACCGCGGGCGAGGCGGACATGAGCGTCGCGGCGAGGCTCGACGGCAGCAGCTGGGCGGCGACGTACACGAGCACGAAGAACGCGCTGATGGTGAGCGTGCCGAGCACGAGCGAGCGCCACCACCACGAGCCGCTGGGCAGCCGACGGGCGACGGCGAGCAGGACGAGGCCGGCGGGCAGGGCGCGCAGGACGCTGCCCCACAGCGGGTGGTCGGCGGGCAGCAGCTGACGCGTCACGACGTAGCTTGCCCCCCAGAGGACCGGCGCGACCGCCGTCAGGGCGACCCACCGCCATCTGCCTTCCATGGAAAGGACTATACCTTCCATGGAAGGTATAGTCACGGCATGGCCCGCCGTCCACCCCCTGACGCGTCCCTGCCGCCCGACCGCGTCGCGCAGATCCAGCAGGAGTGGGCGCGTGAGCGGCCGGACCTCGACGTCACACCGCAGGGCGTCCTGGGGCGGCTGCACCGGCTCGCGGGCTTCCTCACCGAGGAGCTCGTCGACGTCTACCGGCGGCACGGGCTCGGGGAGGGGGACTTCGACGTCCTGGCGACCCTGCGCCGGGCCGGCGCACCCTACGAGCGGGCACCCGGGGAGCTCGCCGACCACACCATGGTCACGTCCGGGGCGATGACGAAGCGGGTCGACCGGCTCGTCGCGGCGGGGCTCGTGACGCGGCGCCGGAGCGAGGCCGACGGCCGTGGGCGCGTCGTCGCCCTCACGGACCGCGGCCGGGAGCTGATCGACCGGGCGATGGAGGACCACATGGCGAACGAGCACCGGCTCCTGCAGGCGCTGACGCCCGGGCAGCGCGCCCAGCTCGAGGCCCTGCTCACGCACTGGCTGCGCGCCTACGGCGGCTGACCGCCGCCCCTGCGGGGGTACGGTGTGTCGCACCCCGACCAGGAGGTTGACTCATGGCGAGCACGAATCCCCTCACCGACGCGATCTCGCAGCTCGTGTCCCGCACCAACGGGGTCGTCAACGACCCGCAGGTGCGCACCTCGGTACGCCGGCTCGGATCGGACCTCAAGGGGTTCGGTGGCGCCGTCGTCGAGGGCTGGAAGAGCGCGAGGACGAGCACCCCAACCGCGCCCCCGCAGCCCGCCGCCCCGCCGTCGCCCGCGCCGGAGCACCCGGCGGCCGCCGCACCGCCGCCGGCCGCCGGATACCCGCCGCCTGCCGCGCCGCCGCCCGCCGCGTACCCGCCGGCACCGGAGCAGCCCACGACCGGCTACGCCCCGCCCGTGCAGCCTCCGGCCGAGCACCCCGGGGAGCCCTACCGGCAGCAGTGACCGGAGGCCGAGCCCGCGAGGCGGCGCGCGCGAGGAAAAGCACGCGACCGCATCGCCGGACGTCCGTAGGTTGCTGCCCGTGACCGACCTGCCGGACGTGCCGGCCCTCTCCCTGCCCCTGTCCGGCCGTGTGGCCGTCGTGACGGGCGTGAGCCGTCGGCGCGGCATCGGCTTCGCGGTCGCCGCGCGCCTCGCGTCGATGGGCGCGGACCTCGTCGTCCACCACTTCGCGGCGCACGACGCCGCTCAGCCGTGGGGGAGCGACGACGTCACCGAGGTGCTCACGGAGCTGCGCGACCGGCTCGCCCCCGGGGCTCGCCTGGTCGACGTGGGGCTCGACCTGGGGCGGGCCGACGCGTCCGACGCCCTCGTGGCGGCGGGTGTCGCGGCGTTCGGTCACCTCGACGTGCTCGTGTGCAACCACGCGCGCAGCGGGGGAGACGGCCGGCTCGCGGACGTGACGGCCGAGATGCTCGACGCGCACTGGTACGTCAACGCGCGCGCGACACTGCTCGCGACCCGCGCGTTCGCGGCCCAGCACGACGGCCGGCCGGGCGGCCGCGTCGTCTGGATGACGTCCGGGCAGCTGCACGGGCCCATGAGCGGCGAGATCGCCTACGCGACGTCCAAGGCCGCGCTCGCGGGCGTCACGGCGTCGGTCGCCGCCGACCTCGCCGAGCGCGGCATCCTGCTGAACACCGTGAACCCCGGACCGGTGAACACCGGCTACCTCGACGACCGGTCGGACCCGGGGATCGCCGGGGTGCACGCGAGCTTCCCCGGCGGCACGGCGGGTGAGCCCGACGACCCGGCGCGGCTCATCGCGTGGCTCGTGAGCGACGAGGGTCGCTGGGTGGTCGGCCAGACTCTCAGCACCGAGGGCGGCTTCGGGCGCTGAGGTCCCCCGGCGGACCCGCAGTGGTCCGCGCGTCGCCGCGTCAGCCGGAGACGTGGACCGCGGGCGCGGGCCGCGGCTCCGCGCTCGGGCCCCGGCACACCGGACCCGACGCCGTCCAGTCGAGCGGGTCGAGGCAGATCCGCCGGGCCTCGCCGCCGACGTCCCACGCGTGGTAGACGAGCCAGTCCTGACCGTCGTCGTCCGTGACGACGCTCGCGTGCCCCGGCCCGATCGCCGGCGGGGTCGTCCGCACGACGGTCGGCAGCTCGCCGGGCTCCTCGGTCCACGGCCCGAGCGGGTGCGGGGCCGACGCCGCCGCGACGCCGTAGCTCTCCTGCTGCCAGTTCCCGCCCGAGTACAGGCACCAGTACCGCCCGTCGCGGTGGACGCAGAAGGCGCCCTCGCACGTGTACCAGTCGTGCACGGCGTCGTACATCGAGCGGTCCGCGAGGAAGAGCTGCCAGTCGCTCGACGCCGTCACGACCGGCCGGGCCTCGCCCGCGAGCTGCGTCGGGCTGACGAGCCGGTCGACGACGACCACCGTGCCGACCCGCTCACCCTCGAGCCGGTCCACGCAGTAGAAGAGGTAGAGCGTGCCGTCCTCGTCGCGGAACGGGTGCGGGTCGATCGCGAACGGCTCGCTCCCGGTGAGGTCGACGCCCTGGTCGCGGTACGGCCCGCCGGGGTGGTCGGCCACGGCGACGCGGATCCGGTGCCCGGTGTCGTAGAGCCCCGCCGAGTAGTACAGGAGGTAGCGGCCCTCGTGCGCGACGACCTCGGGAGCCCAGTGGTGCGGGCGCCCGTCGGGCACGGTCGCCGGGTCGAGCACGGGACCGTGCGGCTCCCACGTGACGAGGTCGTCGGACACGAGGCCGAGCAGCTCCTGCGCGTGCTCGCCCCCGCCGGTCCCGAACGCCCAGAACCGGCCGCCCGCGCGCAGCACGAACGGGTCGGCGAAGTACCCGTCCCACACGGGGTTGGTGTACTGCCGCTCCGGCCCGGGCGCCCCCGACGCCCCGGACCCGCCGGGCGACCCGGCAGGTCCGGTCGTGCCCGCCGTCATCCCTTGAGCCCGGCGCGCCCGACGCCCTCGACGACGTACCGCTGCGCGGCCATGTAGATCAGCAGCACCGGCACGCTCGCGATCACCGCCCCCGCCATGAGCAGGTCGTAGCGCACCGCGTTCGCGTTCTGCAGCGTCGACAGACCCGCCGGGAGCGTCTGGTTCTCGGGGGAGAACAGCACGTACACCGGCCACAGGAAGTCGTTCCAGTTCGTGAGGAACGACAGGAGCGCGAGCGTCACGAGCGCGGGCCGGGACAGCGGCAGGATGATCTGCCGGAAGGTCCGCCACCGCGTCGCGCCGTCGATGAACGCCGCCTCCTCGAGCTCCTTGGGCAGGCTCAGGAAGAACTGCCGCAGGAAGAACACCCCGAAGGCCCCCGCGGCGCCGGGCACGACGACCGCGAGCAGCGTGTCGAGCCAGCCGAGCCGCCCGACGATCAGGTAGTTCGGGATGAGGAGGATCACGGGCGGGACGAAGAGCGTCGCGATGATGAGCCCGAAGATCCAGCGCTTGCCCGTGAAGTCGATCCGGGCCAGCGCGTACGCGGCCATCGACGCCGTGACCAGCACGAGCAGCGTCTGCGCGGTCGCGGAGGCGAGGCTGTTGAGCAGCCAGCGCAGCACCGGCGTGCCCTCGGTCGTGAGCACCGACTCGTACGCCTGCAGCGTCGGGTTGGCGGGGATCCACTGCGGCGTGGTCGCGGCGGCGTCGGCGGTCGTCTTGAACGACGTCGACACCATGTAGATCAGCGGCGAGATGAACAGCAGGCTCAGCACGCCGAGCGCGACGTAGAGCAGCGTGCGGGTCGCGCCGTTGCCGCCTCGGGTGTCCGGGCGGACCGGGCGGTCCCGCCGGGTGGTGGTTGCTGCGACGGCCATCACGCGTCCCCCTCCGTCGTGGTGCTGCGCTTGGCCTCGCGCTCGCGGAACAGCACGAACACGAGGATCGAGACGATCGCCAGGAACACCGTGAAGATCATCGACATCGCCGACGCCATCCCGGAGTTGAAGTTCGTCAGGCCGGTGTCGGCGATCTGGTAGATCGCGGTGCGGGTCTCGGTGCCCGGGCCGCCCTGCGTCATGAGGAAGCTCTGGCCGAACATGTTGACGCTCGCGATGATCGTCACGCTCGTGACGAAGAGCAGCACGGGCCGCAGCCCGGGGAGCGTGACGTTCCGGAACCGCTGCAGCGCGCTCGCGCCGTCCATCTTCGCGGCCTCGTAGAGCTCGGGGGAGATGTCCTGGAGCGCCGCGAGGTAGATGACGGCGTTGAACCCGACGGTCCACCAGACGGTGACCCCGACGAGCGAGACCCAGCCCCACGGCAGCTGCGTGAGCCACGGGATCGTCGAGTCGAGCCCGACAGCCCCGAGGTACTGGTTCACGAGCCCGATGTTCGTGTCGAGCAGGTAGCGCCACAGCACGGCGACGACCGCGACGCCGAGCACGTACGGCGCGAAGTAGATCGCCCGGAAGAAGTTCCGGCCCTTGAACTTGAGGTTCATCATGAGCGCGACGAGCAGCGGCAGGACGAGCAGGAGCGGCACGGACGCGAGCGTGAAGATGCCGGTCCCGCGCATCGCCTGCCAGAACGTCGCGGCGAACGCCGAGTCGCCCGTGATCAGGCCGGAGTAGTTGTCGAGCCCGACGAACGGCTTGTCAGGGAGCGTGTAGTCGTAGTCGTGCAGGCTGATCCAGATGCCCCAGCCCAGCGGCAGGAGCACGAAGACGGTGAACAGCACGAGGTACGGCGCGAGGAAGAGCCACCCGTCGCGGTTGTCCCGCTGGTGGGTGCTCGCGGTCGCGCTGCGTGCTGCGGTGTCCGTGGTGGCTCGTGCGGCGACGCCCTGTCGGCGCCCTACGGCGATGTCGGCCATGACGTCCCCCTCACCCCTCGAACTTCCGCAGGTTCGACTGCATGAGCTGGCTCGCCTGCGTCGCGGCCCCCGCGAGGGCCTCCTGCGGCGACTGCCGCCCGAGGATCGCGTTCGCGAGCCCGACCTCGAGCGTCTGCGCCTGGACCTCCCCGATCGCGGCGACCGAGGGCAGGAACCGCATGCTCGGCACCGCCTCGGCGATGGGCGCCTGCGGGCTCGCGAGGAACTCCTCGCTCTCGCGGGCGGCCGCGCGTGCGGGGACCATCCCGGCCTGCGACCAGACCTCGGAGTTCTCGACCAGGTAGCGCATGAACGTCTTGGTCGCGAGCAGCCGGTTGTCGTCGGGCGTGCGGCTCTTGAACATCACGAGCTGGTGGGAGTTCGCCCACACGGCCGGCTGCTCACCGATCGTCGGGATGGGCGAGAGTCCCCAGCGCAGGTCCGGCGCGGTGGTGAGCAGGTCGTTGATCTGCCAGATGCCGTCCCACGTGTAGGCGCCCTCGCCGTTCTTGAAGGCGGTGTACTGGGAGTCGGGGGCGACGTTCTCGGGGCTCACGCCCGTCTGGATCTGGGTCACGAGCCACTGCAGCGCCTCGACGCCGGCCTCGCTGTCGAACGTCGCGGAGCTGCCGTCCTCGGAGTACGGCTCGCCCCCGAACTGCCAGAGCAACGACAGGAAGATGAGGTGCGCGGGCCAGCGGTTCGGCACCCAGAACGGGTTCGGCACCCCGGCGCCGACGAGGGTCGCGAGGCTCGCCTCGAAGTCCTGGCGGGCCTCGGGCAGCCCGCGGACCCCGTTCGTCTCGAGCACGTCGAGGTTCGCGTAGGACGCGAGGGAGTGGACGTCGAAGGGGACGCCGTACCGCTCGCCGGCGTACATCCCACGCTCCCACACCTCGGTGGGGTACTCCTCCTCGCTGACGCCGAGCTCGTCGACGATGTCGGTGATCGGGGCGATCGTCTGCCGCGCGGCCTGGGTCGCGAGCTGCTCGACGTGCATGGCCCCGATGTCGGGGCCCTTGCCGGCGTGCACCGCGGCGACGACGCGCTGGTAGTACTGCGCCCACTGCACGACGTTCATGCGGACACGGATCAGGTCCTGGCTGTCGTTGAACCGCGCGACGATCTCCCGCATCGCGGGGCCGTCGCCGCCCGTGAACCCGTTCCAGTACTCGAGCTGCACCGGCGGGCCGGTGTACTCGCCGTCGAGCGGGGGCCCGGAGCTCGCGAGCGGCACGGGAGACCCGCACGCGCTCAGGCCGAACCCGGCTCCCGCAGCGAGCGCCCCGAGACCGAGCACCTGCCGCCGGGACATCGCGACGTCGGAGAGTCGCGCCATCGGTCACCACCTCGTCGTGGGTCAACGCGGCGGTCTGCTTCCGCCGCTCCTCACCTTGCTCCGGTCCTGGGCGGCTGTCCACCGGAGCGCGCGCCGGCCGCCCCGTGCCGAACCGTGAGGTCAGAAGCGGAACGGGATGGGGATCGGGCCGCAGCAGCACACGCCCTGCACGTCGCTCGCCATGAGGAGGCGCGCGGCCTGGTAGCACGCGACGAACCGGGTCGCCGTCGGCAGGAGCGCGCGCACCACCCCCCGGCCGCGGACGAGCTCGCGCACCGCCGCGGAGCACGACGCGCCGCCGTGCGCGACGCGGTGCGCGCACGACCAGCCCTTCCCGGGCGAGAGGCGGACCTGGTACTGGCCGATGAGCGCGTCGACGGCGCGGGAGACGGGGGTCATGCGGCGACGCTAGCCACGTCCTGCCCGCCCGGCACGGCGAGGGCCGACGGACACGGCGGGCGCGGCGGCGGATCGGGGTCCCGTCGGGGCGGAGCGCGACGTCATGACGAGCGAAACCGCGGGTTCTCTACCACACTGGGGGCCGTGCTCTGGCCACTGAGCAGGGCGGACGGTGCTGTCCGGCCTACGGCCGCGTGTGTCTCGTGCGCGCGTCCGGAACGTTTCTCCCATGTTTCCGCGGCGTTGGTCTCGTATAGTGGACACTACCGGCCAGTATCAATCGGGTAACGATCGGGGGTCCGGGGCAACGGCGCCCTGTTTGTCGCGAGTCGCTTGGTTAGCGTGACCACATCCCACGGCAGCACGGCCCGCGTGCGGGACGGCCCGGCCCGCGTCGAGCCGCCCCCGTCCAGCGAGGCGTGCGCCACCTTTTCAGGAGGAACAGTGAAGATCAGGCGAACGAGCGCCGTGGTCGCGGTAGCGGCCACAGGCGCCCTGGTGCTGTCGGCGTGCACCAGCGAGGGCCCGGCCGAGAGCGAGATCGAGGAGACCACCTCGGTCAACGTCGGGTGGAACCAGCCGTTCTACTCCCAGAACAACCTGACGGCCTCCGGGAACGCGACGGCCAACGCCAACATCATCTACATGACGGCGGGCAACGGGTTCTGGTACTACGACGGCGACCTCAACATCGCCAAGAACGAGGACTTCGGGACCTACGAGGTCGTCACCGAGGACCCGCTGACGGTCAAGTACACGGTCAACGAAGGCGTGACCTGGTCGGACGGCACGCCCGTCGACGCGGCTGACCTGATGCTGTTCTGGGGCGCCCAGAACGACAAGTTCGACTCCGTCGCGCCGGAGACGGACGAGGAGGGCAACGTCACCAACCAGGACGTCGTCGACGCCGGGGTGTTCTTCAACAGCACCTCCGAGGCGATGAACGTCGTGACGGACACGCCGGAGATCGGCGACGACGGCCGTTCGCTGACCATCACGTACAGCGAGCCCCGCTCCGACTGGGAGGTCTCGTTCTACATGCCTCCCGTCGCGGCCCACGCCGTCGCGGCCCTCGGCCTCGACATCACGGACCCCGAGGAGGGCAAGCAGGCCGTCATCGACGCGTTCGCGAACAACGACGCGGCGGCCCTGAGCCCGCTCTCGAAGAGCTGGAACGAGGACTTCAACTTCACGTCGATGCCGGACAACGAGCTGCAGTACCTGGCTCACGGTCCGTACGTCCTCACGGACTTCGTCGAGAACGAGTACCTCACGCTGCAGCTGCGCGACGACTACGACTGGGGCCCGGTCCCCAAGGTCGACTCGGTCACGGTCCGCTACAACGAGGACCCGCTCGCCGCGGTCACCGCTCTCCAGAACGGTGAGCTCGACCTGATCGCCCCGCAGTCCTCGGTCGACGTCCTCGCGACGCTCGACACGCTCGAGGGCGTCAACGTCGAGGGCGCGCCCGAGGGCACGTTCGAGCACGTCGACCTGCAGGTCACCAACGGTGGCCCGTTCGACCCGGCGACCTACGGCGGCGACGCGACGAAGGCCCTCAAGGTCCGCCAGGCGTTCCTCAAGACGATCCCGCGCCAGGAGATCATCGAGAAGCTCATCAAGCCGCTCCAGCCGGACGCCGAGACGCGTGACTCGTTCATCTACGTCCCGGGCTCCGAGGCGTACGACGAGGTCGTCGCCAACAACAAGTCCGAGCTGTGGGCCGAGGTCGACATCGAGGGTGCCAAGGCGCTCCTCGCCGAGGTCGGCGTCCCCGCGGTCGACGTGCGTCTCATGTTCGGTCAGGGCAACGTCCGCCGCGAGAACGAGTTCCAGCTGATCGCGGCCTCCGCCGCCCAGGCCGGCTTCAACGTGATCAACGCGAGCAGCACCGACTGGGGCGACCGCCTCGACACCGACCGCACCGGCTACGACGCGGCGCTGTTCGGCTGGCAGTCGACCAACACGTTCGCCCTGAACTCCGAGGCGAACTTCATCACGGGTGGCCAGAACAACTTCTACGGCTACTCCGACCCCGAGGTCGACGCGCTGTGGGAGGAGCTGCGGGCCAACACGGACCCCGACGCCGAGGCCGACCTGGTCGCCCAGATCGAGACGAAGCTCAACGAGGCCGCGTTCGGCGTCACGATCTTCCAGTTCCCGGGTGTCGTCGCCTCGCGTGACGTGCTCCAGGGTGTCTCGACGATCCCGCTGTCCCCGACCATCTTCTGGAACTTCTGGGAGTGGGAGGTCTCCTCGGAGGCCTGACCGGTCCTCTGAGTCGACCAGCACGACGTCCGACGGCGGGGGTGCCGAGGCCACGGCCTCGGTGCCCCCGCCGCACGCCCGGCGCCTGCAGGCGCGCGAGGGTGCTCGGACGCCGTCGTCCGAGCGCTGCGCAGCCCGCACCGGCCACGCGTAGAATCGCGAAGTTCACCAGACATAACTGCGAGGATCGAATTCCATGGCCACCACAGTGACGAGCCGTGCCGAGATCGAGTCCGCGGCGCCCCCACCCCGGGCGTCTGGAGTCGTCACCCGGCTCCATGCGGGGGCACCGATGCTCGCGTTCATCGGACGGCGCCTGATCTCGTCGATCATCGTCCTGATCGGCGCGACGTTCATCGTGTACATGCTCCTGTCGTACTCGATCGACCCGCTCGAGGACCTGCGCACGAGCACCTCCCCGAACAAGGAGGCGCTCATCGAGGCGCGCGTCCGGGCGCTCAACCTCGACACCCCGCCGGCGATCCGGTACCTGCTGTGGCTGCGCGGCGCGAGCGGCTGCGTCGTCGGCGTGTGCGACCTCGGCACCAGCTGGATCACGAACCAGCCCGTCACGGCCATGCTCTCCACGGCGCTGCCGTCGACCCTCCAGCTCGTCCTCGCCTCGACCGTGCTCGCGATCGGCCTCGGCGTGGTCGTCGGCATCTCGAGCGCGCTGCGCCAGTACACCGGGTTCGACTACGGCGTCACGCTGATGTCGTTCGTCCTGTACTCGCTGCCGTCCTTCTGGGTCGCCGTGCTCCTCAAGACCTGGGGCGCGATCGGCTTCAACGACTTCCTGCGCGACCCCACGTTCTCGGTCCCGGTCATCATCGGGGCCTCGCTCGTGAGCGGCGCCGTGTGGAGCGCGCTCGTCGCCGGTGACGCGCGCCGCCGCACGATCACGTTCGCGTCGGCCGCGCTCGCGACGGGCGCCGCGATGGCGTACCTGTCCTCGAGCGCCTGGCTGCTCGACCCCTCGCTCGGCCCGGTCGTGATCGGCGTGCTCGGCGCGGCGATCGCGTACGGCGTGAGCGTCGTGACCGCCGGGACCCGCAACCGTCGCGCGCTGTTCTCGGCGCTGACGATGGTCGTGCTCGGCGTCGTGCTCTACGTCCCGCTGCAGTACGTGTTCGCCGGGGCCAGCACGCCGCTGATCCTCGGCCTCGCGGTGCTCACCGTCGCGGCCGGGCTGCTCGTCGGCTGGCTGTTCGGCGGGCCCGACCGTGCGCTGTCGATGCGCGCGGCCGCGATCACCGGCATCGGCGTCGGCGCGCTCCTGTTCGTGGACCGCGTGATGGGCGCCTGGCAGGTCTACTCGAACTCCAGCCGCATCAACAACCGCCCGATCGCGACGATCGGCTCGCAGACGCCCGGCCTCAAGGGCGACTACTGGGTCTCGACGCTCGACACGTTCACGCACCTGCTGCTGCCGACGATCGCGCTCATCCTCATCTCGTTCGCGGCCTACACGCGCTACTCGCGCTCGAGCCTGCTCGAGGTCATGAACCAGGACTACATCCGCACCGCGCGCGCCAAGGGCCTGCCGGAGCGGGTCGTCATCGTGCGGCACGCGTTCCGCAACGCGCTCATCCCGCTCGCGACGGTGGTCCCGCTCGACATCGCCGCGCTGTTCGGCGGCGCGATCATCACCGAGCGCATCTTCGCCTGGAGCGGCATGGGGACGATGTTCCTGACCGCGCTCCGGGCCTCGGACGCTAACCCCGTGATGGGCTACTTCATCGTCGCGGGCTCGCTGCTCGTCCTCGCCAACATCGTCGTCGACTTCGTCTACGCCGCCCTCGACCCCAGGATCCGGGTGAACGCATGACCACGCCGCCTCCTCACGCGCTCGAGCCCGACACCGGGCACCACGACCCGGTCGAGAACGTCGAGAACGCGATCGAGCTCAAGGAGGTCGAGGGCCTCTCGCAGGGGCGCATCGTCCTGCGCCGCTTCCTGCGCCACCGCGGGGCCATGACCTCGGCCGCGGTCCTGCTCTTCATCATCCTGCTCGCGACGACGTCGATCGGCTGGGGACCCGTCCCGGGCTGGTGGAAGTGGTCGACGAGCGACCTGCCGCCGATCACGAACGCGGGCGGCGCGCCGACGATGGGGTTCCAGGGCGGCTTCCACATCGGGGACCACCCGTTCGGCCAGGACAACATCGGCCGCGACGGCTTCGCCCGCGTCATGCGCGGGACCCAGACGTCGCTGCTCGTCATGTTCATCGTCGGGCTCCTGAGCACCACGATCGGCATCGCCGTCGGCGCGGCCGCCGGGTTCTTCCGCGGCCGCCTCGACAACCTGCTCATGCGGTTCACCGACATGATCATCACGATCCCGGTCATCATGATCGGCGCGATCCTCGGCCGGCTCGTCGGCGGCAGCAGCGCGATCGGCCTGGCCCTCGCGCTCTCGCTCGTCACGTGGACATCGATGGCGCGGCTCGTGCGCGGGGAGTTCCTCGCGCTGCGCGAGCGCGAGTTCGTCGACGCGGCGCGCGTCGCGGGCGCGAGCAACGGCCGCATCATGTTCCGGCACATCCTGCCGAACGCGGTCGGCGTGATCATCGTCAACGCGACGCTCGTCATGGCCTCGGCGATCCTGCTCGAGACCGCGCTCAGCTACCTGAACTTCGGGATCAACCCGCCCGACGTCTCGCTCGGCAACCTCATCAGCGAGTACCAGAGCGCGTTCGCGACGCGTCCCTGGCTGTTCTGGTGGCCCGGTCTGTTCATCGTGTCGATCGCGCTGTGCATCAACTTCATCGGTGACGGCCTGCGCGACGCCTTCGACCCGCGTCAGCGCCGCATCCCGAGCAAGCGCAAGATGGCGAAGGCCTGACTTGCGCTCACGCCGAGAGCGCGACCCAGGTCAGGGCGCTCAGCACCGTGACCGCCGCGAGCGTGCGCACGTGCCAGCGCACGCGCGGTCGCTCCCGCTCGAGGCGGGGGTCGTCGAGGTGGCCGGCATCCCGGAGATCCTCCCAGCGCCGGCGCACCACGAGGGCCGCCTCGCCCGACGGGGTGCTCGGCAGGTCGCCGGGGCGCACCGCCCCGCCGGCACCGCGTGCGGAGCCGGGCACCTGGGCGAGGTCCCCGGGCCCGGCGCGCAGCGCGGTCGAGCGGCTCGGGGCCGGTGCCGCCCAGGCGGCGTAGGTCCCGTACGCGGTGCGCAGCGTCAGGGCGTACCGGGTGTCGACGAGCTGGATCGTCGGCCACGGGAGCTCGACCGTGCGCAGCACGTTGCGGAGCTCGACGCCGGCCGGGGTCACGAGCACCGCGGGGCGCCCGAACAGCGCCCACACCACGAGGGACACGAGGGCCGCCGGCGCGGCGACGCGCAGGCCCTCGGCGGGGACGTCGAGCGCCGTCGTCACGACGGTCGCGGCGCACACCAGCCACGTCCCGTACGTCAGCACCCGGCCGAAGCCCGGCCGCAGCTCCACGTCGTCGGCCGGATCCATGCGGCCATGCTCGCAGATCGTCCACGGAAAGGTTCGGTCAGACCGTGACCACACAGACACCCCCCAGCGCCGCCGCGAAGGCCCCGATCCTCGAGGTCCGCGACCTCGGCGTCGAGTTCTTCGTCGAGGACGAGTGGTTCCCGGCCGCGGTCGACGTCAGCTACGAGGTGCGCTCGGGCGAGGTCCTCGCGATCGTCGGCGAGTCCGGCTCGGGCAAGACGCAGTCGTCGATGTCGCTCATCGGGCTGCTCCCGCCGAACGGCCGCGCGACCGGCAGCGCCAAGCTCGCCGGACGTGAGCTCATCGGGCTCAAGCACTCCCAGCTGAGCAAGGTCCGCGGCAACGACGTCTCCGTGATCTTCCAGGAGCCGATGACCGCGCTGAACCCCGTGTACACGGTGGGCTTCCAGATCATGGAGACCATCCGCGTGCACTTCGACGTGGGTCCCAAGGCGGCGCGCGCGCGTGCCGTCGAGCTGCTCACGCTCGTCGACCTGCCCGACCCGGTCGCGTCGCTCGACAAGTACCCGCACCAGCTCTCCGGCGGCCAGCGCCAGCGCGCGATGATCGCCCAGGCGCTCGCGTGCTCGCCCAAGCTGCTCATCGCCGACGAGCCGACGACGGCGCTCGACGTGACGGTCCAGGCCGAGATCCTCAAGCTCATGCGCGACCTGCGCACGCGGATCGACTCCGGGATCATCCTCATCACGCACGACATGGGCGTCGTCGCGGACCTCGCCGACCGCGTGCTCGTGATGAAGAACGGCCGCGTCGTCGAGTCGGGCCCGGTCGAGGAGATCTTCAACCGCCCGCAGCACCCGTACACCCGCCAGCTCCTCGACGCCGTGCCGCACCTCGGCGCCGCGACGCCGGGTGGTGCGGCCGTCGTGGGTGTGTCGGACACGTCCGCCGTCCCGCGCACCGCGCCGGACCTCACCAAGGACGCGGTCCCGGCGCTCGAGGCGCGCGACCTCGTGCTCGAGTACCCCTCGCGCGGTCGTGTGCCCGCGTTCCGGGCGATCGACGGCGTCGACCTGACCATCGGGCGCGGCGAGGTCGTCGGCCTCGTGGGGGAGTCCGGCTCGGGGAAGACGACGGTCGGCCGCGCCGCGGTGGGCCTGCTCCCGGTGGCGGGCGGCTCGCTCAAGGTCAACGGCCTCGAGCTCAAGGGCGTCGAGCCCAAGGCGCTGCGGGCCGCGCGCCAGGACGTCTCGATCGTCTTCCAGGACCCGGGCTCGTCCCTCAACCCGCGTCTGCCGATCGGCGAGTCCATCGGCGAGCCGCTCCGGCTGCACAAGGTCGCCGCGGGTGCGCAGCTCAACGCGAAGGTCGAGGAGCTCCTCGACCAGGTGCACCTGCCGCGGGCGATGCGCAACCGCTACCCGCACGAGCTCTCGGGCGGCCAGCGCCAGCGCGTCGGCATCGCGCGCGCGCTCGCGCTGAGCCCGAAGCTGCTCATCGCCGACGAGCCGACGTCCGCCCTCGACGTGTCCGTCCAGGCGCGCGTGCTCGAGCTGTTCCAGGAGCTGCAGCGCGAGTACGGCTTCGCGTGCCTGTTCATCAGCCACGACCTCGCGGTCGTGGAGATCCTGTCGAGCCGCATCGCGGTCATGCACAAGGGCCGGCTCGTCGAGGTCGGAGCACGTGACCAGATCCTGCGCGCGCCGCAACAGGACTACACGCGCCGGCTGCTCGCGGCCGTCCCTGTGCCGGACCCCGCCGAGCAGCGGGTCCGCCGCGAGGCGCGCGACCGCCTGCTCGAGGAGGAGCTCGTCGCCGCGGGGGTCCGCGCCCCCGGGGCGGACCGCTCGGGCGTCCAGCGGACCGAGGACGCGTTCGGGGCGGAGACGAACACGCGCAGCGTCGGCCGCAGCGGGCTCTGACCCGCGACGACCCCCGCGCCACCCGAGCCGCGACCCCCGTCCCGGCTCTCCGGGGCGGGGGTCGCCGCCGTCCGGACGGGTGCCGACCGCCGTCCGCGTAGGCCCCGCGCCGCGGGTGCCGGTAGAATCGATCGGCGCCCCACGACGCGGCGCGCTCCCACCACCCTGAGATGAGTACTCCTATGTCTGTGCCCGCCGGCACCAGCGTGCGCGCCGACCTGCGCAACGTCGCGATCGTCGCCCACGTCGACCACGGGAAGACGACCCTCGTCGACGCGATGCTGTGGCAGTCCGGGTCCTTCGGGGACCACGCCCACGTCGACGAGCGCGCGATGGACTCGGGGGACCTGGAGCGCGAGAAGGGGATCACGATCCTCGCGAAGAACACCGCGATCCGGTACACCGGTCCCGCGGCGGCCGCGGCGGGTGCGCCCGACGGCATCACGATCAACGTCATCGACACCCCGGGTCACGCCGACTTCGGCGGCGAGGTGGAGCGCGGCCTGTCGATGGTGGACGGCGTCGTCCTGCTCGTCGACGCGAGCGAGGGCCCGCTCCCGCAGACCCGCTTCGTGCTCCGCAAGGCGCTCGAGGCCAAGCTCCCCGTGATCCTCCTGGTCAACAAGGTCGACCGCCCCGACTCGCGCATCGAAGAGGTCGTGCACGAGTCGACCGACCTGCTGCTCGGTCTCGCGAGCGACCTGCACGAGGACGTCCCGGACCTCGACCTCGACGCGATCCTCGACGTCCCGGTCGTCTACGCGGCGGCCAAGGCGGGGCGCGCGTCGCTCACGCAGCCCGCCGACGGCAGCCTGCCGGACTCGGAGAACCTCGAGCCGCTGTTCCAGACGATCATCGAGAAGATCCCCGCGCCGACGTACGACGAGACCGCCCCGCTGCAGGCGCACGTCACGAACCTCGACGCGTCGCCGTTCCTCGGCCGCCTCGCGCTGCTGCGCCTCTTCAACGGCACCATCCGCAAGGGCCAGACCGTCGCGTGGGCCCGCGCCGACGGCACGCTGCAGAACGTTCGGATCACCGAGCTCCTCGAGACCAAGGCGCTCACGCGCGTGCCCACCGAGTCGGCGGGCCCCGGGGACATCGTCGCCGTCGCCGGCATCGAGGACATCACGATCGGCGAGACGCTGACGGACCCGGACGACCCCCGTCCGCTGCCGATGATCACCGTCGACGACCCCGCGATCTCGATGACGATCGGGATCAACACCTCGCCGCTCGCCGGCAAGGGCGGCAAGGGCCACAAGGTGACGGCCCGCCAGGTCAAGGACCGCCTCGACAAGGAGCTCATCGGCAACGTGTCGCTGCGCGTCCTGCCGACCGAGCGTCCCGACGCCTGGGAGGTCCAGGGCCGCGGCGAGCTCGCGCTCGCGATCCTCGTCGAGCAGATGCGCCGCGAGGGCTTCGAGCTCACGGTCGGCAAGCCGCAGGTCGTCACGCGCAAGATCGACGGCAAGGTCCACGAGCCGATGGAGCGCATGACGATCGACGTCCCCGAGGAGTACCTCGGCTCGGTCACGCAGCTCCTCGCGCAGCGCAAGGGCCGCATGGAGACGATGTCGAACCACGGCACCGGCTGGGTCCGCATGGAGTTCATGGTCCCGGCGCGCGGGCTCATCGGGTTCCGCACGCGCTTCCTCACCGACACGCGCGGCACCGGCATCGCGTCGTCCATCGCCGAGGGCTACGAGCCGTGGGTCGGCAACATCGAGACCCGCGTCAACGGCTCGCTCGTCGCGGACCGCTCGGGCGTCGTGACGCCGTTCGCGATGATCAACCTGCAGGAGCGCGGGTCGTTCTTCGTCGACCCCACGCAGGAGGTCTACGAGGGCATGATCGTCGGCGAGAACTCGCGCAACGAGGACATGGACGTCAACATCACCAAGGAGAAGAAGCTCACGAACATGCGCGCTGCGAGCAGCGACACGTTCGAGAACCTCACCCCGCCGCGCCACCTCACGCTCGAGGAGTCCCTCGAGTTCGCCCGCGAGGACGAGTGCGTCGAGGTCACGCCCGAGGTCGTGCGCATCCGCAAGGTGATCCTGGACCAGACCGAGCGTGCCCGCGCCTTCGCGCGCAGCAAGAAGTCCTGACGCGATGAGCGCGCCCGTCCCGGTGCACCCCGCCCCGGTGACGGGCGGGCTCCTCGCGGTGCACGCGCACCCCGACGACGAGACGCTCGCGACGGGCGCGCTCCTGGCGACGTGGGCCGCCGCCGGGCTGCCCGTGACCGTCGTGACGTGCACGCGCGGCGAGGAGGGCGAGGTCATCGGCGACGAGCTCGCCCACCTCGAGCACCATGGTGCGGCGCTCGCCGCGCACCGGGAGCGCGAGCTCGCGCACGCGCTGGGCGCGCTCGGGGTGAGCGACCACGTGTTCCTCGACCGGGTCGGCGCGCCGGGCGCGCGCTTCGCCGACTCGGGCATGGCCTGGGCCGGGACCGCGCAGGCCGGGCGGCTCGACGTGCTGCCCGAGCACGCGTTCGTCGCGTCCGACCTCGACGACGCGGCGGGTCGCCTCGCGACCGTGCTGCGGGTGCGTCGTCCCGACGTGGTCGTGACGTACGAGCCGGGCGGCGGCTACGGCCACCCCGACCACGTGCGCGCGCACGAGGTCACCCGGCGCGCTGTCGCGCTCGCCGCCGACCCCGCGTGGGGACGTGCCGCGGGCGGGCACCCACCGCACACCGGGCCCGTCGTGCTCGTGGCGGCGCTCGGCGCGACCGCGCTCCGCTCCGCCTACGCCGAGCTCGCGCAGGCGCCGGCCCTCACGGCGCTGCGTGACGGGCGCCCGCACCTCACGCTGCCCGACCCCGAGGGGCCGTTGCCGACGGTCGCGGTCCCCGACCACGAGCTCGACGTGCTCGTCGACGTCGCCCCGGTGCTGCCGCGCGTCGTCGCCGCCCTGCGCGCGCACGCGACGCAGGTGCAGGCGGTCACCGCGCTCGAGGTGCCCGACGCGCGCACCGGGCGGCGCCGCGCCTCGGGTGCGACGCTCGTGGGCGCCTACGCGCTGAGCAACGGCGTCCTCGCGCCGCTGCTCTCGACCGAGGCGTACCGGTTCGCCGACGGGCGCAGCGAGCGGCCGGTGCGCTGGCCGCTCGGTGTGCGCCGGGTAGCCTGACGCCGTGCAGCCCCTGACCCGCGGAGCCGTCCTGCGCGCGGCCGCCGCCCTGCTCCTCGGCGGTCTCGTGGCGGCCGTCGGGACCACGATGCACCGGTCCGTCGAGCCGTGGGGCCTCGTCCTCAGCCTCGCGCTCGTGCTGGCCTCCGCGGTCACCGTGCGTGCGTGGTCCGGCTTCTCGGCGCTCGTCGGCTACGCGGGCGGCCTGTTCCTCGTCGTGCAGCTGCTCTCGCAGCCCGGCCCGGGCGGTGACGTCCTGGTGACCGCGCAGGGCCTGCTCGGCTGGACCTGGGTCATCGGCGCCGCCGTCGCGACCGGGCTCGCCGCCTTCGCGCCGCGGTCCTGGTTCCGCGACGTGCGGCTCCCGGCCCCGCCCGCACCGCCCGCACCGTGATCGACGGCGGCGCGCCCGGCGGTCACGACGCCGTCGACCCCGCCGTCTTCCGTGCCGCCGTCGCGCGGCTCCCCGCCGGCGTCGCGGTCGTCGCGCTGCGCTGGCGCGGCGTCGACCACGCGATCACCGCCAGCTCGGTCGCCTCCGTCTCGCTCGACCCCCCGCTCGTGCTGTTCTGCGTGCACGTCGACGCGCGACTGCGCGAGGCGCTCGACGACGTCGACCTGTGGACCCTCAGCGTGCTCGGCGACGCGCAGGCGCCCGTCGCCGACTGGCTGGCGTCGCCCGGCCGTCCCGCGTTCGGGCAGCTCGACCGCGTCCCGCACGTGCGCGCCCCCCGGTCCGGTGCGGCATGGGTCGAGGGGGCCGCGGCGTGGTTCGAGTGCCGGACGGCCGCGGTGCACCCGGCGGGGGACCACGACGTCGTCGTCGGGACCGTGCTCGAGGCCCGGCAGGGCGATCCCTCGACCGGGGGTCTGGTCCACCTGCGCGGACGCACGCGCGGCCTCGCCTGAGCCGATGCGTGGGGCTCGCGCCGAAGGCGTGGGTGGATGGTGAATCCGCGGCAAACCCTGCACGAAACGGTTCGACGTGGACCGTAGAATTGCGCCCGACGCGAGCACGCGCCCGGTTTGAGCAGCAGGGGGACGATCCATGGCCAGCAGCACCGAGCGCGACGACTCGGAGGCGACGCCCGAGGCGCCCACGTCGGGCGACACGGCGCCGGGCTCGACGTCCGCCTCGCCCGCTGCTGCGCAGCCGGGGGAGCGCGCCGGGAGCGACGCGGGTGCGGATGCGGGCGCGCGCGCCGCGACGTCCGAGGCCACGGTGCCGCAGACCGCGTCGACGGCGTCCGGGTCCATGGAGCGCGGCGCGACCGGGCAGCCGGATGCGAGGTCCGCGGACGCGCGTCCGGCCGCCGCCGCCGAGCCGCGCACGCAGGCCCCGTCGGGGGAGCCGGCGGCCCCGGCACCGGCCGCGTCGTCGGACGCAGCGCCCTCGGCCTCGACGGCCGTACCTCGGGCGGCTGCGACCGAGGCACCTGCACGCCAGGCAGCCGCGTCCGAGAAGCCCGTGCCCTCGGCAGCGGCAGCCGCGGCGCCCGCACCCGGGTCGGCTGCCTCGACCGCGTCTGCACCGACGGCGAAGACCGAGCCGGTGAAGCCCGAGCCCGTGGCCGCTGCGGCTCCGTCGGCGCCCGCACCCCGCGCCGCTGCGCCGACCGCGTCTGCAGCGACGGCGAAGCCCGAGCCGGTGAAGCCGGAGCCTGCACGTCCGGCTGCGACGGCACCGTCCGCGCCCGCGAGCACGGCTGCGGAACCGCGCACCGCGCCTGCCGCTCCCACGGTCGCGGCTCAGCCCCGGTCGGCCGCGCCCGGCGGCCCCGCGACGGGGGATGCCCGCTCCGCCGGACCCGTCGTGCCCGCGGCCGCGCCGTCGACGGCCGCCGCTCCGACGTCGAGGAGCGCCGCCCTGTCGTCGGCCGCCCCGTCGTCCGGCACCTCGGCCTCCGCGCGGCCGGCTCCCGCCGGCGAGCAGTCCCCGACCGCGCCCGCCGCCGCGGCGACCCCGTCGTCGTCGGCTCCCGCGTCGTCGGCGTCGCCGTCGGCGCCGGTGTCCTCCGCGGCCGCGCCGCCCGTGTCGTCCCCAGCTGCGGAGTCGTCGCCCTCCGCGCCGTCCCCCGCCTCGGCGAGCCCGCTCCCGGCGCGTGTGCCCGCCGAGCAGGCGTCGCGCGCGCCCTCGGCGTCCGCGCCCCCGGCGGGCCCGAACGCGACGCGCCCGGCCGCCCAGCAGAACGGTGCCGCACCCGCGAGCGCTGCGAGCCGGCCGGGGACAGGGCCGGCACGCGCCGACGACACGCCGACCCAGGTCACCCCGCCGACCCGCGACGCGGGCCCGGTCCGCACGCCTGCGCTGGACGCGGCGGCGCGCACCGGCGCTCCGGGCTCCGCCCGCCCTGCCCCCTCGGACCGCCCTGCGCCCTCGCAGCGCCCTGCCGCGTCCGAGCGGCCCGTCTCGTCCGACCACGCCGGCACCCCCGGCAGCCCGGGCGCGCCCGAGCGGCCCGGCACCTCCGGCCCGGCGACCGAGCGGCCGACCGGTCCCACGGCTGCGCCCGCCCCGGACTCGGCCGGTGCCCGCCCGGGCGGCGGTCCTGCGCGCGTGCCCGTCGCAGGAGCGGCTGCTGCAGCGGCCGCGGGCGCGACTGCTGCGCGCGTGACGGCTCCCGTCGGCGCGTCCTCCGCTGCTGCGACGACGCCAGCTGCCGCAGCGCCCGCGCCCGGTGCCGCGTCCGCGCGGCCCGCCGCGCCGCCCGAGCTGCCGCTGCGTCCCGCCGGCGCCCGACCGGCCGCCGCAGCACCCGCACCGGTCGGAGCCGCACCGGCCGCAGCCGGCGCGCCCACGGACACCGTGCGCCCTCCCGCGACGTCCTTCACGAAGCCCGGGGACGGCCGACCCGCCGACCGTCCCACCGCCGGCGACCCGGCCGGCCCCCCGACGACGGCCTACCCGGGTCCGGCAGCCGCCGGAGGTGCGCGTCCCGGCGCCGCGACGGCCGCGTCCGGTGCCGGTGCTGCGTCCGCCGCCGCGGCCGGCGCCACCGCACGGGTCCCCGCTGACGCCGCCACGACCCCCCTCGGAGCGACGCCGCACGGCGACGCCCCGGCGACAGGGACGAACGGGTCGACCGCGTCGAACGGGACGGCGACCCGCACCGCGCCCGCGCCCCAGCCCCGCGGCGAGGACCCCGAGCACCGTCCGTCGCCGATCGACGAGTTCGACGACTACGAGCCGCGCCGGCGCTGGCCCAAGGTGCTCCTCGTCGTCGGCGTCGTCGTGCTCCTCCTCGGGGCGGGCTACGTCGGCGCGGCGTACGCGCTGGCCGACCGGGTTCCGCGCGGCGCGACCGTCGCCGGCGTGGAGATCGGCGGGATGCCGGCCGAGCAGGCCCGAGCCGAGCTCGAGCAGGAGCTCGGCGACACCGCGACCTCACCCGTGACGGTCACGGCCGGCGAGGTCGTCGCGACCGTCGAGCCGGCCGCAGCGGGCCTCGCGTTCGACGCGGCCGAGACGGTCGACCAGCTCACCGGGCTCGACCTCAGCCCCCAGCGGCTGTGGCAGCACCTGTTCGGGGTCGACGAGCACGCTCCCGTCACGGAGGTCGACGTGCCGGCGCTCGAGGCGGCGGTCGACGACCTGACCGGGACGCTGACGCTCGCGCCCGTGGACGGCGGCGTCGTCTTCGCGGACGGCGACGCGCACGCGACGGAGGCGGCCGACGGCTGGGCGCTCGACGCGGACGACGCGGTCGAGGTGCTGCGGACGCGGTGGCTCACGGACGAGCAGCCGCTCGAGCTGCGCACGACGCCCGTCGCGCCCGACATCACGCAGGAGGAGACCGAGACGGCCCTGACGACCGTCGCGCAGCGCGTGGTCGCGGCGCCCGTGGTCGTCGAGGTCGGCGGTCAGCGCGTCGAGCTCCCCGCGGACGTCGTCGCCGGTGCGGCCAGCATGGTGCCCGTGGCGTCGGACCTCGAGCTCCAGCTCGACGGCGCGAAGCTCTCCGAGGCGGTCCTCGCGCGGACGACGAACCTGCTCACGCAGTCGGCGGACGCCCACTTCGAGTTCCAGGGCGGCGCGCCCGTGATCGTGCCAGGGAAGCCGGGCACCACGCTCGACCCGACGGCTCTCGCGCAGGCGGTGACGACGGCGGCGACCGGGGACCAGCGCACGGCGGCCGTCGAGCTCGTCGAGACCGACCCGGCGGAGTCGACCGCGAAGCTCGAGGCCCTCGGGATCAAGGAGATCGTCTCGGAGTTCTCGACGCCCCTCACGAGCGAGCCGCGACGCACCGCGAACATCGCCAACGGCGCGAGGAACATCACCGGGACCCTCGTGGAGCCGGGTGGGACCTTCAGCCTCACGGAGGCCCTCGGCCCGATCACGGCGGCCAACGGGTTCCAGAGCGCAGGGGTGATCGTCAACGGCGAGCACGTCGACGGGATGGGCGGCGGGCTGTCGCAGATCTCGACGACGACGTTCAACGCCGCCCACTTCGCGGGCTTCGAGGACGTCGAGCACCGGCCGCACTCCGAGTGGTTCGCGCGCTACCCGGAGGGGCGCGAGGCGACGATCTACACCGGGACGCTCGACATGCGGTGGAAGAACAACACGCCGTACGGCGCGCTCGTCCAGGGCTTCGTCGAGGGCGGGCGGGTGCACGTGCGCATCTGGGGCACGAAGTACTGGACCGTCGAGTCGACGACGAGCGGGCGGTCCGGCGTCGTGAGCCCGACGACGACGTACTCGCAGTCCCCGACGTGCGAGCCGCAGTCGGCCGGCAACCCGGGCTTCACGGTGACCACGACGCGCAAGCTGTTCCTCGAGGGTCAGCTCAAGGACACCGAGTCGTTCACGTGGAAGTACAAGCCGCAGAACCGCGTGATCTGCGGCGCGGCACCGACGGCACCGGCGGGCTGACACCGCCCGCACGAGGCACGACCCGCGGGCTCACCGCCCGCGGGTCGCCGCCGTCGTGCGCGGCTGCGACGAGCTCAGCGAGGGCGGCGAGGCGGCGCGGGCGGCACCACCTTGCCGAGCACGATCTCGGGGCCCGGCACGTCGACCGGGCCGCGGCGCGTCGCGACCTGCACGCCGTCGTCGTCGACCCGCGTGAGCTCGCCGAGGACGTCGGTGTACAGGTGGTCCTCCTCGGGACCGAGCCGGCGCCGCACGACGACGCGGGTGCCGACGGCCCAGTCGCGCCAGGCCGGCCCCGGCGCCGCGCCCGCGCGGCCGCTCACGACACCCCGCCCGGTGATGGACACCACGACACCGACCTGCGCACCTGGTGGATACTAGGTGCCGTACCCGTGCCACGGCCCGCGACCCCACCCCGGTCCCGGTCCGCGAGGCACCCCTGACCGCCCAGCCGGGCCCCGGGAGGACCGACCGTGACGTATGTGATCGCCCAGCCTTGCGTGGACGTCAAGGACAAGGCGTGCATCGAGGAGTGTCCCGTGGACTGCATCTACGAGGGCAAGCGGTCGCTGTACATCCACCCCGACGAGTGCGTCGACTGCGGTGCGTGCGAGCCGGTCTGCCCCGTGGAGGCCATCTACTACGAGGACGACGTCCCGGAGCAGTGGAGCGAGTACTACAAGGCCAACGTCGAGTTCTTCGACGACCTGGGCTCGCCGGGCGGTGCCGCGAAGATGGGGGAGATCCAGAAGGACCACCCGATCATCGCGACGCTCCCGCTCCAGGTGCACGAAGCCTGACCGCGCGCCCGATGGGCCTGCGCACCGGAGACCTGCCGGACTTCCCCTGGGACAGCCTCGTCCCGTTCGCCGAGAAGGCGCGCGCGCACGCCGGGGGCATCGTCGACCTGTCCGTGGGGACGCCCGTCGACCCGACGCCCGCGGTCGTGCGCGACGCGCTGACCGCGGCGGCCGACTCGCCGGGCTACCCGACGACGCACGGCACGCGCGAGCTGCGCGAGGCCGTCGTCGGGTGGTTCGCGCGGCGTCGCGGCGTGCCCGGGCTCGACCCGGCCGGCGTGCTGCCGACGGTGGGCTCGAAGGAGCTCGTCGCGTGGCTGCCGTCGCTGCTCGGCCTCGGGGAGGGCGACGTCGTCGTCCACCCGGCGACGGCGTACCCGACCTACGACGTGGGTGCCCGGCTCGCGGGCGCGATCCCGGTGCCCTCCGACGACCCGGTGCGCCTGCTCGACCCGGCGACGCCCGGGGCCGACGACGTGCGGCTCGTGTGGCTCAACTCGCCCGGCAACCCGGACGGGAGCGTGCTCTCGGCGGACGAGCTGCGCGCGGTCGTCGCGGCGGCCCGGGCCGCGGCCGAGCGGACCGGGCGCCCGGTCGTCGTGGCGTCCGACGAGTGCTACGCCGAGATGCCGTGGGAGGAGCCCTGGCTGTCCGGCGGTGTGCCCAGCGTGCTCGACCCCCGGGTCAGCGGCGGGGACGTCACGGGGCTGCTCGCCGTGTACTCGCTGTCGAAGCAGTCGAACCTCGCGGGCTACCGCGCGGCGTTCGTCGCAGGGGACGTCGCGGTCGTCGCGGGCCTGCTCGAGACGCGCAAGCACGCGGGCATGATCGTGCCGGGGCCGGTCCAGGCCGCGATGACGGCGGCCCTGCGCGACGACGCGCACGTCGACGAGCAGCGCGAGCGGTACCGGCGGCGCCGCGAGGTCCTCGCGCCGGCGCTGGCCGGCGCCGGACTGGAGCTCGACGGGTCGCCCGCGGGGCTGTACCTCTGGGCCCGCCCCGTGGACCGTGCGCAGGGGTGCTGGGACGTCGTGGCCCGGCTGGCCGACCTCGGCGTCCTCGTCGCGCCCGGGGAGTTCTACGGCGCGGCGGCGGCCGGGCACGTGCGCATCGCGCTCACGGCACCGGACGACCGCGTCGCGGAGGCGGCCGGCCGGCTCGCTGCATCCGGCTCCTGACCTCGTCCGGGACACCGGCACCGGACCAGCGCCTGTGACCGTGGTCACACCGTGATACGTGGGACGTCAAGGATTGGTCAGCACGCCTCACCCGCAGGTACCGTCGGGGTGGCCAACGAGGGCCGTCCACCGGCCGGACAGGCCGCGAGCCGCGACACCAGGCACGCACACCGAGCACAGCCCATGAGTCGCAGGGAGGAACACCATGTCCGATGCCGGCATCGCCCCCGTCCAGCTGATCGCGGACGGAGTCACGCGGGAGCTGCCCGTCGTCCCCGCCACCGAGGGCAACAACGGCATCGTCGTGTCGACCCTGCTGCGCGACACCGGGATGGTCACGGTCGACCCCGGCTTCATGAACACCGCGTCGTGCGAGTCGCAGATCACCTACATCGACGGTGACGAGGGGATCCTGCGCTACCGCGGCTACCCGATCGACCAGCTCGCCGAGCACTCGACCTTCCTCGAGGTCGCGTACCTGCTCATCCACGGCGAGCTGCCGACGCGCGAGGAGCACGACGCGTTCGTCGAGCGGGTCAACCGCCACACGCTCGTGCACGAGGACTTCCGCACCTTCATGGGGACGTTCCCGCGCAACGGGCACCCGATGGCGGTCATGTCCTCCGCGATCAACGCGCTGTCGACGTTCTACCCCGAGTCCCTCGACCCGTTCGACCCCGAGACGGTCGAGCTCGCGACGGTCCTCATCCTCGCGAAGACGCGCACGATCACGTCGTACCTACACCGCACGTCGCGCGGCGAGCCGCTGCTCTACCCAGACTACTCGCGCGGCTACGTCGAGGACTTCCTGCGCATGACGTTCGCGGTCCCGTACATGCAGTACGAGTCGGACCCGGTCGTCGTCAGCGCGCTCGAGAAGCTGCTCATCCTGCACGCCGACCACGAGCAGAACTGCTCGACGTCGACGGTCCGCATCGTCGGCTCGAGCCACGCGAACCTCTACGCGTCGGTCGCCGCCGGGATCAACGCCCTCTCCGGCCCGCTGCACGGCGGCGCCAACGAGGCCGTGCTCAAGATGCTCGACGAGATCAAGGCGAACGGCGGCGACGCGACCGACTTCATGCGCCGCGTGAAGGACAAGGAGGACGGCGTCCGCCTCATGGGCTTCGGCCACCGGGTCTACAAGAACTACGACCCGCGCGCCGCGATCGTGAAGCAGAGCGCCGACGCGGTGCTCTCGGCGCTCGGCAAGAACGACGAGCTGCTCGACATCGCGATGCGCCTCGAGGAGATCGCGCTCAACGACGAGTACTTCATCTCCCGCAAGCTCTACCCGAACGTCGACTTCTACACGGGCCTGATCTACAAGGCGATGGGCTTCTCCGACTCGATGTTCACGCCGCTGTTCGCGCTCGGCCGGATGCCCGGCTGGATCGCGCAGTGGCGCGAGATGATGAGCGACCCGCAGACGAAGATCGGCCGCCCCCGGCAGATCTACACCGGGGCGACGGAGCGCGACTACCAGGACCTGTCGCAGCGCTGACCGAACGCCGCACGGCTCACGGCCGTCGGAGCGCGTCCTCGGACGCGGCCCGGCGGCCGTCGTGCTGTCCGGAGCGGACCGGCGGGAGTCGTGCCGCCGGTCAGGGGGCGGCGAGCGTGACGCGGACCTCGCCCGCGGGCAGCGCCGGGGCGTCGGCGACGGCCCATCCGCCCGACGTGCGGTCCCACACCTGGTCGAGCGCACGGACCTGCGTGACGGCCTCGGGATGCGCGACGGCGACGGCCCACTGGGCGAGCGCCCAGCCGGCGCGCACGTCCCCCTCGGGCGTGCCCGCACCGACGGGGCGCGCGTCGATCGCGAGCTCGCCCGGGGCGTCGGCAGCGGGGGAGACGGTCAGCTCCCCGTGGTCGCGCGCGAGGTGCTGGGCGAAGGTCTCCGGGGAGCCGGCGCCGTCCGGGTCGCGCAGCGTGCACGTCAGGGTCGCGGGCGACCACCCGGCCAGCGCCGAGGCCCAGGCGCGGGCGCGGCCCTCGTGCTGGGCGTACGCGTCGGGGTAGCCCGAGCGCTGGACGGCCTGCGCGGCCTCGGTGATCGGGAGGGTGTCGTAGCCGGGGACCTGGACCAGGCCGTCGTAGAACCGTCCGGTCGCGTAGACGGGGTCCATGATCTCCTCGGGCGTGCCCCAGCCCTGCGACGGCCGCTGCTGGAACAGCCCGAGGGAGTCGCGGTCGCCGTAGGTGATGTTGCTGAGCTTCGACTCCTGCAGCGCGGTCGCGATCGCGATCGTCGCCGCACGTGCCGGGAGCCCGCGGTCCAGGCCCTGCGCGGTGAGGAGGGCGGCGTTGTCGGCCTGCTCGGGCGTGAGGTACCACGCGGTGCCGTCGAGCACCGCGGCGCACCGCTCCGCGACCACCGTCGGGCCGTCGCCCTGCCGGAGCACCACCACGACGCCCGCCACGGCGACGCCGAGCGCGGCGACGCACGCCACGACGGCGCACCCGGCGCGGGAGGCGCGCGAGCGCCGGGAGCGACGAGCCACGCGGGTCAGTTGGCGTGCAGCGCCGAGTTGAGCTCGACGCCCGCCCCGGTGCGCGCGACGGCCTCGACGCCGCCGGTCAGCGAGTTGCGGCGGAACAGGACGCCCGAGGCGCCCGCGAGCTCGCGTGCCTTGACCGTGCGCGGGCCCTCGGCACCGGCCGGCGCACCCGCGTCGTCGAACCCGACGAGCGCGACCTTGGTGCCCGCGGTGACGTACAGGCCGGCCTCGACGACGCAGTCGTCCCCGAGCGGGATGCCGAGGCCCGAGTTCGCGCCGAGCAGCGTGCGGCGGCCCAGCGAGACGACCTGACGGCCGCCGCCCGAGAGCGTCCCCATGATGGACGCGCCACCGCCGACGTCGCTGCCGTCCCCGACGACGACGCCCGCGGAGATCCGGCCCTCGACCATCGACGTGCCGAGCGTCCCGGCGTTGAAGTTGACGAAGCCCTCGTGCATCACGGTCGTGCCGGCGGCGAGGTGCGCGCCGAGCCGCACGCGGTCCGCGTCGGCGACCCGGACGCCCGAGGGGACGACGTAGTCGAGCATGCGCGGGAACTTGTCGACCGACAGCACGGTCACGGGCCGGCCGGTCGCCGCGCGCAGCCGCACGCGCGTGTCCTCGAAGCCGTCGACCGCGCACGGGCCCGCGTCGGTCCACACGACGTTCGGCAGCACGCCGAAGATCCCGTCGAGGTTCTGCCCGTGGGGCGCGACGAGGCGGTGCGAGAGCAGGTGGAGGCGCAGGTAGGCGTCCTCGGTCGTCGCGGGCGCGGCGTCGAGGTCGACCTCGGTGAGCACGACGCGCGTCGTCACCCCGCGGGCGTCGTCGCGGCGCTCGGCGGCGGTCAGCCCTGCCGGTGTGGCGGCGCCCTCGGGCGCGGACCCGAGCGCCGGCGCGGGGTACCAGGTGTCGAGGGTCGTGCCGTCGTCGGTCACGGAGGCCAGCCCGAAGCCCCAGGCGGAACGCGCAGTCATGGCGACAACCCTAGACGGCGCGTCGGTAGGGTCGGTGACGTGACCGACGCCCCGCAGACCGTGCCCGCCGTGCCCGAGCGCCCCACCGGCGAGCCCGTCCCCGGGGCACCCGCCGACCCGGCCGCGGTCGCCGCGGCGCCGCTCGACCTGCGGGTGGACCTCACCGCCCTGACCCGCGCGGTGTGCGACCTGCCCTCGGTGAGCGGCGACGAGACGGCCCTGGCCGACGCGATCGAGGCGACGCTGAGCGCGTTCACGCACCTCGAGGTCCTCCGCGACGGGGACGCGGTGGTCGCGCGCACGCGGCTCGGCCGGTCCTCGCGGGTCGTCGTCGCCGGGCACATCGACACCGTGCCGATCGCGGACAACCTCCCGACGCGGCTCGTCGGCGAGGGCGCGCACGCCGAGCTGTGGGGACGCGGGACGGTCGACATGAAGGGCGGCGTCGCGGTGCAGCTCGCGCTCGCGGCGGCGCTCACGGAGCCGACGCGCGACGTCACCTGGGTGTTCTACGACCACGAGGAGGTCGAGGCCTCGCTCAACGGGCTGGGCCGGATCGCCCGTGAGCACCCTGAGTGGCTCGAGGCGGACTTCGCGGTGCTGTGCGAGCCGACGGCGGGCGGGCTCGAGGGCGGCTGCAACGGGACGCTGCGCGCCGAGGTGACGCTCACGGGGGTCGCGGCGCACTCGGCACGCGCGTGGGCCGGGGTCAACGCGATCCACGCCGCCGCCGAGGTCCTGCGCCGGCTGGCCGCCTACGAGCCCGGGTCGGTCGACGTCGACGGCCTGGTGTACCGCGAGAGCCTCAACGCCGTCCTCGTGAGCGGCGGGACCGCGACGAACGTCATCCCGGACCGCTGCGTCGTCACGGTCAACTACCGGTTCGCGCCGTCGCGGTCGGTCGACGAGGCGTTCGCGCACGTGCGTGAGCTGCTCGACGGGTACGACGTGGTCCTCACCGACGCGGCCGCCGGTGCGCGCCCCGGGCTCGACGACCCGACGGCGGCCGCGTTCGCCGACGCGGTGCTCGCGGTCACCGGGGGCGCGCCGGCCCCGAAGTACGGCTGGACGGACGTCGCGCGGTTCTCCTCGCTCGGGATCCCCGCCGTGAACTTCGGGCCCGGCGACCCGATGCTCGCCCACAAGGACGACGAGCGGCTGCCCGTGTGGCAGCTCCGGTCCTGCTACGACGCGCTGCGGTCCTGGCTCACGGCCTGACCGCCGGGCCGCCCGAGCGAGCGGGCCGGGCCTCCCGGCCGGCCCGACGGCCGCCACCCGGGCGGTCCGGGGACCGCACGTCCGACGGCCCGCCCGCAGCCCGGCCGCGGGCAGTCGCGCGGCCCCCTGGTCGGCACGCGACGCCGCGGTGCGCCGCCTAGAGTCGGTGCCATGACGAGTGACGACGGCATCGCCCGCCCCGGCGACGGCTACCGCAAGGGTCCCGTGCTGCTGCGCGGCGACCAGGTCCCGTCCGAGACCTCGGACCAGCGCCTCCTCTCCCGCTCCGAGGGCGCCTCGTGGATCCACGGCGACCCCTGGCGGGTCATGCGCATCCAGAGCGAGTTCGTCGAGGGCTTCGGGGCGCTCGCGGAGGTCGGCCCGGCCGTGAGCGTCTTCGGCTCGGCGCGCACGCCCGTCGACCACCCCGACTACGCGCTCGGCGAGTCCGTGGGGCGCAAGCTCGTCGAGGCCGGCTACGCGGTCATCACCGGCGGCGGCCCCGGGATCATGGAGTCCGCCAACAAGGGCGCCAAGGAGGCGGGCGGGCTGTCGGTCGGGCTCGGCATCGAGCTGCCCTTCGAGCAGGGCATGAACCGCTACGTCGACCTCGGCGTGAACTTCCGGTACTTCTTCGCGCGGAAGACGATGTTCGTGAAGTACGCCGAGGGCTTCGTGGTCCTGCCCGGCGGCTTCGGTACGTTCGACGAGTTGTTCGAGGCGCTCACGCTCGTCCAGACGCACAAGGTCACCGAGTTCCCGATCATCCTGCTCGGCAGCGACTACTGGTCGGGGCTGCTCGACTGGCTGCGCGGGCCCGTCCTCGCGCGCGGCACGATCAGCGCCGTCGACCTCGAGCTGCTGCGCGTCACGGACGACGCCGACGAGGCCGTGAAGATCGTCACGGACCACGGCGCCGCGCTGCGGGAGGCCGAGCGGGCGGCGACGCAGGCGCTCGCGGCCGACCAGCAGGCTGCCGCGCAGAGCCCCCGGTGACCGTGCCGACGTGCGGGCGCACGCCCGTCTCCGCCGTGCCGCGCGCCGGCGGCGTTCCACGGCACCCCGAGCGCGGGCGCTGACCCGTGGGCCGGGCATGAGCACCTCGCCACCCGGGCCGGTGCCGGCGGCGGGGGCCGACGTCGTGCTCCGCGGCCGGACGTTCGGGCCGGCCCACCCGGTCGTCATGGCCGTCGTGAACCGGACGCCCGACTCGTTCTACGCCGCGGCGCGCCACGACGAGCGCTCCGCCGACGCCGCGGTCGCGCGCGCCGAGGAGGAGGGCGCCGACCTCGTCGACCTGGGCGGGGTGCGCGCCGGGCGCGGTCCGCGCGTCGACGTCGCCGAGGAGCTCGCGCGCGTGCTGCCGCTCGTCGAGCGCGTGCGGGCACGTCACCCCGACCTGCTCGTCTCGGTCGACACGTGGCGCGCCGAGGTCGCCCGGGCCGCGGCGCTCGCGGGTGCCGACCTGGTCAACGACACGTGGGCCGGCCACGACCCGCGCCTCGTCGAGGTCGCCGCCGAGCACGGGCTCGGCGTCGTGTGCTCGCACACCGGGGGAGCGGCCCCGCGGACCGACCCGCTGCGCGTCCAGTACCCGCTGCCGGACCCCCTGCCCGACCTCCTGCCGCCCGGGACAGGGCCGGACGTGGACCCGCTCGACGGCGTCGTGCTCGACGTCGTCGCGACCCTGCGCCGCGCCGCCGAGCGCGCGGTCGGGCTCGGCATCCCGCCCGGGAGCGTGCTCGTCGACCCGACGCACGACTTCGGCAAGAACACGTGGCACTCGCTGCACCTCGTGCGCCGCACGCAGGCCCTCGTCGCCCTCGGGCACCCGGTGCTCATGGCGCTGTCGCGCAAGGACTTCGTGGGGGAGACGCTCGACCTCCCCCCCGAGGAGCGGCTCGAGGGTACGCTCGCCGCGACGTCGGTCGCGGCGTGGCTCGGCGCCCGGGTGTTCCGGGTGCACGACGTGCGCGCGACCCGGCGGACCCTCGACATGGTCGCGGCGATCCGAGGCGACGCGCTGCCCGTGCGCGCCGTGAGAGGACTGGCATGAGCACCGACAACCCGGCACCGGCGTCGGGCGAGCCGTCGGGCACGACGGCGTCCGCGCCGACGGGTGCCGCGCTCGCGAGGGTCCGGGTCGACGGACCCGCGGACGCGAGCACGACGGACGCGTCGCCTGCTCCCGGTCCGCGCCCGGCGCGCCCGCGCAGCGTGACCGACCCCCGGACGTGGCCCGGCTGGGCCCAGGCGCTCTCGCTCTACGCGCTCACGCGCGCGTTCTCGGCCGTCGTCCTCGTCTCCGTCGCGCAGCTCCAGGTCGAGAACTACTGGACGGCGGCCCGGCCGTCGTACCTGCAGTTCACCGGGCTCATGTGGGACGCGAGCTGGTACCGCGGCATCGCGGAGGACGGGTACCCGGCGGAGCTGCCGCGCGGCGAGGACGGCCTCGTCCAGCAGAACCCGTGGGCGTTCTTCCCGCTGTTCCCGATGATCGTGCGCGGCGTGATGCTCGTGACCCGCGCGGACTGGTACGTCGTCGCGCCGCTCGTCGCGCTCGTGCTGGGCTGCGCGGCCGCGGTCGTCGTGCACCGGCTCGTCGAGCGGGGTGCGCCGCGGGCCGCCGCCGCCCGCCCGGGGCTGCCGCTCGCGACGGTCGCGCTGCTCGGGCTGTTCCCGACCGCCGCCGTCCTGCAGGTCGCGTACACCGAGTCCCTCGCGCTGCTGCTCGTAGCGTCGGCGCTGCTGCTGGTCGTGGAGCGGCGCTACGCCTGGGCGTCGCTCGTGGTGCTCGCGCTCGGCTTCACGCGCGCGGTCGCGCTGCCGATGGCCGCGGTCGTCGTGGTGCACGCCCTGGTCCGCTGGTGGGGTGCCCGGCGCGGGACGGACCGCCTCGGGCGGCGGGACGTCGCGGGGCTCGGGCTGCTCGCCGTGACCGCGGCCGTCTCGGGCGTCGCGTGGCCCCTGATCTGCGGCTGGATGACCGGGGAGCCCGACGGCTACCTCCAGACGCAGGGCGCCTGGCGCGGGGTCCGGGAGATCGCGCCGTTCGAGCCCTGGGGGTACGTGTCCCGCTTCTGGTTCGGTGACTGGGCGCCCTGGGTCCTCGTCGCGGGCTTCGCGCTCGTGATCGCGACGCTCGTGGTCCCCGCGGCGTGGCGGCTCGGCAACGAGCTGCACGCGTGGTCGGCCGCGTACCTGCTGTACATCGTCGCGGCGATCGAGCCGGGCAGCAGCCTCGCGCGCTTCCTGCTCCTCGCGTTCCCGCTCGGTGCGGTGACCGCGGGCCTCGTGACGCGTCCCGTCGCGGCCCGGCGCGCCTGGTTCGCGTTCGTGGTCGTGCTCATGGGGACGCTGCACGTCGTCTGGGTCTACAACATGTGGCGGCTCACCCCGCCGACCGGCTGGCCCCCGTGAGCCCCGGCGCGCCGGGCGCCCGCGCGCGGCGCGGGGCGTCCTCGGCCGGGCCGCGCGGGACGCGCGCCGGCGCCGTGCCCGTCGGCGACGCCCGCTGCGACGGCCCCGGTGACGCCCGCCGGGGTGCCGCCGCAGGTCGCGCGGCCCCGAGTGCCCCGGACAGGTCGGACGTGTGACCTAGAATGGTCGATGGACATCCGGCCCCTGCGGCCGTGGTCGACGTGCCCGGCCCACGCCGCCGCCGTCGCCGCGGTCGGCGGTCGGGAGGAACGACGTGAAGGAGAGCCCCCCATGGCCGCGATGAAGCCGAGGACCGGTGACGGCCCGCTCGAGGTGACCAAGGAGGGTCGCGGCATCGTCATGCGCGTCCCGCTCGAGGGCGGTGGCCGGCTGGTCGTCGAGCTCAACGCCGTCGAGGCGCAGGAGCTGGGTGAGGCGCTGACCTCGGTCGTGTCCTGACGTCGTGACGACCCGACCCGAGCCGCGCGGCGGCGCCTCCGTCGGGCGCACGCCCCCCCGCGTGACCCTCGCCGAGGGTTCCGTCGCCACCACCGACCTCCTGGGCGGCGAGGGGGTCGACGCCCTCGCCGTGCCCGTCGCCCCCGCGGCGCCGGGCGAGACGGACCTGCAGCCCCGTGCGGGGACGGCGGACGCCGCCGCGCGCTACGGCATCGACCTCGCGGAGCTCGCGGAACGGGCCGGCCTGACCGGCGCCGCGGGCGAGGCGCACACCGTGCACCTGCCGCGCCCGGTGGGATCCGCCCCGCTGCCCTGGTCCGGCCTCCCGTCGCGCCTCGTGCTCGTCGGGGTGGGCGCCGGCACGCCCGCCGACCTGCGCCGTGCGGGCGCCGCGCTGGCCCGGGCGACCCGCGGGCTCGGGCGGGTCGTAACGTCGGTCGCCGCGGAGCACGGACCGACGTCCGCGGCGCGCGTCGCGGCGCTGGTCGAGGGCTACCAGCTCGCGGCGTACCGCATGCCCACTGCCGCGGCATCCACCCCGGAGTCGGAGCAGCGCCAGGCGCCCGCGCAGGAGCTGCTCGTCCTGGGGGGCGACGCCGGGCACGGCCCCGACGTCGAGGCCGCCGTGCAGCACGCCGTGGTCGGGTCGACCGCGACGTGGCTCGTGCGTGACCTCGCCAACATCCCGTCGAGCACCAAGAACCCCGAGTGGGTCGCGGACGAGGCCGGCCGCCTGGCGCGCGACGCCGGGCTCACCGTGCACGTGCGCGGACCCGCCGAGCTCGCCGCCGAGGGGTTCGGCGGCATCCTCGCGGTCGGCGCCGGCTCGGCGTCGCCGCCCCGGCTCGTCGTCGTCGAGTACACGCCGGCCGCCGTGAGCGGCCGCGCGCCGCAGCACGTCGTCGTCGTGGGCAAGGGCATCACGTATGACACGGGCGGCCTCTCGATCAAGCCGCGCGAGGCCATGGTCCCGATGAAGACCGACATGGCGGGCGCCGCCGTCGCGCTCGCGGTCGTGCTCGGCGCCGCGGCGTCCGGGCTGCCGCACCGCGTGACCGCGGTCCTGCCGCTCGCCGAGAACCACGTCGGCGCCGCGTCCTACCGCCCGGCCGACGTCCTGCGCATCCACGGCGGCACGACCGTCGAGGTCGCCAACACCGACGCCGAGGGCCGCCTCGTGCTCGCGGACGCGCTCGCGTGGGCGGACGCCGAGCTCGCGCCCGACGTGCTCGTCGACGTCGCGACGCTGACCGGTGCCGCGAGCGTCGGCCTGGGGCGCCAGCACGCCGCGCTCTACGCCAACGACGCCGGGCTCGTCGCCGCACTCGAGGCCGCCGCCGCGGAGTCGGGCGAGCCCGTGTGGCACATGCCGCTCGTCGAGGACTACCGGTCGGCGCTGCGCTCGGAGGTCGCGGACCTGCGGCACGTGCCGAGCGACGGGCGGACCGGCGGCGGGTCCATCACGGCCGCGCTGTTCCTGCGCGAGTTCGTGGGCACCCGCCGGTGGGCGCACCTGGACATCGCCGGCACGGGGCGCTCCGCGTCGGACAAGCACGAGGTCACCGAGGGCGCGACCGGCTACGGCGCACGTCTGCTCCTGCGGTACCTCGCGGCGCTGGACTGACCGCGGCGCTGGGCGGACCCGCACCGGACTGACCACGGCGTTGGACCGCCCCCGGCTCCCGGCGCTGGACGGACTTCGCGGCGCTCGGAGGACCGGCCTCGCTCGCCGCGCTGTGGTGCGCTCAGCGCTTGACGGCCGTCAGCAGCCCGTCGCCGGTCGGCAGCAGCGCCGGCACGAGGCGGTCGTCCTCACGCACGACCCGGCCGACCTCGCGCACGATCGTCGTGACCTCGTCGCGCCGTGCGGGGTCGGGCACCCGGTCGTGCCACAGGGCGTTGTCGACCGCGAGCACCCCGCCCCGGCGCAGGAGCCGCAGCGCCTGCTCCACGTACCCCAGCAGGTTCTCCTTGTCCGCGTCGACGAAGACGAGGTCGTAGCCGCCGTCGGTCAGGCGTGGGAGCACGTCCAGCGCGCGGCCCGAGATGGTGCGCGTGCGCGTCGTGCGCAGGCCCTCCTCGGCGAACGCCTCCTTCGCGGCGCGCTGGTGCTCGACCTCGACGTCGATGGTCGTGAGGACGCCGTCCTCGGGCATGCCGCGCAGCAGGTAGAGCGAGCCGACGCCCGCACCGGTCCCGACCTCGACGACGGCGCGGGCCTGCGCGGCGGCGGCGAGCACGCTCAGCACGGCGCCCGAGCCCGGGAGGACGGGCGTGCAGCCCAGCTGGCCCGCGCGTTCGCGCGCGCGCAGCAGCGTCGCGTCCTCGGGCACGAAGCCCTCGCAGTAGACCCAGCTCTGGGCCTTGTCGTTCGAGATGGTCCGCCTCCTCGGCTCGTCGGTGTCGTGCACGAGGGCTGCCCCGGTCCGCTCCCGGGCTGCGGGGGCCCTCCCGGCCGAGCCTAGTCCGGGGCCCCGACGGACCGCGGGACGCCGATCGCGACCCGGCGGAACGAAATCGCGCGGACGGGCGTTCGCACGGGTAGCGAACACGCACGGCCCCGTGCGCCGGCCGTCGCACCCCCGTGGTGAGCGCGGCTCGCCCGGTCCTGGGACACTGGGTCATCAGGACGACGAGAGGAACCGCATGACGACCACCATCCCCGACGAGCCGTGGGTGGCTCCGTCCTGGGAGGAGATCGTCCGCGTGCACTCCGCGCGCGTGTACCGCCTCGCCTACCGGCTCACGGGCAACCAGCACGACGCCGAGGACCTCACGCAGGAGGTCTTCGTCCGGGTGTTCCGCTCGCTGTCGAGCTTCACGCCGGGCACGTTCGAGGGCTGGCTGCACCGCATCACCACGAACCTGTTCCTCGACCAGGTGCGCCGCAAGCAGCGCATCCGGATGGACGCGATGGGGGACGACGCCGACCGCTTCCCCGCGGCCGTCGAGGGTCCGCACGCGCCCGAGCGCGCGTTCGAGCACGGCAACCTCGACTACGACGTGCAGCGCGCGCTCGACGACCTGCCGCCCGAGTACCGCGCGGCCGTCGTGCTGTGCGACATCGAGGGGCTGTCGTACGAGGAGATCGCGGTGACGCTCGGGATCAAGATGGGCACCGTGCGCTCGCGCATCCACCGGGCCCGCGCGCGGCTGCGCGTCGCGCTGCAGGACAGGGCCCCGCTGACGCACGACGAGGACGCCGTTGGTCCGACCGGGGAGCCGACCGAGCGGGTCGGGGCGCCGTGAGCCACCTGGGGTCGCGGATCAGCGCCCTCGCCGACGGGCAGCTCGCGCCGGCGGCGGCCGAGCGTGCGCTCGCGCACGTCGCCACCTGCCCGCAGTGCGCCGGTGAGCTCGCGGCGGCCCGTGCCGCACGGCGGGCGCTCGCCGCCGCGGACGACGTGACCCCGACCGCCGACCTGACCGCGCGCCTGCTCTCACTCGCGCCGGACACGCCGCCGCGCGCCCCGATGCAGCGCTGCGACCCGTTCGCGTCCCCGGGCGCGGCGCGGGCGACGCCCGCGGGCGGGTCGCGCCTCACCTCGCACCCGCGCACGCTCACCGGCGACCTCGAGCGGCGCAGGTCCGGGGCGCGCATCGCCGCCGGCTCGCTCGCGGGCCTCGGGGCGGTCGCCGCGATGCTCTTCGCGCTCGGCGACCGGCCGCCCGTCGTGCCGTCCAGCCACCCGGCGCAGGCCCTGAGCCTGCTCGGCGAGGCGACCCCTGGCACGCAGCGCTTCGCCGAGGCCGCGCTCACCCGCGGCGCACCCGTCGCGGCCCCGTCGACCGTCGACCAGCTCGAGCGCCTGCGCGCAAGCGGCTGGACGTGCCCGGTCGAGCTGCCCGCCGGCTGGGACGTGACGGCGGTGCGCCTCGACGCGCGCGACACGGTCGAGATCGACCTCACCGGGCCCAGCGGCACGGTCGTCGTGACCGAGCAGCACGGGCGCCTCGACGTGGACGCGCTCGAGGGCGCGACGCCCCGCACCCTCGGCGACCGGACGGTCTACGTCCTGTCGACGCATCCGTGGCACGCTGCCTGGCAGTCGGGCGACACCGTGGTCGAGGTCGTCTCGGCGAGCACGTCGCGCGACGTCGAGTCGGTCGTCGCCGAGTTCCCGGGCGAGGGCTTCGACGACGGGGTCCCGGCCCGCATCACCCGAGGATGGGACACCGTGACCGAAGCGCTCCTGAACCGATGACGTCGCCCGAGCAGCCCGCGAACCCGTTCGCGCCGCCGTCGTTCGCGTCGCCGGCACCCGTGCAGCCGGTGCGCCCGGCCGCGTCCGCCCCGGCGCCGTCCCCGTACGCCGCACCCTCCTACGGACCTCCGACCGGTGCGCCCGCCTACGGGGCCTCGCCCTACGGCGCGCCCGGCACGGCCCCGTTCCGTGCGCCGTCGGGCCGTGCGCCGCAGTCCAGCGCCTGGCACGGCGGCTTCCCCGGTCCGCTGCCCGAGCCGCAGCGGGACGCCCCCGCGCGCCCCGAGCGCCGCCGCGGCCTGTCGTTCGGCTGGGCCGCGGGTCTCGCCGCGATCGCGCTGCTCGCCGGCGCGACCGGGGGCATCCTCGCGCCGCGCCTGCTCGACGACGGCCAGGTCGCCGACGCCGGGCTGCCCGCCGCGGTCGGCACCGGCGCGGGCGACCGTGCACCGGAGAGCGTCGCCGGGGTCGCGGCGACCGTGCTGCCCAGCGTCGTGTCCATCGAGGTCGCCGGCGCGGACGGGACCGCGACCGGCTCGGGCCTCGTGCTCCGCCAGGACGGCTACATCTTGACCAACAACCACGTCGTCGAGTCCGGTGCGACGGCCGGGGCGTCGACGAGCGTGCTGTTCGCCGACGGCAGCGAGGAGCCGGCGACGATCGTCGGGCGGACGCCCGAGTACGACATCGCGGTGCTCAAGGTCGAGCGGTCCGGGCTCGTGCCGCTCGTGCTCGGGGACTCGGACGACGTCGTGGTGGGCGACCCCGTCATCGCGATCGGCGCGCCGCTGGGCCTCGAGGGCACCGTGACGACCGGCATCGTGAGCGCGCTCAACCGCCCGGTGTCCGCGGGCAGCGAGCAGGAGACCGCGTTCATCAACGCGATCCAGACCGACGCCGCGATCAACCCCGGGAACTCGGGCGGCCCGCTGGTCAACGCGGCGGGCGAGGTCGTCGGCATCAACTCCGCGATCGCACAGCCGCCGGGGGCCCTGAGCTCGGCCGGCGGCAGCATCGGCCTCGGCTTCGCGATCACCTCGAACCAGGCCCGGCGCACCGCCGAGCAGCTCATCGAGACGGGCGCGGCGACGTACCCGATCATCGGGGTCCTGCTCGACCAGGCGTACACCGGCGAGGGCGTGCAGGTCGCGACGGAGCAGCGGGGCGACACCCCGCCCGTCACGCCGCGCGGACCCGCGGACCGTGCGGGGATCCGCCGCGGCGACGTCATCGTCGCGATCGACGGCCGGCCCGTCACGGAGCCCGACGAGCTCATCGTGGCGATCCGCGCGAAGACCCCGGGCGAGACGATCGTGCTGCGCGTGCGCACCGGCTCGGAGGAGCGCGACGTCCGGGTCGTGCTCGACGAGTCCGCGCCGGAGTGAGCCGGCGGCCGCACCCCGGACGCCGCGCGGCTGCCGCTGCGACGTCCGGGGTGGGGCCGGCCGGGGTGACATCGGGCTGCGCGACCTCGCGTCCCGGCGCACGACGACCGGCGACCGGCGCCGGGGTAGCCTGAGCCCGTGTTCGACATCAACGGCGGCGAGCTCATCGTCCTGCTCATCGTCGCCGTCCTCGTCATCGGGCCGGAGCGCCTGCCCGCGTACGCCGAGCAGCTCGGCCGGTGGGCGCGGCGCGCGCGTGTGTTCCTGCGGGACACCAAGGAGCGCGTCGACGAGGAGCTCGGCGACGAGGTCCGTGACGTCGACTGGGCGGCGCTGGACCCGCGCCGCTACGACCCGCGCCGCATCGTCCGCGAGGCGCTGCTCGACGACGTGACGCCCGGCCGCGGTGAGCGTCCCGGTGCGGTCGCGGGCTCTGCGGCGGCGTACGCGGCGCGCAACGGCTCGACGACGCGGGGCCCTCGTGAGGCTGCCGACCTCCGGGCGGGGGAGCCCGCCCCGTTCGACGACGAGGCCACCTGAGCCGTCCCGGGCACGCCCGCGGCCCGGCGGGGCCGGCGACCGGCCCGTCCTGGGCCTCAGCACGCCTCTGCGCCTGACAGAATGGCGCAATGTCTTCTGCGACGCAGCGAGCACGCATCTTCTCGGGGATGCAGCCCACGTCCGACTCGCTCCACCTCGGCAACTACCTCGGCGCGCTGACCCAGTGGGTCGCGCTGCAGGAGTCGTACGACGCGCTCTACTGCGTCGTGGACCTGCACGCGCTCACGGTGTCGCCCGACCCGGCGGTGCTGCGCGACCGGACCCGCAGGACGGCCGCGCAGTACCTCGCGGCCGGCGTCGACCCCGAGCGGTCGATCCTGTTCGTGCAGTCGCACGTCCCCGAGCACGCCGAGCTCGCGTGGGTCCTGTCGTGCCACACCGGCTTCGGCGAGGCCGGCCGGATGACGCAGTTCAAGGACAAGTCCGGCCGCTACGGCGCCGAGGGCACGACCGTGGGCCTGTTCACGTACCCGGTCCTCATGGCGGCGGACATCCTGCTCTACGACACGGCCCTCGTGCCCGTGGGCGAGGACCAGCGCCAGCACCTCGAGCTCACGCGCGACCTCGCGCAGCGCCTCAACGCGCGCTTCGGTGCCGGCACCGCGGTCGTCCCCGAGGCGCACATCGTGCGCGCGACGGCGAAGATCTACGACCTGCAGGAGCCGACGGCGAAGATGAGCAAGTCGTCGGCGAACCCGAACGGCATCATCGAGCTGCTCGACGACCCCAAGGTCGTGGCCAAGCGGATCCGCTCGGCGGTCACGGACGCCGAGCGGGAGATCCGGTTCGACCCCGAGGCCAAGCCCGGCATCGCGAACCTCCTGACGATCTACTCGGCGCTCACGGGCCGTGACGTCGCCACGATCGAGGCCGAGTACGCGGGCCGTGGCTACGGCGACCTGAAGAAGGACCTGGCCGAGGTCGTCGTCGACTTCCTGCGGCCCTTCCAGGAGCGGGCGAACGGCTACCTCGCCGACCCGGCGGCGCTCGACGACGTGCTCGCCGACGGTGCCGAGCGCGCGCAGGACCTCGCCCGGGCGACGCTCGAGCGCATCTACGACCGCACGGGTCTGCTCCGGCGGCGGGTGCGGGTGCGCGCGTGAGGCTTCCGCCGCGCACCGAGGACCAGGTCCGGATCGGCGTCGCGATCACGGTGCCCGCGCCGTTCGGACCGGAGCTCCAGGCCGCGCGCGGGCGCTTCGGCGACCCCGCCGCCCCGCTCATCCCGCCGCACATCACGCTGCTCGGGCCGACCGTCGTGGACCTCGCCGACGTCGCCCTGGTCGAGGAGCACCTGACCCGCGTCGCGGCGCGGCACCAGCCGTTCGTCGTGCACCTGCGGGGCACCGGGACGTTCCGGCCGGTCTCGCCGGTCGTGTTCGTGCAGGTCGCCGACGGCATCGCCGGCTGCGAGGGCCTCGAGCGCGACGTCCGCTCCGGGCCCCTCGCGCAGGAGCTGCGCTTCAACTACCACCCGCACGTCACGGTCGCGCACGAGGTCCCGGACGCGAGCCTCGACCGGGCGTTCGACGAGCTCGTCGACTTCGACGCGTCGTTCGAGGTCGCGACGATCCAGTCGTTCGAGCACGGCGACGACGAGGTGTGGCGCCCCGTGCGCGACTTCGCGCTCGCCGGGCGGCCGGTCGCCGCCTCCACGGGCTGAGCAGACCCGGCGAGCCGCGCGGACCGGGTCGGCCACCGCGCCCCGGTCCGGGCGCGTGCGGGTGGCACAGCACGACGCGGGCCGCTCCGGATGCCGGGCGGTCACGCCGCTCCTAGGGTCGGTGCATGGTGAGCACCGACGAGGCCCGCGCCGCCCGGGGGGCCGGGAAGGCGCACGCCACGGTCACCGACCGTGCCGACGTCGCCGCGGGGCTGCGTCCCGTGGCGCGCGTGAAGCAGAGCATCCTCGCGCGGGCCAAGGCGCTGTTCGCGTGGTGGCAGCAGACCCGCGCGGCCCGAGCACAGGCACGGTTCGGTGCTGCCGGTGGTGGGGTGCTCAGCGGCGGTATCGCCTACGCGGCGCTGTTCTCGGTGTTCGCGGGCCTGACGCTCGGGTACACCCTGTTCATGACGTTCCTCGGGCGCAACGTCGGGCTGCGGGACGACGTCCTGGCGACGATCTCCGCGACCTTCCCGGGGCTGGTGGACACCGGGGCCGACGACGGGTTGATCAAGCCCGAGGACCTCGTCCTGACCGCCGGGCTGAGTGTCGCCGGCATCATCGCCGTGGTGGTGCTGGTCGTGAGCGCGACCACGGCCGTGGCCGCCATGCGCACCGCCGTCCGGGCGATGTTCGACGCCCTCGGCGGGGACGACGGCAACATCTTCCAGAGCCGGCTGCGCGCCGTCGTGGGGTTCGCGGGCATGGCGTTCGCGGTGCTGGTGTCCGCGGTGCTCAGCGTGGCTGTCACGACCGCTGCCGACTGGCTCCTGGACCTCCTCGGGCTCGAGGAGACCACCGGTGTCGTCGTGCGCGTCCTCGGCATCGCCGTGGCGTTCGTGGTCGACGGCGCGACGTTCCTGCTGCTCGTCTACGTGCTCGCCGGGCAGCGGCCCGACTGGGTCGACCTGCGGGGCGGCGCGATCATCGCCGCGACCGGGATCGGGGTCGTGCGGCTCCTCGGGACGTCCGTCGTCGCCGGCAGCGTGGACCGCAACGCCCTCTTCGCGTCGTTCACCGTGATCGTGACGCTGCTCGTGTGGATGAACCTCATCGCCCGGATCGTGCTGCTCGCGGCCGCGTGGACGGCGGACCCGCCGCTGCCGGACGCCGCGCCGGACTGCCCGGAGGAGCCTGCGTCGCGCACCGAGGGTGCGCCCGCGGCCGCGTCACCGCAGCGGGACGCGGCAGCCGCCGCGGCAGCAGCCGTCAGGCGCTGAGACGCACGAGGCCCCGCGCCGGAGGGCTCGTGGTGAGCCGCCCGGGGCAGGGCCGTCGTCGCGGTCGTGCGGGCGGTCAGAACGCGCGGGTGATCATCGCGCGCTTGACCTCCTTGATCGCCTTGGTGACCTCGATGCCGCGAGGGCAGGCCTCGGTGCAGTTGAAGGTCGTCCGGCAGCGCCAGACGCCCTCCTTGTCGTTGAGGATCTCGAGCCGCTGCGTGCCGCCCTCGTCGCGGCTGTCGAAGATGAACCGGTGCGCGTTGACGATCGCGGCGGGGCCGAAGTACTGCCCGTCGGTCCAGAACACCGGGCACGACGACGTGCACGCGGCGCACAGGATGCACTTCGTGGTGTCGTCGAACCGCTCGCGCTCGGCAGCGGACTGCAGCCGCTCCTTGGTCGGCTCGTTCCCCGTCGTGATGAGGAACGGCATGATCTCGCGGTACGACGCGAAGAACGGCTCCATGTCGACCACGAGGTCCTTGATCACCGGCAGGCCCTTGATGGGCTCGACCGTGATCGGCTTGCTCGGGTTGAGGTCCTTGAGCAGCGTCTTGCACGCCAGCCGGTTGCGGCCGTTGATCCGCATCGCGTCCGAGCCGCACACGCCGTGCGCGCACGAGCGGCGGAACGTCAGCGAGCCGTCGAGGTCCCACTTGACCTTGTGCAGCGCGTCGAGGAGACGGTCGGTGCCGTGCACCGTGACCGTGAACTCCTGCCAGTACGCCTCGTCGCCGTGCGTCTCGGGCGTGTAGCGGCGGATCTTGAGCGTCACGTCGAAGCTCGGGATCGCGCCGACCTTGGTGTCCGGCGTCGACGAGGTGCCGGGGGAGTCGTCGAGCTGAGTCGTCATCAGTACTTGCGCTCCATCGGCTGGTAGCGGGTCACGACCACGGGCTTGTACCCGAGCGCGACGTCATGGGTGCCGGGCGTCTCGGCGGCGACCGCGGCGGCCGCCTCCACGCTCACCGGGGTGGACGGCGCGGCGACGCCCGAGGGGCGCCGGTAGGCCATCGTGTGCTGCATGTACGCCTCGTCGTCGCGGGCCGGGAAGTCCTCCCGGAAGTGCCCGCCGCGCGACTCCTGGCGGTTGAGGGCACCCACGACGACGACCTCGGCGATGTCGAGCAGGAAGCCGAGCTCGAGCGCCTCGAGCAGGTCGGTGTTGAACGTCCGGCCCTTGTCCTGGACCGAGACGTTGCGGTAGCGCGCCTGGAGCTCGCGCACGTCCTTGAGCGCCTGGATGAGCGACTCCTCGGTGCGGAACACCTGGGCGTTCGCGTCCATGGTCTGCTGCAGGTCGCGGCGGACGTCGGCGACGCGGTCCCCGACGGCGCGGGCGCGCATCTCCTCGAGCTCGGCGACGACGCCGGTCTCGGGGTCCTCGGGGACCTCGACCCAGTCGGCCGTCGAGGCGTAGGCCGCGGCGGCGAGCCCGGCGCGCTTGCCGAACACGTTGATGTCGAGCAGCGAGTTGGTGCCGAGGCGGTTCGAGCCGTGCACCGAGACGCACGCGACCTCGCCGGCCGCGAACAGCCCGCGCACGAAGTCGGTGTTGTTGCGCAGCACCGCGGTCTCGATGTTGGTCGGGACGCCGCCCATCGCGTAGTGCGCGGTCGGGTAGACGGGCACAGGCTCGGTGTAGGGCTCGATGCCGAGGTAGGTGCGCGCGAACTCGGTGATGTCCGGGAGCTTCGCGTCGATGTGCGCGGGCTCGAGGTGCGTGAGGTCGAGCAGCACGTAGTCCTTGTCGGGGCCTGCACCGCGGCCCTCACGGACCTCGTTCGCCATCGACCGGGCGACGATGTCGCGGGGCGCGAGGTCCTTGATCGTCGGGGCGTACCGCTCCATGAAGCGCTCGCCCTCGCCGTTGCGCAGGATGCCGCCCTCGCCGCGCGCGGCCTCCGAGAGCAGGATGCCGAGGCCCGCGAGGCCGGTCGGGTGGAACTGGAAGAACTCCATGTCCTCGAGCGGGATGCCGCGGCGGTACGCGAGTGCCATGCCGTCGCCGGTGAGGGTGTGCGCGTTCGACGTCGTCTTGTAGATCTTCCCGGCGCCGCCGGTCGCGAGCACGACCGACTTGGCGCGGAACAGGTGGATCTCGCCGGTCGCGAGCTCGTAGGCCACGACGCCGCTCACGGCGACGTCCTCGCCGTCGGGGATCTCGCCGCCGACGAGGTCGTGCGAGAGCAGGATGTCGAGCACGTAGAACTCGTTGAAGAACTCGACGTCGTTCTTCACGCACTGCTGGTACAGCGTCTGCAGGATCATGTGGCCGGTGCGGTCCGCGGCGTAGCACGAGCGACGCACCGCGGCCTCGCCGTGGTTGCGGGTGTGCCCGCCGAACCGGCGCTGGTCGATGCGGCCCTCGGGCGTGCGGTTGAACGGCAGGCCCATCTTCTCGAGGTCGAGCACCGCGTCGATGGCCTCCTTGGCCATGACCTCGGCGGCGTCCTGGTCGACGAGGTAGTCGCCGCCCTTGACGGTGTCGAACGTGTGCCACTCCCAGTTGTCCTCCTCGACGTTCGCGAGCGCGGCGCACATGCCGCCCTGCGCGGCGCCCGTGTGGGAGCGCGTGGGGAAGAGCTTGGAGATGACGGCCGTGCGGGCCCGGTCGGAGGACTCGAGCGCGGCGCGCATGCCCGCGCCGCCGGCACCGACGATGACGACGTCGTACTGATGGGTCTGCATCGGTGTCGATGCCTCCTGTGTGGGAGTCGGTGCCGGGTGGCGAGTGGGTGCCCGTCGGCGCGCGGGTGCCGCGGCGGGTGCCGTGGCGACGATCGGTCCGTCAGGCGGTGCAGAAGGAGGGCAGGAGGTCCGCGGGGCTGTTCGCGGGGCACGGGTCGAACGTGAAGATGACGAGCGTGCCGAGCACGACCACGACGACGAACGACGTGTAGAGCGCGAGCTTGAGCACGATGCGGGTGCGGTCGCGCTCCGCGTAGTCGTTGATGATCGTGCGCACGCCGTTGGTCCCATGGATCATCGCGAGCCAGAGCATGAGCAGGTCCCACGTCTGCCAGAACGGCGAGGACCACTTGCCGGCCACGAAGCCGAAGTCGATCGCGTTGATGCCCTCGCCCTGGACGAGGTTCACGAAGAGGTGGCCGAAGATCAGCGCGACCAGGACGACGCCCGACACGCGCATGAAGAGCCAGCCGTAGAGCTCGGTGTTCCCGCGCGTGGTGCGCCGGTTGCGGGACACCGTGGGGACGATCGTGGGGCCGCCCGAGGAGCGGGGGGCCGGGATCGGCGTGGACGTCGTTGTCATCACTCGCCCCCGAAGACGTGCATCAGGTGGCGCGGCAGGAAGCCGGCCATGGTCACCACGAACAGGCCCATCACGACCCAGAGCAGCACGCGCTGGTACTTCGCGCCCTTGTCCCAGAAGTCGATCAGGATCAGGCGCAGGCCGTTGTAGGCGTGGAACACGATCGCCGCGACGAGGCCGGCCTCGCCGAGCCCCATGATCGGGTTCTTGTACGTCCCGATGACGGCGTTGTACGCCTCCGGGGAGACGCGCACGAGCGACGTGTCGAGCACGTGCACGAGGAGGAAGAAGAAGATCAGGACGCCGGTCACGCGGTGCGCGACCCACGACCACATGCCCTCACGCCCTCGGTAGAGCGTTCCGGCCGGTGCGGTGGGCACGGGGGAGGCCTCCTGACAGTCAGGTCGACGACACGAGCCAGCCGCTGGTTCGGCGCTGGCTGCCGGTCCCGGCAGCAGCTCTGACGACGCGGTCCGACGACGGTGTCCGTTCGCCTCCCACCATAGTGACCCGTTCCCACGCCGCAGCCCCACGCAGGGGTCGGCAGGCCCTTGTGATGACACTTTGTGAGCAAGTCCACACTCCGGGACGCCTCCGCGCCGGTGCGGGGAGTGGCGTAGGAGGGGCGCTCCGTCACGGGAAGTCGAACTCCGTGACGTGCGTGCGCCAGTACTCCGCGCCGTCGCGCGTGCGGGTCACGAGCCCCGCGTCGACCATCTCGCGCCGCAGCCCCACCGGGTCGGCCGCGAGCGTCGCCAGCCGGTCGGTGAGCTCGCGCTCGGTCACGGGCTGGTGCACCGGCAGCGTGCGGCTCGCGAGGTAGCTGATCACGAGGTCGCGGTCGGCGCGGCGGCGCGGGAGCCGCTCGAGGCGCCCCCGCACGAGGAAGCGCTCGGGGCCGCGGGGCGCGCGGCGGGGGCCGTCGGGGCGGTCGTCGGGCACCGGTCCAGGGTAGGTCGGGGCGGCGTCCGGCGGCGTGCCGGGGCGCGGCCGGGGCTCGGTACCCTGCCCGGATGACCAGCCCTGTCGCCCACTTCCACGCCGTCGTCCCGGCCGGCGGCGCCGGCACCCGCCTGTGGCCCCTGTCGCGGGCGGGTGCGCCCAAGTTCCTGCTCGACCTCACGGGGACGGGACGCACCCTGCTGCAGGGCACGGTCGACCGGCTGCTCCCGCTGACGGGACCGGGCGGCGTCCTCGTGGTCACGGGGGAGCGGCACGCGGCGGCCGTCTCCGCGCAGCTGCCGGAGCTCGCGGCCTCCGACGTGCTCGCCGAGCCGTCGCCGCGCGACTCGATGGCCGCGATCGGCCTGGCCGCGGCGGTCCTGCTCGAGCGGCACGGCGAGGACGTCGTGCTCGGCTCGTTCGCGGCCGACCACGTCATCGACGGCGCGGAGGCGTTCGAGCGGACGGTGCGCGAGGGCGTCGCGGCGGCGCAGGCCGGGTACGTGGTCACGGTCGGCATCGCGGCGACCGAGCCGTCCACGGCGTTCGGGTACGTGCGCTCGGGCGGGCCCCTCGGCGCCGAGGGCGCCCCCAGCGCACGGCACGCCGCGGGGTTCACCGAGAAGCCGGACGCCGAGACCGCGGCCGCGTACCTCGCGACCGGGGAGTACCGCTGGAACGCGGGCATGTTCCTCGTGCGGGCGCGCGTGCTCCTCGACCACCTCGCGGCCCAGCTCCCGACGCTGCACGACGGCCTGCGGGAGATCGCCCGCGCGTGGGACGGCCCGGACCGCGCCGAGGTGCTCGCGCGGGTGTGGCCGGGGCTCACCAGGATCGCGATCGACCACGCCATCGCGGAGCCCGTCGCCGCCGCGGGCGGGGTCGCGGTCGTGCCCGGCGACTTCACGTGGGACGACGTCGGCGACTTCGCGTCGCTCGGCTCGCTGCTCGCAGCGCCGGCCGGAGCCGGCGCCGCGGGCGGGGACGACGGCTCCCGCACGCTCGGGGACGACGCCGGGGTGCTCCGGATCGACGCCCCCGGCGCCCTCGTGCTGGGCGGAGCGGCGCGCGCGGTCACGGTGATCGGGGTCCGGGACGCCGTCGTCGTCGACACCCCCGACGCGCTGCTCGTCACGACCCGCGCGCACGCCCAGACGGTGAAGTCGGCGGTCGACGGGTGGCGCGCCCGCGGACGCGAGGACCTGCTCTGAGGGCGCCCGACTACGCTCGGGAGCGTGCCTGACGACCGCTCCGACCTGATCCCGCGCCTCGCGCCCCTGCACGACGAGCTCATCGAGATCCGCCGTGACCTGCACGCGCACCCCGAGCTGGGGCGCACCGAGCAGCGCACGACGAAGGTCGTCGCGGACCGGCTGCGCGCCGCGGGGCTCGAGCCGCACCTGCTGCCCGGCACGGGCCTGGTCTGCGACATCGGGCCCGGTGCGGTCACGACGGGACGCCGTCGCATCGCGCTGCGCGCCGACATGGACGCGCTCCCGGTGCAGGACCGGTGCGGCGCGCCGTGGACGTCGACCGTCCCGGGGGTCGCGCACGCGTGCGGCCACGACGTGCACACCGTGGGCGTCCTGGGGGCGGGCCTCGTGCTCGCGCAGCTCGCGGAAGCCGGTGACCTCCCGACCGGCGTGCGGCTGATCTTCCAGCCGGCCGAGGAGGTGCAGCCCGGTGGCGCGCTCGACGTGATCGCGGCCGGCGGGCTCGACGGCGTCGGGCGGATCTTCGGGGTGCACTGCGACCCCAAGACCGACGTGGGCCACGTCGGCACGCGGATCGGCCCGATCACCTCGGCGTCCGACGAGGTCACGGTGACGATCACGGGCGACGGCGGCCACACGTCCCGCCCGCACCTCACGGGCGACGTCGTGTTCGCCCTCGGCCAGGTCATCACGGGCGTCCCCGCGGTGCTCGGCCGACGGCTCGACCCGCGCTCGGGCGTCAACCTCACGTGGGGGATGGTCCAGGCCGGGACCGCGCACAACGCCATCCCGTCGACCGGCACCGTGCGCGGGACGCTCCGCTGCCTCGACGTGCGGGCCTGGGAGCTCGCGTCGCGCGTGTTCCACGACGCCGTGGCGCAGCTGGTCGCGCCGTTCGACGTCGAGGTCGAGGTGCGGCACCAGCGCGGCGTCCCGCCCGTCGAGAACGACGCCCGCAGCACGGGGATCCTCGAGGCGGCCGCGCTCGACGTCATCGGCGAGGACTCCGTGGTGCTGACCGAGCAGTCGCTCGGCGGCGAGGACTTCGCGTGGTACCTCACGAAGGTCCCCGGGGCGATGGCCCGGCTCGGCACGCGCACGCCGGGCGGCCACACCTACGACATCCACCAGGGCGACCTCGTGGTCGACGAGCGCGCGATCGACGTCGCGGCGCTCGTGCTCGCGCGCGCTGCGGTCCTGGCCGGGCGGCCGTAGGCTCGTCCGCGGGCGACCGGGCGACGAGCACGTGCCGTGCGGCGCCGGGGCGCCACGTCCGGGTGAGTCCGCGTTGCGGGACGCGTCGTCCCATCGCGTGAGCGAATGTTCCAAGTGGGTAACGGAACCCCCGGACGTACCCGCCGGTAACACTCCCGTCACCGGAGCCCGCCTACTGTGCGGGCATGGACGTCGGGCAGCATCGTCCGTGCCCGCCGCACCGTCGCGTCGGGCACGACCGCCCCGCGGGCCCCGACGAACGACCGAGAACCAGGAGTGTCGCGTGAAGAAGATGATCCGTGTGGCCGCCCTCAGCGGGGCCCTTGCCCTCACGCTCGCCGCGTGCGCCAGCGCGCCCGAGGAGGAGACGCCCAGCACCGGTGAGACGACGGCCGCCGAGGGCGTCGACTTCAAGGCCTGCATGGTCTCCGACGAGGGCGGGTTCGACGACGCGTCGTTCAACCAGTCCGGCTTCGAGGGTCTCGAGCGTGCCGAGTCCGAGCTCGGGATCGAGATCCGCTCCGCCGAGTCGTCCGACCCCGGCCAGTACACGGCCAACGTCGACTCGATGGTCCAGGAGAGCTGCGACCTCATCATCGGTGTCGGCTTCGCGCTCGAGGACGCCATCCAGGCGGCGGCCGAGGCCAACCCCGACCTGCACTTCGCGCTCGTCGACAGCGCGTTCTCCGACGAGTCGTTCCAGCCCGTCGAGCTCGAGAACGCCAAGCCGCTCCTGTTCAACACGCAGGAGGCCGCGTTCCTCGCCGGCTACCTCGCCGCGGGCACGTCGAAGACCGGCACGGTCGCGACGTTCGGCGGTCAGCCGTTCCCGTCCGTGACGATCTTCATGGACGGCTTCGTCGACGGCGTCGCCCGGTACAACGAGGACAACGGCACCACCGTCAAGGTCCTCGGCTGGGACAAGGAGGCGCAGGACGGCTCGATGATCGGGAACTTCTCCGACACCGAGGCCGGCCGCACCACGACCGAGCAGTTCATCGCCTCGGGCGCCGACGTCATCCTCCCCGTCGCGGGCCCCGTGGGCGCCGGTGCGCTCAACGCCGCGAGCCAGGCCGAGGGCGTCTCGGTCATCTGGGTCGACTCCGACGGCTACGAGCAGGCGTCGAACGAGCAGTACCAGTCGCTGCTGCTGACCTCGGTCATCAAGCTCATCGGCAACTCGGTCTTCGACACGGTCTCGGCCGCGGTCGACGGCGAGTTCTCCTCCGAGCCGTACGTCGGCACGCTCGAGAACGGCGGCGTGGACATCGCCCCGCTGCACGACTTCGAGGACACCGTCCCGGCGGACCTGCAGTCGACGATCGACGAGCTGCGCGAGCAGATCATCGCGGGCGACCTCGTCGTGGAGTCGGTCAGCGCGACCAGCTGACGACGAGCACGCAGCACGGCAGCACCACAGCACGACGCACGCACCGCAGCACGGACCGATGGCCCGGGGAGCGCACCTGCCCGGGCCATCGGCCTGCGCGCCGCGACGGCCCGCACCGGACGACGGGGTCCGGGCCCGCCGGCACCGGCCCGCCGCCGCTGCGGGGGGCCACACCGTGGCTAGGGTGCACCCAGGACCAGACGAAGGAGCGGTGTCCACGTGAAGCTCGAGCTACGGGGCATCACCAAGCGCTTCGGTGCGCTTGTGGCCAACGACCACATCGACCTCGTGGTCGAGCCCGGCGAGATCCACGCCCTGCTCGGCGAGAACGGCGCCGGCAAGTCGACCCTGATGAACACGCTCTACGGGCTCTACACGCCCGACGACGGCGAGATCCTGGTCGACGACCGCCCCGTCGCGTTCGGCGGGCCCGGCGAGGCGATGGCCGCCGGGATCGGCATGGTCCACCAGCACTTCATGCTCGTCCCCGTGTTCACCGTCGCCGAGAACGTGGTCCTCGGGCACGAGCCCGTGCGCGGGGCCGGGCGCCTCCTCGACCTCGCAGAGGCGCGCCGCCGCGTCACGCAGATCTCCGACCGCTTCGGGTTCGACGTCGACCCGGACGCGCTCGTCGAGGACCTGCCCGTCGGCGTCCAGCAGCGCGTCGAGATCATCAAGGCGCTCTCGCGCGACGCGCGCGTGCTGATCCTCGACGAGCCGACCGCGGTGCTCACGCCCCAGGAGACGGACGAGCTCATCGCGATCATGCGCCAGCTCAAGGACGCCGGGACGTCGATCGTCTTCATCACGCACAAGCTCCGCGAGGTCCGCGCCGTCGCCGACCGGATCACCGTGATCCGCCGCGGCAAGGTCGTCGGCACCGCGAGCCCGCAGGACCCCGAGACGTCGCTCGCGTCGCAGATGGTCGGCCGCTCGGTGAGCCTGGGCGTCGAGAAGGCCCCCGCGCAGCCCGGCGCCGCGACGTTCCAGGTGCGCGACCTCACGGTCATCAGCCCGGTGGGGACGCGCGTCGTCGACGGCATCTCGTTCGACGTGCACGCGGGGGAGATCCTCGCGATCGCCGGCGTCCAGGGCAACGGCCAGTCGGAGCTCGCCGAGACGATCCTCGGCCTGCAGCACGCGACCGCGGGCTCGGTGCTGCTCGACGGCGACGAGCTGCTCGGCCGCAGCGTCGACGAGGTGCTGCGCGCCGGCGTCGGGTTCGTCCCCGAGGACCGCAGCACCGACGGGCTCATCTCGAGCTTCTCGATCGCCGAGAACCTCATCCTCGACCTGCACGCGCAGCCGCCGTTCGCGAAGGCCGGCTCGCTGAGCCCGGCGCGCGTCGCCGAGAACGCCGCGACCCGCACGCAGGAGTTCGACGTCCGCATGACCTCGGCGCAGGACCCGATCAGCACGCTCTCGGGCGGCAACCAGCAGAAGGTCGTCCTCGCGCGCGAGATGTCCCGGCCCCTGTGCCTGTTCGTGGCGTCCCAGCCGACCCGCGGGCTCGACGTCGGCTCGATCGAGTTCGTGCACAAGCGGATCGTCGCCGAGCGCGACAACGGCACGGCCGTGATCATCGTCTCGACCGAGCTCGACGAGGTGCTCGCGCTCGCCGACCGGATCGCCGTCATGTACCGCGGGCGGATCGTCGGCGTCGTCCCCGCCGGCACCCCGCGCGACGTCCTCGGCCTCATGATGGCCGGTGTCCCGCTGCAGCAGGCCCAGGTCCAGGCCGCCGAGCACCACACGGCGCTCGCCGACGCCGACGCCGCTGCCGACCAGGAGCTCTCGTGACCGACACCCTCGTGGCGCCCTCCGCCACCCCGAAGCACGAGCACGAGCGGCGCGGCGTCCTCCAGCAGATGCTCGACAGCTCGTGGCTGCTGATCGCCACCGCGATCGTGCTGGCGCTGGTCGCCTCCTCGATCCTCGTGGCGGCGGCCGACCAGGACGTGCAGCGCACCGCCGCCTACCTGTTCGCCCGCCCGAGCGACTTCTTCGGCGCGGTGTGGGAGTCGGTGTACGCGGCGTACTCGACGCTGTTCCGCGGCGCCATCTTCGACTACCAGGCGACCGGGCTCCGCCGCGTGCGGCCGATCACCGAGACGATGACGGCGTCCGTGCCGCTCATCTTCGCGGGCCTCGGGCTCGCGGTCGCGTTCCGCTCGGGGCTGTTCAACATCGGTGCGCAGGGCCAGGTGCTCCTCGGTGCCGCGGCCGCGACGTACGTCGGCATCGCGTTCGACGCCCCGGCCGGCGTGCACGTCGCGCTCGCGTGCCTCGCGGGCGTCGCGGCCGGTGCCGCGTGGGCCGGGATCGCGGGCGTCCTCAAGGCCCGGACGGGCGCCAACGAGGTGATCGTCACGATCATGCTCAACTCGATCGCGTTCCAGCTCATCTCCTACCTGCTGACCACGAGCCTGCTGCGGCAGGGCGGCACGCGACCGATCTCGCCCGCGGTCGCGGACACCGCGCAGCTCCCGCTGCTGCTCGGGCCGAGCTTCCGGCTGCACGCGGGCTTCCTGCTCGCGCTGCTCGCGGCCGTCGGCGTCTGGTGGCTGCTCGAGCGCTCGACGCTCGGCTTCCGCTTCCGGGCGGTCGGCGCCAACCAGCGCGCGGCGCGCACGGCCGGCATCCGGGTCAACCTGATGTTCGTCCTCGTGATGCTCGTCGCCGGTGGCCTCGCCGGGCTCGGCGGAGCGGCGCAGATCCTCGGCACGGACAAGCAGCTGCAGGCGTCGAGCGCGGGGTCGATCGGGTTCGATGCGATCACCGTGGCGCTGCTCGGGCGCTCCACGCCGCTCGGCACGGTCCTCGCGGCGCTGCTGTTCGGCGCGCTGCGGGCCGGCTCGCCGCTCATGCAGTCGTCGGCGGGCACGCCCATCGACATCGTCCAGGTCATCCAGGCGTCGATCGTGCTGCTCATCGCGGCACCGCCGCTCGTGCGCCGGTTCTCCGCGCTGCACTGGGCCGCGGGCATCGCCGGCTCGACGAAGAAGAAGGAGGCCCACGCGTGAGCACCGTCGCGGACCCGCAGCCCTCGCAGCCCGTCGAGCTCGACGCGCCCGGCTCGGCCCCCATGGTCCAGGCGAAGGTCGGCTGGCGCGGGCCGGTCGTCTACGGGGTCGTCTCCCTGATCTCGCTCGTGGTCTTCGGTCTGCTCACGCCGGCCGACGAGACCACCCGGTTCATCGTGGCGTCGAGCCGTGACCTCGTGGACATCGCCCCGTTCGCGGTGCCGTCCCGGCTCACCGCGATCGTCCTGTCGGTGCTCGCGCTCGGGCTGACCGCGTGGGTCACCCGGGAGACGCTCGCGCGCCGCACGGTCGCCACGTGGGTCCCCGTCGTCTTCGGGTTCCTGATCCTGGTGGCGTTCCTCGTGTGGGTCATGGCCGGCAACGACAACGCGCTGCCCCTCACGGTGCTGCTGACTGGCGCACTGACGCTGTCGGTGCCGCTGATCTTCGGGTCGCTCGCCGGGATCCTGTGCGAGCGCTCGGGCATCATCAACATCGCGATCGAGGGCCAGCTCCTCGCCGGGGCCTTCCTCGCGGTCGTCGTCGCGAGCCTCACGGGCAACCCGTACACGGGCCTCATCGCGGCGCCGATCGCCGGTGCGATCGTCGGGCTGGGCCTGGTGCTGTTCGCCGTGCGGTACCGCGTCGACCAGATCATCGTCGGCGTCGTGCTCAACGTGCTGGTCATCGGCGTGACGAACTACCTGTTCTCGACGGTCCTCACGCAGAACCCGCAGTCGTTCAACTCCCCGCCGCGCCTGCCCACGCTGCCGATCCCGTTCCTGTCGCAGATCCCCGTCGTCGGACCGGTGCTGTTCAACCACTCCCTCGTGGTCTACCTCATGTACGTCGCGGTCGCCGTGCTCCAGGTCATGGTGTTCCGCAGCCGGTGGGGGCTGCGCATGCGGTCGGTCGGCGAGCACCCCAAGGCCGCGGACACGGTCGGCATCCCGGTCAACCTCACGCGCGTCAAGAACACGGTGCTCGGCGGGGCCGTCGCGGGCCTCGGCGGCGCGGCGCTCGTCGCGGCCGGGCTCGCGTTCACCAAGGAGCTCACCGCGGGCCGCGGGTACATCGCGCTCGCGGCGATGATCCTCGGCCGGTGGAGCCCCAAGGGTGCGCTCGCCGCGGCGCTGCTGTTCGGCTTCGCCGACTCGCTGCGCCAGGTGCTCGGCAACCTCGGGTCGCCCGTGCCCAGCCAGTTCCTCGCGATGCTCCCGTACCTCGCGACCATCTTCGCCGTCGCCGGCCTCGTGGGCCGCGTGCGCGCGCCCGCCGCCGAGGGCATCCCCTACGTGAAGTGAGCCTGCCGATGACCGACAGCCCCGCCCCCGAGATCGACTGGGCCGCCCTGCGCGCGGCCGCGCTCGACGTCATGACCCGCGCCTACGTGCCGTACTCCCGCTTCCCCGTGGGCGTCGCGGCGCTCGTGGACGACGGCCGCGTCGTCGTCGGCTGCAACGTCGAGAACGCGTCGTACGGCCTGACGCTGTGCGCCGAGTGCGCGCTCGTCTCGGCGCTGCACGTGAGCGGCGGCGGCCGGCTCGTCGCGTTCGTCTGCGTCGACGCCCACGGCAACGCGCTCATGCCGTGCGGCCGGTGCCGCCAGCTCCTGTGGGAGCACGGCGGGCCCGCGCTGCTCGTCGAGACCGTGAGCGGCATCAAGCCGATGACCGAGGTGCTCCCGGACGCGTTCGGGCCCGCCGACCTGGTGGAACGAGGGACAGCATGAGCGAGGGCTTCGACGCGGTCGACGTCATCCGGACCAAGCGCGACGGCGGGCGCCTGAGCGACGGCCAGATCGACTGGGTGCTCGACGCGTACACGCGCGGGGTCGTCGCCGAGGAGCAGATGTCGGCGCTCGCGATGGCGATCCTGCTCAACGGCATGGACCGGGCGGAGATCGCGCGGTGGACCGCCGCGATGATCGCGAGCGGCGAGCGCATGGACTTCTCGGGGCTCTCGCGCCCGACGGCCGACAAGCACTCGACCGGCGGGGTCGGCGACAAGATCACGCTGCCGCTCGCGCCGCTCGTGGCCGTGTTCGACGTCGCCGTCCCGCAGCTCTCGGGCCGCGGGCTCGGCCACACCGGGGGGACGCTCGACAAGCTCGAGGCCATCCCGGGCTGGCGCGCCGAGCTCACGAACGACGAGATGATGGCGCAGCTCGAGTCCGTCGGCGCCGTGATCTGCCAGGCCGGCGCCGGGCTCGCCCCCGCCGACCGCAAGCTCTACGCGCTGCGCGACGTCACCGGCACGGTCGAGGCGATCCCGCTCATCGCGAGCTCGATCATGAGCAAGAAGATCGCCGAGGGCACCGGCTCGCTCGTGCTCGACGTCAAGGTCGGCACGGGCGCGTTCATGAAGGACGCCGACCGGGCCCGCGAGCTCGCGCGCACGATGGTCGCGCTCGGCACCGACGCGGGCGTGCGGACCGTCGCTCTGCTCACCGACATGTCGACCCCGCTCGGCCTGACCGCGGGGAACGCGCTCGAGGTCCGGGAGTCGCTCGAGGTGCTGGCGGGCGGGGGACCGGCGGACGTCGTCGAGCTCACGGTCGCGCTGGCGCGCGAGATGCTCGACGCCGCGGGCCGCCCCGACGCGGACCCGGCCGCCGCGCTGGCCGACGGGCGTGCGATGGACGTCTGGCGCGCGATGATCGCCGCGCAGGGCGGGGACGTCGACGCGCCGCTGCCGGTGGCCCGCGAGACCGAGCAGGTCCTCGCACCCGCCGACGGCGTGCTCACCTCGCTCGACGCCTACGCCGTCGGGGTTGCCGCGTGGCGCCTCGGCGCCGGGCGCGCGCGCAAGGAGGACCCGGTGCAGGCCGGCGCCGGCGTCGAGCTCCACGCCAAGCCGGGCGACACCGTGCGCGCCGGGCAGCCGCTGCTCACGCTGCACACCGACACCCCGGAGCGGTTCGAGCGCGCGCGCGAGGTGCTGGCCGGCGCCGCGACGGTCGAGGCGGACGGCGCGGCCACGCCCCGCACGCTGCTGCTGGACCGCATCGAGGCCTGAGGGGCCGGTCCGCCGCGCGACCGGCCGTGCGGCAGACTGGCCGGATGCCCGCGCTGCGTCACCTCCAGCTCACGACCGTGCTCCGGACCCTCGGTGTGCAGCCGGTGCCCGCTGCGCCCGCCACAGCCGCCCGCGCGGTGGTCCCGGCGCGCGCGTCGGGCTCCGTGCGCCCGGTGCCCGGGGAGCCGGCGGCGGCGGCCCGCCCCGGTGCGCACGCGGACCTCGTCGCCCGCGCCGTCGCGGCCGGTGCGTCGCGGCGTGCCGCCGCCCGCGCCGCCGACGCGGTCGCCGACCTGCCCGCGCGCGAGCGTGCCCAGGTCGAGCGCCCGCTGACGCCGGCGCGGGGAAGCGACGTGCTGCGGCTCGGCACCGCCGCGGCGCGGCAGACCGACGGCACGACCTGCGGCTCGGCGGTCCTGGCGATGCTCGCCGCGGCCGGCGACCCGACGCTCGCCTACTGGCTCGTCACGGGCGAGCGCATCGCGGGCCACGAGCCCGCCGAGCTGCGTGACGTGGACGACGCCCCGGGCCCCGCCGGCCGCTTCGGCGCCCTCCAGGAGGCGCTCAAGCGCCGCAGCAACGCGCGCGCCGTGCTCGGGCTCCTCCCGTGGCCCACCGCGCTCGGGACGCCCCCGTGGGGTGCGGCGCGGGTCGCGCGCTACCCGGGCGTCGCGTACCGCTCGGTGCTCGTCGACGACAGCCGGCCGAGCGAGGTCACGCGCGTGCTGGTCCGCGCGGGCCGTGCGCTCGACCGCGGGGTCCCCGTCCCGCTGTACACGGGGGGCGACCTGTCGGGCGGCCCCGCGAGCGCGGTCCCGCGGCACGTCGTGCTGCTCACGCGGCGCACCGCCGAGGGCTTCGCCGTGTACGAGCCGTCGAGCGGGCGCGTGCACGACGTGCCGTCCGCCGACCTCGTCGTGCCGCACGGGCCGCTCGAGGCGCTGGGCCGCTGGTCGCACGTGGCCTGGGCCCTCCTGCCCGTCCGCGGCTGAGCCCGGGCGGCGGCACCGGCCGCCGACGCCGCGGCCGGCCCCTCGGGTGACGCGCGTCGGTGGCGCGCACGGACCCCCCGGGTCACGATGGACGGGCACGCCGACCCCAGGGAGGACACCATGAGCACCGTCCCCGGCCAGGAGGCCTCGCGCGACGCCGGGCTGCTGCCCGCCGACGTCTTCACGCCCGTCGACGCCCACGCGGACGCGGACCAGCGCCCCGTCGACGACGAGCTGCGGCTCGACACCCCGGCACCCGACGCCGGCGGGAGGTCGGCCGAGGAGTACGTGCCGGCACCCCCGCACGTCGCCCCGCGCGACGACGCGAACGAGGCCGACGTGAGCGAGCAGGCGACCGAGGTCCCGGGCGACGAGCGCGACGAGTACCTCTGACGCCCGGCCGGCCGCAACCGGCTCACCCGTGCGGGTCGCGGCGTCCTCGACGGTCCCGGGGCGCGACTACGGTGGAGCCATGACCCCCGCGTACGACCTGGTGGCCGCGCTGCCCAAGGTGCTGCTGCACGACCACCTGGACGGCGGCGTCCGGCCGGCCACGCTCGTCGAGCTCGCGCGCGAGGTGGGCCACACGCTGCCGGCGACCGACCCCGAGGAGCTCGGGCGCTGGTTCGTCGCCGCGGCGGACTCGGGCAGCCTCGAGCGCTACCTCGAGACGTTCGCGCACACGGTCGCGGTCATGCAGACCGAGGATGCGCTGCGCCGGGTCGCGCGCGAGGCTGCGGTCGACCTCGCGGCCGACGGGGTCGTCTACGCCGAGCAGCGCTACGCGCCCGAGCAGCACCTCACGGGCGGGCTGACGCTCCAGCAGGTGGTCGACGCCGTGCAGGCCGGGTTCGCGGAGGGCGTCGTCGAGGTGGCGGCCCAGGGCCGCGAGATCCGCATCGGCACGCTCCTGTCGGCGATGCGGCACGCGGACCGGGCCGACGAGATCGCCGCGCTCGCGCTCGCCAACCGCGACGCGGGCGTCGTGGGCTTCGACATCGCCGGGGCGGAGGCCGGGTTCCCGGCGTCCCGGCTCGCGACGGCGTTCACGGCGCTGCGCGACGCGTGGTTCCCCGTGACCGTGCACGCCGGCGAGGCCGACGGGCTCGGCTCGATCACCGAGGCGCTCGGTGTCGGTGCGCTGCGCCTCGGGCACGGCGTCCGGGTGCTCGACGACGTCACGGTGCAGGAGCCCGGCACGGCCGGCGCCCCGCCCGCGGCGACCCTCGGGCGCCTCGCCGCCTGGGTCCGTGACCGGCGGGTCCCGCTCGAGACGTGCCCGTCGTCGAACGTCCAGACCGGCGCGGCCGCGTCGGTCGCCGAGCACCCCGTGACGCTGCTCAAGCGGCTCGGGTTCGCGGTCACGGTCAACACCGACAACCGGCTCCAGTCGGGCACCAGCCTCACGCGCGAGCTCGCGCTGCTGGTCGAGCACGCCGGGTGGACCGTGGACGACGTCCGCGACGTCACGCTCACCGCCGCCGAGAACGCGTTCCTCCCGCAGGACGAGCGCGCCGAGCTCATCGACCGGGCGATCCTCCCGGGCTACACGCACGACGGCACCGGAAGGCACCGCGCATGACGATCGACGCCCACGCACTCGCCCAGCTCGTGGACCACACCCTGCTCAAGCCGGAGGCGACCCGCGCCGACGTCGAGGCGCTCGTCGAGGAGGGCGTGCGGCTCGGCGTGTACTCGGTGTGCGTCTCGCCGTCGTTCCTGCCGCTCGACGCGCGCGGCCTCAAGGTCGCGACGGTCGTCGGCTTCCCCTCAGGCAAGCACCACAGCGAGGTCAAGGCCGCCGAGGCCGCGCGCGCCGTGCGGGACGGGGCCGACGAGGTCGACATGGTGCTCGACGTGGGCGCCGCGAAGTCGGGGGCGTTCGAGTCCGTGCAGGCCGACATCGCCGCGGTCCGCGCCGCCGCGCCGGCCCCGACGGTGCTCAAGGTCATCATCGAGTCGGCGGCCCTGACCGATGACGAGATCGTCGCGGTGTGCCGCGCCGCGGAGGCGGCCGGCGCCGACTTCGTGAAGACGTCGACGGGGTTCCACCCGGCAGGCGGCGCGAGCGTGCACGCGGTCGCGCTCATGGCCGCGACGGTCGGCGGACGGCTCGGGGTCAAGGCGTCGGGCGGCATCCGCAGCACCGCCGACGCGGTCGCCATGGTGGAGGCCGGCGCGACCCGGCTCGGCCTCTCGGGGACCGCGGCCGTGCTCGGCGGGTTCGAGTCCGACTCCGCCTACTGACCGCGCACGCAGGGGCCCGCCCGCCCGTCGGCGGGCCTGAGCGGCGTGCGCGCACGGCGGTCGGGTGAACGTCACGCGGGGGGACGTTCGCGACATTGACGGCAGCCGGGGGCGTCGGCGAAGGTGAGGCGCCCGTGCGACCCCTCACCCCGCTGCGCGGGAGCCCGCGTTGCCGGCCGGCCCAGCAGGAGCACCCCAGGGGCGACCCGGACACGAGGAGGCGGTACCCGAGATGGGCAGGTTCCGGCGCGGCACCGTCGCTGCGGCCGTCGTCGTCCCGTTCCTCCTCGGGGTCCTCATCGCCTACGCGCTCGACGACACCCCGACGGGCCCCAAGTCCGGTGACCGCGCGCACGCCTGGGCGGAGCGGCTCGACGAGGGTGCGGCGAGCTCGCGCGAGAGCGAGAACTTCGTGCTGCTGTGGGGACCGCGCGCCGGCGGCGACCTCGCCGACGCGTCCGAGTACTACCGCGTCGACCCGGTCGAGCTCCTCGACCGGCTCGAGCGCTACTACGCGCTCTACGTGGGGACCGTCGGCGTGACGGAGCCGGTCGGGCCGGTCGCGGAGGACAAGATCGCCGTCGTCCTGACCCGGACCTGGGACGACCTGGCCTACGACGCGTGGGCCACCGGGCGCGTCGAGGGCGGGCTCGCGCTGCTCGAGATCGCCCCCGAGGCCGCCCGCACCGGCGCCTGGGACGTCGCGCGCGCGCTCGCGGTCGTCCTGCAGAGCGTCGCGGTCGCGCCGGACGGTCCCGCGCCGGACGCCGGCCTCGGCACGACGGCGCCCGGGGTGCGCGGCTCGTCGTTCGGCGAGGCCATGGCGTCGTTCCTCGCGACGACCGCCGAGCCGTCGGACGCGGGGGACCTGTCGGCGTTCGTGCGCGCCGAGAACCTGCGCTGGTCCTCCGGCCGGCACCTCGACGGCGGGTGGACGCTGCTCCAGCACGTCGCGGACCGGGACGGCCTCGCGACGGTCGGGCGGCTGTGGCGCGAGGGCGGCCTCGAGGCCGACCCCGTCGCGGCCTACGGCCGTGTCGCAGGCCTCACGCAGGAGGAGCTGGGCGTGCGTCTCGCCGAGCACGCGCTGCGCAACGTGACATGGGACTACTCGACGCAGGACGACCTGCGCCGCTACGCCGCCGAGGTCGAGCCCGCGCTCACCGCGGAGCCCGGGACCGCGGTCGAGGCGGTCGACGCGACCGCCCACCACTACCGCGTGCCGTCCGCGCTCGCGCCCGCCGAGAACGGCTACGCCCTCGTCCGGCTCAGCCCCGAGGAGGGTGCGACGGCGGTGCGCGTGCGCGTCCGCGGTCACACCGAGGCGGGGCCCGACGCGTCGTGGACCGCGGGCCTCGTCGCGGTCGACGTCGACGGCACGGCGCGGTACGGCGAGCTCGCCGGCGGCACCGACGTGACGGTCGAGCTCGCGACCGGCCCCGGCGACGCGCAGGTCTACCTCGTCGTCGCGGCGACCCCGACGCGCGCGCACGAGTTCGACCCCGCGGCGGGCTACCCCGGGTCCGTCCGGTACCCGTTCGAGCTGCGGGTCGCCGGAGCCGCGGCGTGGGGCTCGGAGCCCGGCTTCGTGCGCCCCGCGGCGCCCGCCGGCGGTCGCTGGCACACCAACGGAGGCGGTTGGGTCGGCGAGTTCGCGGCGGTCGACCCCGGCGTCTACGTCGGCCCGCAGGCGGTGGTGCAGGACTGGGCCCAGGTCACCGGCTCGGCGCGCATCGAGGGCCGCGCGGTCGTCGAGAGCGGGGCGGTCGTCGGCGGGTCCGCGGTCGTGCGCGACAACGCCGTCGCGCGCTCGCGGGCCGTGCTCGGCGGGGACGTGCTCGTCGGCGGCGACGCCGAGGTCAGCTGGACCTGCGCGTCCGGGGTCTACCTGCGGTTCGACCGGGCGCAGACGTGCGACGGCGGCGCGGGCGAGCCCCCCGTGGAGCCGGTGCTCGAGCCGTTCCCGACCGAGGAGCTCGCGCTCGACGGCGCGCCGGACCCGAGCCCGACGCCGACGCCCACCCCGACGCCGACGCCGACGCCCACCCCGACCCCGACGCCCACACCGACGCCGTCGGCGACGCCCCGGCCGACGCCGACCCCGTCGCCGAGCGGCGTGGGGCTGCCCGAGCCGATCCCCGCGCCGGTCGCGGGCTGCACGGCGGTGCTCACGGTCGTCAACCAGTGGCCCGGTGGCTACCAGGCGCAGGTCACCGTGACGGCGGGCACGGAGGCCGTCTCGGCGTGGCGGGTCAGCTGGGCCCACCCGGCGGACCAGACGGTCGCGGAGGCATGGGGCGCCCGCGTGCGGCAGAACGGCACGTCGGTCGAGGCCGACAGCGTCAGCTGGAACGCCGCCCTCGCGCCGGGCGCGTCGACGACGTTCGGCTTCTCGGGGACGTACTCGGGCCCCGCTCCGGTCGCACCCGCCGCAGCCTGCACCCGGTCACGCTGAGCGACCCGCCGCGGCCCTACCCGGTCACGCTGAGCGACCGGGTTCCGGCGGGCGCCGGTCGCGCGAGCGGACCGCGGGACCCGGTGCCGCAGCACCGGCCGGGTCCTGCACGCGCCGTGCCGGCGTCAGGGCCGGCTCAGATCCCCAGCGCCGCGCTGACGTCGGCGCCGACGGCGTGGAGCCGCGCGCGGGCCTCCTTGCGCGCCGCGACCAGGTCCGCGGGCCCGGCCGTCCGGGGGACCGGGACGATCACCTCGAGGTAGCTCTTGACCTTGGGCTCGGTCCCGCTCGGCCGGACCACGACGCGCGTGCCGTCCTGCGCCGTGAGCCGCAGGCCCTCGGTGGGCGGCAGGCCCTGCCGCTCGGCGTCGGTCCCGGTGGCGAGGTTGACGACCTCCATCACGGGCGAGCCACCGAGCGTCACGGGCGGGTGCTCGCGCAGCGCGGACATCGTCGCGGGGATCCGGTCGAGGTCGGTGAACCGCGCCGACACCTGATCGCTCAGGTGCAGCCCGTGCTCGCGCGCGAGGTCGTCGAGCACGCTCAGGAGCGACAGACCCGACGCCTTGAGCCGTGCCGCCAGGCCTGCCACGAGCAGCGCGGCCGAGATCCCGTCCTTGTCGCGCACGTGCGCCGGGTCGACGCAGTAGCCGAGCGCCTCCTCGTAGCCGAACGCGAGCCCGTCGACGCGCGCGAGCCACTTGAACCCGGTGAGCGTCGGCTGGTGCCGCAGTCCCGCGGACCGCGCGACCTCCGCGAGCAGGCGCGAGGAGACGATCGAGCTCGCGAGCACGGGCACGTCCGCGCCGGTGGCCCCGTCGCCGCCGGGCACGGCACCCGGCGCCCGGTCGCGCGCGAGCCGCGACGCGACGAGCGAGCCGAGCACCGCGCCGACCTCGTCGCCGTGCAGCATGCGCCAGCCCTCGGCGCCCGCGGTGTCCGGGCCGCGGTGCGACCGCGCGGCCGGGTCGTTGAGCGCGACCGCGCACCGGTCGGCGTCGGGGTCGAGCGCCAGCACGAGGTCCGCGCCGACGTCGCCCGCGAGGCCCAGCGCGAGGTCCATCGCCCCGGGCTCCTCGGGGTTCGGGAACGCGACGCTCGGGAAGTCGGCGTCGGGCCACTCCTGCTCGGGCACGAGGAGCACGTCGCGGAACCCGGCCTCGCGCAGCACGCGCGCCGCGACCTCGCCGCCGACCCCGTGCAGCGGCGTGAGCACGACCTTGAGGTGGCGTGCGCGCTCGCGGGACTCCTCGGTCGGCTCGGCGAGCGCGGTGACGGTCCTGACGTAGGCGTCGAGCACGTCGTCGCCCAGCACGGTCCAGCCGGACTCGGCGCGCGGCACCGCCACGACGCTCGGCACGCGCGCGATCTCGGCGGCGATCGCCGCGTCGTAGGGCGGCACGATCTGCGCGCCCTGGCCCGAGCCCGTCACGACGCGCCCGCCGAGGTAGACCTTGTAGCCGTTGTCCTGCGGCGGGTTGTGGCTCGCGGTGACCATGACGCCCGCGTCGGCGCCGAGGTGGCGCACCGCGAACGCGAGCACCGGGGTCGGCAGGGGACGCGGGAGCACGAGCACCTCGATGCCGACCGCGGTCATCACGGCGGCGGTGTCGTGCGCGAAGTCCGCGGACCGGTGGCGCGCGTCGTAGCCGACGACGACGCGCGGGGCGGGTGCGAGCCCGTCGAGCTCACCGAGCAGGTAGTCCGCGAGGCCCGACGCGGCGCGGATGACGACGGCGCGGTTCATCCGGTTCGGGCCGCCGCCGATCGCGCCGCGCAGCCCCGCGGTGCCGAACTGGAGCAGGCCCGTGAACCGGTCGGCGAGCTCGGCGCGGGCGGCGCGCACGTCCGTGAGCTGCGTCTGGTGCGTCGGGCTCAGCGCACCGCCCGCGCGCTCGGCCGCGAGCGCCTCGTCGACGGGCGTCTGCGCGCGCTCGAGCAGGCGCGCCAGCTCGTCGGCGGTCGTCGGGTCCGGGTCGTCCTCGATCCAGGTCGTCACCCGTGCGGACAGCTCGTTCCAGTCGTACGCCATGGCCCCAACGTACCCACCGGTCCCGGTGCGCTGCTGTGCGGGCGGCGGCGCGTCGCCCGCACAGGCGGCCGGCTCCGTCAGAGGCGGCGGACGACCTGCGCGAGCAGCGCGCTGATCCGCGGGCCGGCGGCCTGGCCGGCCTCGAGCACCTCGGCGTGCGAGAGGGGCGTCGCGCTGATCCCCGCGGCGAGGTTGGTGACGAGCGAGAGCCCGAGCACCTCGAGCCCGGCGTGGTGTGCGGCGATGGCCTCGATCGTCGTCGACATGCCCACGAGGTCGCCGCCGAGCCGCCCGGCCATCGCGACCTCGGCGGGGGTCTCGTAGTGCGGGCCGCGGAACTGCACGTACACGCCCTCGTCGAGCGACGGGTCGACGGTCCGGGCCACGTCGCGCAGGCGCGAGGAGTACAGGTCGGTGAGGTCGACGAAGGTCGCGCCCTCGAGCGGGGACGTCGCGGTGAGGTTGAGGTGGTCGCGGATGAGCACCGGGGTGCCCGGCCCCCACGCGGGGTTGAGCCCGCCGCAGCCGTTCGTGAGCACGACGGTGCGCGCGCCCGTCGCGGCCGCGGTGCGGACCCCGTGCACGACCCGCCGCACGCCGCGGCCCTCGTACAGGTGCGTGCGCGAGCCGAGCACGAGCGCGTACCGGTCGGCTGCTCCCTCGGCGCCGTCGGCGTCGCCCGCGAGGCGGATCGAGCGGATCGTGCCCACGTGCCCGACGACCGCGGGAGCCGAGAAGCCGGGGACCTCGTGGCTCGGCACCTCCGCGACGGTCTCGCCGAGCAGGTCCGCGGCGCCGCCCCAGCCGGACCCGAGGACGAGCGCGACGTCGTGACGTGCGACACCCGTGACCCGGGCGAGGTGCTCGGCGGCGCTGCGCGCGACGTCGAAGGGGTCGGTGGTCGGGTCGTCGAGGTCGCTCATGGGACTGAAGGCTAACCGGCCACCAGGCACAATGGACCCGTGACCACCGAGACCCAGGACCTGCAGGCCACACGTGTCGTCGTCGTCGGAGGTGGGCCCGGGGGGTACGAGGCCGCGCTCGTCGCACGCCGGCTCGGGGCGGCCGTCACCGTCGTCGAGCGCACCGGGCTCGGCGGGTCCGCGGTGCTCACCGACGTCGTCCCGTCCAAGACGCTGATCGCGACCGCCGAGTGGATGGCGATGTCCGACCGCGCGCCCGAGCTCGGCATCCATCTCGACGCCGACCCCTCGACGCCCGCCGGGGACCTGCTCGCGAGCGAGTCCGAGCGGCACTTCGTCGACCTCGCGCAGGTCAACACGCGCACGCTCGCGCTCGCCGCCGCGCAGTCCGCCGACATCCGCACGCGCCTCGAGCGCGAGGGCGTCGAGCTCGTCGAGGGCGCGGGCCGGCTGGACGGGCCGAACCGCGTGGTCGCGAGCGGGACCGACGGCGAGCGCAGCCTCGACGCCGACGTGGTGCTCGTCGCGACCGGGGCGACGCCGCGCGTGCTGCCCGAGGCGGTGCCGGACGGCGAGCGCATCCTCACCTGGACGCAGCTCTACGGGCTGACCGCGCTGCCGGAGAGGCTCATCGTGGTCGGCTCGGGCGTGACCGGGGCCGAGTTCGCGGGCGCGTACGTCGCCCTGGGCGCGGACGTCGTGCTCGTGTCGAGCCGCGACCGGGTGCTGCCCGGCGAGGACCCCGACGCCGCCGAGCTGCTCGAGGGCGTGTTCCGGGCCCGCGGCATGACGGTCATGTCGCGCTCGCGCGCGCAGTCCGCGGTCCGCACGGCCGACGGCGTGCTCGTGACGCTCGCGGACGGCCGCACGGTCGAGGGCTCGCACGTCCTCCTCGCGGTCGGGTCGATCCCGAGCACCGCGGGCATCGGGCTGACCGAGGCGGGCGTGCGCCTCACGGCGTCGGGCCACGTCGAGGTGGACAAGGTCTCGCGGACGTCGGTGCGCGGTGTCTACGCCGCCGGGGACTGCACGGGGGTCCTGCCGCTCGCGTCGGTCGCGGCGATGCAGGGGCGGATCGCGATGTCCCACGCGCTGGGCGACGCCGTGACCCCGATCACGCTGCGGAGCGTCGCGGCGAACATCTTCACGTCCCCCGAGATCGCGACCGTCGGGTACAGCGAGGAGCAGCTCCAGGCCGCGGGGACGGCGTACGTGACGAGCACGCTGCCGCTCGCCCGGAACCCGCGCGCCAAGATGCTGGGGCTGCGCGAGGGTTTCGTGAAGCTGTTCGCGCACCGCAACGGGCAGGTGCTCGGGGGCGTCGTCGTGGCGCCGAGCGCGAGCGAGCTCATCTTCCCGATCACGCTCGCGGTCTCGCACCGGCTCACCGCCGACGCGGTGGCGAGCGCCTTCACGGTGTACCCGTCGATCTCCGGCTCGATCGCCGAGGGTGCGCGCATGCTGCACCAGCGCCAGGACGACTGACCGGAGGGACGCCCGGGCCCGGGTCGCGCGCGGGTCAGGAGGTCGGCACCACGCGCGCCACGACCGGCAGGTGGTCGGAGGTCCGCGGCGAGGCGGCGACCTCGGTGCCGGCCAGCTCCGCGCCGCGCACGAGCACCCAGTCGATGCGGTCCGTCGGGTCGTGCGCCGGCCAGGAGGCCGCCCACGGGCCGGGGTCCGTGACCCAGCCGTCGGCGTCGAGCCGCGCGAGCTCCGCGGACCCCGGGTGCGCGTTGAGGTCGCCCGCGAGCACCGCGGCGCCCTCGTCGGGCAGGTCGACCGCGAGCGCGTCGAGCTGGTCGAGCCGGGTGGCGTCGTCGTCGCTGCGGTAGTGCAGGTGCACGGACGTGACGCGGACGGGCGTGCCGTCGGCGAGCACGACGGTCGCGGTGAGCGCCGCCCGGTCCTGCGCGCCGCCGCCGCGGGGGAGCGCGGTGCGCTGCTCGTCGGTGAGGGTCGAGCGGGACAGCAGCGCGTTGCCGAACTGCGGGTCCGCCGCGCCGGTGAACTCGAGGTCCATGCCGAGCCGGTGCGAGAGCCACGTCGCGGTGTCGACCCCGCCGCCGAGCACCCAGCCGCGCGCGACCTCCTGGAGCGCGACGACGTCGGGGTCCTGCGCCTCGATGGTCCGCGCGATCTTCTCCAGCTCGACGCCGTCGCCCGGGGTCACGCCGTAGTGCAGGTTCCACGTCAGGACCACGAGGTCGTCGCCGCGGGCCCGGTCGGGGCCGGGCGGGGCCTCGGCGGCGGGCCACCAGCCGACGAGCGCGAGCACGACGCCCGGGATCGCGAGCAGCCGCACGGCGTTGGCGCGGAACGGCGGGCTGTCCTCCCGGAGCGCGCCGTCGGACAGGGCGGGCACGGCCGACCCGGCCGGACCCGCAGTCCCCGGCCCGACCGGCCCCGCGGGGGAGGCCGAGGCCGTCGACGCCGCGAGCGGCGCGGACGGACCGGGGGTGCCGGCGGCTGCCGTCGCGACGGTCCCCGTGGCTGCCGCGGCACGTGCGCGGCCCGCGGGGTCGATCCCGGGGTGCGACGGCGTGCGCCGGCGCAGGCCCGCGAGCGCCACCGCGACCGCCGCGAGGAACGGCACGACCGCGTTGTCGACCGGCAGCGGGACCTCCTGGTCCACGAGGTACAGCAGGAGCGTCACGACGAGCCCGGCCCCGACCCCCGCGGTGACGAACGCGGTCCCGGCGAGGCCGGGCGGCGCGGAGCGGCGCGCGCTGGTCGCGCTCGCGACGACCACCCCGGCGGCGACGACCGCGAGCGCGACGGCGGCGAGGACGACCGGCCCGGTCACCGTGAACGCGACGAGCACCGCGAGGGCCAGGACGGCCGCGGCGACGACCCGGACGGGCCCGACGAGCAGGTGCGGGTTGAGCAGCACCCACACCGTCACGGTGCTCGCCGCGACGAGCACGAGCCCGGCGACCCCGAGCGTCGCGTGCGACTGCGAGGCGACGAACGCCGGGTTGGCGAGCACCAGGGTCACGAGCGCGAGGAACGGCCCGAGCGACCACAGCCGCCGTGGACGCCCCGTGGGCTCGTCCTCCCGCGCCGCGCGGGCGAGCGCGACCGCGAGGGCCACGAGCACCGCGGGGACGAGCCACCCGAGCGTGCCGTCGCGCCACACCGCGTCCCAGGTGCCGAGCGCGAGCTGCAGCCCGCTCGCGAGCCCGCAGCCGAGCACGAGCCCGAGCGCCGCGTGCCGACCGCCCGCGGGGCGGCCCGCCGTGAACGCGACGGCGAGCGTGAGGACCGCGACCGCGACCGCGACGGCCACGAGCCCGACGACGAACCGCGGCGTCCCGTCGAGCGCCTGGAGCACGAGCCGCGCGACCCCGAGCGCGGCGACGCCCGCGAGCACCGTCCCGCCGTCGGGGACGCCGGGCGTGCGCCGCGCGGACAGCGTGAGCAGCAGGGCCGCGACGAGCCCCGACGCGGCGAACGTGCCGAGCGCCGTCCCGACGACCGTGAGCGGGTCCGGCAGCGTGCGGTCGAGCAGCGGGCCGCTCGCGCGCAGCAGCTCGACCGTGAGCACGGTGAGCACCGCGAGCAGCGACACGCGCGTCGGCGTGCCGAGCTCGGGCGGCAGCGTCCACGGGTGCGCGGGGGGCTGCGGGCGCGAGGGCGGCACGGGGGCGGGAGCGGGCACGGCTCGCACGCTACCGCTGCGCCGGGCGGCGCGGACCGCCCGCCCGCCGGGGTCGGCCCGGTCAGGCGAAGAGCGCCTCGCCGACGAACGACGCGCCCGGCTCCGCGCCGTCGGGCACCCCGGGCGGGACCGCGAACAGCCCCGAACCGGTGTGCCGGAGGTACTCCATGAGCGCGTCCTGGCGCGAGAGCGTCGACTGCATCGGGACGTAGTGCGTCCGCGGGTCGCGCACGAACGCGAGGAAGAACAGCCCCGCGTCGAGGCGGCCGAGCGCGTCGTTGCCGTCCGTGAAGTTGTACCCCCGCCGCAGCATCCGCACGCCGCCGTTGGTCGAGGGGTGCGCGAGGCGGACGTGCGCGTCGGTCGCGACGAGGGGCAGCCCGCCGCGCCCGGTGGCCTCGAGGTCGGGCTCGGAGAACTCGGTACCGCCCGAGAGCGGCCGACCCTCGCCCTTGGTCCGCCCGACCAGCGCCTCCTGCTCGCGCAGCGACGTGCGGTCCCACGTCTCGATCGTCATCCGGATCCGTCGCGCGACGAGGTAGGAGCCGCCCGTGAGCCAGCCCGCGTCGGTCCCGGTCTCGGCGCGGCCGGCCTCGGCGTCGCCCGCCTGGACCCATACGTGCTCGGCGAGCGCGTCCGGGTCCTCGGCCTTGAGGTTCGCGGTGCCGTCCTTGAAGCCGAACAGGTTGCGCGGTGTCGCCTGGGTCGTCGACGTCGAGGACGTGCGCCCGTAGCCGAGCTGCGACCAGCGGAGCGTGGCCGTGCCGAACGCCGCGCGGGACAGGTTGCGGATCGCGTGCACCGCGACCTGCGGGTCGTCCGCGCACGCCTGCACCACGAGGTCGCCGTCGCACCGCTGGGGCTCGAGCGCGTCCTGCGCGAAGCGCGGCAGCTCGACGAGCGCCGCGGGCAGCCGGCCCGCGAGGCCGAACCGGTCGACGCCGGGCGTGCCGTCCGGCCCCGGGGTGCCGACGAACAGCGACCGACCGAAGCCGAACGTGAGCGTGAGCCCGGCGGGGGGCAGGTCGAGGACCTCGCCGGTGTCGTCCGGGGGTGCGTCGTAGGGGCCGGACGCCGGCCCGAACGGACCCGCGGGGAGCCCCTGGGTCAGCCGGGCCGCCATCGCCGTCCACGTGCGCAGCAGCTCCACGAGCTCGTCGCGGGACGTCGTCGTGAGGTCGAACGCCGCGAGGTGCATGCGGTCCTGCGCGGGGGTCACGATGCCGGCCTGGTGCTCGCCCGTGAACGCGTACGTCCCCGGCCGGGCGGGCGCCGCCGGTGCCGCGCTCGCCGCCTGCGCCCGGCCGCCCGCGAAGCCCGCCGTGGCGGCGAGCCCGAGCGCCGCGGCGCCACCGCCCGCGAGCCCGAGGAGCCCGCGCCGGGACAGCCCGCGGGCCGACGGCTCGGCGGGTGCCGCGCCGCCGGGCGACGGGGTGGTGTCGTCGGTGGTCATCGCGTCCTCGGTCCTCGGGGGTTCCTCGGGTCTGTGCGGGTCCGGGTGTGCGCGGCTCGCGCCGTCCCGGGCCGCTGTGCGGGTCAGGCCGCGCCGGTGACGGTGGCGGTGAGCTGCGAGAGGGGCTCGCTCACGGCGTCGACCGCCGCGGCCAGCGCCTTGATGTCGCCCTGCGAGAGCGCGTCGTACGTCGGGAAGCCCGTGTCGGCGCTGCCCTGCTCGGCGAGGAGCCCGCGCAGCGCCGCGAACCGCTCGTCGAGCGTCGCGACGAGCTCGGCGTCCTCGGCCTCGGCGACGTCCCGCAGCACCTCGACCGCGACCCACGCACCGTCGACGTTCGCCTCGAAGTCCCACAGGTCGGTGTGCGACCAGATCTCCTCCTCGCCGGTGACCTTGCCGCCGGCGACCTCGTCGAGCAGCTCCTTGGCGCCGTTCGCGATCTGGAAGGCCTCGAACGTGAAGTCGTCGGCGGTGACCTGGTCCGCGAGCTGCTGGGTGTACCGCACCAGGTCGGCCGCGGCCGTCCGGCGCTGCTCCGGGGTCAGCGGCGTGTACGCGACCCCGCCGTTGTCCTCGGGGGCCGGTGCCCACAGGTCCTTCTCGACGTAGTGCCAGCCGCTCCACGCCTGGCCCTCCTCGAGGTCCGCCTCGCGCAGGTCGAGCAGCGGGTCGAGGTCGCCGAAGGACTCGGCGACGGGCTCGACGCGCTCCCAGTGCACGCGCGTCGGGGCGTAGAGCTGGCGGGCGGCCTCGTCGTCACCCGCGACGTACGCGTCGGCGAACGCCTGGGTGCCCGTCACGAGGCTCGCGACCTGGTCCTCGACGTACGCGACGTACGACGCCTCGGCGGCGGCGAGCTGCTCCGCGGTGTCGCCGCTCGGGCCGACGTCGGCGCCGGAGTCGGTCACGGTGAACTCGGCGCGGATGCCGTCGCCGACCATGCCGGGCTTGCACGCGGTGAAGTAGCTGCCCGGGCGCGCCTGCACCACGAGGTCGCGCGTGAGGCCGGGGCCGATGTTCTCGACCTCGGAGACGACGCGCAGGCCGTCCTCGCCGAGCAGGTAGAACTCGGTGATGTCGTCGCCGGAGTTCGTCACGGAGAACGTGAGGGTGCCCGAGGGGGCCTCGGTCGCCGAGACGGCGCAGTCGGTCGCGGACGAGTCGACCGTGAGGACACCGCCGGTCGCGCCGTCGGCGCCGTCGGCCGTGGAGGCGGCGGGCTCGTTCGCGACGCAGCCTGCGGCGAGGGGCAGCACGAGCACGGCCAGGGCCGCTGCGGTGAGGGCGGGGCGGGGCATGACGGTCCTCCGGGGGCGGGGCGGGGTCTGCGGTGGTGGTGCGCGCGCGGCGGCGGTGTGTGCCGCGGCGCGTCGGGCGGGTGCCCGCGACGACGGGGTGCTCAGGCGGGTGCGGCGGCGGTGGTCACGGCCGGCGCGGGCGTGCGGGACGGGGCCGGCGGTCCGCCCCACGTCGTGCGCACGAAGAAGAACGCGGTCGGGACGACGTACGCGACCCAGGCGCCCAGCTCGAGCCACGTGGTCGCGGGGGAGAAGTTGAAGACGCCCTTGAGCAGCGTGCCGTACCAGCTCGACGGCGGGATGGTCGCCGAGACGTCGAACGCGAGGTTCGACAGGCCGGGCAGGATGCGGGCCTCCTGCAGGTCGTGCACGCCGTAGGAGAGCACCCCGGCGGCCACGACGACGAGGAACAGGCCCGTCCACGCGAAGAACGTCCGCAGGTTCAGGCGCACCGCCCCGCGGTAGACGAGCCAGCCGAGCACCACGGCGGTCGCGAGCCCGAGCGCGGCGCCGAGCAGCGGCGAGGTCGACGAGCCCGTGGCCTTGGCGCCGGCCCACAGGAACAGCGCGGTCTCGAGCCCCTCCCGGCCGACCGCGAGCAGCGCCATGACGACGACCGCGCCCTTCCCGGCGCTGATCGCGTCGTCCAGGCGGCTGTGCAGGTCCGCCTTGAGGTGCCGCGCGGTCTTCGCCATCCAGAAGACCATCCACGTGATGAGCCCGACGGCGACGATCGAGAGCGAGCCGCCGATGGCCTCCTGTGCCTCGAACGTCAGGCCCTGCGGGCCGAACGTGAGCAGCGCGCCGAAGCCGAGCGAGACCACGGCGGCGATGCCGACGCCGGACCACAGCGCGGGCAGCAGGTCGCGGCGCCCGGTCCGCGCGACGTAGGCGACGAGGATCCCGACGACGAGCGCAGCCTCGAGCCCCTCGCGCAGGCCGATCAGGTAGTTGGCGAACATGGCGGCTCTCGCTCCAGGACCGGCCGTCCCCGCGTCCGGGGGTGTCGGTGGGTGGCTGTGGATGTCGGCAGGTGAGGGATGCCTTACCTACCGTGGGGAATGTACTGCACCGCGCGCGTCGTGCGGGAGGCGTCTCGCGGACGGGGGCGTGAGAGCGGTCACCCGGTTCCGGTGCCGCCGTCGAGCACCGTGGACCGCCGTCGACCGGGCCGTCGTCCGTGCTCGCCGTCGCCGGAGCGGGCGGCGCGCCGAGCGGCGGTCACGCCGCCCGGGCCGCCGCCAGACGCGCGCGCAGGGCCGGCCACGCGTCGGCGAACGCCGGCAGCAGCGGCAGGGCGTCGACCTCCGCGGTGGCCACCCACCGCACCTCGAGGCTCTCGGCGTCGGTCACGGCCGGCTCGAACGCGGTGACGGCCTCGGCGAGCACGGTCGTGTAGCTCCAGGTCCCGTGGTCGAGCACCTGCGTCCCGAGCACCCGGACCGCGCGCGCGGGCACGCCGGCCTCCTCACGGGCCTCCCGCAGCGCCGCGTCGGCCGCGGACTCCCCGGGCGCGCGCGCTCCGCCGGGCAGCCCCCACGTGCCCCCGTGGTCGCTCCAGAGCGCGCGGTGCTGCAGCACGACGGCGTCGAGCGCGCCCGACCCGGCGTCCCAGCGTCCGAGCAGCAGCCCGGCCGCGCCCAGCAGCCCCCAGTGCCGCCGCCCGCACGCGCACTCGACCCAGCCGTCGCCCGGCGGGCGGTGGTGGTGCGGAACGTGCTCCGTCACGCCGTCGGCCCGTGGCCCGTCAGCCGACGATGTCGCAGATCGCGGTGCCCGCGCTCACGCTCGACCCGACCCCGGCGGCGAGCCCGGTCACGGTGCCCGCGCGGTGCGCGACGAGCGGCTGCTCCATCTTCATGGCCTCGAGCACGACGACGAGGTCGCCCTCGGCCACCTGGGCGCCGTCCTCGACCGCGACCTTGACGATCGTGCCCTGCATCGGCGAGGCGAGCGTGACCCCGCCGGCGCTCGCGGTCGCCCGCGACGGCGCGCGCCGGACCGGTCGGCGCGCGGACCCGTTGGGCCGGCCCCGGCCGCCGCCGAGCGCGAGCGCCGACGGCAGGACGACCTCGAGCCGCTTGCCGCCGACCTCGACGACGACGCGCTCGAACGACTCGGGCTCCTCGGGCTCGGCGGGGCGGGTCCCGACGGGGGCCACCGGAGCACCCGCGAGCCCGGGCAGCCGGTCCGCGAACTCGGTCTCGATCCAGCGCGTGTGCACCCGGAACGCCGCCTGCGGGTCCGCGGGGACGAACGCGTCCTCCTCGAGCACCGCGCGGTGGAACGGCACGACCGTCGGGATCCCGACCACCTCGAGCTCGGCGAGCGCCCGGCGGGCCCGCTCGACGGCCTGGCGGCGCGTGGCTCCCGTGACGATGAGCTTGGCGATCATCGAGTCGAACGCGCCCGAGACGGTGTCGCCCTCGACGACGCCCGAGTCGACGCGCACGCCCGGTCCGGCGGGGAGGCGCAGCGTCGTGATGCGACCCGGCGCGGGCAGGAACCCGGCGGCCGGGTCCTCGCCGTTGATGCGGAACTCGATCGAGTGCCCGCGCGTGGCCACCGAGTCGTAGCCCAGCGGCTCGCCCGCCGCGATGCGCAGCTGCTCGCGCACCAGGTCGATGCCGCTGACCTCCTCGGTCACCGGGTGCTCGACCTGGAGCCGGGTGTTGACCTCGAGGAAGCTGACCGTGCCGTCGGCGCCGACGAGGAACTCGCACGTCCCGGCGCCGACGTAGCCGGCCTCGCGCAGGATCGCGACCGAGGCGCGGACGAGCTCGGCGTTCTGCTCGTCGGACAGGAACGGCGCGGGCGCCTCCTCGACGAGCTTCTGGTGGCGGCGCTGCAGCGAGCAGTCGCGGGTCGAGACCACGACGACGGTGCCGTGCGCGTCGGCGAGGCACTGGGTCTCGACGTGGCGGGGGCGGTCCAGGTAGCGCTCGACGAAGCACTCACCGCGCCCGAACGCCGCGGTGGCCTCGCGGACCGCGGAGTCGAACAGCTCGTCGATCTCGTCGGCCTCGCGCGCGACCTTGAGGCCGCGACCACCGCCGCCGAACGCGGCCTTGATGGCGACGGGCAGCCCGTGCTCCGCGGCGAACGCGTGGATCTCGCGGACGTCGAGCACCGGCTCGGGCGTGCCGGCCACGAGCGGCGCACCGGCGCGCTGGGCGATGTGCCGGGCGCTGACCTTGTCGCCGAGCTGCTCGATGGCCGACGGCGGCGGGCCGATCCACGTCAGGCCGGCGTCGATCACGGCACGCGCGAAGTCGGCGTTCTCGGCGAGGAACCCGTACCCGGGGTGCACCGCGTCCGCGCCGGAGCGCCGCGCGACGTCGAGCAGCTTGCCCATGTCGAGGTACGTCTCCTGGGCGCGGGCACCCTCGAGCGCGTACGCCTCGTCGGCGGAGCGCACGTGCAGCGCCTCACGGTCGGGGTCGGCGTAGACGGCGACGGAGCCGATGCCGGCGTCGCGGCAGGCCCGGGCGATGCGGACGGCGATCTCGCCGCGGTTGGCGACGAGGACCTTCGAGATGGGGGGCACGGCTCACCGTAACGTGGCCAGGGTCGCAGGTCCCACCTGCTGCGCCGGAGCGACCGAAGATTGGGGAAGTGGCCATCGAGCGCGGACCGGTCTTGTAGGACTCCTCCAACGGCGCGCCGACGATGTCCGGTCGTGGGCCGCGCGGTTGTCCGGTGGGGACAACGCGCGGGACGGCGGTCAGCGCGCCGGCGTCGTCCGCCAGAGCTCCGGCAGCGTGACCCCGACCTCGCCGAGCAGCTCGCGCAGCAGCGGCAGGCTCAGCCCGACGACGCCGTGGTGGTCGCCCTCGATGCCGGTCACGAACGCGCCGCCGAGGCCGTCGACCGTGAACGCGCCCGCGACCGCGAGCGGCTCGCCCGTCGCCACGTACGCGTCGATCTCGGCGTCGGTGAGGTCGGCGAAGTGCACGACAGTCGAGGACGTCGCCCCGAGCGTGCCGCCGGTGCCGCGGCCGCCGTCCGCCGCGCCCGGCCGGTCGTCGACGAGCCAGTGCCCGGTGTGCAGCACGCCGCTGCGCCCCCGCATCGCCCGCCAGCGCGCGACGGCCTCCTCGGCGCTCGCGGGCTTGCCGAAGATCTCGCCGTCGAGCTCGAGCATCGAGTCGCAGCCGAGCAGCAGCAGGTCGTCGTCCGGCTCGTCGTCCGCCGCCGCACCGGCGTCCCCGGCGGCGGGGGCCGCGGCGAGCGTCCGGGCGACGTCCTCGACCTTGGCCTGCGCCAGCACGAGCACCGCGTCGGCGGGCTCGAGGTCGCCGAACCGCTCGCGTGCGGCGGCGAGCGTCGCCTCCTCGTCGACCGAGGAGACGGCGACGAGCGGGTCGATCCCGGCGGCGACGAGCGTCGCGCGGCGGGCGGGGGAGGCGGAGGCGAGGAGCAGTCGGGTCACGGCGTGCGAGCCTACCGACGCGCCGGCGGCGACGCCGGACCGGACGCCGCCCGGGCGCCGGACCGGACGCCGGACCGGACGCCGCCGCGGGCGCCGGACCGGACGTTTCCTGTGAATCTGCCCCGACGCGGGCCCTGGGACCTTCGATTCTCGACCTGCGCGCCCGCGGTGGGCGATGATCGGCGGGACACCTGCTCACCGACGCACCGCCGCGACCGGCTCGAGCCTCGACGGACCCAGAGGACCCTTGCTGCCATGACCGACGTTCTCGACCCCAGCCCGCAGACGGCGGGCGCCCGCCTGCGGGAGGCGCGGCACTCGCGCGGCTGGATCTTCGGCACGATGCTCTTCTCGGCGCTGCTGAGCCTCACGGCGTCGCTCGTGCTCTCGGCCGAGGCGATCACGCTCGCCAAGGACTCCGACGCGGTGCTGGGCTGCGACATCAACGCGGTGATCAGCTGCGCGACGGTGGCGAACTCGTGGCAGGCGAGCCTCCTGGGCTTCCCCAACGCGTTCCTCGGCCTGATCGCCGAGCCGGTGGTCATCACGATCGCCGTGGCGGCGCTCGGGGGCGTCCGGTTCCCGCGCTGGTTCATGTTCTCCGCGCAGGTCGTCTACCTGATCGGCGTGATCTTCGCGTACTGGCTGTTCCAGCAGTCGCTCATGGTCATCGGCGCGCTGTGCCCCTGGTGCATGCTCGTGACGATCTCGACGACGCTCGTGTTCGCGTCGCTGCTGCACTACAACATCCGCGAGGACAACCTGTACCTGCCCCGCGGCGTGCAGCGCTGGGCCAAGGAGTTCGTCGACGCCGACAACGACGTCATCGTGATCATCGCCTGGCTCATCCTGCTCGCCGCGCTGGTCGTCCTGAAGCACGGCGCCGCGCTGTTCGCCTGACCGAGCGGCAGGGCGGTCGTCAGCCGCGCTCCGAGCCCCACCACGTTCCCCGGCGCCACAGCCACTCGAGCGGACCCTGGCGGTGGTGGCGCAGCCACAGCGTGGAGAACACCCACTGCGCGACGAGGATCGCGAGCGCGGCCAGAAGCAGGCCGGTGTGCGCGTCGGTGTGCGGGAGATCGAGCACGTGGCCCGCGCCGATCATCAGGAACGTCGCGATCACGTAGTTCGTGAGCGCCATGCGCCCGAGCGGCGCGAGCGCGGCGGTCAGCACCGACCGGGCGGGCGTCGCGAGCAGCACGAGCGTCCCGGTGACGTACGCGCCGGCCAGGAGCAGCCCCGTGACGCCCGACGAGTGGCTCGACCACGTCTCGGTGATCTCGCCGACGTGCCAGGGGATCGCCACGCCGGCGAGGACGGCGAACAGCAGGAACGCCGGCGCGGTGCCCCGCAGCGTCGGGCGGGCCATGCGCTCGACGACGCCGTAGCGCACGAGCGCCGAGCCGACGAGGAACAGCCCCGGGATCAGCGGCAGCCCGCCCTCGAAGAGCCACAGCGCGAGCACCACGCCGATCGCTCCGCCGGCGGCGACGAGCCGGCGGGGGAGCCACGACGACGGCAGCAGCACGAGCAGGCCGAACACCGCGTACTGGCTCAGCGCCTCGCCGGGGTGCCAGAACGCGTGCGCGACGCCGAGCGGCAGCAGGAGCAGCAGCCGGCGGAGCAGCAGGACCCGGGGGTGCGGGGCCCCGCGCCGGGTGGCGGACTCGAGGAACAGCGTGAACCCGATGCCGAACAGCAGCGAGAAGACCGGGAAGAAGCGCTGGTGCGCGAGCAGCTCGATCCAGCCGCTCGCGTCGGCGAGCGTCGCGGGCGGGGCGGCATCCGTCTCGTAGCCGTGCCGGGCGACCGTGAGGAAGTTCGGCACGAGGATGCCGCACAGCGCGAGGCCGCGGATCACGTCGAGCGCGGCGATGCGGGGGCGGGCAGGGTCCGCGGCGGACGGTGCGGTGCCGGGCGGTGCGGGGTCCGGACGGCTGTCGGTCCGGACGGCCGCGTCCCGCTCGGGCGTGCGAGGGGCGGCGGCAGGAGGAGTCGGGGTCACGCGACCAGCCTCGTGCCGCGCCGGCCGGCGGCGCGCCCGTCCGTGGACCCCCGGCCCGGCGCGCCCGCTCCCCCCGGGGACGGACGAGGCGTCCACCCGCAGGACCGCCTGCGGGTGGACGCCCGTGAGCGACGTCCGGCTCAGACCAGCGCGGTCCGCAGCACGTCGAGCGGCAGGCCGCCGAGCGCGAGCGCGCGCTTGTGGAACTCACGCAGGTCGAACTGCTCGCCGCGCGCCCGGGCGGACGCCGCGGCGCCGTCCCGTGCCTGCTCCCAGAGCCGCTGACCGACCTTGTAGGACGGCGCCTGCCCGGGCCAGCCGAGGTAGCGGTTGAGCTCGAAGCGGATGAACGCCTCCGGCATGTTGACGTTCGCGAGCAGGAAGTGCCACGCCTTGTCGGCGTCCCACGTGCCGCCGCCCCACCGCTCGGGCGCGGGCAGGCCGAGGTGGACGCCGATGTCGAGCACGACGCGCGCGGCGCGCATGCGCTGGCCGTCGAGCATGCCGAGGCGGTCGCCCGGGTCGTCCATGAAGCCGAGGTCGGCCATCAGGCGCTCGGCGTACAGCGCCCAGCCCTCGCCGTGCCCGGAGACCCAGCACGCGAGCCGGCGCCACGAGTTGAGCGTCGCGCGCTCGAACACGGCCTGGCCGACCTGCAGGTGGTGGCCGGGGATGCCCTCGTGGAACACCGTGGTCTTCTCGCGCCAGGTGTTGAAGGTCGTGACCGACGGCGGGACCGACCACCACATGCGCCCGGGCCGCGTGAAGTCGTCGCTCGGCCCGGTGTAGTAGATGCCGCCGTTCTGCGTGGGGGCGATGCGGCACTCGAGCGTGAGCAGCGGCTCGGGGATGTCGAAGTGCGTGCCGTTCAGCGCGGCGATCGCGCCGTCCGACGTCTCCTGCATCCAGGCGCGCAGCGCGTCCGTGCCGCGCAGGGTGCGGCTCGGGTCGGCGTCGAGCGCGGCGACGGCCTGCTCGACGGTCGCGCCGGGTCCGGCGAGCTGCGCGGCGACGGCCTCCTGCTCGGCGACGACGCGCGCGAGCTCCTCGAGGCCCCACTGGTAGGTCTCCTCGAGGTCGACCGTCGCCCCGAGGAAGTAGCGCGACCAGAGCCCGTAGCGCTCACGGCCCGCGGCGTCGGCCTCGGGCGCCTGCGGCGCGAGCTCGTCGCGCAGGAACGTCGTGAGCCGGGCGTACGCGTCGCGTGCGGCGGCGGCGCCGCGCTCGAGCTCGGCGCGCACGAGCGAGCACGACGCGGACTCGTCGAGCGCAGCGGCGACGTCGGGCCCCTGGACGTAGGTCGTGAAGAACGACGTCGACGGGTCGGCGAGCTCGGTCGCCTGCTCGATGGCCTCGCGCACCTGCCGGACGGCGGCGACGTGCCCCTGCGACGCGGCGAGGCGCAGCGACTCGATGTAGCCGGCCATCGAGTCCGGGACGGCGTTGAGGCGGGCGGCGACGTTCTCCCACGCCTCGACGGTGCCGGTCGGCATGCTGTCGAAGACGTCGCGCAGGCCCTGGACGGGCGAGGCGATGTTGTTGAGGCTCGCGAGGTTCTCGCCGGCCGCGTCGAGCTCGAGCTCGAGGCCCAGCCGCTCGCGCATCGCGGAGAGCGTGACCTCGTCGACGGCGTCGGCCGGTGCGTGCGCGTCGAGCGCGACGAGCGTGCTCCGCGTCGCGTCGGCGCGCGCGGCGTGGCCCGCGGGGGACAGGTCGGTCATCTCGTGGTCGAACCCCGCGACGCCCATCTCGGTCGCGAGGACGGGGTCGAGGCGCGCGACCGTCATGACGTGCGCGTCGGCGATCGCGTCGATCGGGGTGGGTTCGCGGCGGCTGCTGAGGTGCTGGTTCGTGCTCACGCAGCGACCCTACCCGGCGGCCCGGCGCTCCTCGATGAGTGCGGCGACCCCGTCGAGCAGGCGCGCGAGCCCGAAGTGGAACGCGTGGTCCGGGTCGTACGCGGACTGCAGCGCCTCGCCCGCGACCGGTCCGACGCGCGCGACGGTCGGGTAGCGCTCGGCGTCGAAGACGCGGTCGACGTAGGGGGCGGTCGCGTCCCACCACTGCTGCTCGGTGACCCCGGTCGTCCGCTCGGCCTCGCCCTTCTCGAGCAGGCCGCCCACGGTCCCGTTGACGAAGCCGTTGAGCAGCGTCACGACGGAGTCCATCTCGAGCTCGTCGAGCCCGGTCCCGTCGACGGCACGGAGCTCGACCTCGTACTTGGCCATGATGTGCGGCCCGAGCGGCGGGCGGCCGGTCGCGACGTGCAGCGCCCAGGGGTGGCGCACGTAGAAGTCCCAGTTGGCGCGGGCCACCTGCTCGAGGCGCTCGCGCCACGGGACCTGCGGCGACGGCGGGCCGTCGGGGTACATCTCGCCGAGCGCGCGGTCGAGCATGAGGTCGATGAGCTCGCCCTTCCCGGGCACGTACGTGTAGAGCGACATCGCGCCGACGCCCAGCTGCTCGGCGACCCGGCGCATGGAGAGGGTCGCGAGGCCCTCGGCGTCGGCGAGCGCGATCGCGGCGTCGACGATCCCGTCGACCGTGAGGCGGGCGCGGGGCCCGCGGGCCGGTCGTGGCTCGTCATCGCCCCGCCAGAGCAGCTCCATGCTGCGGGCCGGGTCGCCGGTGCCCGTGAACTCGGTCGCCATGCCGCCATCCTCCCGCACGGGGTCGCCGCACCGCCGACCGTCGGGCGGCACGGGGCTCGACAACTCCGTACAGCGTACGCTAACGTCGGTCGAACGAACTCCGTACGGCATACGGGAAAGGCCCGCCATGACCCCGCCCGCCATCCGCCTGCACCACGTCACCAAGAGCTACGGCCCACGCACCGTGCTCGACCGCGTCGACCTCGATGTCCCCGCCGGGTCCGTCCTCGGGCTGCTCGGTCCGAACGGCGCCGGCAAGACCACCGCCGTCCGCATCCTGACCACGCTGCTCCGCCCCGACTCCGGCACCGCCGAGGTCGCCGGCCACGACGTGCTGCGCGCACCGCACGAGGTGCGCCGGCACATCGGCCTCGTCGGCCAGAGCGCCGCGCTCGACGAGGTGCTCGACGCGCGGCAGAACCTCGTGATGTTCGGCCGCCTGCACCACCTCGGCGTCCGGACGGCGCGCGTGCGCGCAGGCGAGCTCCTCGAGGCGTTCGGGCTCGCCGAGACCGGCGACAAGGCCGTGCGCGACTTCTCGGGCGGCATGCGCCGGCGCCTCGACCTCGCCGCGAGCCTCCTGCTCGCCCCGCCCGTGCTGTTCCTCGACGAGCCGACCACCGGCCTCGACCCCCAGGGCCGGCTCGACGTCTGGGCCGCCGTCCGCACGCTCGTCGGCGACGGCACGACCGTGCTGCTCACGACGCAGTACCTCGACGAGGCCGACCGCCTCGCGGACCGCGTCTGCGTGCTCGACGCCGGGCGGGTGGTCGCGGACGGGACGCCCGCCGCGCTCAAGTCAGCGACGGGCGGGGACCGGATCGACGTCGTGGTCGCCCGTACCGCCGACCTCGTGCGCGCCGCGGGGCTCGTCGGCCGGGCGCTCGGGGCGGCGCCGGGGGACGTGGACACCGACGTCGCCGCCCGCCGCGTGACCGCACCCGTGACCGACCGGATGGGCGCGCTCGCCGCGGTCGTCGCCGCGCTCACCGAGGCGGGGCTCGCGGTCGACGACCTCGGGCTGCGCCGCCCGACGCTCGACGAGGCCTACCTGCGCCTGACCGGCCACGCCGCGCTCACCGGCACGGCCGCCGGCCCCGGGAGCACGGGCACCGCCGGCGCCGGCACCGCCCGCTCCGGCACCGCCCGCACCACCGAGGAGGCCGCATGACCACGACCCTGACCGCCCCGGCGGTCCACGCCCCCGCACCGGCCGGCTCCGCGCTGCGCTGGGCGCTCGTCGACGGCTGGACGATCGCGCTGCGCGACCTGCAGCACTGGCGGCGCCAGCCGGGTCAGCTGGCCGTCGGGCTGCTGTTCCCCGTGCTCATGGTCGTCATGTTCGGGTACCTGCTCGGCGGCGGCATGGCCGTCGAGGGCGGCGGCAGCTACCTCGAGTTCCTCATGCCCGGGATGTTCGCGCTCACGATGGTCTTCGGGCTCGAGGCGACCATGACGGCGGTCGCGACCGACGCGGAGAAGGGCGTGACCGACCGGTTCCGGTCGATGCCCATGTCGTCCGCCGGCGTCGTCCTCGGACGCTGCATCGCCGACATGCTCAACTCCGTGGTGGGCCTCGCGGTCATGGTCGGGGTCGGCCTGCTCGTGGGCTGGCGCTGGCACGAGGGTCCGGCGCGCGCCGCGCTCGCGCTCGCGCTCCTGCTCCTGCTGCGGTTCGCGTTCCTGTGGATGGGGATCTACCTCGGCCTCGTCGCGCGCGGGCCCGGCTCCGTCATGGCCGTGTCGATCATCGTGTGGCCGTTCGCGTTCTTGTCCAACGCGTTCGTGCCGACCAGCACGATGCCCGCGTGGCTCGGCGCGCTCGCGCAGGTCAACCCGATGGCGGCGACCGTCGCCGCGGCCCGCGAGCTGTTCGGCAACCCCGGCGTCGCGGGCGACGGGTGGCTCGCGGAGCACAGCGTGCTCGCGGCGGTCGTGTGGCCGACGGTGCTGGCCGCGGTGTTCTTCGCGCTCGCGGTCCGGAGGTGGGTCACGCTCGGGCGCTGACGCGTCCGATCCGCCGGGGTCCGCGGATCCCGGCGGACCGGACCCGGTCGGCGCGTGACGCGGTCAGCCGCGCAGGCTCCAGCGCCACGCGTCCGGCCCGGCGCCGGGGGCGACGCTGCCGCGCAGCACCCGGGCCCGGTCCGTCCACGCGCTGCGCGGGGCGGTCTCGGTGGTGTCCGCCTCGGACGCCGCCGCGACCAGCCCGGCGACGAGGGCCGCGAGCTCGACGTCGTCGGGCGCCCCGCGCACCACGCGCACGTGCGGGCGCGCGGCGGGTGCCGGGTCGGGTCGCGCGTCGGGTCGGGCGTCGGCGGGCGACGCGCCACCGGGCGAGGGGGCGTCGGTCACTCGTCGTCGTCCTCGTGGTCGTCGAACAGCACGGGTGCGCCGCGCGACGCCCCCCACTCCGACACCTCGAACCCCGACTCCATGAGGCGGCGCGCGATCTGCTCGCCGGCGTCGTCGACCATCCCGAGCACCGAGTCCATCGACAGGTCGGACGTGCCGGCCTGGGGCCCGACGACGAAGCCGAGGTGGAAGGTCTCGACCTCCTCGACCTCGTGCGGGGCGTCGGCGCCGGACTCGTCCTCGTCGGTGTCGTCCCACGTCATGCCGGTGAGGTCGGAGTGCAGCCCGAGGCGCTCGTGCACGAGGTCGTACAGCGCGGCGTTCAGGCCCGAGACGCGCGCCTCGATCGCGAGGATCCGGGGGTCCTCATCGGCCTCGTGCGCGCCGAACTCCGCGCGCACGCCCACGGCCGTCTCGATGTACTCGTGCAGCACCGCGGTGAGCTCGTCGACCGTGACGTGCAGCTCGGCCGCGTCGACGCCGCCCAGCGGGTCCGGGCCGTGCGCCGGGTGGTCGTGCCCCTCGTGCCCGTGGCCGTCGTGGTCGCCGTGCGCGTCCCCGTGGGGTCCCGACGCGCTGTCGCCCCCGCTGCCGCCGCCCGTGCCCGTGGGGTCCTCGACGCCGCTCACAGCGGGATGTTCCCGTGCTTCTTGGGCGGCAGGCTCGCGCGCTTGGTGCGCAGCAGGCGCAGGGCCTTCACGATCTCGGTGCGGGTGTGCGACGGCGGGATGACCGCGTCGACGTAGCCGCGGTCCGCGGCGTCCCAGGGGTTCACGATGGCCTCCTCGTACTCGCGCGTGAGCCGGGCCCGCTCCGCCTCGACGTCGCCGCCGGCGTCGGCGACGGTCTTGAGCGCGCCGCGCTGGAGGATGTTCACCGCACCTCCGGCGCCCATGACCGCGATCTGCGCCGTCGGCCAGGCGAGGTTGACGTCCGCGCCCAGCTGCTTGGAGCCCATCACGATGTACGCGCCACCGTACGCCTTGCGGGTGATGACGGTGACGAGCGGGACGGTCGCCTCCGCGTACGCGTAGATGAGCTTGGCGCCCCGGCGGATGATGCCGTTCCACTCCTGGTCCGTGCCGGGCAGGAACCCGGGGACGTCGACGAAGGTCAGGACCGGGATGTTGAAGGCGTCGCACGTGCGCACGAACCGCGCGGCCTTCTCGGCGGCGTTGATGTCGAGCGTCCCGGCCATCGACAGCGGCTGGTTCGCGACGATCCCGACGGGGTGGCCCTCAACGTGCCCGAACCCGATGAGCACGTTCTGCGCGTAGAGCGGCTGGACCTCGAGCAGGACGCCGTCGTCGACCACGTGCTCGACGACGGTGCGCATGTCGTACGGCTGGGAGTCGGAGTCGGGCACGAGCGTGTCGAGCTCGGCGTCCTCGTCGCTCACCGCGAGGTCGGCGTCGTGGGAGAACGTCGGCGGGTCCGTCAGGTTGTTCTGGGGCAGGTACGACAGCAGCGAGCGCACGTAGTCGATCGCGTCGTCCTCGTCGGAGGCGAGGTAGTGCGCGACGCCCGACTTCGTGTTGTGGGTCGTCGCGCCGCCGAGCTCCTCGAAGCCGACGTCCTCGCCCGTCACCGCGCGGATCACGTCCGGGCCGGTGATGAACATGTTCGAGGTGCCGTCGGCCATGACGATGAAGTCCGTCAGCGCGGGGGAGTAGACCGCGCCGCCCGCGCTCGGCCCGAGGATGAGGCTGATCTGGGGGATCACGCCGGACGCGGCGACGTTGCGGCGGAAGATCTCCGCGAACTGGGTCAGCCCGGCGACGCCCTCCTGGATGCGCGCCCCTCCGCCGTCGCTGATGCCGATGAGCGGGACGCCCGTGCGCAGGGCGAGGTCCATGACCTTGGTGATCTTCTCGCCGTGCACCTCCCCGAGGCTCCCGCCGAAGACCGTGAAGTCCTGCGAGTACACCGCGACCGGCCGGCCGTCGACCGTCCCGTGCCCGACGACGATACCGTCCCCGGCGATCCGCTTCTTCTCGAGCCCGAAGTTGGTCGAGCGGTGCCGCACGAACGCGTCGAGCTCGGTGAACGAGCCCTCGTCGAGCAGGGCGTCGATGCGCTCGCGGGCGGTCTTCTTGCCGCGGGCGTGCTGCTTCGCGGCGGCGTTCTCCTCGGGCGTCACGACGGCGGCCTGGTGCCGTGCCGAGAGGTCCTCGAGCTTGGCGGCCGTGCTGCTCGTCGTGGGTGTCGGCCGGGCTCCGGGCCCGTCGGGTGCGTCGGTCACCCGACAGAGGCTAGTTGCCCGGCGCCCCGGACCGGCGCTCGTCGGCGGCACGCGTCTGGGGGTGCGCGTTGTGCGAACCCCACAAGCGCGGGACCGCTGCGCGCCCGACCGACCGGTGGATGATGTCCCCATGGACACCGCCCCCGACCGTCCGGCGCTGCGCGAGCACGTGCTCCGTGAGCTCCTGCTCGCCCCGGCCGGGCCGCTCGCACGGCTCGACGTCGTCGAGCGGACGGGCTCGACCAACGTCGACCTCGCCGCCGCGCTGCGCGCCGACCCGGAGGCGTGGCCGCACCCGAGCCTGCTCGCCGCCGAGGCGCAGGACTCCGGGCGGGGGCGTGCGGGCCGCACGTGGGAGACGCCGGCGCGCTCGGCGCTCATGCTCTCGTTCGCGCTGCGCCCCGCCGCGCCCCTGACGACGTACGGGTGGCTCCCGCTGCTCGCGGGCCTGGGCGCGGTCAACGCGCTGCGGGCCACGGTGGGGGTGCCCGCGGTGCTCAAGTGGCCCAACGACGTCATGGTGCCCGCGCCCGACGGCACCGACCTCGCCGGCTGGGGGCCGCTGCGCAAGGTCGGCGGGATCCTCACCGAGCTCGTCACGACGCCCGCCGGGTCGGCCGTCGTGGTCGGCATCGGCATCAACGTCTCGCAGGCGCCCGGCGAGCTCCCCGTGCCGAGCGCGACGTCGCTCGCGCTCGCGGGCGGCCGCGACGTCGACCGGGAGATGCTGCTGGTGGCACTCGTCAGCGCGCTCGCGGAGGTCACGGCGCGCTGGTCGGAGCACGGCGGTGACGTGCACGCCGCGGGCCTCGTGGAGGACGTCTCCGCCGTGTGCGCGACGCTCGGGACCCAGGTGCGCGTCGAGCTCCCGGGTGGGCGCGAGGTCACCGGCACCGCACAGCGCCTCGACCGCGAGGGCGCGCTCGTCGTGGTCGACGCGTCGGGCGCCGAGCACCAGGTGCTCGCGGGTGACGTGCATCACGTCCGCAGAGCCCGGTGAACTACGCTCGACCGCGTGGATGACGGCGCTGACCTGACGGACGAGACGCGGCCCGAGAGGGGCGCCGGCCACGACCTCCCGTCGACCCTCGCGTCCCTCGACGAGGCCCTGCTCGGCGGCCCCCGCACCCTCACGCTGCGCGACCTCGCGACCCGGACGGACTCCGACCTCGACAGGATCCGGCTCTTCTGGCAGACGCTGGGCCTCCCGCACACCGCGCCCGACGACGTCGTGTTCACCGAGCGGGACGCCGAGGCGCTCGACCGGATGAGCCGGCTCATGCGTGAGCACGGGGTCAGCCTGCGCACCGCGGTGTCGCTCACGCGCGCGCTCGGGCACACGGCCGACCGGCTCGCGCTGTGGCAGGTCGAGGCGCTCGTGGAGGACCTCGCGACGCGGTACGCGCTCGACGACACGACCTCGCGCCTGCTCGTGCTGGACCGGCTCACCGAGCTGGGGCCGCTGCTCGAGGAGCAGCTCGTGCACGCGTGGCGGCGTCAGCTCGCGGCGGTCGCGGGGCGGCTCGCGGCCGAGTTCGGCGAGCAGCGCACCGCGCCGCCGGACGTCGACGGGCTGCCGCTCGCGCGCGCGGTCGGCTTCGCGGACATGGTCTCGTTCACGCGCCGGACCGCGGGCCTGGGATCGACCGACCTCTCCGACTTCGTGCAGCGCTTCGAGACCGCGGCGCGCGACGTGGTGACGTCGGCCGGCGGGCGCGTCGTCAAGACCATCGGGGACGCCGTGCTGTTCGTGGCCGACGACGTCGCGACCGGGGCCCAGGTCGCGCTCGGGCTCGCGCGCGTGCTGGGCGGCGAGCTCGACATCGAGCGCGAGCGCGGCGCGGGCGGTCTCGCCGAGGGGGCGCGCGGCGTGACGCCCGTGCGCGTCGGCTTCGTGTGGGGGCGGCTGCTGTCCCGGTTCGGGGACGTGTTCGGCGAGCCCGTGAACCTCGCAGCCCGGCTGACCGACATCGCGGACCCGTCGAGCGTCCTGACGGACCCCAGGACCGCCGCGATGCTCGAGGGCGACGACCGGTTCGTCGCGGAGTCGCAGCCCGAGCGCGAGCTCGAGGGGCTCGGTGTCGTGCGCCCGGTGCTGCTGCGGGCGGGCGAGGGTGCCGCGCCGTCGCCGCGCGACCTGCCGCACGGCCTGAGCTGAGGGGGCGGCGGGCCGGCAACACCGCCTGACCAGGTGGTCGACTTCCGCTCCACGGTGCGCATCGAATCGATTCGCTCCCGCACGCACGGGATGGGACCATCGACGTGATGAGTGCCGGCGGCCCGCAACCCACGTCCCCGTACCGCCCCAACGCGAAGTACGTCCTGCTGCTCGGCTCGATGACCGCGCTCCCCGCGATCTCGACCGACATCTACCTGCCGTCCCTGCCCGACGTCGCCCGCGACCTCGGGACGTCGGCGACCGCGGCCCAGCTCACCATGACCGGGATGCTCATCGGCGGCGCCGTCGGGCAGCTCGTCATCGGCCCGACGTCCGACCGTTTCGGACGCCGCGCGCCCGTGCTCGTCGGGATCGTGCTGCACGTCATCACCTCGCTGCTGTGCGCCGTCGCGCCCGGGATCATCCCGCTCATCGCGCTGCGCGTGCTGCAGGGCTTCTTCAACGCGTCGGCCTCGGTGGTCGCCATGGCGGTGATCCGCGACCGCTTCGTCGGCTCGGACGCCTCGCGGCTGCTGTCCCGCCTCATGCTCGTGATCGGCGTCGCGCCGCTGTTCGCCCCGAGCGTCGGGGGCCTCATCGCGGGCGAGTGGGGGTGGCGAGCCGTCTTCGTCGCTCTCGCGATCTACGGCACGCTGCTGTGGTTCGTCGTCTGGCGACGCCTGCCCGAGACCCTGCCCGCCGAGCGGCGCCGCGGACCCGGGCTGCGCGCGGCGCTCTCGGGCTACCGCTCGCTGCTGCGCGACCGGCACTTCCTCGCGCTCGCGGTCCTGCCCGGCCTGTCGGTCGCGGGGCTCATGAGCTACGTCGTCGGCTCCCCGTTCGTGCTCCAGGAGGGCTACGGGCTGTCGTCGCACCAGTTCGCGCTGCTGTTCGCGGTCAACGGCGTCGGACTCGTCGCGGGCGCGCAGGTCAACGCGGCGCTCGTGCGCCGGTACGCGCCCGTGCGGATCCTGCGCGTGGTGCTGCCGGTCTCGGTCGTGTTCTCGCTCGGGCTCTTCGCGGTGGGGGCGACCGGCGCCGGCGGGCTGCCCGTCCTGCTCGTGATGCTGTGGATCCAGCTCGCGCTCGTGAACTTCACGCCGCCCAACGCCTCGGCGCTCGCGCTCGGGCGCCACGGCGCGATCGCCGGGACCGCCGCGGCGTTCATCGGCTCGTCGCAGGCCGGGATCTCGGGGACGATCAGCCCGCTCGTCGGCGTGCTCGGCGGGGACGCGTTCGCGATGACCGCCGTGATGGCCGGCTCCGCGGTGCTCGCGCTCGTCGTGCTCGCGCTCGGCACGCCCGCCTACCGCGCGGGCGGCTGGGGCACCTGAGGCGGGCGGGGTGGGCGACGGCCTCAGCCGCGCGCCGCACCCCACGCCGTGAGCCGCTCGACCGCCTCGCGCAGCACGGGCTCGCGCTTGACGAACGTGAACCGCACCGAGGTGCGCAGCGCGGCGTCGGCCGCCGAGCCCCCGTGCACGAACGCGCTCACGGGCACCGCGACGACCCCCGCGAGCTCCGGCAGCCGCCGGCACAGGGTCGCGCCGTCGGACACGTCGGCGCCCGCGCGACCCGAGGCGATCAGCGCCGCGGCGTCCGCGACCACGAAGTAGGTGCCCTGCGGACGCACGACGTCGAACCCGGCGGACGCGAGCCCCGCGCACAGGAGGTCCCGCCGCGCGGCGAGCGACGCCGCGAGGTCGCGCACCCAGGTGGCGTCCGGCCCGTCACCGGCCTCGAGCCCGAGCGCGAGCGCGACCGCGGGCTGGAACGGCGCGCCCGAGACGTACGTGAGGAACTGCTTGACCGTCCGGACCGCCTCGACGAGGTGCGCGGGCCCGCTGACCCAGCCGATCTTCCAGCCGGTGAACGAGAACGTCTTGCCCGCCGAGGAGATCGTGAGGGTGCGCTCGGCCATGCCGGGCAGCGTCGCGACGGGCACGTGCACGGCGTCGTCGAACACGAGGTGCTCGTACACCTCGTCGGTCACGACGAGCGCGTCGTGCTCGGTCGCGAGGCGCGCGACGACCTCGAGCTCGGCGCGCGTGAGGACCGCACCCGTCGGGTTGTGCGGGGTGTTGACCAGGACGAGGCGCGTCCGGTCGCTGAACGCGGCGCGCAGCGCGTCCTCGTCGAGCCGGAACCCGCCCGGCGTGGCCCGCAGCGCCGCGGTCGTGTGCGTCGCGCCCGCGAGCGCGATCACGGCGGCGTAGGAGTCGTAGAACGGTTCGAGCGTGAGCACCTCGTCGCCCGGGCCGGCCAGGGCGAGCACCGCGGCGGCCAGCGCCTCGGTGGCGCCCGTCGTCACGAGCACCTCGCGGTCCGGGTCCAGCGCGAGGCCGTAGCGGCGCTCCTGGTGCGCCGCGACGGCGTGGCGCAGCTCCGGGGTGCCGGGGCCGGGTGGGTACTGGTTGACGCCCGCCGCGATCGCGTCCTGCGCCGCACGGGCCACCGAGGGCGGCCCGTCGACGTCGGGGAAGCCCTGGCCCAGGTTGAGCGCGCCGGTGCGCACCGCGAGCGCGGACATCTCCGCGAACACGGTGGCGCGCGCCCGGCCGTCCGCGTCCAGCAGCCCGGTCGCGCGGGCGACGGCGCGCCAGCGTCCCTCGTCGGTCGGCATCGGTGCTCCTGTCCTCGGCGGGCGACCCGACGAGGATAGGGCTGCGTGCCCGGGGTCGGTCGGGGTCAGCCGATCCCGGCCGCGCCGGTGACGCCGGCGGCGACGACGAGCACGAGCGAGCCCCACGCCGACAGGACCCACCACTCGACGTGGCGTCGCCGCGTGCTGCGCGGCATCTCCTGTGTCTCCATGCCCAGAAGATCGGCAGCGGTGCCGCGTGAGACAACAACCGGGCTGCGGGTTCAGCCTCTGCGCGGGGATTTCACCCGTCCGTCGCCACGGCTCCCGCGATCTGGTTGCGGAGCTTCTCGACCTCGGCGGAGAGCGTCTCGAGCGTGACCTCGGCCTTCGTGTCGGTCGAGTCGATCGCCGACTCGACCTGCGTGCGGGCGTCCGCGAGCGCGGCCTCGGCCGCAGCGAGCTCGTCGCGCGTGGCCTGCGTCGCCTCGGCGCCCTCGGCGGACGCCGCGTCGAGCGCGGCCTGTGCCTGGTCGACCGCCGAGTTCGCCCCCGTCACCGCCTCGCCGACCACGGCGCCCGCCTGGTCGTCGAGCCTGCCGACCTCGGCCTGCGCGTCGGTGATCGCGTTGCGGACCTCCTGCGCCTCCGCGTGCGCCGCGTCGATCTGGCCCTGGAACGAGTCGATCGCCGCCTTCGCGTCGTCCACAGCGGTCTCGGCCTGGTTCGTGAGCTCCTGCGCCTCGGCGCAGCCGGTCAGCGCGAGCGCGCCCGCGAGCGTCAGGACGGGCAGGGCACGAGCGGCGCGGCCGGGACGGAGGGATGACGTGCGCACGGGTGGCTCCTCACAGGTCGGGTGCCCCCAGTGTGCCCGGAATGTCCCCTGCCTGCCGCCGGTGTGCCGCGCCTCGGACAGCGCGCCGCCCCGCCCCGGCCGGCCGGTGGGCCAGGACGGGGCGGGGCGTGGGGCATGGCGGCGCCCCGCCCGCGCGGCCGGTGGGCCCGCGCGGACGGGGCGCCGCGGCGAGCAGCCGGACCCGAGGATGGGGTCAGGCGGGGACGGGCGTGTCCGTCCCGGCCGAGGTCACGGCCTCCTGGGGTGCGTCACCACACGCACCCTGCTGCTCGCGGCGGCCTCGGACGTCGGCGAGCGACGTGCCGTAGTAGGCCGCAGTCATCAGGTCCTTCATGTCGGCCAGCATCGGCATCCGCGGGTTCGCGGGTGCGCACTGGTCCTCGTAGGCCCCCATCGCCACCTCGTCGAGGCGGCCCAGGAACTCCTGCTCGTCGACGCCCTGCGCCTGGAAGGACGCCGGGATGCCGACCTTGGAGCGCAGCGCCTCGACGGCCAGGGCGTAGGACTCGACGCCCTGCTCCGGGGTCTGCGCCGGGAGCCCGAGCATCGCCGCGATCTGCTGGAAGCGCTCGGGGGCGACGTAGTGCTCGTACTTCGGCCAGCTCGTGAGCTTAGTCGGGACGGTGCCGTTGTAGCGGATCACGTGCGGTAGGAGCGTCGCGTTCGTGCGTCCGTGCACCAGGTGGTGCGTGGAGCCGATCACGTGGGCCATCGCGTGCACGATCCCCAGGAACGCGTTCCCGAAGCTCATCCCGGCGATCGTCCCGGCGTTGTGCATCTTCTCCCGCGCGTCGGCCGTCTCGGGCGCGCCCGGCGTGCCGTTCACGCTCTGCGCGAGGTTGTCGAAGATGAGGCGGATCGCCTGCAGCGCCATGCCGTCGGTGAAGTCGTTCGCGTAGACCGACACGTACGCCTCGGTCGCGTGCGTCAGGGCGTCGAAGCCCGAGTCGGCGGCGAGCGAGCGCGGCATCTTCGCGGTCAGGACCGGGTCGATGATCGCGACCGACGGGGTCAGCGCGTAGTCGGCGAGCGGGTACTTCTTGCCCGCGTCGGGGTCGGAGATGACCGCGAACGGCGTGACCTCGGCGCCCGTGCCCGACGTCGTCGGGATGCAGACGAGCTGCGCGAGCTCGCCGAGCACCGGGAACTTGAAGGCGCGCTTGCGGACGTCGAAGAACTTCTGCTTGAGGTCCGAGAAGGTGATCTCGGGGTGCTCGTACAGCAGCCACATGACCTTCGCGGCGTCCATCGGCGAGCCGCCGCCGAGCGCGATGATCGTGTCGGGCCGGAAGTGGCGCATCTGCGCGGCACCGGCCTGGACGGTCCGGACGCTCGGCTCGGGCTCGACCTGGTCGATGATCTGCAGCGCGACCTTGCCGGGGCGGCGGTTCAGGACGTCGATGATCTTGTCGACGAAGCCGAGGGTCGTCATGGTCGCGTCGGTGACGATCGTGACGCGCGCGACGTCGGGCATGTCCGTGAGGTAGCGGATCGCGTTCGGCTCGAAGTACGTCTTCGCGGGGACCTTGAACCACTGCAGGTTGTTGTTGCGCCGGCCGATCCGCTTGATGTTCACGAGGTTGACCGCCGAGACGTTGTTCGAGACCGAGTTGCGCCCGTACGAGCCGCAGCCGAGGGTCAGCGAGGGGATAAAGGCGTTGTAGATGTCACCGATGCCGCCGAGCGAGGACGGTGCGTTGGTGATGATGCGGACCGCCTTGCAGCGCGTGCCGAACTCCTCCATGAGGGCCTCGTCGCGCGTGTGGATCGCGGCGGAGTGGCCGAGGCCGTCGAACTCGACCATCTGCTCGGCGTAGGTGAGGCCCTGCTCGGTCGTCGTGGCCTTGAGGACCGCGAGGACGGGGCACAGCTTCTCGCGCGTCAGCGGCTCGTCGGGGCCGACGCCGCCGACCTCGACGAGGATGATCGAGGTGTCGGCCGGCACGGAGAACCCGGCCTGCGCGGCGATCCACTGGGGTGACTGGCCGACGACGGGCGCGTGGAGCTTCGCCTCGCCGCAGCTCGTGCCCTTGGCCTCGACGCCGAAGATGAACTTCTCGAGGAGAGCCTTCTCCTTCGCGCTCGCGCGGTACGCGTGCAGGACCGTGAACTCGGCCATGGCCTCGTCGTAGATCTCGGCGTCGATGATGACGGCCTGCTCCGAGGCGCAGATCATGCCGTTGTCGAACGCCTTGCTCAGCACGACGTCGTTCACGGCGCGCTTGAGCTTCGCGGTCTTCTCGATGTAGGCGGGGACGTTGCCCGCGCCGACGCCGAGGGCCGGCTTGCCGCACGAGTAGGCGGCGCGGACCATCGCGTTGCCGCCGGTCGCGAGGATGAGCGCGACGCCGGGGTGGTTCATGAGGGTGTTCGTCGCGGTGAGCGACGGCGTCTCGACCCACTGGATGCAGTCCTCGGGGGCGCCGGCGGCGACCGCGGCGTCCCGCACCACGCGGGCGGCGGCGACAGAGGAGGCCTGCGCGGCGGGGTGGAACGCGAAGATGATCGGGTTGCGGGTCTTGAGCGCGATGAGCGACTTGAAGATCGCGGTCGACGTCGGGTTCGTCACGGGGACGACGCCGCAGATGACGCCCACCGGCTCGGCGATCTCGGTGATGCCCGTGATGTCGTCGGTGCTGATGACGCCGACGGTCTTGAGCGAGGACATCGAGTTGGTGACGTGCTCGCACGCGAAGATGTTCTTGACGGCCTTGTCCTCGAAGACGCCGCGACCGGTCTCCTGAACCGCGAGGACCGCGAGCTCGCCGTGCTGGTCGAGAGCAGCGACGGACGCCTTCTTGACCAGGTGGTCGACGTCCTCCTGCGTGAACCGGGCGTACTCGGCGAGCGCCTTCGTGGCGCCCGCGACGAGCGCGTCGATCGCGGTGGTGATGCCGGTGTCGGTCCCGGTCTCGGTGGTGCTGCTCACGGGGTGCTCCCCACGTCTCGTCGGTGTGCGGTGAGGGCGTCCTCGACCTCGTGACACCCACGCTAGGAGCGGGTCCCGGCGGATCCCTGCGCCGAAGGTCCCGATCGTCCGGGGCCTGGGCGGCGCTCGCGGCGACCCTGCAGACGCGGGTCGGCGCCGCCTGGGACCGGGGTCCTACGGCGGTCGCCGACCGTCCCGGGCGTGGTGTCGTGGACGTCGCCGCGAGCGGCTCCGTGCGCCCCCGGCGCCTCAGACCCGGTTGACCCACGACGCCGCGAGCGCCTCGTCCTCGAGGTCGAGCTCGCGCAGCACGCGGCGCATCACGGCCTCGTCGAGCTCGCCCGCGTCCCGGCGCTCGACGAGCACCTCGCGCTGCGCCCGCACGAGGTCGCGGCGCAGCTGCTGCCCGCGCCTGCCGGCCAGCGGGGCCGGCACGAGGCGCCCCGGCGCGGCGTCGCCGTCCTCGCCGCGCTGCGTCCCGCCCTCGGGGTCGATCATCGCGGCAGCCGCCTGCGCGCGAGCGGTCGTCGCGCCGACGAGGCGCTGGACGAGCCGGGCGGCCTGCTCGTCACCGAGCTCGCGCGCCCACTCCGGGGTCCGCTGCTCGAGCACCCGCCGGACGGCGGCCGCGGTCGCGACCCGCAGCTCGGCCTCCTGGGACGCGTCGCGTGCGGCCTCCTCCTGCGACCCCACGCCGAGCCGGCGGATCACCCACGGCAGCGTGAGGCCCTGGAGCAGCAGCGTGCCGATCGCGACGGTGTACGCGACGAGCTGCAGCGACGCCCGGTACGGGAACTCCTCGCCGTCCACCTCGGCCGGCACCGCGGCCGCGGCGGCGAGCGTCACGACGCCCCGCATGCCGGCCCACGAGACCACGGCCGACTCGCGCGCGGTGAGGAGGTCCGCGGGCCGGTCGCCGGGCGCACCGGCGTGGCGGCGACGGCGCACGTGCCCGGTCGCGAGCACGTACAGCGGCCGCACGAGCAGCGCGGTCGCGAGCACCGCGAGCGCGACCAGCGCGGCGCTCCCGAGGCCCTCGTGCGAGCTGCGGACGTCGTCGATCAGCCACGGCAGCTGCAGGCCGATGAGCGCGAACGTGAACGCCTCGAGCGGGAGCACGAGCGTCGACCACAGCGGCGTCTGGAACAACCGCGTCGCGTACCCGGCGCGCGGCGCGGTGTGCCCGAGGTACAGCCCCGCGGCGACGACCGCGAGCACGCCCGAGCCGCCCAGCGCCTCGGCCGACCAGTACGCGGCGAACGGGGTCAGCAGCCCGACGGCCGACGCGACCACCGGGTCGTCGAGCCGCATCCGCAGCCCGTGCACGACGACGCCGAGCGCGAGCCCGAGAGCGACGCCGACGACGACCGCGAGCGCGAAGACCCCCGCACCGCCCGAGAACGCCGCCGTGCCGGTCGCGACGGCCGCGAGCGCGACCTTGTACAGCGTCAGGGACGTCGCGTCGTTGATCAGGCTCTCGCCCGAGAGCATCGACATGACCCGCCGCGGCAGCCCGAGCCGGCGCCCCACCGCGGCGGCGGCCACGGCGTCCGGCGGCGCCACGACGGCGCCGAGCACGAGCGCGACGGCGAACGGCAGGTCGTCGACCAGCAGCCACACGACGAGCGCGACGGCGAACGCGCTCACGAGCACGAGCCCGACGCCGAGCCGCAGGATCGGCCCGACGTAGCGGCGGACGTCCTGGTACGAGCTCTCGGTCGCCGCGGAGTACAGCAGCGGCGGGAGCACGAACTCGAGGATCAGCTCGGGGTCGACCTCGAAGCGCGGCACCCCGGGCACGAACGACACGGCCAGCCCGACCGCGACGAGCACGAGCGGTGACGGCCACCCCCAGCGCCGGCAGGCCGCGGTGACGGCGACGGCCCCGACGACGAGGACGAAGATCTCGACGTGGTGCATGCGGCTCCCCGACCGGTCGGCGTGCGCACGAGCCTAGGTCGGGGCCGCGGCCCGCGCGCGGTCGCCTTGCAACCGCGCGCGCGTGATGCGCTACTGGACGGCGCGGCCCGTGGGGGTCGTCGACCCGCGGACAGGAGACCCATGGCTGAGCAGGACCACGTCGAGCTGGTCGACCCCGACGGGACGGCGTCCGGCGTCGCGCTGGTCTCCCAGGCGCACGCCGCCCCCGGGCTCCTGCACCGCGCGTACTCGGTGCAGCTCGTCGACGGCGAGGGGCGGCTCCTGCTGCAGCAGCGCGCCGCCGTGAAGCGGCGCTTCGCCGGCCTGTGGTCGAACTCGACGTGCGGGCACCCGGCCCCCGGCACGACGCTGGCCGACGCCGCGCGGGTCCGGGTGCGCGAGGAGCTGGGGGTCGACGTCGACGGGCTCGTCGAGGTCGGCGCCTTCCAGTACAGCGCGCCCGACGCCGCCTCCGGGCACGTCGAGCGCGAGCACGACCACGTGCTGGTGGCCCGGTTCGACGGCGCGCTGTCCCCGGACCCGGACGAGGTGTCCGACGTGCGGTGGGTCACGCGCGAGGAGGCCGCGGGGCTGGTCGCGGCGGGGGAGACGACGCCGTGGTTCGCCCAGGTGCTCGCGCTCGCGTCGCCCGAGGTGCCCGCGCGGGGCTGAGCGGCCCGCGCCGCTACGACGTCGTGCCCTCCGTGCCCTCCGTGCCCTCGATGCGCTCGAGCGGCCGGCCCAGGACCGCCGCGAGCCGGGCGACCTCCGCGTCGAGCTCGTCGGCCGCGACCGGGCCGGGGTCCACCGACGTCCCGACCGTGCCGCCGCGCACCGACCACGTGCCGACCACGACGCCGCCGTGCACCACGAGGTCCGCGCCGCGGCTGACCCGGGCGCGCAGGTCCGGGGGCACGACGTGCGCGTCCGCGGTGCCGGGGCCGAGCACCCACTGGTCGTACCGCGGCAGGAGCCGCACGGCGTCCGAGGGCCCGGCGGCGGTGAGCCCGTCGAGGTCGCCGCGCACGACCCACCGCGGCTCGCCCTCGACGTCGACGGCCGCGAGCCGGTCGCCGCAGGCCTCGACCCAGCGTCGGACGTGCGTCCGGCGCACCCCGAGACCCTCGACCAGCCAGTACGCGAGGTTCTGCTCGGACGCGGGGCCGTACGCGCGGACGTACTGCTCGACCGCGCGCGGTCCGGCCTCCTCGACGTCGGGCAGCCCGGGCCACCCCGGCCGGGTGTCGAGGCGCTGGAGCGTCATCGCGCCGTCCCGGGCCGGACCGAGGCTCACGTCGCCCTGCCACGCGAACGGCTTGAGGAAGGTCGCCGCGGGGTCGGTGAACGCCGCGACGAGGTGCGCGAACCGCGGCTGCGCCGTCACGGCGGCGGCGAGCTCGGCGCGCGTCAGCGGCCCGCCGGTGAGCGCCGCACGCACGGCCGCGCGCAGGTCCGGCCAGTCGTCCGGGGCGAGCCCGTAGAAGCTCTGCCAGCCGGGCCGCTCCCACATGCGGCTCGCGGCCCGCAGCGCGAGCGTGCCGGCGGCGTGCTCGGGCGTCATCAGGTGCACCGCGCCGCGGTGGGCGAACGTCCGCACGAGCCGGCCCTCGTCGAGCGCGCGGGCGACGTCGCCCGGGGCGGACGACCGGAGGCGCGTGCGGAGGCCCAGCTCCGCCGAGGAGGGGTCGAGCTGCGCGGCGACCGCGCCGAGGGTCGCGACGACGTCGACGACCGAGGTGCTGCCGACGGGCTCGAGGAGCTGGCGCTGCAGGCGCCACGCGAGCGCGCCCGGCCACGTGAGGGAGACCATCGGCCGACGCTACTGCGCCGTCACGCGGCGGGGAGGACCCGGCGGGGACGTGCCGGGTGACGAGGAGGGGTGCCCGCGAAAGGACTCGAACCTTCGACCTTCTGCTCCGGAGGCAGACGCTCTATCCACTGAGCTACGCGGGCCTGCGCCGGTGGTGCTGGCGCGGTGCACGACACTACCAGCCCCGGCGGGCCGCCGGTCCGGTCGTGCGGGGTCAGCCGCGCCCGACGAGCGCCGACAGGTACGTCTCGACCTCGGTCATCGCGGTCTCCTCGTCCCCGGCGGCGATCGCGGCGACGAGCTCGTCGTGCCCCGCGTCGCCCAGCGCCGGCCGCTCGAAGTTGAACCGGATGTTCTCGCTGATCGCGTCGATCAGGCTCTCGTAGAGCGAGAGCAGCACCGGGTTGCGGGCCGCGCGCGCGATCGCGAGGTGCAGCGCGAGGTCGGTGCTCACCATCTCGTCGAGGTCGCCGCCCGCGTGCGCGACGGCGCGCTGCTCGCGCAGCCGCTCGAGCGTCGTGACGTCGGTGGCCGTGCGCCGCCGGGCCGCGAGCCGCGCCGCCTCGACCTCGAGGCTGCGCCGGACCTCCACGACGTCGCGCTGGCGCGCGTCCGCGATCTGCCGGCCCATCGTGACCGCGAGCTCGGACGTCGAGAGCACGTACGTCCCCGAGCCCTGCCGCCGCGCGAGCAGCCCGGCGTGCACGAGCGACTGCACCGCCTCGCGCACGGTGTTGCGCCCGACCCCGAGGAGCTCCGCGAGCGCGGGCTCGGGCGGGATGCGGGTGCCGACGGCCCACTGGCCGGAGGTGATGCGCTGGCGCAGCGTGTCGACGGCGTTGTCGATCAGCCCGGTGCGGCGTGTCATCCCGTCCCTCTTCGCGTCCGTGACGACCTGCCGCGGTGCGGGCCGCAGGTCGAGTGCCGGTGCAGTCAACACCGTGCACGGTGGTGACCGCCAGGGACCGGGGACCCCCGGACCCGGACGGGCGTCCGGCACGCGCGGGCGGCGGCGCGCGTGGACGTCCGTCGCGGGCGCCGGGGCCGGACGCGTGGGCGGACGCCCGGGGAGCGCCCGAGCGGCGGAATCCTGTCGGGGTGCCCGGCGCGCGCTCGGTACCCTGGGTCGGTGACCCCCGCTGAGCTCTCCCAGGCCCTCCGTGCTGCCCTCGTGGCGGCGGTGGACGACGGCACGTTCGCCCTCGACGCCGCGCTCGTCCCCGCCGAGGTCCACGTCGAGCGACCGCGGCAGCGCGAGCACGGCGACTGGGCGACCAACGTCGCGATGCAGCTCGCGAAGAAGGCCGGCACCAACCCGCGGGCCTTCGCCGAGGAGCTCGCGCGCCGGCTCGCCGAGCACCCCGGCGTCGCGAAGGTCGACGTCGCCGGTCCCGGCTTCCTCAACATCACGCTCGACGCGGCAGCGGCCGGCGAGCTCGCGCGCTCGATCGTCGAGCAGGGCGCGGCGTACGGGCGCAGCGAGACGCTCGCGGGTCAGCGGATCAACCTCGAGTTCGTCTCGGCCAACCCGACGGGCCCGCTGCACATCGGCGGCGTGCGCTGGGCGGCGGTCGGCGACTCGCTCGCACGCGTGCTCCAGGCGTCCGGCGCCGACGTGACGCGCGAGTACTACTTCAACGACCACGGCGCGCAGATCGACCGGTTCGCGCGCTCGCTCGTCGCCCGGGCCCGCGGCGAGGAGGCCCCCGAGGACGGCTACGGCGGGCAGTACATCACCGACATCGCCGAGGCCGTCGTCTCGGACGCGCTCGCGGCCGGCGAGCCCGACCCCCGCACGCTGCCCGACGCCGAGGCGGTCGAGGCGTTCCGCTCGCGCGGCGTCGAGCGGATGTTCGGCGAGATCAAGGCCAAGCTGCACGACTTCCGCGTCGACTTCGACGTGTACTTCCACGAGGACTCGCTGCACGAGTCGCGGGCCGTCGAGCGCGCGATCGCCCGCCTGCGCGAGCTCGGGCACATCTTCGAGACCGACGGCGCGACGTGGCTGCGCACGACCGAGTTCGGGGACGACAAGGACCGCGTCATCGTCAAGTCCGACGGCGAGGCCGCGTACATCGCGGGCGACCTGGCGTACTACCTCGACAAGCGCGAGCGGGGCTTCGACCGCGCGATCATCATGCTCGGCGCGGACCACCACGGGTACATAGGACGGATGATGGCCATGTGCGCGGCATTCGGCGACACCCCGGGCGTCAACCTCGAGATCCTCATCGGGCAGATGGTCAACCTGCTCAAGGACGGCGAGCCGGTCCGGATGTCCAAGCGGGCGGGCACGATCATCTCGCTCGACGACCTCGTGGACGCCGTCGGGATCGACGCCGCCCGGTACGCGCTCGCGCGCTCGGCGGCGAACTCGCAGCTCGACATCGACCTCGACCTGCTCGCGAGCGCGACCAACGAGAACCCCGTGCACTACGTGCAGTACGCGCACGCCCGCACGGTGGGCGTCGGGCGCAACGCGGCGGACTCCGGCGTCGACCGCGCCGCAGGCTTCGATCCGTCGCTCCTCGACCACGAGGCCGACGCGGTGCTGCTGGGCCTGCTCGCACAGCTGCCGCGCGTCGTGACCCAGGCCGCGGAGCTCCGCGAGCCGCACCGCGTCGCCCGGTACCTCGAGGAGGTCGCCGGCGCCTACCAGAAGTGGTACGAGCTGCGCCGCGTCACGCCGATGGGCGACGAGGAGGTCACGGACGTGCACCGCACGCGGCTGTGGCTCAACGACGCGACCCGCCAGGTCCTCGCGAACGGTCTCGAGCTCCTGGGCGTGAGCGCGCCCGAGCGCAAGTGACCGGCTCGCCCTGGTCGAGCGGCGTCGCCCGCACGGCCGACGGCGCGGTCGCGGTCGCGGGCGTCGACGTGCGCGCGCTCGCCGCGGAGCACGGGACGCCGGCGTACGTGCTCGACGAGGCCGACTTCCGTGCACGGGCCCGGGCGTACCGCGACGCGTTCGCCGCGGCGTTCGAGCCGCTCGGCACGGGCGTCGACGTGTACTACGCGGGCAAGGCGTTCCTGTCGGTCGCCGTCGCGCGGTGGGCCCACGAGGAAGGGCTGCGCGTCGACACGTCGACGGGCGGCGAGCTCGCGGTCGCGCTGCGCGCGGGGCTGCCCGGCTCGGAGATCGGGCTGCACGGCAACAACAAGTCGGACTCGGAGCTCGCGCGCGCGCTCGACGCGGGCGTCGGCCGGATCATCGTCGACTCGCTCGGCGAGGTGGAGCGGGTCGCCGAGGCGGCGCGTGCCCACGGTGAGGGACCGGCGCCGGTCATGGTGCGCGTCACCACGGGCGTGCACGCGGGGGGCCACGAGTACATCTCGACCGCGCACGAGGACCAGAAGTTCGGTCTCTCGCTCGTCGCCGGCCCGGACGGCGGCACGAGCCCCGCGATGACCGCGCTGCGCGCCGTGCTCGCCACGCCGGAGCTCCACCTGCTCGGCATCCACTCGCACATCGGCTCGCAGATCCTCGACCCGTCGGGCTTCGAGGTCGCCGCCCGCAAGGTGCTCGCGCTGCGCGCCGAGCTCGCGCGCGACACCGGCTACCTCGTCCCCGAGGTCGACCTCGGCGGCGGCTACGGGATCGCCTACGTGCCCGGGGAGGTCCCGCTCGACCCGGCCCGCGTCGCGAAGGACCTCGCGTCGACGGTCGACGCGGTGTGCGCCGAGCTGTCCACGCCGCTGCCGCGCCTGTCGATCGAACCGGGCCGGGCGATCGTCGGGCCCACGACGTGCACGCTCTACACGGTAGGCACCGTCAAGCCGGTCGCCCTCGACGACGGACGCACGCGGCTGTACGTGTCGATCGACGGCGGCATGAGCGACAACATCCGCCCGGCGCTGTACGGCGCGGCGTACCACGCGGAGGTCGTCTCCCGGACGAGCAGCGAGGCGGGCGTGCTCGCGCGCGTCGTCGGCAAGCACTGCGAGAGCGGCGACATCGTGGTCCACGAGGTGCAGCTGCCCGCCGACGTGCGGACGGGGGACCTGCTCGCGGTCGCCGCGACCGGTGCGTACGGGCGCTCGATGGCCTCGAACTACAACCACGTGCCGCGCCCCCCGGTGGTCGCGGTGACGGACGGCGCGACGCGCGTCCTCGTCCGCCGCGAGACCGAGGACGACCTGCTGGCGCTGGACCAGGGCTGAGGTCCCCGCGGCCGGGCCCCTATCCTGTGACCCGGCCCGACGGACCCGCGTCGCGCGCGTGCTCACGAGCGCGTGGTGCGCGGGCCCAGGGCCGGACGAGACCGACGCACGACCCCACAGACGACCGAGCGGGCGCAGCCCCGAGGCGGAGGCCGACGCAGTGACAGCAGCCGACGGGCAGGCAGGCGCCCCGACCGACGAGCGCACCGGCGAGCCCCGCACGACGCCGCTGCGCGTGGCCGTGCTCGGGTGCGGCGTCGTGGGCACCGAGGTCGTGCGCCTCCTGACGACGCAGGCCGACGACCTCGCCGCGCGCACGGGCGCCCGGCTCGAGCTCGTCGGGATCGCGGTCCGCGACACCGCGACGCCGCGCGACGCGGTCGTCGACCCCGCGCTGCTGACGACCGACGCCGAGGAGCTCGTCACGCGCGCCGACGTGGTGATCGAGGTCGTGGGCGGCATCGAGCCCGCGCGCTCGCTCCTGCTGCGCGCCATCGAGCACGGCGCATCGGTCGTCACGGCCAACAAGGCCCTGCTCGCGCAGGACGGCCCGACCCTCTACGCCGCGGCGGACGCCGCGGGCGTCGACGTGTACTTCGAGGCGGCCGTCGCCGGCGCCATCCCGATCGTGCGTCCGGTCCGGGAGTCGCTCGCGGGCGACCGCGTGCGCCGCGTGCTCGGCATCGTCAACGGGACGACCAACTACGTGCTCGACCGCATGACGAGCGAGGGTCTCGACCTCGACCAGGCGGTCAAGGAGGCGCAGGCGCTCGGGTACGCCGAGGCCGACCCGACCGCGGACGTCGAGGGTTTCGACGCCGCCGCGAAGGCCGCGATCCTCGCCTCGCTCGCGTTCCACACGCGCGTGTCGATCGACGACGTGGACCGCGAGGGGATCACCGCGATCACCGCGGACGACGTCGCCTGGGCCGAGCGCACCGGCTACGTCATCAAGCTGCTCGCGATCGCCGAGCGCCGCGAGGAGGGCGTCCAGGTGCGCGTGCACCCCGCGCTCGTCCCGCTCGCGCACCCGCTCGCGGGCGTCCGCGGGGCGTTCAACGCGGTGTTCGTCGAGGCCGAGGCCGCCGGCGAGCTCATGTTCTACGGCCGCGGCGCGGGCGGGGCGCCCACGGCGTCCGCGGTGCTGGGCGACGTGGTCTCGGCCGCGCGCCACCGCGTGCTCGGCGGCAAGGGCCCGGTCGAGTCGTCGTACGCCGACCTGCCCGTGCTGCCCGCGTCGTCGGCGCGCACGCGCTACCAGGTCCGTCTCGACGTGCAGGACCGCCCGGGCGTCCTCGCCCAGGTGGCCGCGCTGCTCGCCGACCACGGCGTCTCGATCGAGGCGGTCCGCCAGGCGCCCGCCGGCCCCGACGCCGGCGACGGCCTCGCGCGGCTGATCATCACGACGCACGAGGCGGCCGAGGAGTCGCTCGCGGCCACCGTCGCCGCGATCACCGAGCACGAGGCGGTCCGCCGGGTGCTGTCCGTGCTGCGAGTCGAGGGAGTCTGATGGCCCACCAGTGGCGAGGCATCATCGCCGAGTACGCGGACCGGCTGCCCGAGCACGTGCAGCGCAAGGTGGTCACGCTGGGGGAGGGCGGCACGCCGCTCGTCCCCGCGCCGGCGCTCTCGGAGCTCACGGGCGCCGAGGTGTTCCTCAAGGTCGAGGGCATGAACCCGACCGGCTCGTTCAAGGACCGCGGCATGACCACGGCGATCTCGTCGGCCGCCGGGCGCGGTGCCAAGGCGGTCGTGTGCGCGTCGACCGGCAACACGTCGGCGTCCGCGGCGGCCTACGCCACGGCGGCCGGGATGCTGTGCGCGGTGCTCGTGCCGGACGGCAAGATCGCGATGGGCAAGCTCAGCCAGGCCATCGCGCACGGCGCGCGCCTGCTCCAGGTCGACGGCAACTTCGACGACTGCCTCGTCGCGGCCCGCAAGCTCGCGGACGTCTACCCCGTCGAGCTCGTCAACTCGGTGAACCCGGACCGCATCGAGGGGCAGAAGACCGGCTCGTTCGAGGTCGTCGACGCGCTCGGCGACGCGCCCGACATCCACGCGCTGCCGGTCGGGAACGCGGGCAACATCACGGCCTACTGGCGCGGGTACCGCGAGTACGCGGGGCTCGACGCGGGCGAGCAGCACGGCGCGGTCGCGACCCGGACCCCCGCGATGTGGGGCTTCCAGGCCGCCGGCGCGGCGCCCATCGTCGCCGGCCACCCCGTCGACCAGCCCGAGACGATCGCGACCGCGATCCGGATCGGCAACCCGGCGTCGTGGCAGCAGGCCGAGGACGCGCGCGACACGTCGGCCGGGCTGATCGAGGCCGTGACCGACGAGCAGATCCTCGCCGCGCACCGGATCCTGTCGAGCCGGGTCGGCGTGTTCGTCGAGCCCGCCTCGGCCGCGGGCGTCGCGGGCATCCTCATGCTCGCGGAGCAGGGTCGGGTCCCCGCGGGCGCGCGCATCGTCGTGACGGTCACGGGCCACGGCCTCAAGGACCCGCAGTGGGCGCTCAAGACGGCCGACGGCTCCGAGATCGTGCCCGTGCGGGTCAGCGCGGACGTCGTGTCGATCGCCGACGCGCTCGAGCTGTCCTGAGCCGCACGCCCATGCGCCTCGGTCACCACCACGTTCGCGCGCGGGTCCCCGCGACGAGCGCGAACCTCGGGCCCGGCTTCGACGCGCTCGGGCTGGCGCTCGGCCTGCAGGACGACCTCGAGCTGCGGGCGCTCGGGTCGCCCGGCGTCGTGGTCGACGTGACGGGCGAGGGTGCCGACTCGGTGCCGCGCGGCGAGGACCACCTCGTGGTGCGCGCGCTGCGGCTCGCGCTCGACCACGTCGGCGCGTCCCAGACCGGCCTGCACCTGACGTGCACCAACCGCATCCCGCACGGGCGGGGGCTCGGGTCCTCGGCGGCCGCGGCGGTCGGCGGGCTCCTGCTCGCGCGTGCGCTGCTCGCGGACCCGGAGGCGCTCGACGACGACACCGTGCTGGGCCTCGCGACCGAGCTCGAGGGGCACCCGGACAACGCGGCCCCGGCGCTGCTCGGCGGCGCGACGATCGCGTGGCTCGAGGGCGTGGGGGAGCGGGCGCCGGGCGGCCGACCGGGCCCCGGCACGGGGGGTGAGGCCACCGGGAACACCGCTCCCGCTGGCGGCGCCGCGACGACGCCGTCGCACGCGACCGGTGCCGGCCGTCCCCGCGCGGTCCGCCTCGACCTCCACCCGGACGTCGCCCCGCTCGTCGTCGTCCCGGGGACCGAGCTGTCGACGCGGCGCGCCCGCGGGGTGCTGCCCGCGAGCGTCCCGCACGGTGACGCCGCGCACCAGGCCGGGCGCGCGGCGCTGCTCGTCGAGGCGCTGTCGCGCCGTCCCGACCTCCTGCTGCCCGCGACGCGCGACTGGCTGCACCAGCCCTACCGCCGCGACGTCATGCCGGACAGCCTCGCCCTCGTCGACGCGCTGCGGGCGCACGGGGTCGCGGCGGTCGTGTCGGGCGCCGGGCCGACGGTCCTCGCGCTGGCCCGCGTCCGGCGGGACGCCGCGGGGACGCCTGTCGGCACCGACGCGGACGCCGTGGTCGACGACGCGTTCGGTGGCGTCATGGGCGGCTGGACGGTGCTGCGCCCGGACGTCGACCTCGCCGGCGGGAGCGCCTGGCCGGTCGGCTGAGACCTCGCCGCGCAGGCGTGCGGCAGCCGGCTGCGGGAGCCCTCGGCGGCGTCATCGGGTCGCTCGTCGGGCCACCCTCGGAGCCGCGACGGCCGGGGCGCCACCCGGTCGGGTGAACGTGCGTCCAGAAGCGGGCGGTCTCACGCGCGGTGGTACGATGACGCTGTTCTCCGGATCTCGTGCTCCGTCACGTTCCCGTCTCTCCACACCCGCACACCTCAGCCTCGAGGGTGCGCGACGGGCACCGCGAGCCTCGCCGGGAGCGATCCAGCCCACGTGCGCAGACGTCGTCGTACGCAGCGCGTGTGGCTCCAGCACACGATCCGGCCGCTCAGGACCGGGCGTAGGCCGAACCCGCAGACCGGGTGAGGGCCACCGACGAGGGGGAAGGGTCCTTCGTGACAGACACCATCGAGTCCGCCGTGAGCTCCAGCACCGGTGGATCGGGCCGCAGCGCCGCGATCTCGGCACTGCGGCTCCCTGAGCTCCAGGCGCTCGCCGCCGAGCTCGGCGTGACCGGGACGTCCAAGATGCGCAAGAGCGATCTCGTGGACGCCATCAAGACCAAGCGCTCGGGCGGCCGCGCCTCCGCCCCCGAGCCGCAGCCGGCTGCCGAGCAGCCGACGCTCGCGGGGGTCACCGCGGGGAGCGCGCCCGAGACGTCCCCCGAGCCCGCCCGGGCGCGCACCGGCGGTCGCCGCGCGAGCCGTCGCGAGGAGGCTCCGCGCGTCGAGCAGCCCGAGCCCGCCGATCGGGACGCGGCGAACGGAGACGTCCCCGTCCGCGTCGACGCCCGGCTGGAGGCCGTCGAGCGCACGCTCGACGCACGCCTCGCGGGGGAGACCCGGGACGAGCGTGCCGCACGGGCCGCCGAGGCCATCGCGCCGCTCGCGGGCGAGCGGCGCTCGCGCCGGTCGGGCCGGGGCGCCGGTGCGCCGCGCGTCGAGGCCGGTGCCGACACCGACGTGCGTCCCGACGTCGAGCAGGGCGGCCAGCAGCGCGACGGCGGCCAGCGCGACGGTGCCCAGCGCGAGGGCGCGCAGCAGCGTGACGGCGCGCAGCAGCGTGACGGCGCGCAGCAGCGCGAGGGCCAGCGCGACGGTCAGCAGCGCGACGGCCAGCCGCGGCAGAACCGCGACCAGAACCAGGCCGCCGGCAACCAGGCGCTCCTCGAGGACGACGAGCGCGGCGGCCGTCGCCGGCGCTCGCGCGACCGCTACCGCGACCGGGACCGCACCAAGCCGCAGCGCGGCCGTGGTGGCCGCGCCCAGGGTGGCGACCTCGCGGGGTACGAGGAGATCGAGGTCGGCGAGGACGACGTCCTGCTGCCCGTCGCCGGGATCCTCGACATCCTCGACAGCTACGCGTTCGTCCGCACGACCGGGTACCTGCCCGGCCCGAACGACGTGTACGTCTCGCTCGGCCAGGTCAAGAAGGCCGGCCTGCGCCGCGGCGACGCCGTCACCGGTGCCGTCCGCCAGCCGCGCGAGGGCGAGCAGCTGCCCCAGGGCAACGCCGCGCGGGCCAAGTTCAACGCGCTCGTGCGCCTCGACTCGGTCAACGGCCTGCCGCCCGAGGAGGCGCGTCAGCGCGCGGAGTTCTCGAAGCTCACGCCGCTCTACCCGCAGGAGCGCCTGCGCCTCGAGAGCGAGCCGAACAAGCTCACGCCCCGCGTGATCGACATCGTCGCGCCGATCGGCAAGGGCCAGCGCGGTCTGATCGTGTCGCCGCCCAAGGCCGGCAAGACGATCATCATGCAGCAGATCGCGAACGCGATCACCACGAACAACCCCGAGGTCCACCTCATGGTCGTGCTCGTCGACGAGCGCCCCGAGGAGGTCACGGACATGGAGCGGACGGTCAAGGGCGAGGTCATCGCCTCGACGTTCGACCGCCCCGCGTCGGACCACACGATCGTCGCGGAGCTCGCCATCGAGCGGGCCAAGCGCCTCGTGGAGCTCGGCCAGGACGTCGTCGTGCTGCTCGACTCGCTCACGCGCCTGTCGCGGGCCTACAACCTCGCGGCGCCCGCGTCGGGCCGCATCCTCTCGGGTGGTGTCGACGCCTCGGCGCTGTACCCGCCCAAGCGGTTCTTCGGTGCGGCGCGCAACATCGAGCACGGCGGCTCGCTCACGATCCTCGCCTCGGCGCTCGTGGAGACCGGGTCCAAGATGGACGAGGTCATCTTCGAGGAGTTCAAGGGCACCGGGAACATGGAGCTGCGGCTCTCGCGGAACCTCGCGGACAAGCGCATCTTCCCGGCCGTCGACGTCAACGCCTCGGGCACGCGCCGCGAGGAGATCCTCATGGGGTCCGACGAGCTCAAGATCGTCTGGAAGCTCCGCCGGGTCATGGGGGCGCTCGACCAGCAGCAGGCGATCGAGCTCCTGCTCGGCAAGCTGCGCGAGACCCGCTCGAACGCGGAGTTCCTCATGCAGGTCCAGAAGACGACGCCCGGCATGGGCAACAACGACTGACGCACGCGCGCCGCGCCCGGACCGGGTGCGGCGCCGTGGGTCATGACGGCCCTGCGGGAGCCTGCGAGAGACGGCGGCGGGATCGGGAAGGTTTCCGGCCCCCGCCGTGTTCTGGCACAATGTTCCGTTGGTCTCCGGTTCACGTGTGCGGTTCGCGTGCACGACCCGGAGACAACCCAGCGAGGAGAACCCTGTGAAGTCTGAGATCCACCCCGCGTACGTCGTGACCCAGGTGACGTGCACCTGTGGCAACACGTTCACGACGAGGTCCACCGAGACCTCGGGCCAGATCCGCACCGACGTGTGCAGCGCGTGCCACCCGTTCTACACGGGCAAGCAGAAGATCCTCGACACCGGTGGCCGCGTGGCCCGGTTCGAGGCGCGCTACGGCAAGAAGCCGGCTGCCGCGCCGGCCGCCGACACCTCGGCCGAGTAGCGACCTGACAGCGCCGGTGCCCGGCGGACGACTGCCCTCCATGGCAGTGTCCGCGCAGGGCACCGGCGCTGTTTGTCTGCCCGGGCCCGGACGCCCGGCGGACCACCCCGACGACACCTCACCGCACGTCACCCGTCGCACGTCACGCCAGGAGGCGCCCGCATGAGCGACCCGTTCGCCGCAGCGGAGCCGCTGCTCGCCGAGCACGCCGAGATCGAGACGCAGCTCGCCGACCCCGGGGTGCACGCCGACGCCGGGCGGGCCCGCAAGCTCGGACGCCGGTACGCCGAGCTCGGTCAGGTCGTCGCCGCCTACCGCGCGTACCGCGCCGCGACCGACGACGTGGCCGACGCCCGCGAGCTCGCCGGGCTGGACGACGCGTACGCCGCGGAGCTGCCCGCGCTCGAGGAGACCGCCGCCGCGGCCGCCGAGCGCCTGCGCCGTGTGCTCGTGCCGCGCGACCCCGACGACGCGCGCGACGTGATCCTCGAGATCAAGGCCGGCGAGGGCGGCGAGGAGTCCGCGCTGTTCGCGGGCGACCTGCTGCGCATGTACCTGCGCTACGCCGAGCGCCGGGGCTGGAAGACCGAGGTCATCGAGTCCACCGAGTCGGACCTCGGCGGCTACAAGGACGTCCAGGTCGCGGTGAAGGCGCGCGGCACGCTCACCGACCCCGCGCAGGGCGTGTGGGCCAGCCTCAAGTACGAGGGCGGTGTGCACCGGGTGCAGCGCGTCCCCGTCACGGAGTCGCAGGGCCGCATCCACACGTCGGCCGCCGGCGTGCTCGTGCTGCCCGAGGCGGACGACGAGGCCGAGGTCGGGATCGACCCCAACGACCTGCGCATCGACGTGTTCCGCTCGTCCGGGCCGGGCGGCCAGTCGGTCAACACGACCGACTCCGCGGTGCGCATCACGCACGTGCCCACGGGCATCGTCGTGTCGATGCAGAACGAGAAGTCCCAGCTGCAGAACCGGGAGCAGGCGATGCGCGTGCTGCGCGCCCGGCTCCTCGCCGCGAAGCAGGAGGAGGCCGCGGCCGCGGCGAGCGAGGCCCGTCGGTCCCAGGTCCGCACCGTCGACCGCTCGGAGCGCATCCGGACGTACAACTACCCGGAGAACCGGATCGCGGACCACCGCACGGGCTACAAGGCGTACAACCTCGACGTCGTGCTCGACGGCGACCTCGACGCGGTCGTCCGCTCGGCGATCGAGGCGGACGAGGCGGCCCGGCTGGCCGCCGCCGGCGCGTGAGCCCGACGACGCTCGCGGCCGCGCTGCGGGACGCCGAGCGCACCCTGGCCGCCGCCGGGATCGGGTCGGCGCGCGTGGACGCCGAGCTGCTCGCGGCGCACCTGCTGCGGTCCGCGTCGGGTCAGGACGTCAGCCGCGGCGAGGTGCAGACCGCGGCGCTGCTCGGCCGGCCGGCCCCCGAGGGGTACGCGGAGCTCGTCGGCCGCCGTGCTGCCCGCGAGCCGCTCCAGCACCTCACCGGGCGCGCGCCGTTCCGGCGGGTCGAGCTCGCCGTCGGGCCGGGCGTCTTCGTCCCGCGCCCCGAGACGGAGCAGGTCGCCGAGCGCGCGGTGCGGGAGGCCGCCGACGCGCTCGCGCGCACCGGCTCGGCGCTGGTCGTGGACCTGTGCACCGGCTCGGGCGCGATCGCCGTCGCGGTCGCCGTCGAGGTGCCCGGTGCCGTGGTGCACGCGGTCGAGCTCGACGCCGCGGCGCACGCCTGGGCGGCGCGCAACGTCGAGGCCCTCGCCCCGGGGGTCCACCTGCACCGCGGCGACGCGCGCACGGCGCTGCGCGCGCTCGACGGCACGGTCGACGTCGTCGTGTCGAACCCCCCGTACGTGCCGCCGGGCGCGGTGCCGGTCGACCCCGAGGTCGCGCACCACGACCCGGCCGTCGCGCTGTACGGGCTCGGCGCCGACGGCCTCGAGGTCCCGCGCGGGATCGTCGCCGCCGCGGCACGGCTCCTGCGGCCCGGTGGGCTGCTCGTCATGGAGCACGCCGAGGTCCAGGACGCCGCGGCGCGGGCGACGGTCGAGGCGACCGGGGCGTTCGCCGGCGTCGTGACCGCGCCCGACCTCACCGGGCGCGCCCGCATGGTGCTCGCGCGGCGGGCCGATCCGGACCGGTCGGACGGCATGGCGCCCGGCCCCTCCGTGGGAGACTCGCAGCCGTGAGCCTGCTGCGCATCAAGGACGCGACGGACCCCGCGACGTGGGGGCCGTCGCTCGACGCCGCCGTGGAGGCGCTCGGCCGCGGCGACCTCGTCGTGCTGCCGACCGACACGGTCTACGGGATCGCCGCCGACGCGTTCGACCCGGCGGCCGTCCAGGCCCTGCTCGACGCCAAGGGCCGCGGCCGGCAGATGCCGCCGCCCGTGCTCATGCCCGACCTGCGCACGCTCGACGGCCTCGCCACCGCGGTGCCCGACGCCGCGCGCGCCCTCGCGGAGGCCTTCTGGCCCGGCGGCCTGACGCTCATCGTGCGCGCGCAGCCGTCGCTCGCGTGGGACCTCGGCGAGACGCACGGGACCGTCGCGCTGCGCGTGCCCGACCACCCCGTCGCCCTCGAGCTGCTGCGCCGCACCGGACCGCTCGCGGTCTCGAGCGCGAACCGCACCGGCAAGCCCGCGGGCACCGACGTGCGCGAGGCGTACCGCCAGCTCGGCGCGCGCGTGCCCGTGTTCCTCGACGGGGGAGAGGCGCCCGGCGGGGTGTCGTCGACCATCGTCGACGCGACGGGCGACGTGCTGCGCGTCGTGCGCGAGGGTGCGCTGAGCCTCGAGGAGCTGCGCGCGGTCGCGCCGGTCGAGGGCCCGGCCCCGGCACCGGGTGCTGTGGCGCCCGAGGGTGCGACTGGCGAGGCCACCCCGACCGGCACCGCGACGGCCGACGCCGCGACGACCGGGATCCCGACGACCGACCCCGCGACGCCCCCGACCGAGCCCCCGGGCGGACCCGTGTCGACGACGAAGCCGTCCGCGGCACGCCCGTCGCGGGCCCCGTCCGACGACCCCGCCGACGACGCCCCCCAGCCGGGCGGTGAGCCGGGCCGGTGAGGGTCTACCTGCTCCTCCTGCTGGTCTCGGCGGCGACGACCTACCTCATGACGCCGCTCGCCCGGTGGTGCGCGCTGCGCTTCGGGGCCATCACCGCGGTGCGCGACCGCGACGTGCACGCGATCCCGACGCCGCGGCTCGGGGGCCTCGCGATGCTCGTCGGGCTGCTCGTCGCGCTCACGGTCGCGAGCGGCCTGCCCTTCCTCAGCAGCGTGTTCACCGACCCGCGCCCGATCTGGGGCCTCGCGGGCGGTGCGACGACCGTGTGCCTGCTCGGCGTCGCGGACGACATCTGGGACCTCGACTGGGTCACCAAGCTCATCGGCCAGGTGCTCGGCGCGGGGTTCATGGCGTGGCAGGGCGTGCTGCTCTTCCAGCTCCCGATCTTCGGCGACGTGGTGATCGGCTCCGAGCGGGTGTGGCAGGGGCTCACGGTGCTCGTCGTCGTCGTGGCGATGAACGCCGTGAACTTCGTCGACGGCCTCGACGGGCTCGCCGCCGGGATGATCGGCATCGGCGGCACGGCGTTCTTCCTGTACTCGTACTGGCTCACGGTCCTCACGGTCGACGGCGGCCGGGGGAACTACGCGAACCTCGCGACGCTGGTGCTCGCGGTGCTCGTCGGGATGTGCGTGGGGTTCCTGCCGCACAACGTGTACCCGGCGCGCATCTTCATGGGCGACTCAGGGTCGATGCTGCTGGGCCTGGTCATCGCCGCGGCGACGATCGTCCTGACCGGCCAGCTCGACGCGTCCGCGCTCCCCGCGAACGAGGGCACCGCGCTCCTGCCGCGCCAGCAGATCCCGGTGTTCGTACCGATCCTGCTCCCCGTCGCGGTGCTGCTGCTCCCGCTGCTCGACATGGGCCTCGCCGTGGTCCGCCGCGTGGGCGCGGGCAAGTCCCCGTTCCACCCGGACCGCATGCACCTGCACCACCGCCTGCTCTCGCTCGGGCACTCGCACCGCAGCGCGGTCGGGATCATGTGGGTCTGGACGGTCGTCTTCGCGTTCGGCACCGCGTCGCTCGTGGTCCTCCCGACGACGCAGGCGCTGTGGGTGCTCGGCCTCGGGATGGTCGCGGCGGCGCTGCTCACGCTCGGGCCGCTGCGCGGCAAGGACGGCGGCGTCCAACCCATCATCACGGGCGTGACCCCGGCCGTCCCGCCCGGCCCCGACGCGCAGGCACCCGGCACCCGGGACGCGGAGCACCGCGCGGCGACCCGCACGACCCTCGGCCCCGGCCGCCCCACCACCACGACCACCGGCCCCGCCCGGCCCCCGGCCGGCCACCCGACCCCGGAGAAGCGCCCATGACGTCCTCGGACCCCCAGCGCACGCCCGCGCGCCCGTCGTCCTCCGCGGCGGCCGACGCCGTCTTCCGCCGCGCGCTGCGCGACATGCTCGTGCTCCTGGCCCTGCTCACGGTGCTCGGTGTGGGCGTCGGAGGGCTCGTCGCGGGCTCCGCCGGGGTGTGGGGGGCGCTCATCGGCGTCGGCCTCGCGCTCGTGTTCTCGGGCACGACGGTGGTCTCGATGCTCCGCACGTCCCACTCGAGCCCCCAGGCCATGGCGGGTGTCGTGATGGGCGCCTGGCTCGGCAAGATCGTGGTCGTCATCGTGGTCCTCGCGGTGCTCCGCGGACTCGACTTCTACGACCGGACGGTCCTCGCGACCGTGCTCCTGGTGGGTGTCCTGGGCTCGGCCCTGCTCGACTACCGGGCGGTCACGAACGGGCGTGTGCCGTACGTCGAGCCAGCGGATCGCGGTCCAGGCGAGGCGACTTCATAGGTTAGGCTTCACCCATCCATGACGGCCAGGTCCCTACGGCGTGCCCGCACTGACGCGGCCCGCCCGGCACCGATGACCACCAGGAGCTCGCACTGTCCAGCCTCGCGATGATCGCCCCCCTCGCCACCGAGGAGGAGAGCGGGTTCCACGCGCCGTCCATCGCCGACTTCTTCCCGGCGCCGTTCCTCTTCGAGGGCACGTTCCTCGAGTTCAACCGGCTTCAGCTCGTGCGCCTGATCGCCGCCGCCGTGCTGATCATCGTCTTCGTGATCGCGGCCAAGCGGGCCCGGCTCGTCCCGACGCGCGGCCAGAACGTCGTCGAGATCCTCCTGGACTTCGTGCGCGTCAACGTCGCCGAGGAGATCATCGGCAAGGCGAAGGCGCAGAAGTACGTCGCGCTCCTGACCACGCTGTTCCTCGCGATCCTCGCGTTCAACCTCACGGGCGTCGTCCCCGGGCTGAACATCGCCGGGTCGTCGCTCATCGGCATCCCGGTGATGCTCGCCCTCTGGGTCTACGTCATGTACCTCGGGGCGGGCGTGAAGGCGCACGGAGTCGGCGGGTTCCTCAAGATGAGCCTGTTCCCCCCGGGCGTCCCCGCGTTCATGTACGTGCTGCTGACGCCCATCGAGTTCCTGACGGTCTTCGTCCTGCGACCGGCGACGCTCGCGCTTCGACTCATGGCCAACATGGTCGCCGGCCACCTCATGCTGGTGCTCTGCTTCTCGGCCACCCAGTTCTTCGTCTTCGAGGCGTCGGGCGGCATGCAGGTCTTCGGTGCGCTGACCTTCGTCTCGGGATTCGCGCTCACGCTCTTCGAGGTCTTCGTCGCCGCTCTGCAGGCGTACATCTTCGTCGTGCTGACGGCCGTGTACCTCAGCCTCTCCATCGAAGACGAGCACTGACCCACACCCCCAGGGGTCGCGTGACCCCTACCCACGAACGAGCGTCGGGCCGACCGGTCAGGCGCCCTACGGAAGGAACGAGCAACCGTGGCACTTGCGGAAACCACCACCATCCTCGCCGAGCTCGAAGGTAACATCGCGACGGTCGGCTACGGCCTCGCGGTGATCGGCCCCGGTATCGGCCTCGGAATCCTCATCGGCAAGACGATCGAGGGCATCGCGCGCCAGCCCGAGGTCGCCGGCCAGCTCCGGACGACGATGTTCATCGGTATCGGCTTCGTCGAGGTCCTCGGCCTGCTCGGCCTCATTACCGGGTTCCTCTTCTGATGAGCGCCGCCGCGACATCGGCGGCCCTGATCACGGCTGCCGAGGGAGAGCCCGTCCAGGGCATCCAGCTGCTCATCCCGGCGCTGTACGACATCTTCTGGTCGGTCATCGTCCTGGCGATCATCGCGTTCGCGTTCTACAAGTACGTCCTGCCGAAGTTCCAGGCCGTGCTCGACAAGCGCACCGAGCTGATCCAGGGCGGCATCGCGAAGGCGGAGTCGGCGCAGGCCGAGGCCGCAGCCGCGCTCGCCGAGTACCACCAGCAGCTCCAGGACGCCCGCACCGAGGCCGCGAAGATCCGCGAGGACGCGCGCACCGAGGCCGGGCAGATCGTCGCGGAGTCGCGCACCAAGGCGCAGGAGGAGGCGGCTCGTATCGTCGAGACCGCGCACCGGCAGATCGAGGCGGAGCGCCAGCAGGCGTCGGTCTCGCTGCGCGCCGACGTCGGGTCGCTCGCGACCCAGCTCGCCTCGAAGATCGTCGGCGAGTCGCTCGAGGACACCGCGCGCCAGTCGCGCGTCGTCGACCGTTTCCTCGACGAGCTCGAGGCCAGCACCACGGCGAACGCCGGTAAGGGGAACTGATGCGCGGGACGAGTCAGGCGTCGCTGCGGAGCGTGGAGAACCGGTTCGAGCCGGTCCTCCGTGCTGCCGGCGTCGAGTCGGCGACGCTGGGCGAGCAGCTCTTCGCCCTGGTCGACGCCCTCGACTCGTCCGGCGCCCTGCGCCGGACGCTCGCGGACCCGTCGGCCGACGGTGACGCGAAGGCCCAGCTCGTGGCGCACGTCCTCCGGGGCGCGCACACGAGCACGGTCGCGGTCGCGCAGGAGCTCGTCCGGGCCCGCTGGTCGGCGGACGTCGACCTGACCGAGGCGGTCGAGCACCTCGCGTTCCAGGCGGTGCTGGCGTCGGCCGAGGCCACGGGCACGCTCGAGCGCGTGGAGGAGGACCTGTTCCGCCTGACGCGCTCGCTCGCCGGCCAGCGTGACGTCCGGCGGATCCTGTCCGACGACGCCACGTCGACGCCGGAGGCCCGTGCGGGCCTGCTCGACGCGATCCTCGCGGGCGGTGCGACGCCGGCGGCGGCCCTCCTGGCGCGGCGTGCCACGCAGAAGCCGCGCGGCCGGCACTTCGTGACGACGCTCGGGCACGTCGGCGACCTGGTCGCCGAGCGTCGCAACCGGCTCGTCGCGACGGCCACGTCGGCCACCGAGCTCTCGGCCGTCCAGCGCACCCGGCTCGAGGGCATCCTCGAGCGGGCGTACGGGCAGCCGGTCCAGCTCAACGTGATCGTCGACGAGAACGTCCTCGGCGGCCTGCGCATCCAGGTCGGTGCCGAGGTCGTCGACTCGACGGTGCTGTCCCGGCTCGCCGACGCCCGGCGCCGACTTGCCAGCTGACGGCCGCGCTCCGCGCCCCGTCCCCAGAACGCGTTCGACCCGCACGCGACCCGCGTGCGACACGACAGGAGAGAAGCAATGGCTGAGCTGACGATCCGGCCGGAGGACATCCGCTCCGCGCTGGACAGCTTCGTGAAGTCCTACGAGCCCACCGGCGCGGTCACCGAAGAGGTCGGCCGGGTCACCCTGGCGGGCGACGGCATCGCGCAGGTCGAGGGTCTGCCCGGCTGCATGGCCAACGAGCTGCTGCGCTTCGAGGACGGCACGCTCGGCCTCGCGCTCAACCTCGACGTCCGCGAGATCGGCGTCGTCGTGCTCGGCGAGTTCACCGGCATCGAGGAGGGCCAGGAGGTCCGCCGCACGGGCGAGGTGCTCTCGGTCCCGATCGGTGACGGCTACCTCGGCCGCGTCGTCGACCCGCTCGGCGAGCCGATCGACGGCCTCGGCGAGCTCGTCACGGAGGGTCGCCGCGCGCTCGAGCTGCAGGCGCCCGGCGTCATGCACCGCAAGAGCGTGCACGAGCCGCTCCAGACGGGCCTCAAGGCCATCGACGCGATGATCCCGATCGGCCGCGGCCAGCGTCAGCTGATCATCGGCGACCGCCAGACGGGCAAGACGGCGATCGCGATCGACACGATCATCAACCAGAAGGCGAACTGGGAGTCGGGCGACCCGACCAAGCAGGTCCGCTGCATCTACGTCGCGATCGGCCAGAAGGGCTCGACCATCGCCGCGGTGCGTGGCGCGCTCGAGGAGGCCGGTGCTCTCGAGTACACGACCATCGTCGCGTCGCCGGCGTCCGACCCGGCCGGCTTCAAGTACCTCGCGCCGTACACCGGCTCGGCCATCGGCCAGCACTGGATGTACCAGGGCAAGCACGTCCTCATCGTGTTCGACGACCTGTCGAAGCAGGCCGAGGCCTACCGCGCCGTGTCGCTGCTGCTCCGCCGCCCGCCGGGCCGCGAGGCGTACCCCGGTGACGTCTTCTACCTGCACTCCCGCCTGCTCGAGCGCTGTGCCAAGCTCTCGGACGAGCTCGGCGGCGGCTCGATGACCGGTCTGCCGATGATCGAGACGAAGGCCAACGACGTCTCGGCGTACATCCCGACCAACGTCATCTCGATCACCGACGGCCAGATCTTCCTGCAGTCGGACCTGTTCAACGCCGACCAGCGCCCCGCCGTCGACGTCGGCATCTCGGTGTCCCGCGTCGGTGGTGCCGCGCAGGTCAAGGCGATGAAGCAGGTCTCCGGCACGCTGAAGCTCGACCTCGCGCAGTTCCGCTCGCTCGAGGCGTTCGCGATGTTCGCCTCGGACCTCGACGCCGCGTCGCGTGCGCAGCTGACCCGTGGTGCGCGCCTCATGGAGCTGCTCAAGCAGGGCCAGTACAGCCCGTACCCGGTCGAGGACCAGGTCGCGTCGATCTGGGCCGGCACCAAGGGCAAGCTGGACGACGTCCCGGTCGAGGACGTGCGGCGGTTCGAGACCGAGCTGCTGGACCACCTGCGCCGCAACAGCGACGTCCTGACCACGATCGCGTCGACGGGCAAGCTCGACGAGGCGACCGAGTCGGCGCTGTCCTCGGCGATCGACGACTTCCGCAACGGCTTCCTCAAGGGCGACGGCTCGCCGCTCGTCGGCGGGGACGACGAGGGCGAGTCCGTGCCGGTCGAGCAGGAGCAGATCGTCCGTCAGAAGAAGGCCTGACCGATGGCCGGTACCCAGCGCGTCTACAAGCAGCGGATCAAGTCGACGCAGGCGCTCAAGAAGATGTTCCGGGCGCAGGAGCTCATCGCCGCGTCCCGCATCGGGCGTGCGCGGGGCCGGGTCGCGCAGGCGACGCCGTACTCGCGGGCGATCACGCGCGCCGTCTCGGCGCTCGCGACGCACTCGAGCACGTCGCACCCGCTGCTGACCGAGCGCACGGACACGAACCGCGTCGCGGTGCTGCTCATCGCCTCCGACCGCGGCATGGCGGGCGCCTACTCGGCGAGCGTCATCCGCGAGACGGAGCGGCTCGTCGAGCGGCTCCAGGCGTCGGGCAAGGAGGTCGCGCTCTACGTCTCCGGGCGTCGCGCGGTGTCCTACTACACCTTCCGCCGCCGTGAGCTCGCGGCGCAGTGGCAGGGCGGCTCCGACGCACCGCAGGTCGACGTGGCCGACGACATCGCCGACACGCTCCTGAGCGCGTTCGACGCCCCGGTCGAGGCCGGCGGGGTCGGCGAGCTGCACGTCGTGTACACGCAGTTCGTCAACATGGTCACGCAGCGGCCGCGCGTCATCCGCATGCTCCCCCTCGAGGTCGTCGAGGGCGTCGCGCCCGCCGGCGAGGGCGACGCGCTGCCGCTGTACGACTTCGAGCCCAGCCCGGAGGCCGTGCTCGACGCGCTGCTCCCGCGCTACGTCCGCAGCCGCATCTACAGCTGCATGCTGCAGGCGGCCGCCTCCGAGCTCGCCGCCCGCCAGCGGGCCATGCACACGGCGACCGAGAACGCCGAGGACCTCGTGCGCATGTACACGCGGCTCGCGAACCAGGCCCGCCAGGCAGAGATCACCCAGGAGATCAGCGAGATCGTGTCGGGCGCCGACGCGCTCGCCTCCTGACACCAGCACGACCCAGACCACGCCGGAGTCCGCTCCGGACGAGCGAAGCGAGGCAGGACATGACCGCCACCACCGTCGACGCCACGGCGACCGACCCGGGCGCGCCCGGAGTGGGTCGCGTCGCCCGGGTCATCGGCCCCGTCGTGGACATCGAGTTCCCGTCGGACCAGATCCCGGACATCTACAACGCGCTCCAGGTCGACATCGACCTGTCCTCGCAGGGCGAGGGCGAGCAGGACGGCTCGTTCACGATGACGCTCGAGGTCGCCCAGCACCTGGGTGACTCCCTCGTGCGTGCCGTCGCGCTGCGCCCCACGGACGGTCTCGTCCGCGGCGCGCTCGTCCGCGACACGGGGGCGCCCATCAGCGTGCCCGTCGGCGACGTGACCAAGGGCCGCGTCTTCAACGTGATCGGCGAGGTGCTCAACCTCGAGGAGGGCGAGAAGCTCGAGATCACCGAGCGCTGGCCCATCCACCGCAAGCCCCCGGCCTTCGACCAGCTCGAGTCGAAGACGCAGATGTTCGAGACCGGCATCAAGGTCATCGACCTGCTCACGCCGTACGTGCTGGGCGGGAAGATCGGCCTCTTCGGTGGTGCGGGCGTCGGCAAGACGGTCCTCATCCAGGAGATGATCCAGCGCGTCGCCCAGAACCACGGTGGTGTGTCGGTGTTCGCCGGTGTCGGCGAGCGCACCCGTGAGGGCAACGACCTCATCGTCGAGATGGAGGAGGCCGGCGTCTTCGACAAGACGGCCCTCGTCTTCGGCCAGATGGACGAGCCGCCGGGCACGCGTCTGCGCGTCGCCCTGTCCGCGCTGACGATGGCGGAGTACTTCCGCGACGTGCAGAAGCAGGACGTGCTGCTCTTCATCGACAACATCTTCCGGTTCACGCAGGCCGGCTCGGAGGTCTCGACGCTGCTCGGCCGCATGCCGTCCGCCGTCGGCTACCAGCCGAACCTGGCCGACGAGATGGGTCAGCTCCAGGAGCGCATCACCTCGACGCGTGGTCACTCGATCACGTCGCTCCAGGCGATCTACGTCCCCGCCGACGACTACACCGACCCGGCGCCGGCCACCACGTTCGCGCACCTCGACGCGACGACCGAGCTCAGCCGTGAGATCGCCTCGCGCGGCCTGTACCCCGCGGTCGACCCGCTCGCCTCGACGAGCCGCATCCTCGACCCGCGCTACGTCGGCCAGGCGCACTACGACACGGCCACGCGCGTGAAGTCGATCCTGCAGCGCAACAAGGAGCTCCAGGACATCATCGCGATCCTCGGTGTCGACGAGCTGTCCGAGGAGGACAAGACCGTCGTCGCCCGGGCACGCCGTATCCAGCAGTTCCTGTCGCAGAACACCTACATGGCCGAGAAGTTCACGGGCGTCGTGGGCTCGACGGTCCCGGTCGCGGAGACCGTCGAGGCGTTCTCGCGGATCGCGGACGGCGAGTTCGACCACATCGCCGAGCAGGCGTTCTTCAACATCGGCGGCCTCGAGGACCTCGAGCGCAACTGGGCCCGGATCCAGAAGGACTACGGCGTCTGACGCCTGCGTCCACGACCGGGTTCGAACTGAGCAGAGGGAGTCAGCATGGCTGAGCTGGAGGTCGACGTCGTCGCCGCCGACGGCAAGATCTGGTCGGGCCACGCGCGGCAGGTGAGCGCGCCGGCCGCGGACGGGGAGATCGGCATCCTCGCCGGGCACACCCCGGTGCTCTCGGTGCTGCGCCGCGGTGAGGTCCGGGTCGCCCGGGCCGGCGGCGAGGTCCTGCGCTGGACGGTCGGGGGCGGGTTCCTGTCCGTCGACTCGGACCTGGTGACGGTCGTGGTGGACTCGGTCGAGGACACGACCGGCACTCAGGTCGCGCACTGACGGAGCAGTCATGTCAGGGCAGCAGATCGCTCTCGTGCTCCTCGGAGCGGTGGTCGTCGCCCTGATCGTGCTCGGTCTCAGCGTGTCGAGGCTGGGCCGACTCACGCGTCGCGTCGGGTCCTTCGAGTGTGCGTTCCGCCGCTCGGAGGGCCCGTCCGCGTCGTGGGTCACGGGCGTCGGCCAGTACGGCGCCCAGAGCCTGTACTGGTGGCGGGCCCGGTCGTTGTCGGTGCGGCCCTCGCGGTGCTGGCGGCGGTCGGCGATCGTCGTGTGCGAGCGCGCCGTGATCGAGGAGTCACCTCGCTTCGGCCGGCAGGTCGCCGTGCGGTGCACGGTGCAGGGCGAGTCCTTCGACCTGCTCATGAGCCCCGAGGCGTCGGCGGGCCTCACGTCGTGGCTCGAGGCCACCCCACCGACGATCAGCCGCGTGATCTGACGGCGCGTCGTCGCCGTCCACGAGAGGAACCCCCCGCATGCGCCTCGTCGTCGCGCGCTGCTCGGCGCGCTACAGCGGCCGGCTCAACGCCCACCTGCCGCTCGCGACCCGGCTGGTGCTGGTCAAGGCGGACGGCAGCGTGCTGCTGCACTCCGACGGCGGCTCGTACAAGCCCCTGAACTGGATGAGCCCGCCGTGCTCGCTCGCGATCGGCGAGCCCGACGCCGAGGCCGTCGAGCGCGGCGTGAGCCAGGTCTGGACGGTGCAGCACGCCAAGAGCGACGACCGGCTCGTCGTCGAGGTGCACGACGTGCTGCACGACTCGGCGCACGAGCTCGGGGTCGACCCCGGGCTCGTCAAGGACGGCGTCGAGGCCCACCTCCAGGAGCTGCTCGCGGCGCAGATCGACCTGCTCGGCGGCGGTCACACGCTCGTGCGGCGCGAGTTCCCGACGGCGATCGGGCCGGTCGACATCCTCGCGCGCGACGCCGCGGGCGTGGCGGTCGCGATCGAGATCAAGCGCCGCGGCGACATCGACGGCGTCGAGCAGCTCACGCGCTACCTCGAGCTGCTGAACCGTGACCCGCACCTGGCGCCGGTGCGCGGGGTCTTCGCGGCGCAGGAGATCAAGCCCCAGGCCCGGGTCCTCGCGACGGACCGCGGCATCGCGTGCGTCGTGCTCGACTACGACGCGATGCGTGGCGTGGACGACGTCGACTCGCGCCTGTTCTGATGACCGCGCGCACGCGCGACGAGGGGTCCCCGGGGCGCCCGGGCCTGACCTACCCCGAGGTCGCGGCGACGCGCGGGGGTCCGCTGCCGGCCGGGTACCGGCACCTGCACGTCCGGCACCGCCTCGGTCGCGGCGACCTCGGTGTCGTCGGGCGCGGCCTGCTCGCGTGGCGCGTGCACGCCGCGGCGCACGTCACGGTGGACGCCGACGCCCCGGTCGCCGACGTGGGGGTGGACGTCCGCACGCGCCTGGGTGCCGGCCCGCTGCGCCTGGTCGTGCCGTGCCGGGTCGTGTGGGCCGAGACGGGCGAGCGCAGCGTCGGGTTCGGTTACGGCAGCCTGCCGGGACACCCGTTCGTCGGCGAGGAGTCGTTCCGGGTCGAGCGCGACGACGCGGGCGTGCTGTGGTTCGTCGTCGACGCCTTCAGCCGCCCGGCGTGGCGCTGGCTCGTGCCGCTCGCCTGGGCGGTGCCGCTCGTCCAGCACGCCTACCTGCGGCTGCTCGCGCACGGTGCCCGGCGGCTCGCCCGGGCCGGCTGAGGCCTGGCCGCTGCCGGTGGCTCGCCCGGTGTTGCCGGCACCCGGCCGATCGCGTGCCGGCTCCGGGGTGCTGCGGCTCGCCCGCACGACCCCGGCGCCCGCCGCGACTCAGCCGCCGAACGTGAGCTCGGTCAGGCGGGCAGGTCCGGTGAGCACCACCCGCAGGTCCGTCACCGCGTCGGTGAGCGCATCCCACGCCGGACCCCGCACGGCGTCGACCGTGCTCCAGTCGTGGCGCGCGCCGTCCGCCGGGACGTCGGCCGAGGCGGCGACCTGCCACGCCCCGGCGCCGTCGCGCACCTCGACGCGGACGGACGCGGCCCCGGCGCGGGTCCGGGCGACGGTGAGCCCGAGCCGCGCGGCACCCCGGGCGTCGACGTCCCGCAGCGTCACGGCGGCGGAGCCACAGCCCCGCGGCACCTGGACGGCGTCGCCCGCGTCGCGCGTGCGCTCGGCGAGCTCGATGCCGTCGTGGTCGTCGAAGTCGGTCGCCCGGAGGGGTCGGTCGAGGGCGTCGCGCGGCGCGACGGGATCCCCGGCGACGACCACCTCGGCGTTCACGGGCAGGTGGGTCGACGACGAGCCCGCGTGGAGCACATACCTGCCGGGCTCGACCGCGAGCGCGTCGCGCGTGACGTCCCAGACGGCGAGGTCGGCGACCCTGACCCGGACCGTCGCGGTCGCGACGGCGCCGGGCTCGAGCGGCACGCGGACGTGGCCGAGCAGGCGACGGCGGGGGACCGTGAGCCGGTGGTCGACGGCGCTCGCGTAGACCTGCACGAGCTCGTCGACCGTGCGGTCCCCGGTGTTCGCGACGTCGACCTCGACGTCGAGGTGCGCGTCGGCGTCGACCCGCACGGGGCCGGCCGCGGCGGGCCGGCCGCCGGTCGCCGGGTCGGCGCCGTCCGTCGCACCGGTCACGGCGCCGGACGGGGCCACGACGCGGAGGCCGCGGTGCTCGACCGTCGTGTACGACAGCCCGTGGCCGAACGCGTAGAGCGGCTCGTGCCGGGCGTACCAGTACGTCGACCCGGCGCTGATCACGTCGTAGTCGAGCAGGTCACCGACGTGGGACTCGTCCGCGACCCAGGTCTGCGCGAGGTGCCCGGAGGGTTCGACGTCGCCCACGAGCACGTCGGTGAGCCCGTGCCCGAGCTCCTGGCCGGCGTGCGAGGACCACAGGACCGCGGCGGCCTCGTCGGCCACGGGACCGAGCACGTACGGGTAGGAGGACACCACCGCGAGCACCGCGCGGGGGTTCGCGTCGCGCGCGGTGCGCCAGAGCTCGGCGGACGCGTCGGGCAGGCGCAGGTGCGGGCGGTCCTCGGTCTCGCGCCCGAGCAGGTGCGGGTCGTTCCCGACCGCGACGACCACGACGTCGGCGCCCGCGGCCGCCTCGGCGACCTCGGCGTGCCCGGAGCGGAGCGTGCGCAGCGTGAACCGCTCGGCGTCGGCGGCATCGTGCGCCTCGGCCACGAGCGTGCCGGTGGTGTCGTTCTGGACGCGGACCCACCGGCCCGAGCCGACGTGCTGGACGGACCACGTGCCGTCGGGGTGCCGGTGCAGCCGGAAGCTCTCCTGGGCGACCCAGCCGCCGACGCGCTCGGCGTCGGCGCGCACGACCCAGCCGGCACCGGACCAGAGCAGCCCTGAGCGGACGCCGCGCAGCGTCACGAGGCCCTCGCCCCACGACGTCACGTCGAACGCGGCGCCCTCGTCGGTCGCGGTGCGGGCGTCGGCCGTGAGGGGGGTCGCGGCGTCGACCTGGCGCACGTACGCGCCCGTGGTCAGGGACCGCAGCGCGACGCGATCCGCACCGTCGGCGACGCGGACCGCGGACGAGCCGAGCCGCTCGGCGAGCGCGCTGCCGAGGCCCACGAGGTACGGCGGGGTGCCGGAGTACCAGTCCTGCAGCACGCGGTCGGCGAGCGGGCCGACGACGGCGACGCTCGCGCCGGGCCGCAGCGGCAGCACGCCGTCGTTCTGGAGCACGACCACGGCGCGCGCCGCGACCTCACGCGCGAGCGCGCGGTGCTCCGGCAGGTCGAGCGCGTCCGCCCCCACGCCGGCGTACGGGTCGAGGCCGGGGTCGAGCTCGCCGGTCGCGAGGCGCAGCTCGAGCTGGCGCAGCACGGCCCGGTCGACCTCGGCCTCGGTGAGCAGCCCGCGCTCGAGCGCCGCGTGCAGGCGCTCGACGGTCGGGCGGGTGTCGGCGTCGTTGTCGGTGAACGAGTCGACGCCGGCCCGCACCATCGCGGCGTGGCTCTCGACGTGGTCGTCGTAGTACCGCTCGAACGTCACGAGGTTGCCGGGCGCGGCGGCGTCGGACACGACCATGAGCGAGGCGTCGGTCCAGCTGCGCAGCTCGTCGAGCAGCTCCCGGGCGACGTGGTTGGGCCGCCCGTTGACGAGGTTGTACGACGGCATGACGGCGCCGACCACGCCGGCCTCGATGGGTCCGCGGTACGCGGGCAGCTCGTACTCGTGCAGCACGCGCGGGCGCAGCTGCGAGCTCGTGAGCGCGCGGTCGGTCTCGTTGTTGTACGCCAGGAAGTGCTTGAGCGTGGGCACCGTGCGCCAGTAGACGGGGTGGTCCCCGCGCAGGCCACGGGCGTAGGCGGTCGCGAGGTGCGCCGTGAGGTGCGGGTCCTCGGAGAAGCCCTCCTCGTTGCGGCCCCACAGGGGGTGGCGCAGGGGGTTCACGACCGGCGCCCAGACGTTGAGGCTCACGGCGGGGTCGGCGGCGTGCTTGGCGCGGAGCTCGGTGCCGACGACCTCGCCGACCCGGGTCAGCAGCGCCGCGTCCCAGGTCGCGGCGAGCCCGACGGGCTGCGGGAACGACGTCGCGACGCCGAGCCACGCGACGCCGTGCAGCACCTCGGCGCCGGTGTGGAAGGCCCGCAGCCCGACGCGGTCGACCGCGGGCGCGTGCTGGTGCAGCAGCGCGACCTTCTCGTCGAGCGTGAGCCGTGCGAGCAGGTCACGGGCCCGGGCCGGGAACGGCTGGGCGGGGTCGCGGTACGTCGGGGCTGCCTGGAGGTCGTCGTCGGCCACGGGGGTCCCTCGTTCTGGTGCGGTGGGCGAACCGGTCCTGCGCTGCGGCGAGGCGCGCTGCGGGGGGACCGCTTCGATCGGATCGTCGAACCGTTTCGACGATAGCAGCCACGTGCTGGGCGTGACGCGGGCCACACGCTAGCGGACGCGTGAGCACCGGTCGACCTGCCTACGACCGGCCGCGCGCCCGTCGCGATGACGTTCCGGTCTCGATCTGGGCAGTGGTTGCTCGGTCGCGGGGGGAGGCCGTAGAGTGCGGGCGTCGAACCGCTTCGATGTTCGCGGATCGACCGACACCCGCACCGATCACGGACGATCGCGGGTCGTCGGCACGGGGGACCACGAGGACACCGCGTTTCCACAAGGGAGTGAAGGGCGCTCATGAACACCACCACACAGCTCGGCCAGGTCGGGGAGATCGCCGTCAAGCGGCGGTCCTTCCTCGGGATGGTCGCCGCGGGCGCGGCCGTCGTCGGGGTCCCGTCGCTGCTGACCGCGTGCTCGAACGGCGAGGCCGGCGTGACGGCGGAGCCCGGGGCGACGGCCGGCGCCGACGTGCTGCCCACGTACAAGGAGATCGTCTTCGCGGAGCCCGACTACCCGAGCGTCAACGGGTCGACGGCGGGCTACGAGACGATCCCGACGGACCTCGTGCAGTCGGTCGAGGAGCCCCCGGGCAACGGGACCGAGTTCACCGCGATGACCCCGCTGTGGGGCACGCCGCCGCCGGTCAAGGGCAACCAGTACTACGAGGCCGTGAACGCCGCGCTCGGCGCGACCATCACGTTCAACATCGCCGACGGCAACGACTACGGCACGGTGCTCGCGACCGCGCTCTCGGCCGCGGACGACCTGCCGGACTGGGTCTGCGTCCCGACGTGGAACGTCCCGCCGCGCTTCGCCTCCGAGGTCGTGCCCAACGTCTTCCAGGACCTGACCGACTTCCTCGCCGGCGACAAGGCGCTCGAGTACCCGAACCTCGCGAACATCCCCACCGCCGCCTGGCAGTGGTCGTCGTTCAACGGCCGCCTGTACGGCCTGCCGTTCCCCGGCGAGGTCATCAACGACGTGGTGTTCTACCGCAAGGACATCCTCGACGGCCTGGGCATCACGCCGGACGTGAAGAGCGCCGACGACCTCCTGGCGCTGCTCCAGGAGATCAACAACCCGTCGGCCGGCGTCTACGCCGCGGCGGACCTGTGGAACACGTCGACGATCATCCACGGCGTCGTGCCCAAGTGGAAGCTCGTGGACGGCAAGCTCGTCCACCGCGTCGAGACCGAGGAGTACCGCAAGGCCCTCGAGTGGAACGCCGCGGTGTGGGCCGCCGGGCTCGTGCACCCCGACATCGACACCGCCTGGAACAAGGAGCTCTTCGAGTCCGGGAAGCTGCTCGTGATGAACGACGGCATCGGTGGGTGGCACGAGGCGCTCGGCCGACAGCTCACCACCAACCCGACGTACAACCAGCAGCCCCTGCCGCCCTTCGGCGCCGACGGCGGTGACCCGGTCTACTACAAGGGCCAGCCCGCGAACATCTTCAGCTTCCTCAAGAAGTCGGACGACCCCGAGCGCATCGAGGAGCTCCTGCGGATCGCGAACCTGCTCGCCGCGCCGTTCGGCACCACCGAGTTCGACCTCATCAACAACGGCGTCGAGGGCGTGCACTTCACGCGCGGCGCCGACGGCCTGCCGGTCCCGACCGAGCTGGCCGCGACCGAGCTCCAGCCGACGTACATGTTCCTCACCGCGCCGCCGGTCGTGAACGCGAAGGTCCAGTACCCGGGCTTCGTGAAGGCGTCCAGCGAGTTCACCGCGGACGCCGCGCAGTACACCGAGGAGCCGCTGTTCTACGGCGTGCAGATCAGCGAGCCCGACGAGTACGCCTCGATCGGTCAGCCGTTCGTCGACCTCGAGAAGGACATCTCGCGCGGCCGCAAGTCCCTCGACGACCTCGACGCCGCGGTCGAGACGTGGCGTCAGTCGGGCGGCGACCAGCTGCGCGAGTTCTACCAGGGCGTCCTCGAGGCCTGATCGTGGCAGCCCTCGACGCACCGACGTCCCCGCGGACGTCCGGCGACGAGCCGAAGCGCCGGGCGGGCACCTCGCCCGCCCGGCCCCCGGCTCGCAAGATCACCTGGCGGGCCAAGCTCCGCCGGGACCGCTCCCTGCTGCTCATGACGCTGCCCGGCGTCGTGCTGCTCGTGCTCTTCGCGTACATCCCGATGCTCGGGAACGTCATGGCGTGGGAGAAGTTCTCGCCCTACCGCGGGTTCCTCGGCGGCCCGTGGGTCGGCTTCGACAACTTCCTGCGCGTGTTCGACAACCCGTTGTTCCTCAACGCGGTGCAGAACACGCTCGCGATCACGGTGTTCCAGCTCGTGCTGTACTTCCCGGTGCCGATCTTCCTCGCGCTGCTGCTCAACAGCGTCGTGAGCCCGCGGATCCGCACGACGATCCAGTCGATCGTCTACCTGCCCCACTTCTTCTCGTGGGTGCTCGTCGTCGCGGTGTTCCAGCAGCTCTTCGGGGGTGCCGGCCTGCTCAGCCAGACGCTGCGCGGCCTCGGGCAGCAGCCGGTCGACATCATGACCAACCCCGACACGTTCCTGCTGCTGATCACGTCGCAGTCGATCTGGAAGGACGCCGGCTGGGGCGTCATCATCTTCCTCGCGGCGCTCAGCACCGTGGACCCCGCGCAGTACGAGGCGGCGGTGATGGACGGCGCGAACCGGTGGCGGCGCATGTGGCACATCACGCTGCCGGCGCTGCGGCCGGTCATCATCCTGCTGCTCATCCTGCGCCTCGGCGACGCGCTGACCGTCGGGTTCGAGCAGCTCCTCCTGCAGCGCGACATGGTCGGCGCGCAGGTCTCCGAGGTGATCGACACCTACGTGTACTTCCAGGGTGTGCAGTTCGGCGACTGGGGCTTCGCGGCCGCAGCGGGCCTCATGAAGGGGGTCGTCAGCCTGATCCTCGTGCTCGGCGCCAACAAGCTCGCGCACGTCTTCGGCGAGGCAGGAGTGTACAAGCGGTCATGACAGCGACGGAGAACTCCCTGACGAACCCGGCGATCGTCCTCGAGCCGCCCGCGGGCAGCCGCAGGCGGCCCCGGAAGTCCAAGCACCGCCCCGCGTGGGAGGAGCCGCCCACGGTCGGCGGCGCGATCGCGAAGTTCGCGGCGCTCGCGCTCGTCGTGCTCGCCGTGCTCGGGCCGCTCTACACGATCGTGCTGACCAGCCTGTCGCCGCAGTCGGTGATCAGCGAGGCCGGCGGCATGGTGCTCGTGCCAGGCGAGATCACGTTCGCGGCCTACCAGCAGCTGCTCGACGGCGGCGTCGTGTTCCGCTCGGTCGTCGTGAGCATCGGCGTGACGGCCGTGGGGACGCTGATCTCGACGGTGGTCTCGGTGCTCGCCGCGTTCGGGCTCTCGCGCACCGACTCGTTCCTGCACCGGCCGATCCTGTTCGTCTTCCTCATCACGATGTTCTTCGGGGCCGGGCTCATCCCGACGTACCTGTGGGTCAGCCAGCTCGGCCTGATCGACTCGTACTGGGCGCTGATCCTCCCCGGGGCGATCTCCGCGTTCAACGTGCTGATCCTGCGGAACTTCTTCATGGGGATCGACGCGTCGATCACGGACGCCGCGCGGATCGACGGCGCGGGGGACTGGCGGGTGCTCGGCTCGATCGTGCTGCCGATGTCGCGCGCCGTGGTCGCGGTCGTCGCGCTGTTCTACGGCGTCGGCTACTGGAACGCGTTCTTCAACGCGATGCTGTACCTGCGCGACAGCGCGAAGTGGCCGCTGCAGATGGTGCTGCGCGCGTACGTGCTGCGCGGTCAGCCGCCGCAGGGCACGACGGGCACGGTGATCGAGCTCGGTGCGGGTGGTGCGGTGCCGTCGCTCGCCGCGAAGATGGCGGTGATGGTGCTGGCGCTCGTCCCGATCCTCATCGTCTACCCGTTCGTCCAGCGGCACTTCACGAAGGGCGTCATCTTCGGCGCGATCAAGGGCTGACGTGGTGCAGGGGACGCGGCTCCCGGCGGCGGGGACAGGGGGTCCCGGCCGCCGGGGGACCGCGGGGCCGACGGCGATCTCGGCGCGGCCCGCGCGCTCATCGTGCGGGCGCGGTCGTGGCCCGCTCGGTCAGGACGGGCGCCAGCAGGCGGGTCTCGGCGGGCTGGTCGCCCACCACGCGGGACATCGCCATCTCGACCGCGACGCGGCCGATCGCGTGCGCAGGGATGTCCACGGAGGTCAGGGGGACGGGTTGGCCGACGGCGATGTCCTGGGGGCACACCGCGACGAGCGAGAGGTCGTCGGGGATCGTGCGGCCGCGCTCGCGCAGCGTCGCGATCACGGCGGGCAGCGCGACCTCGTTGTGCACGACGAGCCCGGTCACGCCCGGCATGCGGGCGAGCACGCGGTCGACGGCGTCCACGGCGCCCGAGTGCGACGACTCGCACGGCTCGTAGGCGTGGTCGAGCCCGAGCTCGGCGGACTGCTGCGTGAAGCCGCGGTGCATCCGGTCGGCGTAGGAGGTGTGCCGCTCGAGCACCGCGGTGGGGGAGCCGATGAGCGCGACCTGGCGGTGACCGAGCTGCGCGAGGTGGCGGACGGCGGTGCGCCCGGCGGCCTCGAAGTCGAGGTCGACGCACGAGAGGCCCTCGGTGTTGGTCGGCAGGCCGATGAGCACGGCGGGCTGGCGCAGGCCGGCGAGGACCGGGACGCGCGGGTCGTCGGCCTCGATGTCCATCATGATCAGCGCGTCGACCATCGAGCCGTCCGCGACGCGCTCGAGGCCCGCGGAGTCGTCCTGCGTGAGCAGCAGGACGTCGTGGTCGAAGGTGCGGGCGCTCGTCACCACGCCGGTGACGAACTGCATGATGACGCTCACGTTGACGTCGACGCGCAGGGGCGCCATGAGCGCGAGCACGTTGGTCCGGCTCGACGCGAGCGCGCGTGCGCCGGCGTGGGGGCGGTAGCCGAGATCGCGGATGCTGCGCTCGACGCGCTGGCGCGTGGGGCCGGAGATCGGCCGCTTGCCGGACAGCACGTAGGAGACGGTCGAGGTGGAGACGCCTGCGGCGCGTGCCACGTCGTCGATGGTTGCCACGGTGTGCCCCTGTCGTGTCCGTGCGCACGTCGCTCGTCGCGCGCCGCACGGGGCTGGTCGGTCGTCGCTCACCCTAGCGCCGCGAGGCCTGCGCGCGGGGCTCCGACGCGTTATCGAAACATTGCGGAAGCGCTTCGATTTGGCTGGCGCACAATCCCTGCTGCAGGTGGCTCGTATGTCCCTGGACATGCAGGGGAGCACGCGGCTACGGTGTTGAACCGCTTCGACGATCGGTATTCGCACGGGTTCCCGCGTACGACGTCGTCCCTTTCTCCCCGCCCACGAGTCCGGAGGTTCCCCGCGTGAGCAGCCCGACGCCTCCCCGGCCCGGCCTCGCCGCCCTCACGGGCGAGCTGGGCCTGCTGTACGGCGGGGACTACAACCCGGAGCAGTGGCCGCGCCACGTCTGGGACGAGGACGTCGCGCTCATGCAGGCCGCCGGGGTCAACCTCGTGACGGTCGGGGTGTTCAGCTGGGCGACCCTCGAGCCGCGCCCGGACGAGCACGAGCTCGGCTGGCTCGACGACGTCCTCGACCTGCTGCACTCCGGTGGGATCGCGGTCGACCTCGCGACCCCCACCGCGTCGCCGCCCCCGTGGCTCGGCCTGCGCTGGCCGGAGACCCGCGCGGTGACCCCGGACGGCGTGCGGCTCAGCCACGGCTCGCGCAACCACTTCTGCCCGTCCTCGCCCGTGTACCGCGAGCGCGCCCTCGCGATCGCCCGCGTGCTCGTCGAGCGGTACGCCGCTCACCCGGCCGTGCGGATGTGGCACATCGGCAACGAGTACGGGCAGGTGTGCTCGTGCGACCTGTGCGCCGCGGGCTTCCGGGCCTGGCTCGAGCGGCGGTACGGCACGGTCGCCGAGCTCAACCGCGCCTGGGGCACCACGTTCTGGAGCCAGCGCTACGACGGCTGGGCGGAGGTCGTCCCGCCGCGCGCCGCGCCGTACCTGATCAACCCGACCCAGGTGCTCGACCACCGGCGCTTCGCATCCGACCAGCTCCTGGCGCTCTACACCGAGCAGCGGGACCTCGTCCGGGCGCACGCGCCGCAGACGCCCGTCACCACGAACTTCATGGGGTTCCACCACGCGACGGACTACTGGCGCTGGGCGTCCGAGGTCGACGTCGTCGCCGACGACACCTACGGCGACCCCGCGGACCCCGAGTCGCGCGTGCTGCAGTCGCTCAGCCACGACCTCATGCGCTCGCTGCGCGGCGGGGAGCCGTGGCTGCTCATGGAGCAGGCGGTGAGCGCGGTCAACTGGCGCCCGCACAACCTGCCGAAGTCCCCGGCGCAGGCCCGGCTCGACTCGCTGCGCGCGGTCGCCCACGGCGCCGACGGGTCCTGCTACTTCCAGTGGCGCGCGTCGACGTTCGGCGCGGAGCGGTTCCACTCGGCCCTCGTGCCGCACGCCGGCCCCGACACCCGCCTGCACCGCGCGGTCCGCGCGCACGGCGCCGAGCTCCGGTCGCTGGCACGCGTCGCCGGGACCCGCGTCGAGGCGCGCACCGCCCTCGTCTTCGACTGGTCGAGCTGGTGGGCCGCCGAGGAGCGTGCGCAGCCGAGCGACCGGCTGCGCGTGCTGCCCCAGGTGCTCGCGTACTACCGCGCCCTGTGGCGTGCGGGCGTCGCGGTCGACGTCGTGCACCCGGGCGGCGACCTCGCCGGGTACGACCTCGTCGTCGCGCCCCAGCTCTACCTCGTGGACGACGACGACGCGCGCCACCTGCGCGGGGTCGTCGAGCGCGGCGGGGTGCTCGTGCTCGGGCCGTTCTCGGGCGTCGCCGACCGCGACGGGCACGTGCGGACCGGGCGCTTCCCCGTGCCCTTCGCCGACCTCGTCGGGGCCTCGGGGGAGGAGTTCTGCCCGCTGCCCGACGACGGCGTGCCCGTGACGTCGGCCGAGCTCGGCGACTTCACCGGGACCGTCTGGGGCGAGCGCCTGCGGCTCGACGGGGGTGAGGCGCTCGCGACGTTCGCGGGGGCCGACCTCGACGGCTGCCCGGCGGTCGTCCGGCACCGGGCCGGCACCGGCGAGGCCTGGTACGTCGCGACGCTCCCGCCCCGCGCGGTGCTCGACGACGTGCTGACCCGCGCCGCACGCGCCGCCGGCGTCACCGGCGTCGTCCCCGGCGCGTCCCCGCTCCCCGAGGGCGTCGAGGCCGTCCGCCGCGGCGACGTCCTCTTCCTGCTCAACACCTCGCCCGTCGCGCACGAGCTCGCGCTCGACGGGACCCACCACGACCTGCTCTCCGGAACCGACACCACGGGCGCGGTCCGCCTCGAAGCCGAGGACGCCGTCGCCCTGATCGAGAGGACCTCATGAAGTTCACCGACGGCTACTGGCAGGTCCTGCCCGGGGTCACGATCCTGCGTCCGCAGGCGGTCGACGACGTCGTCACCGGCGACGAGAGCCTCACGGTCTACGCCGCGACCGGGCCCCTGGAGAAGCGCGGGGACACGCTCAACCGCCCGCTCATCACGGTCTCGTTCGACTCGCCGATGGACGACGTGGTCGGCGTGACGATCGAGCACTTCCAGGGCGGGCTGAGCCGCGGCCCCGAGTTCGAGATCGCGCGCTCGGTCGCCGACGTCAAGGTCGCGGGCCCGGACCTCGCGGGGGAGCCCGTCGCGACGTTCCGCTCGGGCGCGCTCACCGCACGCGTGCAGACCGAGGGGGAGTGGGGCGTCGACTTCCTCGCCGGCGGCCGCACGCTGACCACGTCGACCCCGCGCAGCATCGGCGTCATCACCGACGCCGACGGCCGGCACTTCGTGCGCGAGCAGCTCACGCTCGGTGTCGGCGAGCACGTCTACGGCCTCGGCGAGCGCTTCGGTGCGCTCGTGAAGAACGGTCAGACGGTCGACATCTGGAACGCCGACGGCGGCACCGCGAGCGACCAGGCGTACAAGAACGTGCCGTTCTACCTGACCGACGCGGGCTACGGCGTGCTCGTCGACCAGCCCGAGCGCGTGTCGTTCGAGGTCGGCACCGAGGTCGTCTCGCGCACGCAGTTCAGCGTCGAGGGCCAGTCGCTGCGGTACTACGTGATCTACGGACCGACGCCCAAGGACGTGCTGCGCAAGCTCACCGCGCTCACCGGCCGCCCGGCGCGGGTGCCCGAGTGGTCGTACGGCCTGTGGCTGTCGACGTCGTTCACGACCGACTACGACGAGAAGACGGTCACGAGCTTCATCGACGGGATGGCCGAGCGCGACCTGCCGCTCTCGGTGTTCCACTTCGACTGCTTCTGGATGCGCCAGTTCCACTGGTGCGACTTCGTGTGGGACCCGGCGACGTTCCCGGACCCCGAGGCGATGCTCGCGCGCCTCAAGGCCAAGGGCCTCAAGATCTGCGTCTGGATCAACCCGTACATCGCGCAGCGCTCCGAGCTGTTCGCGGAGGGCCGCGAGCGCGGCTACCTCGTGAAGAACCCGGACGGGTCCGTCTGGCAGTGGAACCTGTGGCAGGCGGGCATGGCGCTCGTCGACTTCACGAACCCCGAGGCGACCGCCTGGTACCAGAGCAAGCTGCGCGTCCTGCTCGACCAGGGCGTCGACGCGTTCAAGACGGACTTCGGCGAGCGCATCCCCACGGACGTGGTCTGGCACGACGGCTCCGACCCGCAGGGCATGCACAACTACTACACGCACCTGTACAACAAGGCCGTCTTCGAGCTCCTCGAGGAGGAGAAGGGCGAGGGCGAGGCGGTGCTCTTCGCGCGGTCGGCGACGGTCGGCGGGCAGCAGTTCCCCGTGCACTGGGGCGGGGACTGCGAGTCGACGTTCGTGTCGATGGCGGAGTCGCTGCGCGGCGGGCTCTCGCTCGCGCTCTCCGGCTTCGGGTTCTGGAGCCACGACATCGGCGGCTTCGAGGGCACGCCGGACGCCGCCGTCTTCAAGCGCTGGCTCGCGTTCGGCCTGCTGTCCTCGCACAGCCGCCTGCACGGCTCCGACTCGTACCGCGTCCCGTGGGCGTTCGACGACGAGGCCGTCGACGTGACGCGCCACTTCACGCGGCTCAAGCTCTCGCTCATGCCGTACCTCGCCCGCACCGGCGCGCAGGCGCACGAGGAGGGCGTGCCGGTGATGCGGCCGATGGTGCTCGAGTTCCCGGACGACCGGAGCGCCGCGACCGTCGACACGCAGTACATGCTCGGCGACAGCCTGCTCGTCGCGCCGGTGTTCAACGCCGAGGGTGACGTCGAGGTCTACGTGCCCGAGGGGACCTGGACGCACCTGCTGACCGGCGAGACGGTCACGGGCCCGCGCTGGGTCCGTGAGCGCCACGGGTACGACTCCCTGCCGCTGCTCGTGCGCCCGGGGACGGTGCTCCCGGTCGGTGCCCGCACGGACCGGCCCGACTACGACTACGCCGACGGCGTCACGCTGCGGCTGTTCGAGCTCGCGGACGGCCACCGCTCGGTGACGCACGTCCCCGGCCCGGACGGTGCGCCGGGCGCGACGTTCACGGTGACGCGGGACGGGTCGCGGGTGCAGGTCGAGGCCGCGGGCACGAGCGTGCCCTGGTCGGTCCAGATCGGTACGGGGGAGCCGGTCGCGGCGGCCCCGAGCGCGACACGCGTCGACCTGGACGTCTGAGCCGCCTGTGCGGCCGGCCCCAGACTCACCCCGCCGAGACGTTCTCGGCGGGGTGCGGTCCGTGTATCGTATCGATTCGATACGTGTTCGGGCCGCGCGCGCGCCTCACCAGCGCCGTCGCCGGCCCCTCCGCACCACCACCGCACGACCTGCACCGCAGGTACCCCTCACCCCGAAGGACTCCCGATGACGAGCTCGCGCGCCTCCGGTCGCACGTTCCCCGCCGACTTCCTCTGGGGGAGCGCCACGGCGTCCTACCAGATCGAGGGCGCCGTGACCGAGGACGGCCGCGGGCCGTCGATCTGGGACACGTTCTCCGCCACGCCCGGCAAGGTCCTCAACGGGGACACCGGTGCGGTCGCCGCCGACCACTACCACCGGGTCGACGAGGACGTCGCGCTCATGAAGGACCTCGGCCTGCACGCGTACCGCTTCTCGATCGCGTGGCCGCGCGTGCAGCCGACCGGCTCGGGCGCGTTCAACCCGAAGGGCCTCGACTTCTACTCGCGGCTCGTCGACCAGCTGCGCGGCGCCGAGATCGCCCCCGTGGTCACGCTCTACCACTGGGACCTCCCGCAGCCGCTCGAGGACGCGGGCGGCTGGCCGAACCGCGACACGGCGTACCGGTTCGCGGAGTACGCGGGCAAGGTCGCCGAGGTGCTCGGCGACCGCGTCGAGATCTGGACCACGTTCAACGAGCCGTGGTGCTCGGCGTACCTCGGCTACGCGTCCGGCGTGCACGCCCCGGGCCGCAACAGCCACGCCGACTCGCTCGCGGCGGCGCACCACCTCAACCTCGCGCACGGCCTCGGCGGTCGCGCGATCCGCGAGGTCCTGCCCGACGCGAAGCTGTCGATCACGCTCAACCTGCACGTGACGCGGGCCGCGAGCACCGCGCCCGAGGACGTCGACGCCAAGCGCCGCATCGACAACCTCGCGAACGAGATCTTCCTGCAGCCCGTGCTCGAGGGCCGGTACCCCGAGGAGCTCCTCGCCGACACCGCGTCGGTCACCGACTGGTCGTTCGTGCACGACGGCGACGCGGAGCTCTGCCAGGTCCCGCTCAGCGTCCTCGGCATCAACTACTACTCGACGGGCCTCGTGAAGAAGCGCGAGGGCGACTACGTCCCCGGCGACGGCACGCCCGGACCCGACGGCCACAAGTCCTCGCCGGTGAGCGCATGGCCCGCGGCCGACGACGTCGAGTGGCTCCCGCAGCCCGGCCCGTACACGGCGATGGGCTGGAACATCGAGCCCGAGGGCCTCACCGAGCTCCTCGTCGACGTGCACACGCGCTACCCCGAGGTCCCGCTCGCGGTCACCGAGAACGGCGCGGCGTTCTACGACACCGTCGCCGAGGACGGCCGGGTCCACGACGTCGACCGCGTGACGTACCTGCACGACCACATCGACGCCGTCGGCGACGCGATCGACAAGGGCGTGGACGTCCGCGGCTACTTCGTGTGGTCGCTCATGGACAACTTCGAGTGGGCGTACGGCTACGACCGCCGCTTCGGCATCGTGCACGTCGACTACGACACGCTCGTGCGCACCCGCAAGGACTCGTCGTACTGGTACGCCGAGCTCGTCCGCACGAACACGATCCCGACGATCGAGTCGGCGGCCGACCTGACCTGACCGCCCGGAGCGGCCGACTGACGACCGCTCCCGGCACCGACGAGCGCGCACCGGACCCCACGGTCCGGTGCGCGCTCGTCGTCCACGACCCGGCGGCGGTGCGCCCCGGCGGTGCGCCCGGCCGTGCGTGGCACGGCGACGGCGCGCGGCGCCCGCCGACGCCCGAGACCCGACAGCCGGGCACGCGACGCCCGGCCGCACACGAGAGGATGGGCAGGTGCCGAAGGGACGACGCTCGACGAAGCGCCCGTACGGCGCGCCCGTCGAGCCGCTCGACCTCGACCGCGTCCGCGGCGGGCGCTCGACCGAGTCCGGGCCGGACGGCGGGTGGACCGTGCAGCGCGTCGGGGCCTCCGAGCGCAGCTACCGCTGCCCGGGGTGCGACCAGCTCGTCGGGCCCGGCGTCGCGCACGTCGTCGCGTGGCCGACCGACCACCTCTTCGGCGCGGACGCCGCGCTCGCGGACCGGCGGCACTGGCACACCTCGTGCTGGTCCGCGCGCACGCGCCGCCGCCCCGGTCGTTAGCCTCGGCGCATGCCGTCCCTCCTGCGGGCCCCGCGCCTCGTCGCGACCGACCTCGACGGCACGCTCCTGCGCAGCGACGGGAGCGTCTCCCCGCGCACGCGCGCCGCGCTGGTCGCCGCCGAGCGCGCGGGGATCGAGGTCGTCTTCGTCACGGCGCGGCCGCCGCGCTGGCTGCAGGACGTGCGCGACGTCGTCGGCCGGCACGGCATCGCGATCTGCGCGAACGGCGCCGCTGTCCTCGACGTGCGCGCCGACGTCGTGCTCGCCGAGCGGGCGATGGACAGCCGTGCGGTGTCGGCGCTGGTGGCGCGCGTGCGCGACCGGCTCCCGGGCACCCGCTTCGCCGTCGAGCGCCGCGCCGGGATCCTCGCGGAGCAGGGCTTCGTCGGCCCCCACCCGCTCCCGGCGGGCGCCCCGGTCGTCGCCGTGCTCGAGCCCGCGCTCGACGACGGGACCTACAAGCTCCTCGCACGCCGTCCCGGCGAGGACCCTGCGGCCTTCCTGCGCGACGTGGCCGGGGTGCTCGGGGCCGACGCGGTGCTGGCCGACTCCGGGGCGGTCGGGCTCGCCGAGGTGACCGGGCCCGGCGTGACGAAGGCCTCGACGCTCGCGACGTGGGCCGAGGAGCGCGGGCTCGGGCCGGACGACGTGTGGGCGTTCGGCGACGCCCCGAACGACCTGCCGATGCTCGCGTGGGCGGGCGTCTCGTTCGCCGTCGGCAACGCGCACCCGGACGTCGCGGGCGCCGCGAGCCGCCGGTGCGCGGCGAACGACGACGACGGCGTCGCGGAGCAGCTCGAGGCGGCGCTCCGGCTGCTCGAGGACGCTCCGGGGTACGTCGGCCCGGCGCGCTGAGGCCGGGCACGCGCGGCTAGTCTCGGGGGCGATGAGCACCGACGACGCCCTGACCGGCGAACCGACCCCCGTCCGCGCGCTGACCGTCCTGCCCGCGCAGCGCGAGGACATCGAGCTGCACACCGCCGACGGCCTCACGCTCGTCGGCGAGCTCGCGCGCCCGGTCGCCGAGGACGGCAGCCTGCCGGCACCGGCCGCGACCCTGGTGACGCTGCACCCGCTGCCGACGCACGGCGGGTACATGGACTCCCACGTGCTGCGCAAGGCGTCGTGGCGGCTGCCCGCGATGGCCGGCGTCGCGGTGCTCCGGTTCAACACGCGCGGCACGAGCAGCCCGCGGGGGACGAGCCACGGCGCGTTCGACGGCGGCGTCGGCGAACGGCTCGACGTGCACGCCGCGATCGAGTACGCCGAGTTCCACGACCTGCCGAACCGCTGGCTCGTCGGCTGGTCCTTCGGCACCGAGCTCGCGCTCATGCACGGCCGGGACCCCTCGATCGAGGGCGCGATCCTGCTCTCGCCGCCGCTGCACCGCGCGACGGACGCCGACCTCGACGCGTGGGACGCGTTCGGCAAGCCGCTCGTCGTGCTCGTCCCCGAGCTCGACGACTACCTGCGCCCGGCCGAGGCCCGCGAGCGGTTCGCGCGCGTCCGGCACGCCGAGGTCATCGGCGTCGACGGCGCGAAGCACCTGTGGGTGGGCGAGCCGGCCGTGCGTCGTGTGCTCGACGAGATCGTCGCCCACGTGCTGCCGGGCGCCCCCGTCCCGCTGCCCACCACGTGGCACGGCGAGAGCACGACCGCCGACGTCCAGGAGCCCGCATGAGCACCGCACCCGACCCCGCCGACCTGGTCCTCCCGGTCCGCACCTATGCCGACGGCACCGGGCGCGCGCACCACCACGCCGCGCTGCCCGTGGTGCTCCTGCACGCCTTCCCGTTCGACGCCCGGATGTGGGACGAGGTCGCCGCGGCGCTCCCGGCCGACCGCCCGGTGCTGGCGCTGGACCTGCCGGGTCACGGCGCCGCGGCCGGGCTGACCCCCGCGGAGCCGTCGCTCGAGGCCGTGGCGGACGCGGTCGCGGCGTCGCTGGCCGAGGTCGGGGTCGAGCGGGCGGTCGTCGCCGGGCTGTCGATGGGCGGCTACGTCGCGCTCGCTCTTCTCGAGCGGCACCCCGCGCTCGTCGCGGGTCTCGGCCTGCTCGACACGCGCGCGACGGCGGACGCCGACGAGGCGCGCGCGAACCGGCTGCGCGTCGCGGCCGCGGTCGAGGGGTCCTCGACCGTCGACGAGGTGCGACCGATGGCGCGGGCGGTGCTCGGGGCGACGACCCTCGCCGGCCGCCCGGAGGTCGTCGACCAGGTCGCCGTGTGGGTCGGCGAGCAGCCGCCCGCCGGCATCGCGTGGTCGCAGCGCGCGATGGCCGCCCGGCCCGAGCGCACCGCCGCGCTCGCCGCGTACGCCGGGCCGGTGCTCGTCCTCGTCGGCGACGAGGACACGATCACGCCCCTCGCGGACGCCGAGCGGCTCCGGACCGCCGCGCCGCACGCCGGGCTCGTCGTCGTCCCCGGAGCCGGGCACCTGAGCGCCGTCGAGCAGCCCGGGCCCGTCGCGGCGGCGCTCGAGCGTCTCGCGCTCCGGGCCGACACCGCGGGGGAGCGCCACCCCGAGGGGTGACCCCGGTCTCCCGGCGTCAGCGGGAGGTCAGCGACCCAGCGCGCGGGCGAGGGCGTCGGGCAGGTCCAGCGACTCCCCGTCCTTGCCGCCCGCGCCGATGACGAGCGGGGGGTCCTGCGGCGTGAGCGTCGTCCCGCGCAGCTGCGCCCGCAGGCTGGTCGGGACCCCGAGGACGTAGTACTCGCCGTCGGTGCCGACGGCGACCTTCTCGTCGCGGCGCAGGTACCAGCCCGTGTGCGGGGTCCGGTAGCGGTGCCGGCCGTCGTAGCTGTGCGCCCGCAGCGGCACGGGTACGACGCCGCGTGCACGCGCGGTCTCGACGAACTCCGCGAGGAGCGCGCGCGCCCGCGTCGACTCCGCGAGCCGCCGCCGTTCGAGCGCCTCGGCGTGCACCGCGGCGGCCTCCCGACGCTGCGTGCGCCAGTCGTCGCCCGCGGGTGTGCTCACTCGCGGGTCCGCGCGCGACTCATCGGCGGGCCTTCGACGGGCGGGGCGTCGAGGACCGCGCGTCGCCGGCCGTCGCGGTGCGGTCGGCCGACGACCCCGTCTCGTCCTGCGCCGCGCTGCCGGCCCCCACCTCCTGCTCCACCGCGGGCTCGGTGCCGCGCGTGCCCGCTCCCGGGTCCGACGTCGCGTCGTCCGCGCCCCCGGCGCCTCCGTCGGGCTCGGCCTGCACCGGCTCGGCCTCGTCGTCGGCTGCCTCGCCGTCCCGGACCTCGACCTGCTCCTCGCCGTCCACGTCGTCGGACGCCGTCGTCCCCACCTCGGACGCCTCGACATCGACGGTCGCCTCGTCACCCGCCCGGTCGGGCGCCGCGGAGCCGTGCGCGGCCGGGTCGCCCGCGGCGTCGTCCGCCGAGCCCGTCGAACCGACGTGCGGGGCGGCGCTGTCAGGCCGCGTGGGCCGGTCCGCCTCGTCCGACGCGGCGGCGGGCGTGCTCGAGCGGCCGGCGGCCCCTGCTGCGCTCGACGCCGACGGCGCACCCTCGTCCGGGTCGGCGGCGGGCGCCGAGGAGATCGCCGCCGCGCGCGCCCGCCCGGCCGCCGACACGGGGGAGGGACGCTTGCCGGCCGGGCGGCCCTGCGGGCGGTTCGCGGGGCGCGCGGGCGTGCGCGGTGCGGGCTCGGGCTCGCTGCTCTCGACCGGCTCCGGCGCCGCGGAGGCCAGCCTGGCCTCGGCCTGCTCCGCGCGCTCGAGCGTCGTCCGGTTCGGGACGGGGTCGTTGCCGAGCAGGTTGCGCAGCTCGTCGAGGTAGGACGTGATCGACTCGCGCTGCCGGTTGAGCTCCTCGACCTGGCGCTGTGCGGTCGTCCGCTCGCGCTCGGACTCGGTGAGTGCGTCGGACAGCGACTTCTCGGCGTACTCGCGCGCCTCGGCCACCACGCGGTCGGCCGTGCGCCGGGCGTTCGCGAGCAGCTCCTTGGCGTGGGCCTCGGAGTCGACCCGGACCTTCTCGGCCTGCTCGAGCGCCTGCGCGACCCGCACCTCGGCGTCGGCGGCGTGCGCCTCGGCGTCCCGCACGAGCCGCTCGGTCTCCGCGCGCGCCGTCTCGTGGCGCTCGGCGTCCGCGCGCTCGGCCTCCTCGTGCCGCGCGGCGATCGACAGCTCGGCGTCGGCGAGCGCCTGCTCCGCGCGCTGCAGGAGCTCCTCGGCCTGCGCCCGCGCGCTGGCGACGATCTCGGCGCCGGTCCGGCGCGCGTCCGTGAGGGCACGCTCGACCTCGACGCGGGTCGCCTCGCGCTGCTCGGCGAGCTCGCGCTCGGTGCGGTCGCGCAGCTCGGTCGTCTCCCGGTCGGTGGCGTCCCGGAGCTCGTCCGTCTCGCGCTCGACGGAGGACCGCAGGTGCACCGTCTCGTGCACCGTCCGCTCGCGCAGCTCGGTCGTCTCGCGCTCGGCCTGAGCGCGGATCTCCGCGGCGTAGTGCTCCGCCTCGAGCCGCAGCGCCGAGATCGACTGCTCGGCCTCCGCCCGCAATGCGGCGATCTCGTCGCCGACGGCCGCCCGCAGCTCGCCCGTCTCCCGCTCGGCGCTCGCGCGCACCGAGCCCGCGTACTGCTCCGCCTCGCCGCGCAGCCCGGCGACCTCGGCGGCGACCTGGTGCTCGAGCGCCGCAGCCTCGCGCTCGGCACGGGCGCGCACGCCGTCCGCGTACTCCTGCGCCTCGGCACGCAGCGACGTCGACTCCGCCGCGATCTGCTGCCGGGCCTCGGCCACCTCGGTCGCGACGACGGACCGCTGCATCGCGGCGTACCGCTCGGCCTCCGCCCGCAGCGCCGCGAGCTCGCCCTCGACCCGCTGGCGCAGGGCGGTGGTCTCGGCGTCCGCGCTCTGGCGCAGGTCCTGCGCATAGCGCTCGGCCTCCTCGCGCTGCGCGGCGGTGTCCGCCTCGGTCGTCGACCGCAGCTCGCTCGCGGCCCGCTCGGTCGAGATGCGCAGCTCGGTCGCCTCGCGCTCGACCGTCGCGCGCAGCGTCCCGAGCTCGCGCTCGAGCGACGTGCGGCGCTCGCTCTCCTCGGTGTTGAGCGCCGAGTGGATGCGGGCGGCCTCGCGCTCCGCGGACCCGAGGAGCTCCTCGGCGCGCCGCTGCGCCGCGAGCACGGTGCTCTCGGCCTCGGTGCTCGCAGTCGTCCGCAGCTCCTCGGCCTCGCGCCGGGCCGTCGCGAGCATCTCGCCGACCTCGTTCTCGGCGCGCGAGCGGAGCTGGCCGGCCGCGAGCTTGGCGCGCGCGAGGGCGTCGGACGCCTGCGCGTTCGCCTGCTGCACCACGTCGGACGACTGTTCCTCGGCGGAGCGCAGGAGCTGCTCGATGCGCGAGCCGAGACCGGAGTAGGTCGGGCGCTCGGCCTCGCGCAGGTGCCGCTGCGCCTCGGAGAGCTCGCCGGCCATCTGCATCGCCCGGCCGTCGAGCTGCTCGACCTGGTCGCGCGCCTCGCTGAGCGCCTGCTCGAGCGCCTTGATCCGCGCGTCGACGGGTCCTCGGTCGTACCCGCGGAAGTTCACGACGGGGAAGGGCGAACGGTCCTCTGGCACGGGATCCTCCTGGGCGCGTCGGCGCCGGTCCGCGGGCGCCTCGATCGAGGCGCGGGGCAAGTCGGCCGGTAGTCCTCGGGCAGGATATCGGTCCTCGTGAGAGGGCCGAACCGTGCCCTGACCAGCATGTCGCACACCCGCCCGTTCTGCCCCGGCCGAGGGTTCCGCCTATCCTGGGTCGTCACGTTCGAGAGGACCCCGCGTGCTCCAGAGACTCATCGCCGCCGTTCTCGGCGTGCTCGGCCTCGTGGTCGGCGGGCTCGGCGTCGCCTCGGCGACCGCCTGGCGCGCCGACGACGTGCTCGTCGCCGACGCCCGTACGTCGGGCGACACCCGGATCGTCACCACGGACGCCGGGGTGCTCGAGCTCGCCGGCGACCCGGTCACCGTCCGCGTCACCGCCGCCGACGACTCGCCGGTCGTCCTCGCGGTCGGGCGCGACACGGACGTCGCCGCCTGGGTCGGCGAGGACGCCCACGTGCGCGTCACGGGCCTGTCCGGCTGGCACGAGCTCCGCACGACCGACGTCGAGGCCGAGCCCGCGCCGTCGGCCGAGGCCACCGCCCCCGCCGACGACGCCGCCGCACCCGCGGACCCGGCACCCGCGGACCCGGCGGCCGACCCGGCCGCGGCCGACCCGGCAGCCGCCGTCGCGCCCCCCGCGATCCCGAACCCGGCGGGCTCGGACCTGTGGGTCCTCGAGGAGAGCGGCGTCGGCAGCGCGACGCTCACGTGGCCCGCGCAGGCCGGTCGCTGGAGCCTCGTCGCCGTGAGCCTGGGCGAGGCCCCGCCCGTCGTCGAGCTGAGTTGGCCCCGCACCGTCACGACCCCCTGGCTCTGGCCGTGCGTCGCCGTGGGCGCCCTGCTGCTGCTCGCGGGCCTCGCGCTCGCCGTGCGGCTGTGGCTGCGCGCCCGCCGCGGTGAGGACGCGGCCGAGTGGCACCCCGTCGGCACCGGGCCGGTCCCCGTGGTCGCCGGCGCAGGCGCCGGTGCCGCGACCTCGTCCGCCGGCAATGACACGGGCGAGACGGTCGTGCTCACGCGCCGGCAGATGCGCGACGCCGGGCTGACCGGCGAGACCCGGTCGCGCCGGCGCGAGCGTGCGGGCCGCGCAGCGACCGGTGAGCAGCAGGCGCTGCCCGCCGACGCACCGGCCCGGGTCGCGCGCGGGACGTCGCCCACCGAGACCGCGCCGCCCACGGACGCACCGGTCCCGCGCTGGGCCGCCGCCGCAGCCGCCGTGCCCACCACGAGCCGGGCGGCCGCACCCTCGGAGGGCGCACGTCCGCCGTGGGGACGCGCCGTCCCCGGTGCTGCGCCGCGCCCGTCGGCAGACGCCCCGGCCCCCGGGGCGACCCGCCCCGTCGCCCCCGCACCTCCGGCGACGAGCCCGTCCGACCGGCCGCCGGCCGCACCCGCACCCGCACAGCCGGAGCGCCTGGGCGACGCACCCCGGGGCCCCGCGTGGGCCGCGCAGCTCGGCCGCCGGGCCGCGGGTCCCGCGCCGTCGGTCCCCGTCCCGCCGCCCGGCCGACAGCCCGCTGGCCCCGGCGCCGGCAGCGCACCCGGTGCCCCGGTGGGCGCCGGGAAGCCCGCTGCGTCCCGTCCCTCCGCGCCCGGTCCGGGTGCCCGCCCCGAGCGCCCGGCCGGACCACCCACGGGCTGGACGCCGTCGGCGCCCGCGCGTCCCGGGGCAGCCCCCGCCGCCGGACCGGGCCAGCCCGTCGGCTCGTCGCGGCTCCCTGGGCCTCCGGGACGTCCGTCGCACCCGGACGCCTCGCCGACCGGACCGCGAGCGTCGTGGCTGCCCTCCGGCCCGTCCCAGCCCCCGGGCGCGCGCCCGCAGGACGCGCCTCGAGCCCGGCCCGCCGCGTCCGGCCCCGGCTCCGCGCAGCCGGTGCCGACGCGAGGCCCCGGCCAGGCCGCCGCCCGGCCGTCGACGGCCGGTGCCGGTCCGCGCACCGGCGTCGCCGCCCCGCACGTCGCGGGAGGCCGCAGCGACCGCGCCCCTGCGCCGGGCGCCGGCGCCCCGCACCACGGGAGCCACGCCGCACCGAGCGAGGTGCCCGCCGCGCGGGCCGACGCCTGGCGGCGGGCCTGGGGCTTCCCCGAGCCCACGGACGACGAGCAGGACGACGGACCGACGAACCGGGAGGGACAGCGATGAACGCACGTGCACGCCGTGGCCTCCCCGCCGCGGCCGCCCTCGGGCTCGTGCTCGCGCTCGGCGCGTGCGCGACCCCGCCGCCCGAGCCCCAGCCCGAGCCGGTCCCGGCCGTCGCGCCCCCGGCGCTCACGGTCGCCCAGTCGACGAGCGTGCTCGAGGACGTCGGTGCGGTGCTCGCGGCCGGTGACGCGACGTTCGACGCGACGGGCCTGCCCGCGCGGCTCATGGGGCCCGCGCTCGACGTGCGCCGTCTCGAGTACGCGCGGGCGACCTCGACCGGCGGGACCCGGCTCCCGACCGCGCTGCCGACCGCCCCGCAGGCGATCGTCGTGCCGGACACCACGGAGTGGCCTCGGACGCAGCTCGTGGTGACCGAGCAGCCCGACACGCTCGAGGCCCCGCGCATCCTGGTGCTGCGCCAGGAGTCGCCGCGCGAGCCGTACAAGCTGTGGGGGTGGGCGCGGCTCGGTCCCGGGGTCCAGATGCCCGCGACCGCGGACCCCACGCTCGGCAGCGCGACGGTCGCACCGGACTCGACCGCGCTGCTCGTGCCGCCCGCGTCCGTGCTCCCGCAGTATGCCGACGTGCTCGCCAACGGCGACGCGTCCGTGCACGCGGCGACGCACCCGCAGGACTTCTTCCGGCAGACCATCGAGGCCGCGCGCGCCACCATGCAGGCCGCGGTCGCCCCCGTAGGGACCGTCGCCGAGACGTACGTCCCCCGGGCGGAGGCGCCGGTGGCGCTCGCGACGGCGGACGGCGGCGCGATCGTCGTCGGAGCCATCGACACCACGACCACGCTCGCGATCGCCGAGCCGGGGATCGACCTCGACCCCACCACCGCGGCCCTCGCGGGCAAGCCCCGCGTGACGAGCGGCCTCGTGAGCACGTGGGCCGACGTGCTCGTGTTCTACGTCCCCCCGGCGGACTCCGAGACGACGCAGGTCCAGCTGCTCGCGGGGGAGCACGCCCGTACGTCCGTCGCCGGTCAGTAGCCGGCCCGCCGACCAGGAGAGCCTCACGATGAGCCAGCCGTCCGCCCCCCAGCCTCGACTCGACGTGCGCGGGGCGATCGACCTGTCGTCGCTCGCCCGACCGAGCACGCCGCCGCCCGGTGCGCCGGGCGGGCCGCCGGCTGCCGGTGGCTTCGTGGTGGACGTGGACGAGGCGTCGTTCGGCCAGCTCGTCCAGGACTCGACGACGTACCCGGTCGTGGTCCTGCTCTGGGCGCCGTGGAGCCAGGTCAGCGTCGGTCTCGCAGCCGACCTCGGCACGCTCGCCGACGAGTACGCGGGCCGCTTCCTGCTCGCCCGTATCGACGGTGAGGCGAACCCGCAGATCGCGCGGGCGTTCGGCGTCCAGTCGCCGCAGTCGCTCCCCGTCGCGGTCGCCGTCGTCGCCGGCCAGCCCCTCCCGCTGTTCCAGGGCGCGTACCCGATCGAGCAGGTCCGCGGGGTGATCGACCAGGTGATCGCGGCCGCGGCGGCCAACGGCGTGACGGGCACCGTGCCGGGCACGGGCGCAGCCGCGACGGACGAGCCCGAGGAGCCGCCGCTCCCGCCGCTGCACCAGGCGGCGTACGACGCGATCGAGCGCGACGACCTCCCCGCCGCGCAGGAGGCGTACTCCCAGGCGCTCCGGGAGAACCCCCGTGACGCGATGGCCCGGGCGGGCCTGGCGCAGGTCGGGCTCCTCTCCCGGACCCGCGACGCGGACCTCAACGCCGCCCGGCGTGCTGCGGCGGACGACCCGCGTGACGTCGCGGCGCAGCTGCTCGTCGCCGACCTCGACGTCCTCGGCGGGAAGATCGAGGATGCGTTCGGCCGGCTCGTCGACCTCGTGCGGGTCACGGCAGGGCCGGAGCGCGAGCGCGTGCGGCTGCACCTCGTCGAGCTGTTCGAGGTGGTCGGCTCGGAGGACCCGCGCGTCGGCGCCGCCCGCCGTGCGCTGGCGAACGCCCTGTACTGAGCCGCGGCGCCCCAACTCCGCACCCGCGCCGGGGGAGCGCCTGGGGATTCGCTCCCGGCGGCGCACCCGGCACCCTCGACCACGCCCGGTCCACCTCGACGGTGGGCCGGGCGTCGTGCTGACGTGATCCGGGGCCCCGCCCGACGCAGCACGCAGGGGATCAGCCGCCGGCCGCGTGCGCGGTCGCGGCGACGCGGAGCTGGCCGCGGCGCACCACCGACCGGGGGCCGGCGCACGTGACGGCCGTCACCTCGGCGCAACTTGACCGCCGTCGGGCCGCTGCGTAAGTTTCTCGATGTCGCCCGGCAGGGAGGAACGGACACCAGCGAGTCATCCTGGTGGCTGGTCCCACCGAGGCGGCCACCCCCGAGCAGTCACCGAGGCGCTTCTGGCGCCGGTCGAGACACGCTCGGGATGAGCTAGTCTCTCTCCTCGGATCGGCCCAGCGGGCCGGACCGGATCGCCCCGAGCGGGTGGTCACGGAGAGCGAGAAGCTCAGGTAAGGTTCAGCAGGCCGCCCGGCAGGGAGGAACGGACACCAGGAACGCTCCTGGTGGTCGGTCCCACCGAGGCAGCCACACCCCGAGCTCGTCCGAGGCGGTCTTCCGCCTCACCTGGCGTGCTCGGAGCGGAACTCCCACCGAAGACCGGCTCGGAAGAGCGGGTTGACGGGGACGAGGGAAGCACGTAAGATTGAGAAGTTGCCTCCGGATGGGTCGAAGGACCTGGATGGATGAGCGTCTGCTCCTTGAGAACTCAACAGTGTGCCAAGTAGTCGATGCCAAGATGGTTCATCGGCGGGGTTGTTCGGCCGTTTGGTCGGGTGGTCTCGTGTGGTGAGTCTTGGTTGACTGGGGATCGTCTTCCGCCTCCGTGGGGGTGCGGTCCTCATGAAGCCGAATTCAACTGGTCCCGGAGTGATTCGGGGCTGTTTCGTGTGTCGGTTGCCTTGCCGTTTCGGCGGTGGGGTGCCATGTAGACATTTACGGAGAGTTTGATTCTGGCTCAGGACGAACGCTGGCGGCGTGCTTAACACATGCAAGTCGAACGGTGACGACGGGGCTTGCCCTGTCTGATCAGTGGCGAACGGGTGAGTAACACGTGAGTAACCTGCCCTTGACTCTGGGATAACCGCGGGAAACGGCGGCTAATACCGGATATGAGACGTACAGGCATCTGTTGCGTCTGGAAAGATTTATCGGTCAAGGATGGGCTCGCGGCCTATCAGCTTGTTGGTGGGGGTGATGGCCTACCAAGGCGACGACGGGTAGCCGGCCTGAGAGGGCGACCGGCCACACTGGGACTGAGACACGGCCCAGACTCCTACGGGAGGCAGCAGTGGGGAATATTGCACAATGGGCGCAAGCCTGATGCAGCGACGCCGCGTGAGGGATGAAGGCCTTCGGGTTGTAAACCTCTTTCAGCAGGGAAGAAGCGCAAGTGACGGTACCTGCAGAAGAAGCGCCGGCTAACTACGTGCCAGCAGCCGCGGTAATACGTAGGGCGCAAGCGTTGTCCGGAATTATTGGGCGTAAAGAGCTCGTAGGCGGTTTGTCGCGTCTGCTGTGAAAACCTGAGGCTCAACCTCGGGCTTGCAGTGGGTACGGGCAGACTAGAGTGCGGTAGGGGTGACTGGAATTCCTGGTGTAGCGGTGGAATGCGCAGATATCAGGAGGAACACCGATGGCGAAGGCAGGTCACTGGGCCGCAACTGACGCTGAGGAGCGAAAGCATGGGGAGCGAACAGGATTAGATACCCTGGTAGTCCATGCCGTAAACGTTGGGCACTAGGTGTGGGGCTCATTCCACGAGTTCCGTGCCGCAGCAAACGCATTAAGTGCCCCGCCTGGGGAGTACGGCCGCAAGGCTAAAACTCAAAGAAATTGACGGGGGCCCGCACAAGCGGCGGAGCATGCGGATTAATTCGATGCAACGCGAAGAACCTTACCAAGGCTTGACATACACCGGAAAAGTGCAGAGATGTGCTCCCCGCAAGGTCGGTGTACAGGTGGTGCATGGTTGTCGTCAGCTCGTGTCGTGAGATGTTGGGTTAAGTCCCGCAACGAGCGCAACCCTCGTCCTATGTTGCCAGCACGTCATGGTGGGGACTCATAGGAGACTGCCGGGGTCAACTCGGAGGAAGGTGGGGGGATGACGTCAAATCATCATGCCCCTTATGTCTTGGGCTTCACGCATGCTACAATGGCCGGTACAAAGGGCTGCGATACCGCGAGGTGGAGCGAATCCCAAAAAGCCGGTCTCAGTTCGGATTGGGGTCTGCAACTCGACCCCATGAAGTCGGAGTCGCTAGTAATCGCAGATCAGCAACGCTGCGGTGAATACGTTCCCGGGCCTTGTACACACCGCCCGTCAAGTCACGAAAGTCGGTAACACCCGAAGCCGGTGGCCCAACCCTTGTGGAGGGAGCCGTCGAAGGTGGGACTGGCGATTGGGACTAAGTCGTAACAAGGTAGCCGTACCGGAAGGTGCGGCTGGATCACCTCCTTTCTAAGGAGCATCTGGCACCGGGTCGGTCCTTCGTGGCCGGCGCCCTGGTGTCCAGGCCCACGCTCGGTCCGAACGCGATCGGGGTGGAGCTCAAGGGTGGAACATCGACTACGGCCGCGCTCGTCGCGGGTCTGGCTCTAGTACGCCTCGGGTTCGCCTGGGGAGGGAACGAGCGGGGTTCGTGGGGGGTCGGCCTGGCACGCTGTTGGGTCCTGAGGGAACAGCCGTTCACCGGTTGTTGTCCTTGGGGGTCGCCCCCGGTGGGGGTGGCTGCCTGCGGGCCTGTCGGGTCCGGATGAACCGCTCCTGGTGTCGATCGCTTCGGTGGTCGGTGCTGGGGGTAGGCGCCGGGGATGACGGGGATCGTTCGTAGCTTGAGAACTGCACAGTGGACGCGAGCATCTTTGTATGTTTTTGTGGTCAAGTTTTTAAGGGCACAGGGTGGATGCCTTGGCACTAGGAGCCGAAGAAGGACGTTGTAGCCTGCGATAAGCCTCGGGGAGTTGGCAAACGAACCGTGATCCGAGGATGTCCGAATGGGGAAACCCCGCTGGAGTCATGTCCAGTGACCCGCACCTGAATATATAGGGTGTGTGGAGGGAACGCCGGGAAGTGAAACATCTCAGTACCGGCAGGAAGAGATATTCCGTGAGTAGTGGCGAGCGAAAGCGGATCAGGCCAAACCGTATGCGTGTCAAAGCCGGCAGGCGTTGCGTGTGCGGGGTTGTGGACCTTTCAGCTGGGACTGCCGTCCGAGCAGGGAGTCAGAAAGTCGCGTCATAGTCGAAGGGCATTGAAAGGCCCGGCACAGAGGGTGTGACCCCCGTAGACGAAATGGCGTGGCCTCCCGAAGGGGATCCCAAGTAGCTCCGGGCCCGAGAAACCCGGAGTGAATCTGCACAGACCACTGTGTAAGCCTAAATACTACCTAGTGACCGATAGCGGACAAGTACCGTGAGGGAAAGGTGAAAAGTACCCCGGGAGGGGAGTGAAATAGTACCTGAAACCGTGTGCCTACAATCCGTTGGAGCCTCCCTAGCAGGGGTGACAGCGTGCCTTTTGAAGAATGAGCCTGCGAGTTAGTGGTACGTGGCGAGGTTAACCCGTGTGGGGAAGCCGTAGCGAAAGCGAGTCCGAATAGGGCGTTTCAGTCGCGTGCTCTAGACCCGAAGCGGAGTGATCTAGCCATGGGCAGGTTGAAGCGCGGGTAAGACCGCGTGGAGGACCGAACCCACTTGGGTTGAAAACCGAGGGGATGACCTGTGGTTAGGGGTGAAAGGCCAATCAAACTCCGTGATAGCTGGTTCTCCCCGAAATGCATTTAGGTGCAGCGTCACGTGTTTCTTGCCGGAGGTAGAGCTACTGGATAGCCGATGGGCCCCACCAGGTTACTGACGTTAGCCAAACTCCGAATGCCGGTAAGTGAGAGCGTGGCAGTGAGACTGCGGGGGATAAGCTCCGTAGTCGAGAGGGAAACAGCCCAGACCACCAGCTAAGGCCCCTAAGCGTGTGCTAAGTGGGAAAGGATGTGGAGTTGCACAGACAACCAGGAGGTTGGCTTAGAAGCAGCCACCCTTGAAAGAGTGCGTAATAGCTCACTGGTCAAGTGATTCCGCGCCGACAATGTAGCGGGGCTCAAGCACACCGCCGAAGCTGTGGCATTCACACAATAGCTCAGCCCCTTGTGGGTTCAGGCGTGTGGATGGGTAGGGGAGCGTCGTGTGGCGAGTGAAGTCGCGGGGTGACCCAGCGGTGGACGCCACACGAGTGAGAATGCAGGCATGAGTAGCGAAAGACGGGTGAGAAACCCGTCCGCCGAATGATCAAGGGTTCCAGGGCCAGGCTAATCCGCCCTGGGTAAGTCGGGACCTAAGGCGAGGCCGACAGGCGTAGTCGATGGACAACGGGTTGATATTCCCGTACCGGCGAAGAACCGCCCATACCGAGCCCGGTGATGCTAAGCGCCCGAAGCCGTCCACCGTCCCTTCGGGGACTCGGACGGGGGGGAGCGCGCGACCCGAACCGGTAGTAGGTAAGCGTATTAACAGGGGTGACGCAGGAAGGTAGCCCAGCGTGGCGATGGTAGACCACGTCCAAGGTTGTAGGGCGAGAGGTAGGCAAATCCGCCTCTCACATAGCCTGAGAGCTGATGGTGACCGCGAATGCGGGATGATTGGGTGATCCTATGCTGCCAAGAAAAGCCTCGGCGCGAGGTTCTAGCCGCCCGTACCCTAAACCGACTCAGGTGATCAGGTAGAGAATACCAAGGCGATCGAGAGAATCGTGGTTAAGGAACTCGGCAAAATGCCCCCGTAACTTCGGGAGAAGGGGGGCCCGACGTGTGTACCCACTTGCTGGGGAAGCACTGACGGCCGCAGAGACCAGGGGGAAGCGACTGTTTACTAAAAACACAGGTCCGTGCGAAGTCGCAAGACGATGTATACGGACTGACGCCTGCCCGGTGCTGGAAGGTTAAGAGGACGGGTCAGCCGCAAGGCGAAGCTCAGAATTTAAGCCCCAGTAAACGGCGGTGGTAACTATAACCATCCTAAGGTAGCGAAATTCCTTGTCGGGTAAGTTCCGACCTGCACGAATGGCGTAACGACTTCCCCGCTGTCTCAACCGCGAACTCGGCGAAATTGCACTACGAGTAAAGATGCTCGTTACGCGCAGCAGGACGGAAAGACCCCGGGACCTTTACTATAGCTTGGTATTGGTGTTCGGTGCGGCTTGTGTAGGATAGGTGGGAGACTGTGAAGCCGGCACGCCAGTGTCGGTGGAGTCAACGTTGAAATACCACTCTGGTCGCTCTGGATATCTAACCTCGGTCCGTAATCCGGATCAGGGACAGTGCCTGGTGGGTAGTTTAACTGGGGCGGTTGCCTCCTAAAATGTAACGGAGGCGCTCAAAGGTTCCCTCAGCCTGGTTGGCAATCAGGTGGCGAGTGCAAGTGCACAAGGGGGAGCTTGACTGTGAGACTGACAGGTCGAGCAGGGACGAAAGTCGGAACTAGTGATCCGGCGGTGGCTTGTGGAAGCGCCGTCGCTCAACGGATAAAAGGTACCCCGGGGATAACAGGCTGATCTTGCCCAAGAGTCCATATCGACGGCATGGTTTGGCACCTCGATGTCGGCTCGTCGCATCCTGGGGCTGGAGTAGGTCCCAAGGGTTGGGCTGTTCGCCCATTAAAGCGGTACGCGAGCTGGGTTTAGAACGTCGTGAGACAGTTCGGTCCCTATCCGCTGCGCGCGCAGGAAACTTGAGAAGGGCTGTCCCTAGTACGAGAGGACCGGGACGGACGAACCTCTGGTGTGCCAGTTGTTCCGCCAGGAGCACGGCTGGTTGGCTACGTTCGGAAGGGATAACCGCTGAAAGCATCTAAGCGGGAAGCCTGCTTCAAGATGAGGTTTCCACGGGGACTTGTTCCCTGAGAGGCTCCCAGCTAGACCACTGGGTAGATAGGCCGGATGTGGAAGTGGGGACTAAAGACTCACGAAGCTGACCGGTACTAATAAGCCGACAACTTCACCACAATACTTTTGTGCGACGCGTCCACTGTGCGGTTCCCGAGAGACGAACGGGAACTCCCGTGAAGTCATAACTCGACAGAGTTACGGCGGTCATAGCGAAGGGGAAACGCCCGGTCCCATTCCGAACCCGGAAGCTAAGCCCTTCAGCGCCGATGGTACTGCACTCGCCAGGGTGTGGGAGAGTAGGTCGCCGCCGGACACCATTCAGAAAGAGCCACCCCAGCTGGGGTGGCTCTTTCTGTATGCCCGGAACACGCCCGCGCGCCCCCCGCGCGCACACCGCCGGCAACCACCCGTCCGCACCGGCGCACCCAACCACCCCGCACCCCCTCGAAGGCAGCGCGCCGGGCACCGCCTGCAGGGCAGATGGCGGGCGCACCGCCGCACATGCGAGTGGTGGTGTCCCCGCAGTGCTCGTGGCCTTGGTCGTGCTGCTGCTTGGTCGTGCTGCTGCTCGGTCATGGAGCGGCGCACCGAGCGACGTCTCATGGGCCCTCGGGGCAGACGACGAAGGCGCCGGCCCACGGAGGGCCGGCGCCTCGATCGCGTCGTGGACGGAGTCAGCTCATTCGGGGATGAGGGCTCACTCGGGGATGAGGTACAGCGCCCCGAGCGGCGGCACCCGCAGCGTCGCCGAGAAGGCCCGGCCGTGCAGCGGCACGGCTTCCGCCTGGACGGAGCCCAGGTTCCCGACGCCGGAGCCGCCGTAGATGTCGGCGTCCGTGTTGAGGGCCTCCCGCCAGCGACCGCCCGAGGGCAGCGGCAGGCGGTAGTCCTCGTGGGGTGTGCCCGCGAAGTTGACCACCACGGCGACGACGCCGCCGGCGGCGTCACGGCGCAGGAGCGCGAGCAGGTTGTGGTCGGCGTCGTCGGACGTGAGCCACTCGAAGCCTGCGGGCGAGTGGTCCAGCTGCCACAGCGCGGAGTGCTCCTTGTAGAGCGCGTTGAGGTCGCGGACGAGCGTGTGCACGCCGCGGTGTCCGCCGTGGTCGAGCTCGTGCCAGTCGAGGCTGCGGCCCTCGGCCCACTCGGACGACTGGGCGAACTCGCTGCCCATGAAGAGCAGCTGCTTGCCCGGGTGCGACCACTGGTACGCCAGCAGCGAGCGGACGCCGGCGAGCTGCTGCCACTCGTCGCCCGGCATCTTGCGCAGCAGCGACCCCTTGCCGTGCACGACCTCGTCGTGGCTGATCGGCAGGATGAAGCGCTCGGAGTACGCGTAGACCATCGAGAAGGTGATCTCGTGGTGGTGGTACCGGCGGTTGATCGGCGTCTCCGCCAGGTAGCGGAGGGTGTCGTTCATCCAGCCCATGTTCCACTTCAGCCCGAACCCGAGGCCGTCGGCGTTCGTCGGGGCCGTCACGCCGGGCCAGGCGGTGGACTCCTCGGCGATCATCATCGTCCCGGGGTTGCGCCGGTAGGCGGTGGCGTTGGCCTCCTGCAGGAACGAGATGGCCTCGAGGTTCTCGCGGCCGCCGTGCACGTTCGGCCGCCACTGGCCGGCCTGGCGCGAGTAGTCGAGGTAGAGCATCGAGGCGACGGCGTCGACCCGGAGGCCGTCGACGTGGAACTCCTCGAGCCAGTAGGTGGCGTTCGCCACGAGGAAGTTGCGGACCTCGGCGCGGCCGAAGTCGAAGACGTAGGTGCCCCAGTCGGGCTGCTCGCCGCGCAGCGGGTCGGGGTGCTCGTAGAGCGGGGTGCCGTCGAACCGGGCGAGGGCCCACTCGTCCTTGGGGAAGTGCGCCGGGACCCAGTCGAGCAGGACGCCGATGCCGGCGCGGTGCAGGGTGTCGACGAGGTACCGGAAGTCGTCCGGGTGCCCGAAGCGCGACGTCGGCGCGTAGTAGCTCGACACCTGGTAGCCCCACGAGCCGCCGAACGGGTGCTCGGAGACGGGCAGGAGCTCGACGTGCGTGAACCCGAGCTCGAGCACGTAATCGGTGAGCTGTGCGGCGAGGTCGCGGTACGACAGGCCCTGGCGCCACGAGCCGAGGTGCACCTCGTAGACGCTCATGGGGGCGGTGTGCGGGTCGCGCTCCGTGCGAGCGACGAGCCAGTCGGTGTCGCCCCACTCGAACGCGGACTCGACGACGACCGACGCCGTGGCCGGCGGGATCTCGGTGCCCTTCGCGAGCGGGTCGGCCTTCTGGCGCCACGAGCCGTCGCGGCCGAGGATCTCGAACTTGTAGCGCGCGCCCGCGCCGACCCCGGGGACGAAGATCTCCCAGACGCCGCTCTCGCCGAGGGAGCGGAGCGCGTGGGTCGAGCCGTGCCAGTGGTTGAAGTCCCCGACGACGCGGACGGCGACCGCGTTGGGCGCCCACACCGCGAACGACGTCCCCTGCACCTCGCCGAGCACGCCCGGGTAGGTGCGGGTGTTGGCGCCGAGCACCGTCCACAGCTGCTCGTGGCGACCCTCGCGGATGAGGTGGCGGTCGAGCTCGCCGACGGTCGGGATGAACCGGTACGGGTCGTCGTGCCGCGTCGTGACGTCGCCGTAGGTCACGTCGAGGCGGTAGTCGGGGACCTGGTCGCCCGCGACCACCGCGACCCAGACCCCGTCCTGCTCGTGCCGGGCGGGCACCTCGCCGCGGTCGGTGACGACGACCACCGCGTCCGCGAACGGGCGCAGGGTGCGGATCGTCACGCCCCCGTCACCCACGTGTGCGCCGAGCACCGCGTGCGGGTCGTGGGACGTCCCGTGCGCGACGGCGGAGAGGACGTCCGAGGACACGGGAACGCTGGGGAGGTCGTCCGATCGGCTCATGTCCCTACCCAACCACCAGGAGGCCCGGGCCGCATGGGACACGGCGTCGCGCCGGGGTGGAGTCCCTGGTCAGGGCCCGATCGGAGCGGAAGTCGGTGGTCGCGGGCGGCGCTGAACCCGGCGTTCAGCCGGCCGCCGGCGCCGGAACGAACGCTGCGGTCGTGCCGCGTGTGACGAGGCGGGGGAGCTTCGCCTCGTAGGAGGCGACGGGGCCGCCCGCGACGACGTTGAGCACGCAGTCGGCCACCTGGGTGCCCATCGCGTGCACGTCCAGGCTCATCGCAGACAGCGGGGGGTGCGCGAGCCGGCACAGCGCCGAGTCGTCCCACGCGAGCAGCGACAGCCGCTCCGGGACGGGCACGCCCATCTCGCCGGCCACGCCGAGCCCGGCGACGGCCATGACGTCGTTGTCGTAGACGATGGCGGAGGGGGCACCCCGGCGGCCGAGCAGCGCGCGCGTCGCCCGCGTGCCCGACGCCTCGGTGTAGTCGCCCTCGAGCACCGTGCCGTGCACGCCGAGCCGCTCGCACTCGCCGACGAACGCGTCCGTACGGTCCTGGGTGTGCGCGAGCGCGTGCGGGCCGCTGACCCGCGCGATGTCACGGTGCCCGAGCGCGACGAGGTGCCGGACCGCGTCGCGCGTGACCTGGGCGTTGTCGATCCAGACGTTCGAGAACGGCAGGTCGCCGCGCGGCCCGCCGACCACGACGGTCGGGATGCCCAGCTCGAGGAGGACCGGCAGGCGGGGGTCGTCGTCGACGAGGTTGACCACGACGACCGCGTCGACCATCTCGCCCTGCCCCCAGCGCCGGTACGCGCGGATCTCGGCCTCGTGGTCGGGGACCACGTGCAGCAGCAGCGAGCGGCCGTCCGCGGCGAGGGTCTCCTCGATGCCGGCGATGAGCTCCATGAAGAAGGGCTCGAGACCGAGCATGCGGGCGGGGCGCGCCAGCACGAGTCCGACGGCGTCCGCCCTGCTCTTCACGTCCGCCAGCCTAGACCTGCCGGCACGCACCGCCCCGCCGCCCTCCGGGTGACGGGCGTCAGGCCGGCGTCCGGACGGCCGCTCGCAGGGGTGCCAGGTCGTTCGCCGTCCGCAGCACCGCCGGGTCCGTCAGGTCCGCGGCGCTGAGCCGGGCCGAGGTGCGCACCCGGAACGACGCACGGCCGCCCGCCGGGAGCGTCACGAGCGCCTCGTCGACGGTCGCCGCCGGGTCGACGCGGTCGGCCAGGATCGTCACGTCGCGGGCGAGCGAGCGGGCCACCACGTCGACCCGGTAGCCGCCCTCGACGCCCGTCACCGTCGCCTCGAGCGGTGCTGGGTCGAGCGCGAGGTCGACGTCCTCGACCCAGGTGTGCACGGTCGTGACCCCGTCGAGGCGGGCGACCAGCACCTCGGCGGCCGGGTCGCCAGGGGCCGCGAGGTCCGCGGGCAGCGGCAGCGCGGTCACCGAGCGCGCGCCGACGCGGACGTCCATCGTGGCCTCCGCGAGCGTTGTGCCGTCGAGGCGCTGGCGCGAGACGTGCATCGTCGCGTGCCACAGGTCGCCGGTGTCGTTGACCGCGACGAGCGCGTCGTGGCCGTCGCGCTGCTGCACGGTGAGCAGGCGCGGCGCGTTCGCGTTGCGGAGCGCGTACCAGAGCGGCTTGGGTCGCTCGTCGCCGTCGACCGCGGCCCACGAGGTCACCGGCCAGCAGTCGTTGAGCTGCCACACGACCGCCCCGGCGGTGCGCGGCCACCACGAGCGGTAGTGCTCGATCGCGTAGGCGACGGCGCGGGCCTGGTTGAGCTGGGTCGCCCAGTGCCAGTCGGCGAAGGCCTCGGGGACACCGAGGTGCGGCGCGAGGCCGCGGTCGAGCTTGCCGTTGCCGTCCTCCGCCTTCTGGTGCAGCAGGAAGACGGGGTCGGTCTTGGCGAGCGGCGCGCCGTCGGGGTTGCGGACCGCGCGCTGCAGCGTCGACCACGTCGGCGGTCCCTGGAACCCGAACTCCGAGCAGAACCGCGGGACGTCCGCCCGGTACGCGGCGTAGTCGACCCGGTTCCACACCTCCCACTCGTGGTGCGTGCCGTGGTCGGGGTCGTTCGGGTGCACGACGTCGAGCGCGAACCCGGGGGAGTACGGGCTGCCGTCGGAGTACGGACGCGTCGGGTCGAGCTCGGCGACGACGCGCGGGAAGAGCTCGGTGTAGTAGCGGTGGCCCCACGTGCGGCCCTCGAGCTTCTCCTGCCAGCCCCAGTCCATGAAGCCCCAGAGGTTCTCGTTGCCGCCGTTCCACAGCACGAGCGAGGGGTGCGGGGTCAGGCGCGCGACGTTCTCGCGGGCCTCCGCCTCGAGCTCGGACCAGTGCGGGTCCTCCTCCGGGTAGGCGGAGCACGCGAGCAGGAAGTCCTGCCAGACGAGGATCCCCTTCTCGTCGCAGACGTCGTAGAAGTCCTCGGTCTCGTAGATCCCGCCACCCCACACGCGCAGCAGGTTGAGGTGCGCGCCGAGAGCCTGGTCGACGCGGCGGGCGATGCGTTCGCGGGTGATGCGGGTGAGGAAGTGGTCGTCGGGGATCCAGTTGGCGCCCTTGACAAAGACCGGGCGGCCGTTGATCCGGAACGTGAAGGCCGTCCCGCTCTCGTCGGCCGAGGTGTCGAGCTCGACGGTGCGGAAGCCGATGCGCCGGTGCCAGGTGTCGAGCGGGGCGCCGAGCGCCACGCCGCCCGGGGCGCCGCCGGAGTCGGCGACGTCGAGCGTGACGTCGAGGTCGCTCAGCGGCTGCGCGCCGTGACCGGCGGGCCACCACAGCGGCGCCTCCGGCACCTCCAGGTGGACGACCGCCGTGGTCGCGCCGGCCTCGAGGGTCACGGTCGCCTCGGCGCCGTGCACCGTCGCCCGGACCACGAGCTCCGCGTCGCGCGACCCGGCGAGGCCCGAGCGCTCGACGTCGACGTGCACGGCGACGCGCCCGGTGCCCGTGGGGTCGACGGTGACGAGGGGGCGGACCTGCGCGAGCCGCGCGGTGCGCCACCGCTCGAGCCGCACCGGCTTCCAGATCCCGGCGGTCTGCAGGTCCGGGCCCCAGTCCCAGCCGAAGCTGCACGCCATCTTCCGGACCATGTTGAACGGGTGGTCGTACGCGGCGGGCCGCGCGCCGAGCCGCTCACGCTCGGCCTCGGCGTGCTCGAGCGCCGACCGGAAGTGCACGGACAGCGCGTGCTCACCCGACACCAGGCCCCCGCGCACGTCGACGCGGTAGGAGCGGTGCTGGTTCGCGGTGCGGGCGACGACGGTGCCGTCGAGCGAGACGGTGGCGACCGTGTCGAGGCCCTCGAAGACCAGGTCCACGCGCTCGTCGGGCGCCGGCTCCTGCGTCGCGAACGTCAGGTCGTACTGCCAGTCGGCCCGGTGCGCCCAGACGAGCTCGGCCTCGTTGCGGTCGAGGTACGGGTCCGGGATCAGGCCCGCGGCGAGGAGGTCGGTGTGCGCGCTGCCCGGGACGGACGCGGGGACCGTCCGGCCCGCGATCGCGTCGGGGACGGGGCCGCCTGCCGCGCGGAGCGTCCAACCCTCGTGAAGGTCCTGCGTGATCATCGTCGGCCCGCTCCTGGGTCTCGGAGGTCCCGCGCGCGGTGCACGCGTCGTCGCGTGCGCCCGTCGGACGACGTGTCACCGCGTCGTGCGTGTCGTCGAGGCAGGTACCCTGGTGGGGCCAATTCTTAGGCAACTGAACAAAGTAAGTCAACCGACCGTCGGCGACCGGTGGGCCGCCCTGCACCCCGGGCGCGGCCGGACCGCCGAGCACGGCGGTCGACCGCTCACCGACCCGCGAAGGAGCTGGTTGTCCCGTGGATGCCGCCGAGGCCCTGACCCTGACGTTCCCGCCCACCGGCCCGCCCGACGGCGCCCGCGACGTGCGCGACCGCCTCGTGCACCTGCGCGCCGCCGGGGTGGGCGTCGTCGTCGACCTCGGCGGCGTGACCCTGCCGCGGCTGCTGCACTGGGGCGCGGACCTGGGCGACCTCTCCGGGGCGTCGCTCGCCGCGCTCGCGCTCGCGTCGCGCCCGGTGCCGCTCGGCTTCCCGGTGGACGGGGAGGTCGAGATCGCCGTGCTGCCCGAGCAGTCCGCGGGGTTCCTGGGCACGCCCGGGCTGACGGGGCACCGGGACGGCGCGGACTTCTCGACGGCGTTCCGGGTCCTGCACGCGGTGCTCGTGGGACCCGGCGGGTTCGCCGGGCCGGCCAGGTCCGGTGCCGCCGCGGAGCCCGACGAGGGCGAGCGGCCCGGCGGGCCGAGCCACGCCACCGGGTCCACGCTGCTCGTGGTCGAGGCGCGCGACGCCTCCGCGGGCCTCGACCTCCGGCTCGTGCTCGAGCTCACCGCGTCCGGGCTCGTGCGCCAGCGCGCGCGTGTGACGAGCACGGGAGAGGGCACGTTCACGCTCGACGGGCTCCTGCTGACGCTGCCCGTCCCGGCCCGGGCGACCGAGCTGCTCGACTTCACGGGCCGGCACCTGCGCGAGCGCAGCCCGCAGCGCACCGGCTTCACGCACGGCACCCGGCTGCGCGAGAACCGCCGCGGGCGCACCGGGTACGACGCCGCGTTCCTGCTCGCCGCGGGCACGCCCGGGTTCGGCAACCGTCGCGGTGAGGTCTGGGGGCTGCACACCGCGTGGTCGGGCAACCACCGGACCCTCGCGGAGCGGAGCCACTACAACGCGGGGCTGCTCGGTGGGGGCGAGCTGCTGCTGCCCGGCGAGGTGCGGCTCGGCGCGGCGGAGAGCTACACGAGCCCGTGGGTGGTCGGCGCGTACGGCCGCGGGCTCGACGACGTCTCGGCCCGGTTCCACCGCTGGTTCCGCGAGCGCCCGCACCACCCGCACAGCCCGCGGCCCGTCGTGGCGAACACGTGGGAGGCCGTGTACTTCGAGCACGACCTCGGCCGGCTCACCGCGCTCGCGGACGCGGCCGCCGCCGTCGGGGTCGAGCGGTTCGTGCTCGACGACGGGTGGTTCGGCGGGCGCCGCGACGACACCACGAGCCTCGGTGACTGGTACGTGTCGGCCGACGTGTGGCCCGACGGGCTGGGTCCGCTCGTCGACCACGTGCGCGGCCTCGGCATGGAGTTCGGGCTGTGGGTCGAGCCCGAGATGGTCAATCCCGACTCCGACCTCGCGCGCGCCCACCCGGAGTGGATGCTGCAGGCGTCCGACCGGCTGCCGCGCGCCGCGCGCCACCAGCAGGTGCTCGACCTGGCCGAGCCCGGGGCGGCCGCGTACATCCTCGAACGCCTCGACGCGCTGCTCACCGAGTACCCGATCGCGTACCTCAAGTGGGACCACAACCGCGACCTCGTCGACGCCGGCCACGGGCCGCGGCGCACCGCCGGGGTGCACGAGCAGACGCTCGCCGTGTACCGCCTGCTCGACGAGCTGCGGCGGCGGCACCCCGGCGTCGAGATCGAGTCGTGCTCGTCGGGCGGCGGGCGCGTCGACCTCGAGATCCTCGAGCGGACCGACCGCGTCTGGACGAGCGACTGCATCGACGCGCTCGAGCGCCAGCAGATCCAGCGGTGGACCAACCTGCTCGTGCCGCTCGAGCTGCTCGGCGCGCACGTCGGCTCCGGTGCGGCGCACAGCACCGGTCGACGTCACCCGCTGGAGTTCCGGGCGGGGACGGCGCTGTTCGGGCACCTCGGCATCGAGTGGGACCTGCGCGAGGCCGACGAGGCGCAGCGCGCGCAGCTCGCGGGGTGGATCGCGCTGTACAAGGAGCTGCGGGGGCTGCTGCACACTGGCACGTCGGTGCACGCCGACGTCGCCGACCCGGCGTACGCGGTGCACGGCGTCGTCGCGCCCGACGGCGCGGACGCGCTGTTCTGCGTGGTCGCGACGGCGACGTCGACGCAGAGCCCGACGGGCCGGCTGCCGCTGCCCGGGCTCGACCCCGGCGGGCTGTACCACGTGCGGCCGCAGGCGCCGGCGCACGTCGTCGACGGCGTCGCGAGCGGGTACCTGCACCTGCCGTGGTGGACGCCCGAGGGCGTCACGCTGCCCGGGCGGGTGCTCGAGGACGTCGGCGTCGAGGCGCCCGTGCTGTTCTCCGAGCGGCTCGTGCTGGTCCGGGCCACGCGCGTGGGCTGAGACCCGCGGCGGTGGGTCCGGCGGGCCCACCGCGCCGACGACGAAGGCCGGGCACCTCGCGGGTGCCCGGCCTTCGTCGTGAGTCCGTCGGCCCGGCCGCTCGCGCGGCGGCAGCGGCCCTCCGCGGGGTGCGGCCGCTACTTCGTCGCGCCCGACGTGAACCCGTTGTAGATGTACTTCTGCAGCGCGAGGAACGCGAGGAGCGTCGGTATCAGCACGATGATCACGCCCGCCGCGATGACCTCCCACTGCCCGCCGAACGGGCCCTTGAACCGGAACAGCGACGTCGAGATGACCCCGAGGTCCCGGCCGGGCATGTACAGGAACGGCGTGTAGAACTCGTTGTAGACCGCGATGCCCTTGATGATCACCACCGTCGCGATCGCCGGCTTGAGCAGCGGCAGGATGATCCTCCGGTAGATCGTCAGGTGGTTCGCGCCGTCGAGCGTCGCCGCCTCGTCGAGCTCCTTGGGGATGCCCCGCAGGAACTGCACGAAGATGTAGATCGACACGATGTCGGTGCCCATGAACAGCGCGATGGCGGCCCACCGGGTGTTGTACAGGCCGAGGTTGTTGACGATCTGGAACGTCGCGACCTGCGTCGTGACGCCCGGGACGAGCGTCGCCAGCAGGAACAGCGCGATCACGGTCTTCTTGAGCCGGAACTCGAACCGGTCGATCGCGTACGCGGCCATCGTGCCGATGAGGATCGTGCCGGCCACCGAGAACAGCAGGATGAACGCGGTGTTGGCGAAGCCCTGCACCATCTTGCCGCGCGTGAACGCCGTCACGTAGTTCTCGAGGTTGAACCAGTTCCCCGGGGCGTCGAACGGGCCCGTGGTGAAGAACTCCTGGTTGGTCTTGAGCGACGCCATGACGATCACCGAGATGGGCAGGAGCGTCACGAGGCACGCGAGGACGAGCGTCGCGTACTTGGCGGTCTTGGCGACGTAGCTCACGTCAGGTTCACCTTCTCCTCGGGGACGACCTTGCGCTGGACCCAGGTCACGACCAGGACGATGACGAGCAGGATGACCGCCATCGCGGAGCCGAGGCCGACCTTGAGGCTCTCGAACGCCATGTCCACGGTCTGGATGACGAACGTCGCGGTCCCGTTCGCGCCGCCGGTCATGATGAACGGGATCTCGAAGACCGCCAGGCTCCCGGAGATCGCCAGGATGAACGACAGGCCGATGATCGGCTTGATGCTCGGCGCGATGATGTAGCGGAACTGCTGGAAGCGGCTGGCCCCGTCGAGCTCCGCGGCCTCGTACAGCTGGCCGGGGATAGACTGGATCGCCCCGAGGAACAGCACGAAGTTCAGGCCCATGTACCGCCACACGGACGTGCTCGCGAGCGAGATGTTGTTGATGTCCGGGTTGCCGAGCCACTGCTGCTGCAGGTTCTCCGCGCCGAACAGCGCCAGGATCGAGTCGAGCGTCCCGTCCGGCTTGAAGAAGAACACGAAGATCAGGGCGATCGCGACGCCGTTGATCAGGTAGGGGAAGAACAGGATCCCCTTGAACAGATTCCGGAACCGGGTGCTGAAGCTGAGGATCGTCGCGAAGTACAGCGCGAGCGCCATCTGCACGAAGGACGCCGCGAAGTAGTACAGGCTCACGTAGAAGACCCGGAACAGCTCGGGCCGCGTGAACACCGCGACGTAGTTGTCGAGCCCCACGAACTCCTTGGTCTTGTCCAGCCCGTCCCACGAGGTCAGCGAGTACCAGAACATGTTCACCACCGGCAGGTAGGTGAACACCACCAGCAGGACGAGCGGGACGGCGAGGAACACGTACGGTGTCCCTCGCCAGCCCCACCCGCCGCGCGGCTTCCTCGCGGTGGCAGGCAGCTGGCCGGCCTCGATCCTCGTCCCGGCGGCTTCCGCCCGGACCACGTTGCTCACGCCGGCCATCTCACGCTCTCCTGCCTGTCACCACGGGTCACCGACCTCCTCGTCCTGGGCCCAGCGGGCCCGTCAGCCCTCGACGGCGGCGCGACCGGCCGCCCACTCCGAGTTCAGGTCGTCGAAGATCTGGTCCTTGGTCTCGCCCGACGCGCCGCGTGCGGCGTCGACGATCCGCTGGCGGTAGTCGGGGGTGTTGGTGCCGACCTCGGACTCCGCGTCGATGTCCGCGAACAGGCTCTCCTTGCCGGCGGGCGCCGGGGTGAGCTCGAGGTACTCGACGCCGAGGGCCTCGAAGTCCTTGAGGGTGTCCGGCGTCGGGCCCTCCTTGAGCGGCGAGAGGCCGCCGTTCGCCTCGGCGTAGCCGGACTCGGTGTTGAACCAGTCGATCCAGGCGCGGGCCGCGACCTTGTTCTCCGAGTTCTTGTTGATCGCGAGGTTGTAGTCGCCACCGACCGCGGCGTAGAACGTGCCGTCGACCTGGTGCGGGAACGGCAGGTAGCCGATCGTGTCCGCGCCGGTGCCGGCGTCCTCGGCGGCCGCCTGCATCTGCTGGATCGCCCACGACCCGAGCACCATCGAGCCGATCCTGCCGTTCGCGAGCAGGCTCTTGGACTCCTCCCAGTTCGTCGTGGTCGGGTCCTCCTCGGTCAGGCCCTGGTTGACGACGTCCCAGAGCAGCGAGTCGATGACGTAGTGGTCGGTGCCCTCGGTCCACGGCGCGTCGGACTGCGCCATCTCGTTCACGTAGTCCGGGTTGGCCGTGATCTCGCCGCGGTGGCCCTCCCACTGCGTGAGCGGCCAGCCGTCCTTGTAGTTGGTGTACAGCGGGACGACCTCGGGGTCGTTCTCCTTGATCGCCTTGAGCGCGTCGACGAAGTCCTCGGGCGTGGTCGGCGGCTCGGTGATCCCCGCGTCCTCCCAGACCGTCTTGTTGTAGACGATGCCCTGCGTGTTGCCGACGACCGGGATGCCGTACGCCTGGCCGTCGAACGTCTTGTCGCGCAGGAACCGGTACTCCGTCTCGAGCTCCTCGACGTCGCCGAGGGGCTCGAAGAAGTCGGGGAACTGGTCGGGCGTGACGGTGCCGACGACGCCGAGCACGTCCCCGTAGTCGTCGGTGTTCATGCGGGTGCGGACCTCGCCCTCGTAGTCCGTGAGGCCCTCGAACTCGACGTCGACGTCGGGGTACTCCTCGTTGAACCGCTCCGCGTACTCGTCGAACGTGCCGTCCTCGAGGAGGTCGGTGCGCCACGTGAGGACCAGGAGGTCGCCGGAGGGGGTGCCGTCCTCGTTGGCCTCGGCGGACTCGCCGCCGCCCGAGCAGGCGGCGGTCAGGGCGACGGTGCTGGCGATCGCGGCGACGGCGAGCAGTCGCGTGCGTCGTGCGTGAGGGAACATCGTTGATCCTCTCTCGGCCCGGCACCTCGGCGTGCCGGCGGGGGTGGGCGGTCCTTGCCCGGCGGAGGCGTCGGTCGACCCCGCTCTGTGTGGCATTCTTAGGCAGCCGAACAAAGTAAGTCAATCCGCGTGTCGTCCCGGTCTCGCCCCGACGCTCGATCGTTACATTGGGGACCTGCGGGCGGGGGCGCGCCGACGGCCGGGGCGACCGCCCAGCACCAGACAGGAGAGCCAGCGTGAGCAGTGCCAACCTCGGGATGGCGCACACGAGCAGTCGGGCGGCGATCCTCGACGTCATCCGCGCCGCGGGCACCATCAGCCGCGTCGAGCTCACGCGGGCCACCGGGCTCACCGGTGCGACGATCTCCACGGTCGTGCGCCGGCTCATGAACGACGGGCTCGTCGTCGAGGCCGGGCGCGCGGAGTCGACCGGCGGCAAGCCCCGCATGCTGCTCCAGCTCGACCCGTCCGCGCGGTTCGCCGTCGGCGTGCACCTGGACCATGCGGGGATCACGTACGTGCTCGCGAACCTCGGGGGAGCGGTCGTCGCGCGCTGGCGCAAGCCCGGTGCCGGGGCCGACGACCCGCGCGAGGTCGTCTCGCGCATCGCCGCCGAGATCGACGGGATCATCACGCGCGTCGGCATCGACCGCACGCGCGTGCTCGGTCTCGGTGTCGTGTCGCCCGGGCCCATCACGGCGTCGGTCGGCATGGTCCTGACCCCGCCGAACATGCGGCGCTGGGCCGACTTCCCGCTCGGCGACGCGCTCGAGGACGCCGTCGGCGTGCCCGTGCTGCTCGACAACGACGCGACCGCCGCCGCGATCGGCGAGTACTGGGCGGGCGGCATCGAGACGACGTCCGCGTTCGCCGCGTTCTACATGGGTACCGGGATCGGGGCGGGCATCCTCGTCAACGGGACCGTCTACCGCGGCGCGAGCTCCAACGCGGGCGAGATCGGGCACATCTGCGTCAACATCGACGGCCCGGAGTGCTGGTGCGGGAGCCGGGGGTGCGTCGAGGCGCTCGCGGGACCCACGGCGGTCGTCGCCCAGGCGCAGGCCCGCGGCCTCGACCTCGGCGGCGCCGACCGTCCCGTGTCCGCGCAGTTCGCGGCGGTCGCCCGTGCGGCGCTGAGCGGCGACCCCGTCGCCGCGGAGATCCTCGCCTCGTCGGCGCGCTACCTCGGCGTCGCAGCCCAGACCCTCGCGAACGTCATGGACCTCGAGCTCGTGGTGCTCACCGGGCCGGCGTTCGCCCTCGCGGGGTCGCTCTACCTGCCCGCCGTGCAGGAGCAGCTCAGCCGTTCGTTCTTCGCGCGCGCGAGCCACCCCGTGCGCGTGACGATCTCGACGAACGCGCCCGAGGCGGCCGCCGTCGGCGCCGCGGCGCTCGTGCTGCAGAGCGAGCTCGCACCGCGGCACTCCGGAGTGCGGCTGCCCCCCGAGGTCGCCGGCGAGGTCTCGGCGCAGGAGCTCGCGACGCTCGCCTGACGCAGCGGCTCCCGGCCGGACGCTCGCGCGCCCCGCCGGGACGACCGTCAGCCGACGAGGCGCTCGACCGCCCGCAGCGGGATCGACAGCCACGCGGGCCGGTTGCGGGCCTCGTACACGGCCTCGTACAGCGCCTTGTCGAGCTCGAGCGCGCGCAGCACGTCCTCGGTGTGCGCGCCCGCACCACCACCCGGCGCGCCCTCCTCGCCCGACGAGCCCGCCACGTACCCCGCGAGGAGCGCCGCGCGCGCGTCGTCGGCCCACGCGTCGTCCCCGGTCCCGGCCGTCTCGAGCCCCCGGCCCACCGCCGTGGCGTAGTCGAACGAGCGGAGCATGCCCGCGACGTCGCGCAGCGCGAGGTCCGGTCGCGTCCGGGCGGCGACGGGAGCGAGCGGCTCGCCCTCGAAGTCCGTGACGAACCACTCGTCGTGCGCGCGCAGCGCCTGGCCCAGGTGCAGGTCGCCGTGGATGCGCTGCGGCGCGGGCAGGTCGGTCAGCTCCGCGGTGCGCGCGGCGAGCGCCTCGACGCCGTCGGCGTACTGCGCGAGCTCCGGCACGAGGCCGGCGGCCCACCGGTAGCGCGCCCGCACCGCGTCCGCGGTCGCCGCCGCACGCTCGTCCGCGCTCCCCGGGTCGTCGGTCGGCAGGGCCGACGCGAGCGCCGCGTGCATCCCGGCGACGACCGAGCCGAGGTCGCGCGCCAGGTCCGCGAACGACTCGCCGCGCTCCGCCATCGCGCACGCGAGCTCGAAGCCGTCCTGCGCGCCGTCGACGAACTCGCTGAGCACCGCGAGGTGCCCGTGCACGAGCGAGCCGTCCTCGGGCCACTGCGCCTCGAGCCACCCCAGCGGCCGGGGCACGTGCACCCAGCCGCCGCGCGCGAGGGCCCGTGGGACGTCGACGTCGGGGTTGTCCCCGGGCGCCAGCGCGCGGAAGACCTTGAGGATCGCGGCGCCGTGGGTCGCGTCGCCGGCGCCGGGCGGACGCGTCTCCGCGGTGGCTGCCGGCGCGTCGTCGGAAGCCACCACCGGGTCGCTCGCCGGGAGGATCACGGAGGTGTTCGACTGCTCGCCGGTGAGCACGCGCGCGTGCTCGGCGTCGACCGGGGGACGCGGGCCGTCGGCCGCGGACATCCAGGCGCGCAGGAACGCCGGGTCACCGACGCCGTCGCGCACGTGCATCGGCGGCGAGCCGACCGTCCCGATCCACGCCGGGCCCGCCTGACCGGGCCGGGCGCCCCCGACGGTGGGCCCGTCGTCGGTCGCGGTGCGGTCCGGGCGCATCGTCACGGGCACCTGGAGCACGGTGTCGACCCCGGGCGCCTCGGCGCGCACGAGCAGGATGCGCACGCGCGCCTCGTCGCGCGGGTCGGTGAGCGTGAGCCCGCCGACCGCCGTGAGCCGAGCCTCGGCGCCCTTGACCGGGAACCACCGGCGGTCGGGCAGCCAGTCCGCGAGGAGCCGCACGACGGCGTCGTCGGTGGGCTCGTGGTCCGTGACGGCCATCGTCATCCTCCTGCCGTCCCGGCCGAGCCACCCGGGGTGAGCATCAGCCAGTAGAACTCGCGCGAGCCGAGCGTGATCTGCACGGTGCCCTCGGCCGTCACGTCGGGGAACTGCGCGCCACCGAAGACGTCGCGCAGCTGCGCGCCGGCGTAGCCGTCGAGGGTCACGGTCGTCGACCGCGGCGTCGCCGCCATGTTCGCCACGACGAGCAGCGTCTCCTCCTCGCTCGTCCGCAGGAACGTCAGGACCGCCTCGCTCGAGCTCGGGACCACCTCGAACTCGCCCTTGCCGAGCGACGGGTGCCGGCGCCGGACCGTGAGCATGCCGTGGATCCAGTGCAGCAGCGACGTCGGCTGCGCGAGCTGCGCCTCGACGTTGACGTGGCCGTAGTGGCTCACGAGCGACTGGTTGACCGGCAGGTAGAGCTGCCCGGGGTCGGCCGTCGAGAAGCCCGAGTTGCGGTCCGGGGTCCACTGCATCGGGGTGCGCACCGCGTCACGGTCGTGCAGCCAGATGTTGTCGCCCATCCCGATCTCGTCGCCGTAGTACAGGCAGGGGCTGCCCGGCAGCGAGAGCAGCAGCGCGTGCGCGAGCTCGATCTCCTTGCGCGAGTTGTCGAGCAGCGGCGACAGCCGGCGCCGGATCCCGACGTTGGCGCGCATGCGCGAGTCGGGCGCGTACCACCCGTACATCGACGCGCGCTCCTCGGTCGAGACCATCTCGAGGGTCAGCTCGTCGTGGTTGCGCAGGAAGGTGCTCCACTGCGCGCCCTTCGGGATCGCGGGCGTGTCCGCGAGGATCTCGACGATCTGGTTCGCCCGCTGGTCGCGGATCGAGTAGAAGATGCGCGGCATCACGGGGAAGTGGAAGCACATGTGGCACTCCGGCTCCTCCTCGGTGCCGAAGTAGTGCACGACGTCCTCGGGCCACTGGTTCGCCTCGGCCAGGATGATCCGCCCCGGGAACTCCGCGTCGATCGTGCGGCGCAGGAGCCGCAGGAACGCGTGCGTCTCCGGGAGGTTCTCGCAGTTCGTGCCCTCCGCCTCGAAGAGGTACGGCACGGCGTCGAGCCGGAAGCCGTCGACCCCGAGCTGGAGCCAGAACCGCGCGACGTCGAGCATCGACTCCACGACGCGGGGGTTCTCGAAGTTGAGGTCCGGCTGGTGGGAGAAGAACCGGTGCCAGAAGTACTGCCGGCGCACGGGGTCGAACGTCCAGTTCGACGTCTCGGTGTCGACGAAGATGATGCGCGCGTCGGGGTAGCGCGTGTTGTCGTCGCTCCACACGTAGAAGTCGCCGTACGGACCCTTCGGGTCGGCGCGCGACGCCTGGAACCACGGGTGCGCGTCGCTCGTGTGGTTCATGACGAGGTCGACCACGATGCGCATGCCGCGCGCGTGGGCCTCGTCGACGAGCTCGTGGAAGTCCGCGATCGAGCCGTACTGCGGGGCGATCGCGGTGTAGTCCGACACGTCGTATCCACCGTCGCGCATGGGCGACGGGTAGAACGGCGGCAGCCACAGGCAGTCGACACCGAGCCACTGCAGGTAGTCGAGCCGCGCGATGAGCCCGCGCAGGTCGCCGCTGCCGACGCCCGTCGAGTCGGAGAACGAGCGGATCATCACCTCGTAGAAGACCGCCGTCCGGTACCAGTCCGGGTCGTCCGAGAGCCCCGGGCGGGAGCCCGAGTCGGCGACCGCGGAGGCGGGCACGGCAGGCTGGCGGCGCGGGGGCAGCGCAGTGATCGCGATCTGCCCGGTCGACGGCGCGGGTGCGCGGCCGACTCCCGGCTGGGCGGTCACGCGCCCACCTGCACCACGTGCGCGCAGCGGACGTACGGGTCGAGCCGGACGTAGACCTGCTCGCCCCACGCGTACGTCTCGTCGGAGAGCACGTCATGGGCGACGAACTGGTGGGGTTCCTCGGCGCTCGGCGTGAGGCCGAGCGCGCGCAGGTCGAGGTGCACGAGACCCTCCCGGGTGCTGTGGGGGTCGAGGTTGACGACGACGATGATGGTGTCTGCGCGCCCGGTCGGCGAGTGCTCGGCGTCGAGGTGGCGCGAAAAGCACACGAGCGCGTCGTCGTTGGTCGGGTGGACCGTCAGGTTCCGGAGCTGCTGGAGCGCGGGGTGGGCACGGCGGATCTCGTTGAGCCGCTGCAGGAGGGTCGCGATCCCGAGGCCGTCGGCGACGGACCAGTCGCGCGGCCGGAACTCGTACTTCTCGTTGTCGATCTGCTCCTCGACGCCGGGCCGCGGGACGTTCTCGACGAGCTCGTAGCCCGAGTAGATGCCCCACGTCGGGGAGCCGAGCGCCGCGAGCACCGCACGGACCGCGAAGCCCGCGACGCCGCCGTGCTGCAGGTACGGCGGCAGGATGTCGTGGGTCGTCGGCCAGAAGCTCGGCCGCATCCACGAGCCCTGCTCGCCCGAGACCTCCGCGAGGTACTCCTCGAGCTCGTCCTTCGTGTTGCGCCACGTGAAGTACGTGTACGACTGGTGGAACCCGATGCGCGCGAGGTTGAGCATCATCGCGGGGCGCGTGAACGCCTCGGACAGGAAGATCACCTCGGGGTGCGCGGCCCGGACGTCCGCGAGCAGCCACTCCCAGAACGGCAGCGGCTTGGTGTGCGGGTTGTCGACGCGGAACAGCGTGACCCCGTGGTCGATCCAGACCTGCAGCACGCGCCGGATCTCCGCGGCGATGCCCTGCGGGTCGTTGTCGAAGTTCAGGGGGTAGATGTCCTGGTACTTCTTGGGCGGGTTCTCGGCGTAGGCGATGGAGCCGTCGGCGCGCGTCGTGAACCACTCGGGGTGCTCGGCGACCCACGGGTGGTCGGGGGAGCACTGCAGCGCGACGTCGAGCGCGACCTCCATGCCGAGGCCCTTCGCCCGTGCCACGAACGCGTCGAAGTCCTCGAACGTCCCGAGGCTCGGCTCGATCGCGTCGTGCCCGCCGTCCTTCGAACCGATCGCGTACGGGGAGCCCGGGTCGCCCGGCACGGTCGTGAGCGAGTTGTTGCGGCCCTTGCGGTGCGTCGTGCCGATCGGGTGGATCGGGGTCAGGTAGACGACGTCGAAGCCCATCCCGGCGACGCGCGGGAGCTCCTCGGCGGCCGTGCGCAGCGTCCCGGACGTCCACGTGTCGGTCACCGGGTCGTGCACCGCGCCGTGCGAGCGCGGGAACAGCTCGTACCACGAGCCGGCGAGCGCGAGCGGGCGGTCGACGACGAGCGGGTACACCGGCGAGGGGCTGAGGAGCTCACGCACCGGGTACGCGTCGAGCACGGCGCGGACCTCAGGGGAGACCCCCGCGGCGAGGCGGGCGGCGGGCGGGCGCGCGGTGTCGCGCAGCGCCCTCACGGCGTCGGTCAGCACGCGCGCGGCCTTCGCGGGGGCTTTCTCGGCGCCGGTGCGGGCCGCGGCGCGCTCGAGCAGCAGCGCGCCCTCGGTGAGCATGAGCTCGGTGTCGACGCCCGCGGCCACCTTGATCTCGGCGTCGTGGCGCCACGTCCCGTACGGGTCGGACCAGCCTTCGACGCGCAGGCCCCAGCGGCCGGGCTCGTCGGGCACGAGACGGGCCTCGAAACGGTCGAGGCCCGGGGCGATGTCCACCATGCGCGCGCTCGCGCGGTCCCGACCGTCCGGCCCGACGAGCACGGCGGTCGCGGCGACCGCGTCGTGCCCCTCGCGGAACACCGTCGCCCGGACCGGGACGACCTCGCCGACGACGGCCTTGGCGGGCCACCGGCCGGCCTCGACGACCGGCGAGACGTCGACGACCGGGATGCGCCCGATCGGCGGGCCGGCCGGTGCGGGCGGGGGAGTCGGGGCGCTCGCGGCCCGGGTGCGGGTCGTCGCCCCGGCGGCGGTCCGCGTCCGCGGGGCGGCTGCCGCCGCGGTGGCCCGCGTGCGGGGGGCAGCGGCCGGGGGTTCCGCAGACGCGGCCGGCGGCGTGGCGGACGCCGCGGTCCGCCTCCTCGGTGCCGCTGCCGGGGCTGCCGCGGGAGCCGCCGGCGCGGTGGCCGGCGTGCGCGGGTTCGCGGCGCGAGGCGTCCGGGTGCGGGCCGGCCGAGGGGTCGCCGCAGCGGCGTCCGGGCCGGTCGGGGGAGGTGTCTGCGTCACACGACGAACCTATCCACTCCATCCCGGTACGGGCATCCGCTGGGGCGTGTCCCGGCCGGGCGGCGCGGACGCGTTCACACGCCCGTGACCTCGGTGGGGTGTGCGGGCGCGGGGACGTGCGTACGCTCGGACAGGTGAGAGCCATCCGACGATTCACGGTCCGTACCCTCCTGCCGGTCGAGCTCGCTGACCTGGACGAGCTCGCCCACAACCTCCGATGGTCGTGGCACGCGCCCACGCGCGACCTGTTCGCGGAGATCGACCGCGACCTGTTCGCGCAGGTCGGGCGCGACCCCGTGGCGCTCCTCGGGGCCCTGGCGCCCGAGCGCCTCGCCTCGCTCGCCGGGGACGAGGCCTTCGTGCAGCGCGTCCGCGAGACCGTCGAGGACCTCCACCACTACCTGAGCGCCCCGCGCTGGTACCAGCAGCAGAGCGACGACGCGCGCGGCAGCCTGCCCACGTCGATCGCGTACTTCTCGCCCGAGTTCGGCATCACGTCCGTCCTCCCGCAGTACTCCGGCGGCCTCGGGATCCTCGCGGGCGACCACCTCAAGAGCGCCTCCGACCTCGGCGTGCCGATCGTCGGCGTCGGCCTGCTGTACGGCGCCGGGTACTTCAAGCAGTCCCTCACGCGCGACGGCTGGCAGGTCGAGACGTACCCGGTGCTCGACCCCGACGGCCTCCCGCTGACGCTCGTGCGTGAGGAGGACGGCACGCCCGCCGTCGTCACGGTCGACCTGCCCGGCGGGCGCGTGCTGCACGCGCACGTGTGGAGCGCCGCCGTCGGCCGCGTCCCGCTGCTCATGCTCGACTCGAACGTCCCCGAGAACGACGAGGCCGCGCGCCGCGTCACCGACCGCCTGTACGGCGGCGGCGGCGAGTACCGCCTGCAGCAGGAGCTCCTGCTCGGCGTCGGCGGCGTGCGCGCGCTGCGGCTCTGGTCGCGCCTGACCGGCGCGCCCGAGCCCGAGGTCTTCCACATGAACGAGGGCCACGCGGGCTTCCTCGGCGTCGAGCGGATCCGCGAGCTCGTCACCGAGAAGGGCCTCGGCTTCGACGAGGCGCTCGAGGCCGTGCGCGCCGCGACCGTGTTCACGACGCACACCCCCGTGCCCGCCGGCATCGACCGGTTCGAGGCGAAGCTCGTCGCCCAGTACTTCGGCGGCGACCGCGCGGTCGAGGGCCTCCCGGTCGAGCGCGTGCTCGCGCTCGGCGCCGAGGACCACGAGGGCGGCGACCCGCTGCTGTTCAACATGGCGCTCATGGGCCTGCGGCTCGGCGGGCGCGCGAACGGCGTCTCGCTGCTGCACGGCGCGGTCTCGCGCGGGATGTTCAGCGGGCTGTGGCCGGGCTTCGACGACGCCGAGGTGCCGATCAGCTCGATCACGAACGGTGTGCACGCGCCCACGTGGGTCGACCGACGCCTCGTCGACGTCGCCGCCCGTGCGCTCGGCGCCGACGAGATCGCGACAGGCAACGGCTGGCTGCGCGGGGACGGCGTGAGCGACCAGGACCTGTGGGAGCTGCGCCGCACGCTGCGCGCCCAGCTCGTCGAGGACGCGCGCTCGCGCCTGCGGGCCTCCTGGAAGCAGCGCGGGGCGAGCCCGGCGGAGCTCGGCTGGGTCGACGACGTGCTCTCGCCCGACGTGCTGACCATCGGGTTCGCGCGCCGCGTGCCGACGTACAAGCGCCTGACGCTCATGCTGCGCGACCCCGAGCGGCTGCGCTCGCTGCTGCTCGACCCCGACAAGCCGGTCCAGCTCGTCATCGCGGGCAAGTCGCACCCGGCCGACGACCAAGGCAAGCGCCTCATCCAGCAGCTCGTCCGGTTCACCGACGAGGCCGACGTCCGCCACCGCATCGTGTTCCTGCCGAACTACGACATCGCGATGGCCAAGACGCTCTACCCCGGCTGCGACGTGTGGCTCAACAACCCGCTGCGCCCGCTCGAGGCGTGCGGGACGTCGGGCATGAAGGCCGCGCTCAACGGCGGCCTCAACCTCTCGATCCTCGACGGCTGGTGGGACGAGTGGTTCGACGGCGAGAACGGCTGGGCGATCCCGACGGCCGACGGCGTCGAGGACCCGGACCGCCGCGACGACCTCGAGGCGTCGGCGCTCTACGACCTCATCGAGAACCAGGTCGCCGCGCGCTTCTACGACCGCGACGACGCAGGGCTCCCCGTGCACTGGCTGAGCATGGTGCGGCACACGCTCGCGACGCTCGGCCCGAAGGTCCAGGCGACGCGCATGGTGGCCGACTACGTGCAGCACCTGTACGTGCCCGCGGCGGCCGGCGGTCGCTCGCTCAACGGCTCGGCCGACTACGACGGCGCGCGTGAGCTCGCCGCGTGGAAGAGCAAGGTCCGCACGGGCTGGTCGCAGGTCCGCGTCGACCACGTCGAGTCCGGCGGCGTCGGCGAGGTCGCGAAGGTCGGCGACACGCTGCACGTCAAGGCGTACATCTCGCTCGGCGAGCTGGGCCCGCAGGACGTCGAGGTGCAGGTCGTGCACGGCAAGGTCTCGGAGGCCGACGAGCTCGGCTCGTTCACCGTCGCGGCGCTCGCGCCGACCGAGACGTTCGAGGCCGGACGCCACGCGTTCGCGGGCGACGTCCGGCTCGACGCCTCGGGGCCGTTCGGGTACACCGTGCGCGTCGTGCCCAAGCACAAGGGCCTGAGCTCGATCGCCGACGTGGGGCTCGTCGCCAACGCGGCGTCCTGACCGCACCGCACGTCCCGTGGGGCCCGTCGCCGTCCACCGGCGGCGGGCCCCACGGCTGTCCCCGCCGGGCCGCCGCTGCCGGCCCGGCGGCCCGACGACGTGCGCGGGCGTGGCCGGGCGCTGAAGCCGCACGCGGGTGCGGGCGTCAGTCCCCGAGCTCGGCGGCGAGCGCGCGCCCCGCGGTGCGGCCGGTGTGCAGGCACCCCCCGAGGAACGTGCCCTCGAGGGCGCGGTGGCCGTGCACGCCGCCGCCGCCGAAGCCCGCGGCCTCGCCGACCGCCCACAGCCCGGGCAGCACCGTCCCGTCAGGGCGCAGCGCGCGCGCCGAGGTGTCGGTGAGGACGCCCCCGAGCGTCTTGCGGGTCAGCACCGACAGGCGCACCGCGAGCAGCGGCCCGTGCGCCGGGTCGAGCATCGCGTGCGGCTTCGCGACGCGGATCACGCGGTCGACGACGTACCGCCGGGCCATCGCCGTGGCGACGACCTGGTGGTCCTTGCCCAGCCCGGACGCGACCTGCTGGTCGCGCTCACGGATCGTGCGCCCGAGCGCGTCGGGGTCGATGCGACGCGTGCCGGTCAGCGCGTTCATCCGCGCGGCGAGGGCCGCCGGGGAGTCGGCCCACAGGAACTCGGGCGACTCCGCCGCGAACGCCTCGACCGGCCCGACCGCACCGGGGAGCACGCGCTGCAGCAGCAGGCGCACGTCCTTGCCGGTCAGGTCGGGGTTCTGCTCGGAGCCGGAGAGCGCGAACTCGGAACCCAGGATCGTCTTGTCGAGCACGAACCACGAGTGGTCGTCGCCCCGGCCGGCGATGTGCTGGAGCGCCCCGAGCGAGTCGAACCCGGGGAACAGCGGGGCGGGGAGCCGGTGGCCGTCGGCGTCGAGCCACAGCGAGGACGGTCCGGCGAGGATGCGGATGCCGTGCCGGCCCCACACGGGGGAGTGGTTCGTGATGCCCTCGGGGTAGTGCCACATGCGGTCCTCGTGCACGACGGCGGCGCCCGCGTCCCTGGCGGCGACGATCCCCGAGCCGTCGACCGAGTCCGGGACGCCGGACAGCATGCGCTCCGGGAGCCGGCCCGCGGTCGACGGCCACGTCGCGCGCACGAGGTCGTGGTTCGCGCCGATGCCGCCCGTCGCGACGACGACGGCGCTCGCGGACACCTCGAAGCCGCCGACGACCTCGCGCGAGCTCGGCACCGCCCGCTCCACCGCGTCACGAGCGAGGACGTCGCCTCGCACGCCGACGACCCGCCCGTCACGCTCCACGAGGCCCGTCGCCCGGTGGCGCGTGCGCACCTCGACGAGGCCGGAGCGGTGCGCGTCGAGCAGCGCCCGGGCGAACGGCTCGACGATCCCCGGCCCGGTGCCCCACGTGACGTGGAAGCGCGGGACCGAGTTGCCGTGGCCCCCGGCGAGGCCGCCGCCCCGCTCGGCCCACTGCACGAGCGGGAACCAGCGGACCCCGAGGCCGTGCAGCCAGGGGCGGAGCTCGCCGGCCGCGAAGTCGACGAAGCTCTCGGCCCACGCACGCCCGTGGTGGTCGGGGCTGCCGGGACCGGTGTCGGGCGCGAACCCGGCGGAGCCGAGCCAGTCGGCGAGCGCGAGCTCGGCGGAGTCGTGCACGCCGAGGCGGCGCTGCTCGGGGGAGCCGACGAGGAACAGCCCGCCGAACGACCACCACGCCTGACCGCCGATGCCCGACGACGGCTCGGTGTCGAGCAGGAGCACCCGGCGCCCGGCGCGCGTGAGCTCGGCGGTGGCGACGAGCCCGGCGAGGCCCGCACCGATGACCACGACGTCGGCGTTGTCCGTCATGCGGGCACCCTACCTGCGGCGGAGGTCGCTCCTGAGGCGTATGCCCGCGCTTCACCGGGTCGGGCTCGCGGTGGATGCGTGGGCCGCGTCGAGCCCTCGACGATGGGAGCCATGACGACGACCTTCACAGCGTCCCGCGTCCTGACCGCCCTCGCCTCCGGCCTGGCCACCACCGCCTACTACGCGACCCCGGACGTGATCCCCTCCCGCACCGCCCGCGGCTGGGTGAAGGCCGGACTCGCCGCGGCGTCCGTCGCCGTCGAGCTGCCGAACCTGCGTGCCGAGCTCGCGTCCCGCCGGGCTGCTGCCGCTGCTGCGGCCGCCGCCGCCGACGACGACCGGGCGTCGACCGAGCGGTCCCTGCGCGCGGGCGGCGCCCTCGACGCGGACGGCTCCGGCGCGGGCGGCAGCCCCGGTGCGGACGGCACCCCCGGTGCGGACGGCGCCGAGCCGTCGCCGTCGCCGTCGCCGTCCCGCCTCCGGGTCGTCGCGCTCGGTGCGGTCGCCGTCGCCGGCGTCGCCTCCGTCGTCGGGACGGTCGCCGCCGAGCGCTGGATCTTCCGGCGCGGTGAGGCGCGCGCCGCCGCGGGGGTGCGGTTCGCCCACACCCGCGCCGCTGCGGTCCTCGGTGCGCTCACGGTCGCGGCCGCGCTGGTCCCGCCCCTACCCGACGACGAGGACGCGGGCGTCGCCGCCGTCCGGACGGCCTGACCGGGGCGGCGGGGCGGCGGGCGCTGGGCGCTCGGTCGCGACGCGGGCACCGGCGACATGATCATCGCCCTGTCCATGCCCGCCACCGGTCAGCCCGTGAGCTCCGCGAGCACGCGCGCGGGCAGCCACCGCGAGGCGGACTCGAGCATCCCGACGAACGCCACGACGAGCCCGTAGCACGCGTACAGGCCCACGGGCACGGCGAGGGCCCACTCGCGCACCGAGCCGGTGCGCCCCAGCACCGGGACCCCGCCCCAGCCGTTGCGCTGCCACACGCGCCGCAGCACCCGGTTCTCCGCCCACCACCGCGGCGGGTCCGGGGTCCACGGCCAGAGCAGCGGGACCCCGCCGGTCGTCAGCGCGTCGCCGAGCACGTGCACCGCGGCGCCCAGCGTGACGCACACCGCGAGCCAGGTGGGGTCCTCGGGGGCGAAGACCGTGATCGCGGCGGCGACCCCCGTGGCGAGCAGCCACGACCGGAGCCACGTGGCGTCGCTCGTCATGCGCAGCGCCTTCGCGGCGTACGCGACCAGGAGCAGCGAGACCACGCCCGCTCCGACCGCGAGGGTCCCGACCGGGCTCGGCACCCGCACGGCGCCGAGCAGCAGCGCGAGGCCGGCGAACACCGCGATGCCGAGCAGCGAGTGCGTCCCGTGCCGGTGACCGCCCGAGACGTGCGCGACCCCGCGGGTGACGAGGCGCGAGAGCGGCGGCAGCGAGTGGCTGATCGTCCCCGCGTGGTGGTCGGCGTCGGGCAGCATCGCCGCGCCCGCGCACACCGCGGCGCCGATCAGCAGCCCGCTCGAGTGCACGGGGTACCAGCCGAGCATCAGCGGTCCCGAGCCGGCGACGGCGAACCAGGCCGCGGCCCCGGTCGCCGCGTGGTTCGCGCCCATCATCGTGCGGAGCTCTCCCGTCGTGCCGTCGTCGCCGGCGGACCTCGACGGCTCGCCCGGCGCCGGAACCTACTACGGCACGAGAACGGACGAATCATGATAGAAGGCGCAGGTCAGCGACGCGCACGCTCTAGGTCGGGTGCTCGCCGGACGCGCCCGCGCCAGGTCACGAGGACGAGCCGCTGCGGCCGCGGGGAGCGGCTCCGGTGTGCGCGGGGTCAGTGACCGGTGCGGGTCAGGTAGACCCGCATGCTCAGCGCCTCGAGCAGCACGCTCTCGCCCGGCGCCGGGTGCAGTGCGCCGTTGATCGCCGCCGCGCTCAGCTCGTCGGGCCGTTCCCACGTCGAGTCCCACGCGAGCTCCCAGCCGGCGTCCGGCGCGGCCGCGAGCGCGACCTCGACCGCGTCGAGCGCCCCGTTCACCGCGAGCAGGACGCTGCGACCGCCGTCGGCCGCGGCGCGCACCATCTGGAGCGTGCGGATCGACGGGTCGTGCCAGCGGGCGTGGTCGAGCTCGACGCCGTCGGGCCCGAACCAGGCGAGATCGGGCGGGCCGCCCTCGGTCACGGGCGCGCCGGTGAAGAACCGCGTCGTGCGCAGCGCCGCGTTCTCCCGGCGCAGGCGCAGGAGGTGGCGCGCGGTCGCGAGCAGGTCCTGCCGCCACGGCGCGAGGTCCCACGACACCCACGAGAGCTCGCCGTCCTGGCAGTACGCGTTGTTGTTGCCGAGCTGGGTCCGGCCGAGCTCGTCGCCCGCGGTGATCATCGGCGTCCCCGCGGCGAGCACGAGGGTCGCGAACAGGTTGCGGATCGAGCGGCGGCGCAGCGGCAGGATGTCGGCGCCGACCGAGTCCGCGCGCAGCGGACCCTCGATGCCGTGGTTCCACGACCGGTTGTCGTTCGACCCGTCGCGGTTGTTCTCCCCGTTCGCGGCGTTGTGCTTGTGCTCGTAGGCGACGAGGTCGGCCATCGTGAAGCCGTCGTGCGCCGTGACGTAGTTGACCGACGCGACCGGACCGCGGGCGAGCGGCGGGTCGCCGTGGCCGAAGAGGTCGACCGAGCCGGCCAGGCGCGTCGCGAGCGCGCGGACCCGGTGCCCGGGCAGGCCGTGCGCGGCGCGGGCCGGGTCGGCGAGCCAGAACGAGCGGACCGCGTCGCGGAACCGGTCGTTCCACTCGGCCATCGGCGCGGGGAAGTGCCCCGTGCGCCACCCGCCGGGCCCGACGTCCCACGGCTCGGCGACGAGCTTGAGCCCGTGCAGGCTCGGGTCGGTCGTGAGCGCGACGAGGAAGGGGTGGTCGGGGTCGTAGCCATCGGGGCCGCGCCCGAGCGTGACCGCGAGGTCGAAGCGGTAGCCGTCGACGCCGATCTCGTCGGCCCAGTAGCGCAGCGAGTCCATCGCCAGCTGGACGACCTCGGGCCGCCGGAAGTCGAGCGAGTTCCCCGTCCCGGTCATGTCCGCGAGCGCGGCGGGGGAGCTGCCGTCGTGCAGGTAGTAGCGCGCGTTGTCGAGCCCGCGCCAGCTCAGGTGCTGGCCGGGCAGCCCGCCCTCGCAGGTGTGGTTGTAGACGACGTCCAGCAGGACCTCGAGCCCCGCCTCGTGCAGCGCGTGCACCGTGGCGCGCACCTCGGCGAGCACCGCGGCCGGGCCGGCCTCGCGGGCCGCCTGCGTCGCGTACGCCGCGTGCGGGGCGAAGAACCCCAGGGTGTTGTAGCCCCAGTAGTTGGTCAGCCCCCTCTCGAGCAGGTGCGGCTCGGACGCCGACGCGTGCACCGGGAGCAGCTCGACCGCGGTGACGCCGAGGGACAGCAGGTGGTCGAGCGTCGCGGGGTGCGCGAGGCCGGCGTACGTCCCGCGCAGCTCGGGTGGCAGCGTGGGCAGTCGCTGCGTGAGCCCGCGGACGTGCGCCTCGTAGACGACGGTCTCCGACCAGGGGCCGGCCGGGCGGTTGGCGGCCGGGTCGGGGCCCAGCGCACGGACGGCACGGGCGTCGACGACGACGGAGTGCGGCACGTGCGGCGCGGAGTCGCGCGGGTCCGCCGCGCCGTAGGGGTCGCCGACGAGGTCGTCGCCGACGACGTGCCCGTACGTCTCGGGCCGGTGCGCGACCTCGCCGACCAGCCCGCGCGCGTACGGGTCGACGAGCAGCTTCGCGGGGTTGTAGCGGTGGCCGCCGACGGGGTCCCACGCCCCGTGCGCGCGGAAGCCGTACCGCTGACCGGCCTCCACGCCGTCGACGTAGGCCCAGAAGACGCCGTGCTCGGGCCCGTCGAGCGGGATGCGCCGCTCGTCCCACGACGGCGCGCCACCGGCGGGCGCGTCCGGGGTGCCGAGCAGGCACAGGTCGACGGCGCGGGCGTGCGGCGCACGCACGGCGACGCTCACGCCCCCGTCGACGACGTGGACGCCGAGCGGGGGCACGGGCCGGCGGCGGGGCGCGGGCTGGGGCGGTTCGGCGTGGTGCACGGCGCCCATTGTGAACCCCCCAGGTTTCCGGCACTGGACACCCGGTGGGTGACCTCGGCCGGTGCGGGTAACGTTCCGCGCGTGAGAATCGTGGTGTGCGTCAAGCACGTGCCGGACATCCAGTCGGAGCGGGCGCTCGGACCCGACGGTCGCGTCGTGCGCGACCAGGGGGACGGGACGCTCAACGAGCTCGACGAGAACGCCCTCGAGGCGGCGCTCGCGCTCGTCGAGGAGCACGGCGGCGAGGTCGTCGCGCTCACCGTCGGGCCGGACGACGCGGTCGACGCGGTCCGCAAGGGCCTGCAGATGGGCGCCGAGCAGGCGGTCCACGTGCTCGACGACGGCATCGCGGGCTCCGACGTGTTCGGGACGGCGACGGTGCTCGCGGCCGCGGTCCGCCGCATCGGCGCGGACGCCCCCGTCGACCTCGTGGTGACCGGCATGGCGGGGCTCGACGGGCTCACGTCGCTGCTGCCGAGCGCCCTCGCGCACCTGCTCGACCTGCCGCAGCTCACGCTCGCCGCCGAGCTCACGGTCGCCGACGGTGCCGTCACGGTGCGCCGCGAGCTCGATCACGCGAGCGAGGTCCTCAGCGCGCCGCTGCCGGCGCTCGTCTCGGTCACCGACCAGACGAACGACCCGCGCTACCCGAACTTCAAGGGCATCATGGCCGCCCGCAAGAAGCCCGTCGACGTGCTGACGCTCGCCGACCTGGGCGTCGACCCCGCGTCGGTCGGCGGCGACGCCGCCTTGACGGAGGTCGTCGAGGCGGCCCCGCGCCCGGCGCGCGAGAACCGCGTGCTGGTCAACGACGACGGCGAGGCGGGTCTGCGGCTCGCCGCGTGGCTCGTCGAGAACAAGCTGGTCTGAGCACCGAGTCCCGGAGGACCGCACCATCATGACGACGACCCTGACCGGCCCCGTGCTCGTGCTGCTCGACCACGCGTCGACCGGTGCCCTGCGCACGACCGTCCTCGAGCTCCTCACGATCGCCCGTGGCCTCGGCACCGTGCACGGCGCGTGGGTCGGGGCCGCCGGCACCCCGGCCGCCGCCGGACCCGACGACGCGACGCTCGCCCTGCTCGGTGAGCACGGCGCCGAGGCCGTGCACGTGGTCGACCTCGGCCCGGCCGACGCACGGCTCAGCCCGGTCGTCGCGGAGGGCCTCACGGCGCTCGCGGCCGGCACCGGGGCGTCGGCCCTGCTGCTGACCTCCTCGTTCGAGAACAAGGAGGTCGCCGCGCGCGTCGGCCTCGCGGCGCGCGCCGGGGTCGTCGTCGACGCCTCGGGCGCGGGGGTCGACGACCAGGGCCGGGTCGTGGCCGCGAAGACGGTGTTCGCGGGCACCTGGAACACGCGCTGCGCGATCCGCACCGACCTCGGGGTCGTCGCGCTCAAGGCCAACTCCGTCCAGGCCGTCCCCGCGGACGCCGCGACGGTCCCGGCGATCGCGCGGCTGTCCGTCGCCGTGACCGAGGCGGCGGGCCGGACGAGCATCGTCGAGCACACCGAGCGCGTCGCGTCCGACCGCCCGGCGCTCGGCGAGGCGCAGGTCGTCGTCGTCGGTGGACGCGGCACCAACGGCGACTTCTCGGCGGTCGAAGAGCTCGCGGACGTGCTCGGCGGAGCCGTCGGCGCCACGCGCGTCGCGACCGACGAGGGCTGGATCGCGCACGACGCGCAGATCGGCCAGACCGGCGTCACGATCGCCCCCAAGCTCTACATCGGCGCGGGCGTCTCGGGTGCGGTGCACCACCGCGGCGGGATGCAGTCGTCCGGCACGATCGTCGCCGTGAACTCCGACCCGGAGTCGCCGATCTTCGAGATCGCGGACTACGGCATCGTGGGCGACCTGTTCACCGTGCTGCCGCAGACGGCCGCGGAGCTGCGTCGCCTCCAGGGCTGAGCGCGCTCGCGGTCGGCCGGCCACGCCGACGGGGGCGTGCGACACCGGACGGGCCGGTACGACGGGGTAGCCCCCGCCGTACCGGCCCGTCCGCGCGCGGCGGTCAGCTCGCGGTGCAGGTCGCGGTGATCCCGCTCCCGCTGCCCGTGGCCTGGAAGCCGACCTCGGTCGCCTGACCGGCGGCGAGCGCGCCGTTCCAGCCGGCGTTCGTCAGCTGCACCGCACCGGAGCTCGCGCTGCGGTTCGCGTTCCACGTGCTCGTGATGGTCGCTCCGCCGGGCAGCATCAGGCCGACGGTCCACCCCCGGATCGCCGAGGAGCCGGCGGTGACCCGCACGTTGACGACGAAGCCGCCGTTCCACTGGTTGACCGACGTGGTGGCGGTGCAGCCGGCCCCCGGGTTCGTCGTCGGAGTCGGTTCCGGCGTGACGGTCGGGGTGGGTGTCGGCTCGGACGTGACCGTCGGCGTCGGCGTGGACGTCACCGTGGGCGTCGGCTCGGGGCCGGCGTGCAGCGTCGGCGTCTGCCAGGAGCGCCACTGCGCGAGGCTCCCCTGCGCGCGGCTCGAGATGCGCACCACGCCGGGTGCGCTCCCGGTGCCGAGCAGGAACTTCTGGATGTTCTGCTGCAGCGGCGTGCGCCACTCGGGCCGGTTGGCGCAGTGGCTGCCGTCCTGCACGTCGGACCAGTACGTGAGGTTCTCGCCGGCTCCGAGCGCGCGGTAGACCTCCGCCCCGCCGAGGGCAGCGACGCTCGCGGACCGGGGACCCAGGTTGGCGATGTGCGGGTTGTCCATGATGAACAGCCCGCGCGGGGCGACGAGGCCGACGACCTGGTGGGTGTCGATCGGCAGCCGGTTGGGGCTCCCGGTGAAGGTGCCGAACGCGTCGCCGAGCCAGGGCTGCTCGCCGTAGGCGCTGCTCAGGCTCTGCGCGCCCTCGCCGGGGATGCCGCGGAAGATCGGGACGCCCGCGCTGCCGGACTCGATGGGCATCGTGAGCGCGATGCGCTGGTCGAACGCGCCCGCGACGAACGCGCCCTTGCCGAACCGCGAGCAGCCGGTCACGCCCGTCGCGTCGGCCTTCAGGATCGTGCCGCCCGACTGCTCGATCACGTCGATGATCCGGCTCACGCCCCACGCCCAGGACATCAGGAGGCCGGTGCCGCTCGACGAGCCGTAGAGCGTGTAGAACGCCCCCTGCTTGTTCGCCCGACCGGTGCCCTCCTTGCCGACCGCGTACGGGTCGTAGCTGATGACGGCGGCCCCGGCAGCCTTGATCGCCGCGGTGTCGCTGCCGAAGCCGCCGTAGACGATCACGGCGGGGAACGGCCCGGTGCCGCTGGGGAGGTCGACCCCGGCGGTGAAGCTCGAGCTCCGGCCCTGGTGGGACGCGTTCACGGTGATGCTCGTCCGCGACACGGTCCCGGAGACGGTCGGCCGGGTCGGCTTCTCACCGTAGACGAACCTCTCGGCGAGCCGCCGGGTGAGCTCGCGCTGGCAGCGCCAGTCCGCGCGCGAGGCGATGCGGGTGCCGTCGAGGCGTGCGAAGGGGTCGGGCAGCTGGGCGTTCGTGGGCAGCGACGACGCCTCGGGCAGCGCGGGGACGGCGCAGCCCGCGCCCTCGTTCTCGACGGCCGAGGCGAACGGCGCCGCGTGGGCGGTCTCGGCGCGGGGGATGTCGGCGAGCGCCGCGGCGGCCGTGAGTGCGGCGACCGCCAGGACGACGACCGTCGTGCGGGTCTTCGAGCGGCCCGATCTGGTCACAGGGCTCTCCCTCCGGGTGGAGGCGACGCCTCGCCATCGAGGAGACCGCGAAACTATCGCCGTTCTTCCCGGGAGTCTTCCCGGTCGACCCGAGAGTCCGGGTCGCGCACAGGCGTGTCCAGCGACTGAATCCCTTCGACCGCATCTGCACCGGTGGAGAACCCGTCGGGTGCGCCGGAGGCGTCGCGCGGCGGCTGCGCGACGTTCTTCCGCAGCACGCCGGACTCGATGATCGCGGCGTCCGGGCGGCCGCGGTCGACGGCAGTGTGCGCGCTCACACGCGAAAGTTCCGGTGCCGCAACGTCAGGCGAGGTCGCGCAGCCACGCCAGCGCCTGCGCCCCCTGGGCACGCTGGAACCGCCGCAGGTTCGGGATCCCGAGCGGCGCCGGCTGCAGCGACCCGTAGGCGAAGAAGCCCGCCAGCCCGGCGAGCCCCGCGCGCAGGTCCTCGGGCGCGACGCCCTCCGAGACCGGGTGCGACCAGAAGATCTCCTGCGGGTCGCCCCCGCCCTGCATCGCGATGCTCGGCAGCATGAAGGCCAGGTCGAGCCACGGCGCGCCGACGCTCGCGTGCGGCCAGTCGATGAGCGCCACGCGGTTCCGGTCGCGGTCGATCATGATGTTGTCGGCCCGCAGGTCCCCGTGCACGAGCGCGTCGCCGGCGCACACCCGCAGGGCGTCCTGCTCCCACCGCACCAGGTCGTCGAGGTGCTCGTGCGCCCACCGGCCCAGGTCGCCGGCGAGGCGTGCGGCGCCCTCGAGCTCCTCGTGCGGCCAGCGGGCGAGCGAGCGCCAGCCCGTGAAGTCGGGTGCGAGGAGGTCGTCCGTGCGCGGCAGCCGGTGCCCGGTCAGCGGCTGCGCGTGGGCCAGGGGGACGAGCGCGTCGAGCACGAGCGCCAGCTCCTCCGGGTCCCACGGCAGGAGCGGCGGGCGGCCGTGCGAGACCTCGAACCCCAGCAGGACCCAGTCGCCGTCCTCGTCGAACCACAGCAGGCGCGGCGCGGGGACCTCGGGCGGGAGCGCCGCCGCCGCGCGGATCTCCGCGCGGGCGAACTCGGGGGACGTCGGGTTCTGCTCGGGGGAGACCGCCTTGACGAACACCCCACGCCCGTCGGCCAGCTCGAGGACCGCGGCGAAACCCGGGCTGAACCCCGTCGTCGCGCTCGTCTCGGCGCTCACCTGAGACCCCGCGAGCTCCGCGATGCGCGCGCGCACGGCCCGCGGCAGGTCGCGCCAGTCGAGGCGCTGACCGCTGAAGGCCAGCGGCGAGGGGTAGACGGCGTCGGGACTCACGCACACATCCTGCCAGCGCGGTTCGTACACTCGTGCAGGTGAGTGTCTATCTGGACCATGCGGCGACCACGCCGATGCTCCCCGAGGCGGTCGCCGTCCTCACCGAGCACCTGGTCCGGACGGGCAACCCGTCGTCGCTGCACGCCGCCGGACGGGCGGCGCGGCGCACCGTCGAGGAGGGCCGCGAGCGTCTCGCGGCGGCCCTCGGCGCGCGACCGAGCGAGGTCGTCGTGACCGGCGGCGGCACCGAGGCGGACAACCTCGCGGTCAAGGGACTCTTCTGGGGCCGCCGCACGCACGACCCCTCGCGCCGGCGCATCCTGGTGTCCGCCGTCGAGCACCACGCGGTGCTCGACCCGGCGTTCTGGATGGCCGAGCACGCCGGCGCGGAGATCGTGCTCCTGCCGGTCGACGGGGACGGGGTGCTCGACCTCGACGCGCTGCGGTACGAGCTCGACGAGCACGCCGAGCAGGTCGCGCTGATCTCCGTGATGTGGGCGAACAACGAGGTGGGAGCGCTGCAGCCGCTGCACGACGTCGTCTCGCTCGCGCGCCGCCACGGCGTCCCGGTGCACGCCGACGCGGTCCAGGCCGTCGGCCAGGTGCCCGTCGACTTCGCCGCCTCGGGGCTCGACGCGCTCACCGTGAGCGGCCACAAGGTCGGCGGGCCGGGCGGCGTCGGGGCGCTGCTCGCGCGCCGCGGGCTCGAGCTCACGCCCGTCCTGCACGGCGGCGGGCAGGAGCGCGCGGTCCGCTCCGGGACGCTCGACGCGCCCGCGATCGCGTCGTTCGCCGTCGCGGTCGACGCCGCGGTCGCGGCGCGGGAGGCCACCGCGCAGCGGCTCACGGAGCTGCGCGACGCGCTCGTCGCCGGCGTGCGCGCCGCCGTCCCGGACGCCGTGCTGCGCGGCCCGCAGGACACCGCGCGCCGGCTCCCCGCCAACGCACATTTCACCTTCCCCGGCTGCGAGGGGGACTCGCTGCTGTACCTGCTCGACTCGGCCGGCGTCGCGTGCTCGACGGGGTCGGCGTGCCAGGCGGGCGTCCCGCGACCGAGCCACGTGCTGCTGGCGATGGGGGTCGACGAGGACGACGCGCGCGGTGCGCTGCGGTTCTCGCTCGGCCACACCTCGACGCGCGCCGACGTCGACGCGCTCCTCGCGGCGCTCCCGGGCGTCGTCGACCGGGCGCAGGCGGCGGGCCTCGCCGGGCGGCCGGACCGCTCCGACCGGCCCGACCGCAGCCACCGCCAGCCGAGCGGGGCCCGCTGATGCGCGTCCTGGCGGCCCTCTCCGGCGGCGTCGACTCGGCCGTCGCCGCGGCGCGCGCGGTCGACGCCGGGCACGACGTCGTCGCGGTCCACATGGCGCTCTCGCGCACGCGCGACCAGTTCCGGACCGGCTCGCGCGGCTGCTGCTCGATCGAGGACGCCGGCGACGCGCGGCGCGCCGCGGACGTGCTGGGCATCCCGTACTACGTGTGGGACCTCTCGGAGCGGTTCGAGGACACCGTCGTGGCCGACTTCCTGAGCGAGTACGCCGCGGGCCGCACGCCCAACCCGTGCGTGCGCTGCAACGAGCACATCAAGTTCGAGGCGCTGCTCGACAAGGCCCTCGCGCTCGGCTTCGACGCGGTGTGCACCGGGCACTACGCGGGCGTCGTGACCCGCCCCGACGGCACGCGCGAGCTGCACCGCGCGCGCGACTCCGCGAAGGACCAGTCGTACGTGCTCGCGGTCATGGGTCCCGAGCGCCTCGCCCGCGCGATGTTCCCGCTCGGCGAGGTCACCTCCAAGGACGAGGTGCGAGCCGAGGCCGCCGCCCGCGGGCTCTCCGTCTCGGCGAAGCCGGACTCGTACGACATCTGCTTCGTCGCCGACGGGGACACGCAGGGGTTCCTCCGCGACCGGCTCGGCTCGCAGCCGGGCGACATCGTCGACGCCGACGGGACCGTCGTCGGCGCGCACGACGGGGCGTACGCGTACACCGTCGGGCAGCGCAAGGGGCTCGCGATCGGCCGGCCCGCGCCGGACGGGCGGCCCCGGTACGTCCTCGCGGTCGAGCCGGTGAACCGGCGCGTCGTCGTCGGGCCCGTCGAGGCGCTCGAGGTCGCGGGCATCGCGGGGGAGTCCACGGTCTGGTTCGCCGAGCCGGGGCCGGGGTGGTTCCGGTGCGAGGTCCAGGTGCGGGCCCACGGCGTCCCCGTCGCCGCGCGGGCCCGGGCGGTCGAGGGCGGTGCGGTCGAGGTCGACGTCACGGTCGACGGCCCGCAGCGCTCGCTGCACGGCGTCGCGCCCGGTCAGTCGCTCGTGCTGTACGACGGGACGCGCGTGCTCGGGCAGGCGACCGTGGCGGCCACGACTCCCGCGGTGCCGGCGACCGCCGTGCCGGCGACCGCTGTGCCGACGCCTGGGGTGCCGACGCCTGGGGTGTCGACGTCCGACGCGGCGCCGACCTCGGCCCGCCGCGCGTGACGGGCGTCAGCGGCCACCCGGTCTGGCCGGGGGAGGACCTGCTCGACGCGCAGAGCGTCGTCGTCGGCGACCTCGCGGACACTCCCGAGGGGCTCGACGGGCTCCCGTTCCTCGTGCGGCTGCCGGCGCGCGGGCCGTGGGCGGACGCCACCGCGTCGACCGCGGCGCTGCTCGTCGACCTGCCCGTCGAGCTCGGCGTGCACGGCTGGAAGCTCGCCGACCGCCCCGGGTACGACCAGTCGCGTGCGCGGGCGCTCGTCCGCGAGGGGCTCGACGTGCTCGCCGTCGCCGCGCACGGGTACGCCGGGCCGCTCGTGGTGCCCGTCGTCGGGCCGCTCACCCTCGCCGCGTCGCTGTACCTCGCGCGCGGCGACCGGGTGCTGGCCGACGCCGGTGCGGTGAGCGAGCTCGCCGAGTCGCTCGGGGCCGGGCTCGTCGAGCACCTCGCCGCGGTCCGGCGGGCCGTGCCCGCTGCGGAGGTCTCGGTCGTGCTGCACGAGCCGCTGCTCGCACAGGTCGTCGCGGGCGTGCTGCCGAGCTTCTCCGGCTACTCCGCGCTGCGGCCCGTGCGCGCGCCCGTGGCCGCCGAGCGGCTGCGCGCGGTCACGGGAGCGCTGCGCGGTCCCGGTGGTGCTGCGGCGGAGCGCGTCGTCGTGCACGGCGGGTCGGCCTGGTCCTCGATCGCCACGGTCGCCGACTCGGGGGCCGACGCGGTCGCGCTCGCGGTCGGCGGCTTCGACGAGCGGGCCTGGGAGCGCGTCGCGGAGCTCGTCGAGCGCGGCACCGCGCTGTGGGCCGAGCTCCCGCCGCAGGCCTCCTCGCAGTGCGCGGGCCCGGACGTCGCCGGCCAGGCGGCCGTGCTGCTCGAACCGTGGCGGCGCGTCGGGCTGCCCGCCGAGCGGCTCCGCGACGTCGTCGTGCTCGCGCCACCCCTCGGGCCCGGTGCGACCCCCGACGACGCCCGGGGTGCGCTCGCCGGTACCGTGCGTGCCGCCCTGATCGTCGCCGAGTGAGCCGAAGGATGACCCCCGACATGAGCGTTCCCGGCGCGAGCCCCCGCCTCGACCCCCGGCGCCGCGCGCTGCTCCTGCTCGTCGGCTCGGGCGTCGCGCTGCTCGGCGTGCTGACCCTCGCGGTGCTGTGGATCTCGCTCGGCGTCGGGACGCTGCGCGCCGGTGCGGTGCTCGACGAGCCGTGCCTCGCCGCGTACGACGCCGCCACCGAGGGCACCGACATCCGCTACACCGCGTTCCCGCCGCAGGCGATCTGCTCGTGGAGCGTGGACGGCGAGGCGCGCGAGGTCGTCGTGCAGCGCTCGTCGACCGCGGTCTTCGGGGTGGCCGCGGTCGCGGCGCTCGGGGGCGTCGCGCTCGTCGCCGGGGTGTTCGTGGCGGACCGACGCCGCTGAGGCCCGTGGCGGGACGACGCCACTGAGCGCCGCCGTTCTCGCGTACGGCCGCCGCCGCCCGGGGGCGGGGACGCGCGTCGGGGGCGCGGTGCGTGGGTGGCCGTTGCGATGATGTGCCGGTGAGCACCGCGACCCCGCCCGCCGCCGACCTCCCCGCGTCGCAGGACGCCACAGCCCCGGGCGCCCCCCGCGACGCCGCACCGCCCGAGGTGCAGCGCGAGTGGACCGAGCTCGCCGACCGGGTGCGCGACGCGCAGTTCGCGTACTACGTGCGCGACGCGCCGACGATCAGCGACGCCGAGTACGACGAGACGCTGCGCCGGCTCGAGGCGCTCGAGGACGCCCACCCGGACCTGCGCACGCCCGACTCGCCGACGCAGAAGGTCGGCGGCACGTTCTCGACCGAGTTCACCGCCGTCGACCACGTCGAGCGCATGCTCTCGCTCGACAACGCGTTCTCCGCCGAGGACGTCGCGGCGTGGGCCGAGCGCGTGCACCGCGACCTCGAGACGGTCCCCGAGGGCGGCCTGCACTACCTCTGCGAGCTCAAGATCGACGGGCTCGCGATCGCGCTGCTCTACGAGAACGGCCGGCTCGTGCGCGCGGCGACGCGGGGCGACGGGCGGACCGGGGAGGACGTCACGCTCAACGTGCGGACCATCAGCACCGTCCCGCAGGTGCTCGCGGGCGACCCGGCGACGCACCCCGAGCTCATCGAGGTGCGGGGCGAGGTGTTCTTTCCCGTCGAGGCGTTCGCGGACCTCAACGCGGCGCAGGTCGCGGCCGGCAAGGCGCCGTTCGCCAACCCCCGGAACGCGGCCGCGGGCTCGCTGCGCCAGAAGGACCCGCGGGTGACCGCCTCCCGCGACCTGCGGATGTACGCGCACGGCATCGGGGCGCTCCGGTGGGGGCCGGGTTCCGGGGGCGTCGGCCTCGAGCGCCAGTCCCAGGTCTACGACCTGCTCGCGGGCTGGGGCGTGCCGGTGTCCGGGCACACGCGCGTGGTCCCGGGGCTGCCCGAGGCGCAGCGGATGATCGACCACTACGGCGAGCACCGGCACGACGTGGAGCACGAGATCGACGGCATCGTGCTCAAGGTCGACGAGATCGCGCTGCAGCGCCGGCTCGGGTCGACGAGCCGGGCCCCGCGCTGGGCGATCGCGTACAAGTACCCGCCCGAGGAGGTCAACACGACGCTCCTCGACATCCGGGTCAACGTCGGCCGGACGGGGCGCGTCACGCCCTACGGCGTCATGGAGCCCGTGCTGGTCTCCGGCTCGACGGTCGCGATGGCGACGCTGCACAACGCGAGCGAGGTCGCGCGCAAGGGCGTGCTCATCGGCGACACGGTCGTGCTGCGCAAGGCCGGGGACGTCATCCCCGAGATCGTCGGGCCCGTCGTCGACCTGCGCGACGGCACCGAGCGCGCGTTCGAGATGCCGACGCACTGCCCGTCGTGCGGCACGGCGCTCGCGCCGGCCAAGGAGGGCGACGTCGACGTGCGCTGCCCCAACAGCCGCTCGTGCCCGTCGCAGCTGCGCGAGCGCGTGTTCCACGTCGCCTCGCGCGGCGCCTTCGACATCGAGGCCCTCGGCTGGGAGGCCGCCGCGAGCCTGCTCGACGCGGGGGTCCTCACCGACGAGGGCGACCTGTTCGCGCTCGACGCCGACGCGCTGCGCCGCGTCCCGCAGTTCGTGCTCTCGACGAGGTCCAAGGTCAAGGGCCGTCAGCGCGAGGCCGGCGACCTCAACGCCGTCGGGGAGAACCTGCTGGCGAACCTCGAGAAGGCGAAGGACACCGCGCTGTGGCGGGTCCTCGTCGCCCTGTCGATCCGGCACGTCGGGCCGACCGCCGCCCGGGCGCTCGCGACCGAGTTCGGCTCGCTCGACGCGATCGAGGCCGCGAGCGAGGAGGAGCTCGCCGCGACCGAGGGCGTCGGGCCGACGATCGCCGCCGCGGTCCGGGCCTGGTTCGACCAGCCCGACGCGGGGTCCGACGACGAGCGGTGGCACCGCGAGATCGTCCGGAAGTGGCGCGACGCCGGCGTCCGGCTCGCCGACGAGCGCGACGCGTCGGTGCCGCGGACGCTCACCGGGCTGACGGTCGTCGTGACCGGGAGCCTCGAGGGGCTGAGCCGCGACGGCGCGAAGGAGGCGATCATCGCGCGCGGCGGCAAGGCGTCGGGGAGCGTGTCGAAGAAGACCGACTACGTGGTCGTCGGCGAGAACGCCGGCTCCAAGGAGGCCAAGGCGCGCGAGCTCGGGCTGCGCATCCTCGACGAGGCCGGCTTCGTGGCGCTGCTCGAGCACGGGCCGGCGGGGGTCGGTGACCCGACGGCGGACGACGGCTCCGCGGAGCCGGGCTCCCCGGCCGAGGACGGTGCGGCGTCCGACGGCGCCGGACCGGCCGGTGCGGCGGTGGACGGCGTCGCCCCCGGACCCGCCCCTGCGGACGGGCGCGCGCCTGCGTCCGACGGTGCCGGCGCCACGTCCGACGAGGGCGTCGACGAGCTCGACGACGCCGAGGAGCTGCCGCGTGGGTGACGTGCAGGTCCGCGTCGCGACCGGCGCGCGCGAGCTGCAGGACGTCGGCGCGCTCACGGCCGAGGCGTCCCACGCGGACCGTCTGCACCGGCCCGAGGACGACTACACGGTCGAGCTGCGGGACGCCGAGCGCCGCGCGCAGGAGGCGGTCCTGCTCGTGGCGCTCGTGCCGCCGGCGCGCGGACCACGCGCCGGGCACGACGGCTCGGTGGGCCCGGGAGGCGACGTGCGTGACGGTGCCTATTCGGACGTCCGGCCCGGAGGCAGTGCCGATGATCGCGCGCGTGCCGCGGACGAGGCCGGGCTCGGGGGCGTCGTCGTCGGCACGGTCACGGTGGCCTCGGCCGGCACGTCCTACGCCGAGGTGGCCGAGCCGGGGGAGGCCGAGATCCGGATGCTCGCCGTCGCGCCGGAGGCCCGCCGGCGCGGGGTCGCGGAGGCCCTGATGCGCTCGGCGCTGGACCATGCCGTGACGTCGGGGCACCGCCGCGTCGTGCTCTCGACGTTCGACGCGATGCAGTCGGCCCAGCGGCTGTACCGGCGGCTGGGCTTCACGCCGGTGCCCGAGCGCGACTGGCAGCACGAGGGCGTCCACGTGCGCGTGCACGTCTGGGAGGCCCCCGAGGCGCCCGGAGCACCGGTCGAGACGGCGACGTGGCGACCCGTCGAGACGGTCGACGTCGGCCCGTGGCGCCTCGGGCTGTCCGGCGGGTTCACGCGGCGGGCCAACAGCGTCGTCGCGCTCGGTGAGCCCTCGGACGTCGACGCGGCGATCGACGAGGTCCAGGCGCGGTACGCGGACGCCGGCCTGCCCGCGGTGTTCCGGGTGTGCCCCGCGAGCCGCCCGGCGGACCTCGGGACGCGGCTCCGCGCACGCGGCTACGAGACCGTCTCTCGCACGTCGGTGCTCGTCCGGTCGATCGACGTCCCGGCGGGGCGCGGGGACGACGACGGCGACGCCCACCTCGTCCTCGACGGCGACGCCCACCTCGTCCTCGACGGCGCGCTGCACGTGACGTTCGCGGACGCACCCGACGACGACTGGCTGCGCGGCTGGCTCGCGGTCAAGGCGCACGGCACCGTCGCCCTCGAGCTGGCGCGCCGCGTCGTCTCGGGCGCCCCCGCGCGCTACGTCACGGCCTCCGACGCCGCAGGCGTGGTCGGCGTCGTCCGCGCCGCACCCGCGGGCGACTGGGTCGGGCTGTCGTGCCTCATGGTCGCCGCCCGGGCGCGGCGTCGGGGCCTGGGCCGGGCGCTCACCGACCTGAGCCTGCGTGACGCCGCCGGACGCGGTGCGACGCGGGCGTTCCTCCAGGTCGAGGAGCACAACGTGGGCGCGCGGGATCTCTACCTCGGAGCGGGCTTCGAGGCCGCGGAGGTCTACGAGTACCGCGAGCGTGCGTCGAGCGGTGCCGGCGCGCCCGCCGGTGGCTGCTGACCCACGCCGGGAGCGGGCTCGGCCCTCGCGTGCGCCTAGGCTGTGCGCCGACCGAGCCCGCCCGACCCCGGAGCTGCCGCGATGACGGACGCCACGCCCGCCGGTGCGTCCGGCCTCCCGCCCGCGGGACCGGTGGCCGGGACGCCGGCGCCGCACCCGCCGACCTCCTGGTCCCGGCGGCTCGGGTCGCTCCGGGAGGCGGCGCTCGAGCTGGTGTCGGTCGTCGTGACCGCCGCACGGCTGTGGTGGGGGTACTGGCCGCTGCTGCTGACGATCGCCCTGCTCGGCGGCGCCGCGCGCATGGCGTCGCTCTGGGCGGCGACCACCGTCAGCGGGTGGAACAACACGCTCGGGGTTGCGGTGCTGATGCTCGCGCCGCTGTCCTCGGTCGCCTCGATCGTGCTCATGCTCTACGCGCTGCGGGGTGCCCTGCCGGGGCTGGCTGCGGCGGCCGCCACGAGCGCACCGGTCGACGCGAGCACGCACCGCGAGCGCCGGCTCATCGACCTCCTCGCGAGCGTGCTCGTGCCGTTCCTCGCGGTGTACGCCTCCTACGGCCTGCTCAAGCAGGACACGAGCCGCTACGTCAACACCATCGTCGGCAAGGAGTGGGTCGAGAACGCCGACTTCCTCTACGGCGGCGACGGCGTCGACGCCGACCGGGCCTTCGTGGGGTCCGGCGCGTTCGCGGTCGGGATCGTGCTCGCCGCCATGGTGCTGCGCTGGGGTCTCGCGCGGCTCGAGGGGCGCGTGCACGCGACGCCGCTCGGCTACGTCGGGGCGTACGTCGAGGTGTTCTGGATGGCCACGCTCGCGCGCTACCTCGCGGGGTACAAGGAGACCGCGTGGGCGTGGGTCGAGGGGCGGCGCGCGATCGACCTCGTGACGACGTGGTGGCTGGACGTCCTCGACCTGCTCGGACCGGTCGCGCGCCCGGTCGACGCCGCCGTCGCCTGGGCCGCCGGGGTGCTCGGCTCGTTCGACGACCTCGTCGTCGTGCCGCTCGCGTGGCTCACGGTCGGCGCGATCGTGTTCGGTCACAAGCTCGTCCCGCCGCCGGCACCCGCGCGGCGCGGGGTGCGCGCGCTCGAGGCGCTGCCCGGCCCGGTCCGGCGGTGGGGTGGGGAGCTCGTCGGGCAGGTGCTCGGCGACGTCCGCGGCCGGTTCCAGGGCCTCGTCGGCGGTCTCCGCACGCTCGCGCTCGCCGGGCTCGGCCCGATGCTCGTGTTCGGGCTCGCGTTCCTGGCCTCGACGCGCCTCGAGGAAGGGCTGCACCTGGTGGTCCGCGCGCTCGTCGGGCCGCAGGAGACCACCACCTGGTTGGCGTTCTCACCGCACGTGGGGACCGTGGTCCGCGCCGTGGGCCTCACGGTGACGATGGCGCTCCTGGCTGCGGCCGTCGACCGGATGCTGCGGTCGACCCGGCGCGTGGACCTGACGAAGCGGCCGCGCGGTCAGTCGACGGCGAGCGCGACGTAGACCGGCTCGCGCCACCACAGCAGCGCCGCCTCGACGCGCGCGCCGTCCGGGACGACGACGACCGGCTCGACCGTCCACGAGGCCGGACGCGCCGGTGAGTCGTCGGGGGTGAGCGCGTCGTCGAGCGCCCCGAGCGACTCGAACGGTCCCGGCGTCTCGTCGGGCACGCACGGGTACATCGGTCGCGCGGCCGCCGACCGGACGCTCTCGAAGCCCGGGGGCCGGTACCCGTAGCGCGTGCCGTCCTCGTCGCGCAGCGCCAGCCGGCACGACGCGAGCGGGACGTCCGGGTCGGCCTCGAGGCTCAGAGTGACCTGGACGGCCCGTGCGCCGGGCGGCACGTCGACCCCCGTCGCGCGCACGTCGGCCGGGGTCAGGGACTCCGTCCGGTCGAGCCGGACGCGCAGGGTGCGCTCGTGCGTGCCGTCGCCGTCGGTGTACTCGTCGTGCAGCGTGAGCCGCTCGCCGCGGTCCGCGGCGCGCTCGTCGTGCAACCCGGAGTGCCAGTAGTAGGTGCTGACCCGGTCCGAGCTCGCGCCGAGCGCCGCCACGAGCGCCACGGGGAGCGCGGCGAGCGGCCAGCGGTTGCGCGCCCACCAGCCGCGGCCGGTCGTCACGAGCCGTCCTCCGCCGCGTCGGACGGTGCCGCGTCGGACGGTGCCGCCTCGGGCGGTGCGGTGTCGGACGGCTCGGGCACCGTGACCGGGGAGGTCCGGGCGGTCCACCGCTCGACGTCCCCCGCCGTGAGACCGAGGTCGAGGTCCGCGAGGTCGTCGCGGCGGTGGTCGAACGAGTCGAGCGCGAGCAGCAGGTGCGCCCCGGCGGCGGCGTCGGCGGGCAGCTCGACGGCAACGGTCGCGTATCGGGGGATGCCGGGCTGCGCGGGGCCGGGCGCGAACCCGCCGCGCGCCGACGACCCGCTCGCGACGTACAGCGTCCCGTCGGCGCCGCGCACGGCGGCGTAGGCGAGGGTCCGCGGCTCACCGCGCGCGTCGATGGTCACGGGGACGACGAGCCACAGGCCCGGCGTGCTCAGGGTCGACCCGTTCGCCACGAGCTCCCGGGCGCCCTGCGGCTCACCCGCCTCGACGTCCGCGTACCGCAGCCGCAGGGTCTCGCCGACCTCGGCGGTGCGCACGAACGGCGCCTCGATGCGGTCGCCGACCGGGAACGCGTGCGTGAGGGCCCGACCGGTCGCGAGTGCGGCCAGCACGAGCCCGACGACACCGGTCCGGCGCACCCAGGGGCGCGCGCTCGGCGCCGGGACGGCTGCGGCGCTCACGCGTCCCCCTCGTCCACGGCCTGGCGCATCGCCAGCCTGCCCTGCGCGACGACGGTCGGGTCGAACCAGCCGAACCCGGTGTCGAGGCTGCTCGGTCGCCACGTCTGCCCGACGGCCTGGACGGTGACCTGCTCGGGCGGCGGCACCGAGCCGTCCTGCTCGAACAGGAACACGACCTCGTACTCGAGCCCCGGCTGGACGGGGGAGAGGTCGCTGCCGTCCGCGAGCAGGAGGCGCTGCGAGGAGAGCACGCGGTCGGTGCCGGCCGTCGGCTCACCGACGAGGCCGTCCACACCCACGAGCCCGAGGGCGTCGCGCAGCGTGACGCCCGTGACGGTCCGGTCCGCCGTGCTGGTGACCGTGGCGGTCAGCGCGAGCCAGCGGTTCCCGTCCTCGCTCAGGTAGGCGCCCGGCAGCTCGTCGACCCACAGCACCTTGTCGACCGTGAGCTCGAACGGGGCCGCCACGACCGTCTCGCCGACCTCCACGTCCGGCAGGGTCGGCGACGCGGCCGGCTCGAGCCCGCCGAAGGCCGCTGTCGCCGCGAGCAGCGCGATCGCGCCACCGACGCCGAGGTTGCGCAGCGGCTGGTCGAGCAGGCGCTGCGCGACGACGCTCCCGCTCCGCCGGGCACGCTCGCGCAGCGCGCGGCGGTCGGCGGGCGGCGTGGGCACGCGCAGAGTCTAGGGACACGGCGGGTGCTGCCCGCTCGCGCCCTGCGGCGACCTCGGTCGGGGACCACGGGCGGCCGCGCGAGAGCACCGTGCCGAGGGCCGCCGCTCCGCCGCGCGGTCCTCGGCGGTCGACCTGATACTGGGCGGATGATCTCGGTGGACCGTGCTCTGCTGCTCCACTCGGCCGGCCTGCGCTGGCGACCGCGCTCGGGCGACCGCTTCACGCTGCGCCAGCCGGACCTCAGCGGCGAGGTCTTCACCATCTCGGACATGATGATCGAGGCGCACGAGTTCTCGACCGGCACGGTGCTGGGCTTCAACGGCACGACCGAGTGGGCGCTGGACTCCGTGGCGCAGGAGGACGCGGTCTGGCTCCCGGGCGAGGACCAGCTGCGCGAGCTGCTCGGCGGGACGTTCCGGAGCCTGACCCGGGTCGAGGACGGCTTCGAGGTCGTGGTCGAGCTGCCCGGCCGGGGCCCGCGCGGATTCCGGGCCGACGACGCCGGCGACGCGTACGCCGACGCGCTGCTCGCCCTGGTCACGGCTGCCGTCGACCGCGTCTGATCTGCGCGCGCGTCCACCTCGGCGCCGAGGACCGGTCACCCGCCGGGGGCGAGGACCGGACGCCCGGCCCCGCCCCCGACGAGCCCGCCCGTCAGACGGTGCGCAGGGTGAAGCGCTGGCAGATGTTGTCCAGCCACGGCCACTGCACGAGCGCGTTCCCGTTCGCGAGCCCGCAGCCCGACAGGTCGAGCACCTTGCCGGAGTGCCGTGCCACGAGCCGCACCGAGCCGTCGGCGAGCGGTTCGACCCGCCACTGGCTGCCCGTGGCCGAGCACGCACCCTGGCGCAGCGCGGCGCCGTCGGCCGTGGAGCCGGAGGCCACGACGAGGCAGCTCCCGGGCGACGACGCCGGCTGCACGCGGTAGTAGCCGTTGTCGGTGTGCGCGAACGTCCACCGCTGGCACGCGGCCCCGTTCCAGGCCCAGGACCGCACGGCCGCACCCGAGGCCGTCGAGCAGTCGGCCACGTCGAGCACCTTGCCGCTCTGGCTGCTCACGACCGCGAGGGTCCCGGCGGGGGCGAGGCGCCACTGCTGGCACGTCGAGCCGGTCGAGGACCAGATCCGGATGTTCGTGGCGTCCGCGGCGCCGCAGTCGGCCAGGTCGAGCACCTTGCCGGTCGCGCGGTTGGTGAGCCGCGACCAGCCGTCGCTCGTCGGGGTGACCTGCCACTGCTGGCACTGGTTGTCGAGCCACGCCCACTGGCGCACGTCCGTGCCGTCCGCCGAGCCGCAGTCCGCGACGTCGACGACCTTGTTGCTCGCCTTGTTGACGAGCCGGTAGTACCCGTCGGCGGTCGGGTCGAGGACCCAGCGGCTCGACGCGGTGTCGCAGCCGTACTGGGCGACGTCGGCGCCGTCGGCCCCCGAGCTCCCGGTCACGCCGGCGCAGCGAGCGGTGCTGCGGTTGACGAGCGTGTACGCGGCACCCTCGACCGCCGCGGTGATCGGGCCCTTCTCCCCGGACGGGACGGCGAGGTCGGTGCTCGTCGAGGCGGGAGCGCCGAGGACGGGGGTGCTGTCCGACGCCCACGTGAACGGCTGGGCGCGGGTCGAGCGGGTGTCGCCGCAGCCCTGGGAGGCCGACGCGTTGCCGTGGTAGACGATCCAGTCCTGGGTCCCGTCGGGGGACCGGAAGAACCCGTTGTGGCCCGGGCCGTACACACCGTTGCCACGCTCGAAGACCGGCGTCGAGCGCTTGGTCCAGGACGACGCCGACAGGGGGTCGCTCCCGGTGAGCGTGAGCAGGCCGAGCTTGTAGTCGGGGGTGTTGCAGGAGCTCGCCGAGTACACGACGTGCGTCCGGCCGCCCCGCTGGATCACCTCGGGGGCCTCGTTGGTCCGTCCGCCCTGCGTCTCCCAGCCGTGCGTGGGCCGCGAGATGAGCACGCGCGCGCCCGTGACGGTCCACGGGTTGGTCATGCGGGAGATCCACAGGCTCTGGTCAGGGCCCTGCCACTCGGACCACAGCAGGTAGAGCTGGTTGCCGACCGTCAGGTAGCTGCCGTCGATGTTCCAGCTGTTCGGCATCGGCGTGCTCCTGAACGTGTACGGGCCCATCGGGTCGTCGCCCGCGCTCTCGAGCACGCGGAGCTTCTGCCCGTCGAGGTTCGCGCTCGTCCCCGAGGTGTACATGAGGTACCAGCGGGTGCCGTTGGGCCCGGTCAGCCGGTGGAACTCGGGCGCCCAGAAGTTGAACCCGCTGTCGGCCGCGGTCTCCGACCAGACGTGCACGGGTGCGGCGCCCCGCAGCCCGGCCAGCGTCGGGGACTTGCGCATGACGAGCTGCGAGCTCCAGGTGGTCGTCGCGAGGTAGTAGTTGCCGTCGTGGAACTGCAGCCACGGGTCGGCGCCGTCGGGCAGGAGCGGGTTGCGGACGGTGTCCTCGCCGACGGCCGTGGCGGGGGCGGTGGGGACGACGAGCGCCGCGGCGACGAGCACGGCTGCACCCGCGGCGGCGACGATGCGGCGCAGCACGTGGTGGGCGCGGCTCCGGGTGGGCGTGCCGGTGCGGTGGGCGGCGGGGGAGTGCAGGCGGGGGAGTGCAGGCATGGGAGTCCTCTCGGATCGTGTGAGCGCTCACACCGGGCGGTCGGCGCTCGGCGGCACAGGCCGGGCGCACGACGGTGCGTGGTGCTGGGTACGGCGACGAGCGTCAGGGGACAGGTCGTGCGCCCGGCGAGGCGGGTCACGCCCGGCACCGGTACGGGCTGCGGCGCCCGGCGGTGCGTCCCACGTCGTCGTGGTGCCACCGCCGTGCGAGCAGGACCTCCAGAGGTAGTGCGCCGCGTCCGCGCATGTCAACGTTGTAGAACGTTTCGTCAGTCGAACGTGGCGGCTCTCGGCTCGGTCGGTGACCCTGCCCACCGGGGGCGGCGCGGCCGCGGGGACCGCCGTGCCGCTCGCCGGGCCGGACGGCCGCACGCCCTAGACTTCCCCCATGTCCACCCTCTCCCGCGACGAGGTCGCGCGCGTGGCAGCCCTGGCCCGGATCGACCTGACGCCCGCCGAGCTCGACCGTCTCGCGGGCGAGCTCGACGTGATCGTCGAGTCGGTCGCGCGGGTCAGCGAGGTCGCCACGCCCGACGTGCCCGCCACGAGCCACCCGCTCCCGCTCACGAACGTCTTCCGCGCGGACGTCCCCGAGGCCCCGCTGCTCGCCGCCGACGCCCTCGCGGGTGCCCCGGCCGCGCGCGACGGCAAGTTCCTCGTCCCGCAGATCCTGGAGGAGGACTGATGAGCGACCTCACGCGCCTGACCGCCGCCGACCTCGCCGAGCGTCTCGCCGCCGGTGAGGTCTCGAGCGTCGAGGCGACGCAGGCCCACCTCGACCGGATCGCCGCCGTCGAGCCCGCGGTGCACGCGTTCCTGCACGTCAGCGGCGAGGAGGCGCTCGCCACGGCGCGGGATGTCGACGCCCGGCGCGCGGCCGGCGAGCAGCTCCACACGCTCGCGGGCGTGCCGATCGCCGTCAAGGACATCATCGTCACGAAGGGCCTGCCGACGACCGCGGGCTCGAAGATCCTGGAGAACTGGGTCCCGCCGTACGACGCGACGCTCGTCGAGCGGATCAAGGCCGCGGGCCTGCCGATCCTCGGCAAGACCAACATGGACGAGTTCGCGATGGGCTCGAGCACCGAGCACTCCGCGTTCGGCAACACCCACAACCCCTGGGACCTCGACCGGATCCCCGGCGGCTCGGGTGGTGGCTCGGCGGCGGCGGTCGCCGCGTTCGAGGCCCCGCTCGCGATCGGCACCGACACCGGCGGCTCGATCCGGCAGCCCGCTGCCGTGACCGGCACGGTGGGCGTCAAGCCGACGTACGGCGGCGTCTCGCGCTACGGGCTCATCGCGCTCGCGTCGAGCCTCGACCAGGCCGGCCCCGTGACGCGCACCGTGCTCGACTCGGCGCTGCTGCACGAGCTCATCGGCGGCCACGACCCGCGCGACTCCACGTCGATCGACGAGCCCCTGCCCGGGCTCGTCGATGCGGCGCGCCAGGGCCTCACCGGTGACCTGACCGGCGTGCGCGTCGGCGTCGTCACCGAGCTCACGGGCGAGGGCTACCAGCCCGGCGTGAGCGCACGCTTCGCCGAGTCGCTCGACGTGCTGCGCGGCGCGGGCGCCGAGATCGTCGAGGTCTCGTGCCCGCACTTCACCTACGCGCTCGGCGCGTACTACCTGATCCTGCCGAGCGAGGCGTCGAGCAACCTCGCCAAGTTCGACGGCATGCGCTTCGGCCTGCGCGTCGAGCCCGCCGACGGCCCGGTCACCGCCGAGCGCGTCATGGGCGCGACCCGCGGCGCCGGCTTCGGCGACGAGGTCAAGCGGCGCATCATCCTCGGCACGTACGCGCTGTCCGCCGGGTACTACGACGCGTACTACGGCAGCGCGCAGAAGGTCCGCACGCTGATCCAGCGCGACTTCGACGCCGCGTTCACGAAGGCCGACGTGCTCGTCTCGCCGACGGCGCCGACCACGGCGTTCAAGCTGGGCGAGAAGCTCGACGACCCGCTCGCGATGTACCTCAACGACGTCGCGACCATCCCCGCGAACCTCGCGGGCGTCCCGGGGCTCTCGGTCCCCAACGGGCTGTCCGACGACGGCCTGCCGGTCGGCTTCCAGGTGCTCGCACCGGCGAAGGCCGACGACCGGCTGTACCGGGTGGGGGCGGCGCTCGAGGCGCTGCTCGAGGCGCAGTGGGGCGGGTCGATCCTCGACCGCGCGCCGGAGCTGGAGGTGGCGCGATGAGCACGCAGACCGTCGACCTGGTCGACTACGACGAGGCCGTGGCCCGGTTCGACCCGGTGCTCGGCATCGAGGTGCACGTCGAGCTCGGCACGCGCACCAAGATGTTCGACGCGGCGCCGCAGACGTTCGGCGAGGAGCCCAACACGGCCGTGACGCCGGTCTCGCTCGGGCTGCCCGGCGCGCTGCCGGTCGTCAACGGCACGGCCGTGGAGTACGCGATCCGGATTGGCCTCGCGCTGAACTGCCAGATCGCCGAGCGCTGCCGGTTCGCGCGGAAGAACTACTTCTACCCGGACGTCCCGAAAAACTTCCAGACGTCGCAGTACGACGAGCCCATCGCGTTCGACGGGTGGATCGACGTCGAGCTCGAGGACGGGTCGACGTTCCGCGTCGAGATCGAGCGCGCGCACATGGAGGAGGACGCCGGCAAGAACACCCACGTCGGCGGCTCGACCGGGCGCATCCACGGCGCCGAGTACTCGCTCGTCGACTACAACCGCGCCGGGATCCCGCTCGTCGAGATCGTCACGCGGCCCATCACGGGTGCGGGCGCGCGCGTCCCCGAGGTCGCCCGCGCGTACGTCCAGACGCTCCGCGACATCTTCCGCACCCTCGGGGTCTCCGAGGCCCGCATGGAGCGCGGCAACGTGCGCGCCGACGTGAACCTGTCGCTGCGCCCGACCCCGGAGTCGCCGCTCGGCACCCGCACCGAGACCAAGAACGTGAACTCGTTCCGGTCGGTCGAGCGCGCGGTCCGCTACGAGGTGTCGCGCCAGGCCGCGGTGCTCGACGCGGGCGGCACGATCGTCCAGGAGACCCGGCACTGGCACGAGGACACCGGCAGCACCACGCCGGGCCGCGTGAAGTCCGACGCCGAGGACTACCGCTACTTCCCGGAGCCGGACCTCGTGCCGATCGCGCCGGACCGCGCGTGGGTCGAGGAGATCCGCGCCGCGCTCCCCGAGCTGCCCGCGGCCCGGCGCCGCCGGCTGCAGGGGGAGTGGGGCTACGCCGACGCCGAGATGCGCGACGTGGTCAACGCCGGTGCCATCGAGCTCATCGAGGCGACGATCGGCGCGGGCGCGAGCCCGGCCGCCGCGCGCAAGTGGTGGATGGGTGAGCTGGCCCGCACCGCGAAGCAGCAGGAGGTCGAGCTCGCCGAGCTGCCGATCACCCCGACCCAGATCGGCGAGCTCCAGGCGCTCGTCGACGCGGGTCGGATCAACGACAAGCTCGCGCGCCAGGTGCTCGAGGGCGTGCTCGCGGGCGAGGGCGGCCCCGAGCAGGTCGTCGTCGCGCGCGGGCTCGAGGTCGTGTCCGACGACGGCCCGCTGCTCGAGGCGATCGACGCCGCGCTCGCCGGGCAGCCCGACATCGCCGAGAAGATCCGTTCCGGCAACCTCGGCCCGGTCGGCGCGATCATCGGCGCGGTCATGAAGGCCACGCGCGGTCAGGCCGACGCGGGCCGCGTGCGCGAGCTCGTGCTCGAGCGCGTGGCGCAGGGCTGACGCCCAGTCAAGGCACGCAGCAGCGACGACGGCGGTCGGTCCCTCCGGGGGCCGGCCGCCGTCGTCGTCCCTGGGAGGCAGGGTTTCTGCGTTGTGGTGGCGCGGCGGGTGCGGGACGCCGCGCGGGGCCGGGCGCCGCCGTCGACCTCCGGCGGCCGGGTGCTCAGCGCGACCGGCGCGCGTGCGCGTCGAGCGCGGCCTTGCGCTCCTCGGCGTGGTCCACGACCCGCTCGGGGTAGTCCGGCGCCGCCGCGCGCGGCAGCTTCCACGGCTCGTGCACCGCCGCCCCCGGGATGCCGCGCAGCTCGGGCACCCAGCGCCGCACGTACGCGCCGTCGGGGTCGAGCGTGCGCCCCTGCGTCACCGGGTTGAAGACCCGGAAGTACGGCGCCGCGTCGCGACCGGTGCCCGCGACCCACTGCCAGTTGAGCTGGTTCTGCGGCACGTCGCCGTCGACGAGCCAGCGCATGAAGTGCGCGGCGCCGCGCTGCCAGGCGACGTGCAGGTCCTTGATCAGGAACGACGCGGTGATCATGCGCAGGCGCCCGTGCATCCAGCCCTCCGCGCGCAGCTGGCGCATCCCCGCGTCGACGAACGGGTACCCGGTGCGCCCGGCGGCCCACACCTCGAGCGCCGCGGCCTCGCGCTCGCCGGTGACCCACGAGTCGTCGGGCACGACCTCGCGCAGCGACTGCCACGACGCGGTCGGGTGGTGGAACAGCACGTCGGCGTGGAACTCGCGCCAGGCGAGCTCGGAGCGGAACGCCGCGGCGCCGTCGCCGGGCCGGCGCGCGAGGTCGGCGAGCAGCGTGCGCGGGTGGACCTCGCCCCACTTGAGCGCGGGCGACATCCGTGACGTCGCGTCGAGGTCGGGCCGGTTGCGGTCGTCCGCGTACCCGGCGAGGCCGTCGTCGACCATCGCGGCCCAGCGCTCGCGCGCGGCGGCCTCACCCGCATCGGGGAGGTCCAGACCGTCGGGTCCCGGCTCGTCGGGCAGGCCGTCGCTGCGGACGCCGTCCGCCCAGCGCGGCGCCGGGCCGGTCGCGGGTGCACGCCACCCGTGCGCGAGCCACGCCGTGCGGAACGGCGTGAACACCTGGAACGGGGTCCCGCCGCCGGTCCGCAGCCGGCCGGGGGCGACGGCGTACGGCGAGCCGGTCTCGACGAGCGCGGTGCCCGCCGCCTCGAGGGCCGTCCGGACCTGCTCGTCGCGGCGTCGGCCCGCGGGCTCGTACGACGACGCCACGTGGACCTCGTCGGCTGCGACCTCCCGGGCCACCTCGGGCAGCACCTCGGTCGCTGCGCCGCGGCGCACCACGAGACGTCCGCCGGTCGCGTCGTCGAGCGCGCGCAGGCTGCGCAGCAGGTAGGCACGACGCGGCGGGCCGGACCGCGCCAGCAGCGCGTCGTCGAGCACGAACAGCGGCAGGACGTCGCGCCCGTCGGCGCCGGCGGCGAGGAGGGCGGGGTTGTCCGCGAGGCGCAGGTCGCGTCGGAACCAGTGGATCGCGGTCACGCGGTCACGCTAGCCGCGCGGCCCGGACGCGGCGCGGGGAGCGTGGCAGGTGGAGGCCTGGGTGGGCGCCGCCCGGTCGCGAGGACCGGCCTCGCCTCGTGCAGCGCGGCGAAACATGGTGGTCACCCGCTGTCCGTAGGCTCCCGGGTGGGGGCCACGATCAGGAGGAACGGACCGATGGAGAAGCCGACGCTCCAGGGCGAGATGATCCGGTTGCGACCCGTCCGCGCGGACGACGCCGACGCGATGTGGGACCTGGTGCACGACCCCGAGGGCATGCGGCTCACGGGCACGACCGCGACGTTCACGCGCGAGCAGGTCGCGGAGTGGTGCGCGACGATCTCGACGCACGAGGACCGCATCGACCTCGCGGTCACCTCGAGCGGCTCCGACGAGTACCGCGGCGAGATCGTCCTCAACGACATCGACCCGGTGGTGCGCAGCGCCAACCTGCGGCTCGTGATGCGCCCCGCCTACCGCGGGCGCGGTTACGGCACGGAGGCGATCCAGCTCGTGCTGGGGCTCGCGTTCGACGGTCTCGGGCTGCACCGCGTGGGCCTCGACGTGCTGAGCATCAACCACCGGGCGATCGCGATCTACGAGAACCTCGGGTTCCGGCACGAGGGCCGGCTGCGGGACGCGTACCGCGACGGCGACCGGTGGTGCGACTCGATCGTGATGGGGATGCTCGAGGACGAGTTCCGGGCGGCGCAGCTCGACTGACGGCGACGCCACCCGGCGGGCACGTGCGTCAGCGCAGCCAGGGGTTCGCCCGGACGAGCGCGAGGCGCGACCACGGGCGGCCGAGGCCCCACGTGTCGCCGGCGAGGGTCGCGGCGAGGGCGATCGCGGCGAGCGTGTAGACGAGGTGCTGGTCGACGACGGGGTTCTGGCTGCCCGCGGCGAACGGCCAGGCCGCGATGTAGAGCGGGACCATGAGGAGCGCGGCGGCGACCGCGGCGACGCGCAGCCCGATGCCGAGCAGCAGCGCGAGCCCGACGCCGAGCATCCCGAGCATGAACAGCCAGTCCGAGACGGGGCTCGCGATCGACGCGAAGAGGTCCTTGGCGGGCCCCTCCACGCCGTGCAGCAGGTAGCCCTGGCTGGGCGTGCCGCCCGCGATCCACGCGCCCTCGGACGGCGTGGCGTAGCCGAGGCCGAACGTCTTGTCGAGGAAGGGCCACAGGAAGACGAGCCCGAGGGCGATCCGGAGGGCGGCGAGCGCCCGGCGGGCGCCCACGGTGAGACCGGGTCGCGCGAGGTCGGCGTCGTGCTGGGTGCTCTGGGTGCGGGCCGGTGCGACGGGTGAGGCAGTCATGGCGGGCGCTCCTTCAGGTCAGCGGAGCCGTGACCGTAGCGTGACCTTTGCCGTTCACTCGTCAACTTGTCTTGCCTGCTGGGACACCACCCCCGAGTGAAACGATTGGGTGGCGCCCCAGCAGGCGGATCCGTCTCCGACGTGGGTCCCGCGGCCGCTCAGGTGCCCGACGGGAGCCGCTCGGCCCACACGTCGATCGCGTCCCGCAGGTACACCGCGAGGCCCGGCGCGAACGCGTCGTACGTCGCCGTGAAGCGCTCGTCGTCGACGTACATCTGCCCCAGCCCGCGGTAGGACTCGCGGTTCGGCGTCCAGAACGTCGCGATCTGCGCGAAGTGACGCGCGACGAGCCCCTGCGTGCGCTCGTCGTCCGGCGCGAGCCCCTCGGCCAGGCACGCCGCGAGCCCTTCGCCGATCGCCTGGCTCTCGCGGTGGTGCGCCGCCTGCCCGTCCGCGCCGAGCCCGGCCCATGCCTGGTTGCTGCGGTCCACCGCCTCGTCGCCCCAGCGCTCGCGCGCCTCGGCGTCGTACTGGCTGTTGTCGAAGCCTGCGTACAGGTCCTTCGCTGCCATGTCGTGCCCCCCTTCCAGGGACTCGAGGGTCGAGGCGACGGTCGCCGCGAGCCGGTCGAACCGGTCCCGCTCCGCCACGAGCCGGGCGTGGTGCTCGCGCAGCAGCCCGGCCCGGACGCCGTGCTCACCGTCGGCCGCCAGCACGCGGGCGACGGTCGGCAGGTCGACGTCGAGCTCGCGGAGCACGAGGATCTGCTGCAGCCGCAGCAGCTCGTCGCGCCCGTAGAGCCGACGCCCGCCCGCCCCCACGTCGACGGGGGCCAGCAGCCCGATCGCGTCGTAGTGGCGCAGCGTCCGGGACGTCACGCCCGAGAGGCGCGCGAGGTCCCCGATGGTCCAGGTCTCGCTCCGCACGTGCCGTCTCCTCGTCCTGACGGCGGTCCGTCCGCCGTCGTCCCCGACGCTAGAAGTTGACGCAGCGTCAACCGCAAGACCTATCCTGCGCCGCTCGCGGGAGGGTGGCCAGGGCGCGGCGCCCGGCACTGGTCCGGTCGTCTCGTCCGCGTGGGTGCCGGGTGGGACGCTGGGTGGATGACGACGCCGAGGACGACGCTCACCGCGACCGAGGTCTCCGCGCAGGTCGACGCCCGCCACTGGCGCGTCCTGCTCAACCGGCTGCACGCGGCGTTCCGCACCGGTTCGTTCGAGCGCGGCCTCCAGGTCGCCACCCGGGTCGCAGCTGTCGCGGAGGCGCTGGACCACCACCCGGACGTCCACCTGACCTACCCGCGCGTGCTGGTGTCGGTGCTGACGCACGACGCGGGCGGGCTGACCGCGAAGGACGTGGAGCTTGCGGCGGCGATCAGCGCGGTCGCCGACGAGCTCGGGCTCGAGGCGGAGGTCCCCGTGCTGTCCGCCCTCGAGGTCGCCATCGACGCGCTCGACATCCCGGCGGTCTACCCCTTCTGGCGTGCCGTGCTCGGCTACGTCCCCGAGCGGCTGCCGGAGGCGGACGACCCCTCCCCGGCGCTGCTCGACCCGACGGGCCTCGGGCCCGCCGTGTGGTTCCAGCAGATGGACGCCCCGCGCCCGCAGCGCAACCGCATCCACCTCGACGTCACGGTCCCGCACGACGTCGCGGAGGAGCGCGTGGCGGCGGCGCTCGCGGCGGGTGGGCACCTGGTCAGCGACGACCGGGCCCCCGCCTTCTGGGTGCTCGCGGACGCCGAGGGCAACGAGGCGTGCGTGTGCACGTGGCAGGCGCGCGACTGAGCGTCGCGCTCCTCACTCCCAGACGGCGACGCTACGGCGCGTGGGCGCCCCCGTGTTGGCCGCGAAGAGCTCGGGGGAGCGGGCGCGCACCCGCTCGATGTCGTCGATCACGGTGCGCAGGTGCGTCCGCAGGAGCGGGCGGGCCTCGCTCGCGCCGCCCCGCAGGAGCGCGTCGAGCACGTGCGCGTGCTGCTCGACGAAGACCCGGACGCTGCCGACCTCGGAGAGCCCGAGGCGCCGGGCCCGGTCGAGGTGGGCCTTCGCGGCGACGACCGAGGGCCACGTGCCCTCGTGCCCGGCGAGGCGCATGAGCCCCTGGTGGAACAGCTCGTCGAGGCGGAAGAACTCCTCGTGGTCGCCCTCGACGAGGCGCTGCAGCGCGATGTTCTCCTGCAGCTCGGCCGTGACGCCGGGGTCGGGCTCGGCCGGCACGTCGTCGAGCGACGCGAGCTCGACGGCCTCGCGCAGGAACTGGGCGTCGACGACACGCTGCGGGTCCACGCGCGAGACGAAGGAGCCGATCCTCGGGAAGATCTGCACGAGCCCCTCCTGCTGCAGGAGCATGAGTGCGTCGCGCACGGGCGTCCGGGAGACGCCGAGCTCGGCGGCGAGCTCGTTCTCCGACAGGGGCGCTCCCGGCTGGAGGTCGAGCGAGACGACCCGTCGGCGGAGCTCGGCGTACACGATGCGACCGGCGGAGCGCGGGCCGGGGTCCGCAGCGCCTCGCTGACGCTCGGCGGCCGGGCGCGCCCGGCCGCCCGTGCTGCCCGCCGTCGTTCCCGTCATCCCGACTCCTCGCCTGGTCTGTCCGCGATCTGGTCCGCGGCCGTCGACACCGCGCGCGACCCCGGTTGCGCGCCCTTGTATACAACGTGTCGCGTCAGCGCAGGTCAAGCCCGGCGACGGGGTGCGGCTGCCGCGCACCGCCGCCCGCCGGGCCCGCTGCGGCGCGTACCGCGACGTGCGAGAGGGCTTGACACATCGTGCATATCGCCCTTGTATACAAGCACTGCATTGCAGCAGTGCGTCCGTCGGGCAGGGGCCCGGGGCGGCAGGGAGCCGGAGGGGGAACGCCACGTGAGCACCATCGAGCGCGCCGAGGTCTTCGTCGCAGGGCCGGGGCGCAATTTCGTCACGCTGCGCATCACGACGTCCGACGGCGTCACCGGGCTCGGTGACGCGACCCTGAACGGACGCGAGCTCGCCGTCGCGAGCTACCTGCGCGACCACGTCGTCCCGCTGCTGATCGGCCGCGACCCGGCGCGCATCGAGGACATGTGGCAGTACCTGTACCGGGGCCCCTACTGGCGGCGCGGGCCGGTCACGATGACGTCGATCGCCGCGGTCGACACCGCCCTGTGGGACATCAAGGGCAAGGTCGCGGGCCTGCCGGTGTACCAGCTGCTCGGCGGGCGCTCGCGCGACGGCGTGATGGTCTATGGGCACGCGAGCGGCGCCGACACCGCGGAGCTGATCGACGACGTCGTCCGGTTCCGCGAGCTCGGCTACCAGGCGGTCCGTGCGCAGGCCGCGGTCCCCGAGGTCGGCGGCACCTACGGCGTCCGCAAGGGCGCGATCTACGAGCCCGCCGCGAGCGCGCTGCCCGAGGAGCAGCCCTGGTCGACCGAGGCGTACCTGCGGTTCGCCCCGACGTACCTCGAGGAGATCCGCTCGAAGCTCGGCTTCGACTTCCACCTGCTGCACGACGTGCACCACCGGCTCACGCCGCTCGAGGCCGCGCGCTTCGGCAAGAGCGTCGAGGACGTCCAGCTGTTCTGGATGGAGGACCCCACGCCGGCGGAGAACCAGGAGGCGTTCCGCCTCATCCGCCAGCACACGACGACGCCGATCGCGGTCGGGGAGGTGCTGACGAGCATCTGGGACGTCCAGCACCTCCTCACCGAGCAGCTGATCGACTACGTCCGGACGACGGTCGTGCACGCGGGCGGCATCACGCACCTGCGCCGGATCTTCGACCTCGCCGCGCTCTACCAGGTGCGGACCGGGTCCCACGGCGCCACGGACCTGTCGCCGGTGACCCTGGCGGCGGCGGTGCACGTCGACCTGACCGTGCCGAACTTCGGCATCCAGGAGTACATGGAGCACGCGCCCGAGACCATGGAGGTCTTCCGCAGCGGCGTCCGGTTCGCGAACGGGGCGCTCGACCTCGACGAGACGCCCGGGCTCGGCGTCGAGTACGACGAGAAGGCGGCCGCGCGCTTCCCGTACGAGCCGCGGTACCTGCCGGTCGCGCGCCGGCTCGACGGGTCCGTGCACGACTGGTGAGGCCCGGCGCCGCCGTCGCGGCGCCCGCCGTCACGGACGACGCCGCGGCACCCCGCGGCGGACGCCCGACCGAGAGCTGACCATCCGACCGGCCCGACCGGTCCATCCCGGCGCCCGCCACGGCGTCGGCACCACCAGGCCGTGTCTTCCCGTCGGGACCCCGACGAGCGGGCATGGAGCATCGGACCGCTGTCGCGGGCGAAGGAGCACACGATGACGCACGACAACCTGACGGCCCCGAGCGCGGTCGCCGAGCGGACGGCCGGTGACCTGAAGAGGGTCGCGGTGTCCGGCTGGCTCGGCACCGCCATGGAGTTCATGGACTTCCAGCTGTACTCGCTCGCCGCGGCGATCGTGTTCAACGAGATCTTCTTCCCCGACGTCGACCCGGCGATCGGCCTGATCGCGGCGATGGGCACCTACGGCGTGGGCTACGTCGCCCGGCTCGCCGGCGCGATCTACTTCGGCCGGATGGGGGACCGGATCGGCCGCAAGAGGGTCCTGTTCATCACGATCGCCCTCATGGGCGCCTCGACGACCCTCATCGGCGTGCTCCCGACGTACGCGCAGGTCGGCCTTGCCGCGCCGATCCTTCTCGTGGTCCTCCGCCTCGCGCAGGGCTTCGGGGCCGGCGCGGAGATCGCGGGCGCGACGACGATGCTCGCGGAGTACGCCCCGGTGAAGAAGCGCGGCGTGGTCGCGTCGCTGGTCAGCCTCGGCACCAACACCGGCACGCTCGCTGCGACCGGCCTGTGGGCCCTGCTGCTCGCCGTCCTCACCGAGGAGCAGCTGCTGTCCTGGGGCTGGCGCCTGCCGTTCCTGTTCAGCTTCGTGCTCATGATCTTCGCCATCTGGATCCGGACACACCTCAAGGAGAGCCCGGTCTTCGAGAGCCGCGCGGACGTGACCGCGGAGGGCGTCGCACTGACCCGCGAGGAGCTCGAGGCCGCCGCGGCGAAGACCGCCGAGGCCAGCGTCCTGGAGGCCGCGCTGCACCAGCGCAAGGGCAAGGCGTTCTTCATCGCGCTCGGGCTGCGCTTCGGGCAGGCCGGCAACTCGGGGCTGATCCAGACCTTCCTCGTCGGGTACATCGCCACGACGCTGCTGCTCGACCGCAGCCTCGCGACGAACGCGATCCTCTACAGCTCGATCGTCGGCTTCGCGACGGTGCCGATCGTGGGTCTGCTCGGCGACCGCTTCGGCCGGCGCCCGGTCTACATGGTGCTCACGATCGTCTCGGCGATCCTCGCGTTCCCGCTGCTCAACCTCATCCAGCAGGGCAGCACCCTCGCGCTGACCGTCTCGATGATCCTGCTGCACAACCTCGCGGTCCTGGGCCTGTTCTCGCTCGAGAGCGTGACGATGGCCGAGCTCTTCGGCGCCCGCACGCGCTTCACGCAGCTCGCGCTCGCCAAGGAGATCGGCGGCATCCTCGCCACCGCGATCGGCCCGCTGCTCGCGGCGACGCTCACCGCGGTCACCGGGTCGTGGTGGCCCATCGCGGCGATGCTCGTGGTCTACAGCCTCATCACGCTGGTCTCGGCCATCGTCTCGCCCGAGGTCCGCGGACGCGACCTCGTCCGGCTCGAGGACGCCGTATGAAGGCCGTCGTGGTCCACGGCGCGGGCGACCTCCGCGTCGACGACCTCCCCGACCCGACGCCGGCGCCCGACGAGGTGCTGGTCGCCATGGAGTGGGGCGGCGTGTGCGGCTCCGACCTCGCGTACTGGCGGCACGGCCGCTCCGGGACCGCGGTGCTGCGGCACCCCCTGGTCCTCGGGCACGAGGTCGCGGGGCGCGTCGTGGCCACCGGTGCGGACGTCCGCGGGCTCGAGGTGGGCCGGCCGGTCACGTTCCAGCCCGCCCAGCTCGTGGGCGACGGCGCGATGCCGCCGCGGCTTGCCGGGCGCACGAACCTGTACCCGGCGGTGCGGTACTTCGGCTCCGCGGCGTTCGACCCGCACACGGACGGTGGGTTCTGCGAGCTCAGGGCCGTCCGGGCGGAGCAGGTCCGCCCGCTGCCCGACGGGGTGTCGACGCGGCGCGGTGCGCTCGCCGAGCCGCTCGCGGTCGCCATCCACGCGGTCCGGCGCGCCGACGTGGCCGGACGCACGGTGCTCGTCAACGGCTGCGGGCCGATCGGTGCCCTCGTCGTGGCCGCGGCGAAGCACCACGGCGCGACGACGGTGATCGCCGCCGACGTCGCCGCCACGTCGCTCGCGGTGGCGCGGGCCATGGGCGCCGACGAGGTCGTCGACGTCTCCGTGGGGCCGCTCCCGGAGGACGTCGAGCTCGTGTTCGAGGCGTCGGGCGTGCCGGCAGCGCTCGGGGCCGTGCTGCACGCGACCGCCAAGGGCGGCACGCTCGTGCAGGTCGGGAACCTCCCCGGGACCGAGGCGACGGCCGTGCTCGGCGAGCTCGTGACGCGGGAGATCACCTGGATGGGCTCGTACCGGTTCGCCGAGGAGATCGACGACGCGATCACGGCGCTCGCGGACGGCCTCGACGTGGACCCGCTCATGACGCACACGTTCGGGATCGACGAGGCCGCGGAGGCGCTGCGGGTCGCGGCCGACCGGAGCACCGGCAGCAGCAAGGTCATGCTGCGCCTCGGGGCCGACGCCTGAGGTCGCCGGCCGGCCGGGTCGGCGGGTGCCGACCCGGCCGGCCGCCGCACGCCCCGCGCCGCGCACCGGCGCCCGCGGCGCGGCCGTGAGCGTCCACGCCTCGGACGTCGCAGGGCCGTCCGGCGCCGTCGCGCCACCCCGCGGCGCGCGCGTGGTCCGCAGTGCGACCCCCGTCGCCCCGGCACTCACGCGCCGACCTACACTCGCGAGCATGACCACGTCCGTGTCCGCTGACAGCACCCAGCCCCGTTCGACCACGCCGCCGTCGGCACCCGCGCCGACGCCGATCGACGGCATCGACTTCAAGCCGCGCTCGCGCACGGTCACCGACGGTCTCGAGGCCACGGCCTCGCGCGGGATGCTGCGCGCGGTCGGCCTGGGCGACGACGACTTCGCCAAGCCGCAGATCGGCGTCGCGAGCTCGTGGAACGAGATCACGCCGTGCAACCTGTCCCTCGACCGCCTCGCGAAGGCCGTCAAGGTGGGCGTGCACGCGGCGGGCGGGTTCCCGCTCGAGTTCGGCACCATCTCGGTGTCCGACGGCATCTCGATGGGCCACGAGGGCATGCACTTCTCGCTCGTGAGCCGCGACATCATCGCCGACTCGGTCGAGACGGTCATGCAGGCCGAGCGGCTCGACGGCTCCGTGCTCCTCGCGGGCTGCGACAAGTCGCTCCCGGGGATGCTCATGGCCGCCGCGCGCCTCGACGTGTCGAGCGTGTTCCTGTACGCGGGCTCGATCGCGCCGGGCTTCGTGAGGCTGACCGACGGCACCGAGAAGGACGTCACGATCATCGACGCGTTCGAGGCCGTCGGGGCGTGCGCCCGCGGGCTCATGAGCCGCGAGGACGTCGACCTCATCGAGCGCGCGGTGTGCCCGGGCGAGGGGGCGTGCGGCGGGATGTACACCGCGAACACGATGGCCTCGGTCGCCGAGGCGATGGGGATGTCGCTGCCCGGCTCGGCCGCGCCCCCGTCGGCGGACCGCCGCCGCGACGCGTTCGCCGAGAAGTCGGGGGCCGCGGTCGTCGAGCTGCTGCGCCGCGGCATCACGGCGCGCGACATCATGACCAAGAAGGCGTTCGAGAACGCCATCGCCGTCGTCATGGCGTTCGGCGGCTCGACCAACGCGGTGCTGCACCTGCTCGCGATCGCGCACGAGGCCGAGGTCGACCTCACGCTCGACGACTTCTCCCGTGTCGCCGCCAAGGTGCCGCACCTGGGCGACCTCAAGCCGTTCGGCCGCTACGTGATGAACGACGTCGACCGCATCGGCGGCGTGCCCGTCATCATGAAGGCGCTCCTCGACGCCGGGCTGCTGCACGGCGACTGCCTCACGGTCACGGGCAAGACGATCGCCGAGAACCTCGCGGACATCGCGCCCCCGGACCCGGACGGCAAGATCCTGCGCGCGATGGGCAACCCGATCCACAAGACGGGCGGCATCACGATCCTGCACGGCTCGCTCGCTCCCGAGGGTGCCGTCGTGAAGTCCGCGGGCTTCGACTCCGACGTGTTCGAGGGCACCGCGCGCGTGTTCGACCGCGAGCGCGCCGCGATGGACGCGCTCGAGGACGGCACGATCGTGGCGGGCGACGTCGTCGTGATCCGCTACGAGGGCCCCAAGGGTGGCCCGGGCATGCGCGAGATGCTCGCCATCACGGGTGCGATCAAGGGCGCGGGCCTCGGCAAGGACGTGCTGCTGCTGACGGACGGGCGCTTCTCGGGCGGCACGACCGGCCTGTGCGTCGGGCACGTCGCGCCCGAGGCGGTCGACGGCGGGCCCATCGCGTTCGTGCGCGACGGCGACCGGATCCGGCTCGACGTGGCGAACGCGACGCTCGAGGTCCTGGTCGACGACGCCGAGCTCGAGGCGCGCAAGGTCGGCTGGGCCCCGTTGCCCCCGACCTACACGCGCGGGGTGCTCGCCAAGTACGCAAAGCTCGTGCAGTCCGCGTCGAAGGGCGCCGTGCTCGTCTGAGCGGCACGCCGGCGTGACACGACGGGGCCCCGGATCGAGCGGTCCGGGGCTCCGTCGCGTCGTCGTCCGGCCGCACGTCCGTCGTCCGGAAACCCTGCCGCTGCGTCGATGTGACCGCTAACATGTGGTCCGCACAGGGAGCAGACGGTGTCGGCCGTCCCCGGTCCCGACGGAGAGCGCCACGAGTCCTGCTGACGACGGTGTCAGGCGGACGGTCCTCCGCTCGGTGGCCTCGCGGCCGGCCGGTCCGGTCGAGGAAGACGGGACCGACGTCCTCGCTCCGACGGCACGACGGTGACGGTCGACGGGACCGGTCGCCCGCAGCTGCGTCCGAGGCACGAGGGAGTGCTCGCATGAGACTGGCCGTACCCCGAGGTCGACCCACCACTTCGCTGACCGCCTTCCTCGCCACGTTGACGCTGCTCGCGGCCTCGGCGGTCGCCACCGCCGAGCGAGCTGCGGCGCTCGACCCGTTCACCGGCTACCTCCTGGCACACTTCACGGGCGAGTCGTCGAACGGGGAGCAGATCCACCTCGCGCACAGCACCGACGGCCTGACCTGGACGGACCTCAACAACGGCGCACCCGTCCTGGTCTCGACCGTCGGGACGCGCGGCGTGCGGGACCCGGCGCTCGTGCGCTCGCCCGCCGGCGACCGGTACTGGATCATCGCCACGGACCTGCGCATCGCGAGCGGGACCTCGTGGGGTGACGCCTCGGGCCGCGGCAGCACGTCGCTCGTGGTGTGGGAGTCGTCGAACCTCGTCGACTGGTCCGCCCCGCGGCTCGTGAACGTCGCCGGCAGCATCCCCGGGGCGGGCAACGCGTGGGCGCCCGAGGCCATCTGGAACCCCGCGACGAACGACTACGTCGTGTACTGGGCCACCAACGCCGCGCGCGACGGCGTCACGAAGCACCGCATCTACTACTCGCGGACCAGCGACTTCCGCACGTTCACCCCGGCTCAGGTGTACATCGACCGACCCGCGACCCGGAGCCAGGGCATCATCGACACCCAGATCGTCGAGGTGCCGAACAGCGTCGGTGGCTACCGCTACTACCGGGCGTCCGCCGAGGGGCAGATCACGATCGAGGGCAGCAACTCGGTGCTCGGGACCTGGACCGCCCTGGGCGACCTGTCGCACCTGGGCATCTCCAACGGCACCGGAGGCGGCACCGTCGTCGAGGGCCCGATGTGGATGCCGTTCAACAACGGAACGTCGTGGGGGCTGTGGCTCGACCAGTACGCCACGGGGCGCGGGTACATGCCGCTGCGGTCGTCGAACCTCGGCAGCACGCGGAACTTCCAGACCGTGAACGGCTACGGCCTGGGCGCCACGAAGAAGCGGCACGGCTCGATCCTGCAGCTCACGGCGGCCGAGTCGAGCCGGGTCCTGTCGCGGTGGGGCGGGAGCACGACGGCGATCAGCCGGATCCAGTCGTACAACGTCCCGGACCGCTACGTGCGCCACGCGAGCTACCAGGCACGCATCGACGCCGACGTCTCGCCCGCCCAGGACGCCCAGTGGCGCGTGGTGCCCGGGCTGGCCGGCAACGGGACGGTGTCGTTCCAGTCGGTGAACTTCCCCGACCACTACCTGCGGAACTACGCCTACGCCGTGCGGCTCGAGCGCAACGACGGGTCGAGCACGTTCGCCGCGGACGCCAGCTTCGTGCCGGTCGCGGGGCTCGCCTCGTCGTCCTGGACGTCCTACCGCTCGTACAACGTCCCCGACCGGTACCTCCGGCACTCGTCGTACGTGCTGCGCATCGACCCGGTCACGGACGCCGTCGGCCGCGCCGACGCGACGTTCCGTGTCGTGCGCTGACCGCCGCGCCCTCGCCCTCCCCTCGGCACCCCCGACCCCACCGCACCCGGAAGCGAGCCCACCCATGTCTCTTCGGCGCACTCTCGGCCGGCGACTCCTCGCCGCGGCCGCCGTGGCCCTGACGGTCGGCGCTCTCGCCGCGCCGGCGCAGGCCCAGTTCATCGAGCCACCCAGCCCGCTCGTGAAGCAGCGTGCGGACACGGCGATCTACAAGCACACCGACGGCTTCTACTACATGACGGCGTCGGTGCCGGACTACAAGCGGGTCGAGCTCCGCCGCGCCTCGACCCTCGCGGGGCTGGGCACCGCGACGCCCACGACGATCTACCAGGCGCCGTCCTCCGGCCCGTTGAGCGGCTGGATCTGGGCGCCCGACGTGAAGTTCTACGACGGCGCGTGGTACCTGTACTTCTCGGCGTCCCCGAGCAGCGCGGTCTTCGACCAGCGTCTCTACTGGACCCGCACGACGTCGGCGAACCCGCTGACCGGCTCGTGGTCGGCGCCCGCGCGCTTCACGACCGGCTGGGAGTCGTTCCAGCTGGACCCCGCCTCGTTCGAGCTCGGCGGCCAGCGCTACTTCACCTGGGCGCAGGACAGCCCGAGCACGAGCTACAACAGCCACATGTACATCGCGAGGATGGCCTCGCCCACCTCGCTGGCCACGGCCGCCACCGAGATCGCGCGTCCCACGTACGCCTGGGAGATGGAAGGCGTCGCAGGCGTCGTCGAGGGGCCGTCGCCGCTCCTGAAGAACGGCCGCGTCTACATCGCGTACTCGGCGTCCGCGACCGACTCGCGCTACAAGCTGGGGCTGCTGTCCTCCTGGGACACCGCGAACCTCCTCGACCCGGCGTCCTGGTACAAGCACCCGACGCCGGTGTTCCAGACGGCGAACGGGGTGTACGGCCCGGGCCACGGCAGCTTCACCGTCGCCGAGGACAACCGTACGGACCTCCTCGTCTTCCACGCCCGCGACTACGCGAACCCGACCCCGGACGCGCTCAAGGACCCGAACCGGCACACCCGCGTCCAGCAGCTGTACTGGCGTGACAACGGCGACCCCTTCTTCGGCCAGCCGCTGCCGACCGGGATGACCAAGCCCGGCATCCGCGGCCAGCACAGCAACAAGTGCGTCGACGACTGGGAGTGGAGAACCGCGCCCGGTTCCGAGGTGCGGCTCTACACCTGCACCGGCTCGAACGCCCAGGCGTGGGAGTTCAGCTACGTCGGCGGTCACTACCGGATCCGCAACCAGCACGCGAACCTGTGCCTCGAGAACTGGGGCTCCGGGACGGCGCTCGACTCCGACGTCCGGCTGGGGACGTGCAACGGCGCCACCGCGCAGGACTGGACGCTCCTGGACCGGGGCAACGGGTGGTTCTCCCTGCGCAACCGGCACAGCGGGCTGTGCCTGGACAACTACGCCCGGGACACGGCCGACGGGGCGCGGATCTCCCAGTACACGTGCAACGGCAACGCCGCCCAGCTCTGGCGCCGCGGCTGAGGGAGGACGCCGCACCGCACCCGGGGGCGTGGGGTCGGGCGGCGCCCGGCGGGAGTCGCGAGCACTCCGCCGGTGCGCCGCCCCCGCGCGGCAGCGCCTCTCGTCACGCGGGCAGCGCCTCGCGCTCCGGCACCACGGCGCGCGCGTGCGACCAGTGGTTCGCCATCGGCATCCGCCGGTCGCGCCCGAACGCGAGCCGCGAGACCTTGATGCGGACCGGGGCCTGCCGCCGCTTGAACTCGCTGCGGTCGACGAGCGCGAGGACCCGGTTGACGGTCGCGACCGCCGCGCCGACGTCCCAGCCGTCCTCGTCCACGAGCGTCCGGGCGAGCTCCTGGGCGGTCGCGTGGTCCTCGAGGAACGCGAGCAGGAGCCGGTCGAGCACCGGGTACGCCGGCAGCGAGTCGGTGTCCCGCTGGTCCGGCGCGAGCTCGGCGGACGCGGGCTTCGTCAGCGTCGCGGCGGGGATCGGCGGCACCTGCCCGGCGGCGGCGGCCTGCGCGTTGCGCCACTCCGCGAGCCCGTACACGCCCGGCAGCACGCTGCCGTCGCGCCGCGTCACCGTCGTCTTGAGCAGGTCGCCGAGCGGGTTCGGCGCCGTCCCGCAGCTGTCGCCGTAGAGCGTGAAGTACCCCACGGCCGACTCCGACCGGTTCCCCGTGGTGCACACGAGGGCGGCCGTCGCGTTCGCGATCGTCATGAGCGTCGTGCCGCGCAGCCGGGCCTGCAGGTTCTCCCACGCGACCGGGTCGACGCCCCCGGACGGCGAGCGCCCCGCGCCGGCCGCCTCGGCCAGCAGCGGACCCAGGGCGTCGTGGCGCTCGGCGTACGCATCCGAGATCGGGACGACGTCGAACCGGATGCCGAGGTTCGCCGCGAGCTCGCGCGCGTCGTCCACCGAGCCGGCCGACGAGTACGGGCCCGGCATGCCGACGCCCCACACCGCGTCCGCGCCGAGCGCGTCGACGGCGACGACGGCGGCCAGCGCCGAGTCGATCCCGCCCGACAGGCCCAGCACGACCCGGGGCAGGCCGACGCGGCGGCAGTAGTCCCCGAAGCCGGTGACGATCGCGGCGTACACCTCGGCGTCGGCGTCCAGGGCGGGGGTCACGACCGGCGGCGCGAGCGGCGTGCGGGTCGTGTGCGTGACGCCGAGGTCGACGACGTCGGACGCGCCCGTCCGCGGGTCGGCGACGCGCGCGGTGCCCCACGCGAGCCCGGCGTCCCGGCCGGGACCGGCGCCGCGGGCGACCTCGTGCCGCGGCCTCACGGGCACGTCGACGACGAGCTCGTCCGCCGCGAACGACCGTGCCTGCGCGAGGAGCCCGCCGTCGGCGTCCACCACGAACGAGCCGCCGTCGAAGACGACCTCGTCCTGCCCGCCGACGGTGTTGCAGTAGACGATCGGCACCCCGGAGGCGCGGGCCGCGGCCGTGACCCGCGCGAGCCGCAGCGCGGGCTTGCCGACGTGGTACGGCGACGCGTTCGGCACCAGCAGCACCTGCGCACCGGCCCTGGCCGCCTCGACGGCGAGCGCCGGGTCCCACACGTCCTCGCAGACCAGCACGCCGAACGTGACCGGACCCTCGGCCGTGCGGACCGTGTACAGCGACTGGCGCCGCGCGCCGGGCGCGAAGTGGCGCGCGTCGTCGAGCACCGAGTAGGTCGGGAGCAGCGACTTGGCGTGCGCGGCGACGACCCGCCCCCGGTGCGCCACCGCCGCGACGTTGCGCAGCGGGCGTTCGAGCGCGTCGGTCGACCAGCCGTGCGCGCCGGCGCCACCGGCGTCGGGCAGCCGCCCGACGTGCCACGGCGACCCGAGCAGCGCGACGGTCCTGCCGGTGGACGCGGCGACGTCGGTCACGGCGTCCATCGCGGCGCCCACGAAGTCCGGCTCGGCGAGCAGGTCCTCGGCGGGGTACCCCGTGACAGCCATCTCCGGGGTCACGAGCACGTCCGCGCACGCCTGCTCGGCTGCCGCGACCGCGGCGGCGAGGGCAGCCGCGTTGCCGGGCAGGTCGCCGACGCGGGTCGTGGTCTGGGCGAGCAGGACGCGCAGGGTCGTCATCGGGTCTCCTTCGCCGGGCGCAGCGCGCGGGCGTCGTCGGGCCGCAGCAGCGGCGGGTAGAGGGTGCCGAGCTCCGAGCGCGCCTCGAACAGCGCGGCGGGGCGGCCGCGGCCCCCGGACGTCCGGCGGGTGTCGGTGTCGGCGGGGCGCACGAGGCCCGTCGTCTGCTGGACCCAGCGGCGGAAGTTCGACCGGTCGAGGCGCACGCCCCACACGGCCTCGTAGACGTGCTGCAGCTCGCCGAGCGTGAACTGCGGCCGGCAGAACGCGGTCGCGAGGGTCGTGTACTCGAGCTTGGCCGCGACGCGGTCGACGGCTCGGGCGGCGATGACGGTGTGGTCGAACGCGAGCTCGGGGGCGTCCTCGAGGCCGCGGTCGTGGTTGCCGCCCTGCAGGCTCGGCAGGTCGAGGTCGTCGACGTCCCAGAAGCGCGCGTCGCGGGCGTCCGACCCGGCGACCGGGTCGGGCAGGCCCGGGGCGAACGCGACGTACGCGACCGTGACGATGTTGCCGCGGGGGTCGCGCCGGGGGTCGCCGAACGAGCCGAGCTGCTCGAGGTGCCACCCGCTCGTGGTCACCCCGGTCTCCTCGGCGAGCTCGCGCCACGCGGCCTCGTCGAGCGTCTCGTCGGGGTTCTTGAACCCGCCGGGCAGCGCCCAGCAGCCGGCGTACGGGTCGTCCTGGCGCTGCACGAGCAGGACCTTGAGAGCGCCGTCGCGCACGGTGAAGATCGCGGTGTCGACCGTCACGAAGAACACCGGGTACTCGCCCGGGTCGTAGCCCTCGGGGGCCTGCGCGGCGGGCGTGCGGTCGTGGCTCATCGTGCGTCCTTCGCGTCCGGGGTGGTGGCTCGCGGCGTGGCCGCCGTCGGGCCCGGTGTGTCGCCGGCCTGCGCCGGGCCGGCGGCGCGGGCGCCGGGGCTCACGACGTCACCGCCGCGGAGGTCGTGAGCTCGACGCCCGCCTGCGCGAGCTCGGTGAGCGCCGCGATCGTGGTCGGCACGGCCACGCCGGCCGTCAGGTCCGTCAGGACGCGGACCCCGAAGCCCGCCGCCGCGGCGGCCAGCGCGGTCGCCCGCACGCAGTGGTCGGTCGCGATGCCGACGACCTCGACGACGTCGACCCCGTCCAGCGCGTCCAGCACGCCCAGCGGAGCGGCGGTCCCGAGCGTGTCGAGCTGCACGCCGTCGAACGCGGAGTAGTCCGCCCGGCCCATGCCCTTGACGACGTGCACGGTCCCGGCGGGCAGGCGCAGGGCCGGGTGGTACTCGGCGTCCGGGGTGCCGGCGACGCCGTGCTCGGGCCAGGTGCGGACGAAGTCGGGCTCGGTGCCGGGGCTCGCGAAGTGGCCGTCGTTCGTGCCGGGCAGCGGGTCGTGCCAGTCGCGCGAGGCGACGACGCGCGCGTACCGCTGCGGGTGCGCGTCCAGGTGGGCGGTGACCGCGGCGGCGACGGCGGCGCCACCGGCGACGGGCAGCGTGCCGCCCTCGGCGAAGCACACCTCCACGTCGACGACGACGAGGGCGAGGGTGGGGGTGGGGGTCGTCATCGGTCAGGCTCCTGTCGTGGGGGTGAGGGCGGTCGGGTCGGCGGCCAGGCGCGGGGTGCCGGGGGCCAGGTCGAGGTCGAGGGGCATGAGCTCGGCCTTCGCGCCGCGGTGGTGCGCGCGGATCTCCGCGAGCGACGGGTGGTGCACGACGTTCCCGCCGCGCACGACCGGGACCTGCAGCGCCCGCCCGAGGCCGGCCTCGGGGGCGTCCGGCAGGTGGCGGACCACGACGTTCTCGCGCGACGCGTACCCGGCGTGGTCGAGGCCGCGGTAGGCGACCTTGCGACCGCCGGCGCTGGCCTTGCCCGCGGACCGCTTCGCCACGGCGCGCATCGGCGCGTCGGCGCCGGGGCGGTCGGCGATCGAGACGAGCTTGTAGACCATCCCGCACGTCGGGTGGCCGGAGCCGGTGACGAGCCGGGTGCCGGCGCCGTAGACGTCGACCGGGGCGTCGGCCAGGGCGGCGATGCCGTGCTCGTCGAGGTCGCCGGTCACGGCGATGCGGGTCGTGCTCGCGCCGAGCGCGTCGAGCTGCGCCCGGGCGGCGCGGGCCTCGGCGGCCAGGTCGCCGGAGTCGATGCGGACGGCGCCCAGGTCCGGGCCGGCGGCGGCGACCGCGTGCTCGACGCCCTCGCGCGTGTCGTACGTGTCGACGAGCAGCGTGGTGCCGGCGCCGAGCGCGCGGACCTGCGAGCCGAAGGCGGCCGGCTCGTTGGCGTGGGCGAGGGTGAAGGCGTGCGCCGCGGTGCCGCGCGTCGGGATCCCGTACCGGAAGCCGGCCTCGAGGTTGCTCGTGGCGTCGAAGCCGGCGACGTACGCCGCGCGGGCGGCGGCGACCGCGGCGTGCTCGCCGGTCCGGCGGCTGCCCATCTCGAGGAGCACGCGGCCGTTCGCGGCGCTGACCATGCGCGCCGCGGCGGAGGCGACGGCCGAGTCGCTGTTGAGGATCGACAGCACGACCGTCTCGAGCAGCACGCACTCCGCGAACGTGCCGGTCACGGTCAGCACGGGGGAGTGCGGGAAGTAGAGCTCGCCCTCGCGGTATGCGTCGATGCTGCCCGTGAAGCGGTACCGCGCGAGGTAGGCGGCGGTCGCGTCGTCGGCGATGCCCGCCTCGCGCAGCCACGCGACGTGCTCGGGCGTGAACCGGAAGGCCTCGACGGCCTCGACGACGCGGCCGAGCCCGGCGACGACGCCGTAGCGGCGGCCGGCGGCCAGGGACCGGGCGAAGACCTCGAAGACTGCGCGGTGGTGCGCGGTGCCGTCGGCCAGCGCGGCGCGCAGCATGGTGAGCTCGTAGTGGTCGGTGAGCAGTGCCGTGCTGGTCGTTGTGGTCATGATGACCATAATGATCTACGCCGCGCCGGTGCGCCAGCGTTTGATGGTCGAACTGACCATAAACAAGTGTGACGTGCGTCACGGCGAGAGTGTCGGCTGGTTCTGCGGGCGCAGCGTGGGTGGGCGCCGCCGGAGACGCGTCAGGCGTCGCCGGCGATCCGCCGCAGCGCTGCGAGGTGCGCGGCGAGGGCGTCCCGCCCGGGCGGGGTCAGCTTGAGCCAGGTCCGGGGGCGCTTGCCGACGTACCCCTTGCGGACGGCGACGTAGCCGGCCTGCTCGAGCGCGGACGCGTGCTTGCTGAGCGCGGAGTCGGAGACCTCGACGGCGTCGCGGACCGCGCCGAACTCCGCCTCGTCCGTCGCGGCGAGCGCGGCGACGATGGACAGCCGGACGGGGGCGTGGATGACCTCGTCGAGCCGCACGCGGGCGCTGGCACCGACGACGTCGGGCGCGGGCAGGGCGCCGCCGGGTGCCGGTGCGGCCGTCATGCCCGGTTCTCCCGCAGGGCGCCGAGCGCGAGCGGAAGCGCGGTCACCACGGCGGCGGAGAGCCAGAACGCGGGCTCGGCGCGGAAGAGGTACAGGCCGACGACCATGCACGCGGCGTAGATCACGCCCCACCACAGGAGCGCGCGCAGCCAGCGCCGGCCCATGCCGGACTTGCTCACGGTCGCGCCCGGCAGGAGCGTCACGCTCAGCACGGCGAGGGCGGCGGCGTAGGCGAGCGAGGAGACGAGCACCTCGACGTCCTGGTCGGCGGTCGCGAGCGCGGCGAAGTAGGAGAACACCGCGACCGCGTGGCCGGTCAGCCACTGCGCGTGGCGGTTGCCGCCGATGTCCCGCACCGCGGCGGCGGAGGCCGTGGAGGAGCGGAGGAGCGCGCGCGCCTCGTCGGGCGTGGGCGGGTGCATCGTGGTCATGGCGGTCTCCTCGTGTGCGGCCGGGAACGTTCCTCCACCCTTGCACGTACTTTCCATCGTGACAAGTATTTTCGGCGCCGCCCGGCATGGGCCCCGACGCGCCGGAGCGGGTGCGTAGGCAGGCGCCCGCCCCCGGGGATAGCGTGACGCGCGTCACGTCGCTGCCGACGCGGGCCAGGGGGCTCGGGGCGCGTGGCGCGAGCCGTCCCGGGAGGGCCCATGTCCGACGCGTCCGGAGTCGAGGTGCTGCGCACCGGGGAGGGGGCGCTCCCCGTCGGGGTGATCGACCGGCGACCCATGCCGGTCCGCTCGAAGATCGTGTTCGCGGTGATCGCGCTGGTCGGCGCGGTCGCCTGGTCGGTCATCGCGGTCGTGCGCGGCGAGACCGTCAACGCGGTGTGGTTCGTCGTCGCCGCCGTCTGCACGTACGCGATCGCTTACCGGTTCTACGCGCGCTTCGTCGAGCGGAAGATCGTGCGGCCGCGCGACGACCGGGCGACGCCCGCCGAGCGGTACGAGAACGCCAAGGACTTCATGCCGACCGACCGGCGCGTGCTCTTCGGCCACCACTTCGCGGCCATCGCCGGCGCCGGCCCGCTCGTCGGCCCGGTCCTCGCGGCGCAGATGGGCTACCTGCCCGGGACGCTGTGGATCGTGATCGGCTGCGTGCTCGGCGGCGCGGTGCAGGACTTCCTCGTGCTGTCCATCTCGGTGCGTCGGCGCGGGCGCAGCCTCGGTCAGATGGCGCGCGACGAGCTCGGCCGCGTCGGGGGGATCGCCGCGCTCGTCGGGGTCTTCGTCATCATGATCATCATCATCGCGGTGCTGGGCCTCGTGGTCGTGAACGCGCTCGCGGAGAGCCCCTGGGGCATCTTCTCGATCGCCATGACGATCCCGATCGCGCTGTTCATGGGCGTCTACCTCCGGTTCCTGCGGCCCGGCCGGGTCAGCGAGGTCTCGCTCATCGGGCTCGTGCTGCTGCTGCTCGCGATCGTCTCGGGCGGCTGGGTCGCCGAGACCGACTGGGGCCAGGACTGGTTCACGCTCTCCAAGGTGACGATCGCCTGGCTGCTCGTCGCCTACGGGTTCGCCGCCTCGGTGCTCCCGGTGTGGCTGCTCCTCGCCCCGCGCGACTACCTGTCGACGTTCATGAAGGTCGGCACGATCGTCCTGCTCGCGGTCGGCATCCTGCTCGTGCGCCCCGAGGTCCAGGCGCCCGCGGTGTCGTCGTTCGCGCTCGAGGGCAACGGCCCCGCGTTCGCCGGGTCGTTGTTCCCGTTCCTGTTCATCACCATCGCGTGCGGCGCGCTGTCCGGGTTCCACTCGCTCATCGCGTCCGGCACGACGCCCAAGCTGCTCGAGAAGGAGAGCCAGGCCCGGCTCATCGGGTACGGCGGCATGATGACGGAGTCGTTCGTCGCGATCATGGCGCTCGTCACGGCGGTCGTCATCGACCAGCACCTCTACTTCGTGATGAACGCCCCGACGGCGCTGACCGGCGGCACGCCCGAGGCGGCGGCCGCGTACGTCAACGGGCTGGGCCTCGGCGGCCCGGACATCACTCCCGAGGAGATCGCCGGGGCCGCGGAGAACGTGGGCGAGGAGTCGATCATCTCCCGCACCGGCGGGGCCCCGACGCTCGCGTTCGGGATGGCGCAGGTGCTCGCGAGCGCGATCGGCGGCTCGTCGCTCGCGTCGTTCTGGTACCACTTCGCGATCATGTTCGAGGCGCTGTTCATCCTCACGACCGTCGACGCCGGGACCCGCGTCGCGCGCTTCATGCTCTCGGACTCGCTCGGCAACCTCGGCGGTCGCGCGAAGCGGTTCCGGGACCCGTCGTGGCGCGTCGGGGCGTGGCTGTGCTCGGCGCTCGTGGTCGCCGGCTGGGGCGCGATCCTGCTGATGGGGGTCACGGACCCGCTCGGCGGGATCAACACGCTGTTCCCGCTGTTCGGCATCGCGAACCAGCTGCTCGCCGCGATCGCGCTCTCGGTCGTCTTCACGGTCGTGGTCAAGAAGGGGCTGTTCCGGTGGGCCTGGATCCCGGGCCTCCCGCTGGTCTGGGACCTCGTCGTCACGATGACGGCGTCCTGGCAGAAGATCTTCTCGACCGACCCGAGGCTCGGGTACTGGGCGCAGCACGACGCGTTCCGGGCGGCCCGCGAGGCCGGCGAGGAGTCGTTCGGGTCGGCCGCGACGCCCGAGGCGATGGACGCCGTCATCCGGAACACCGCCGTGCAGGGCACGCTGTCGATCCTCTTCGCCGTCCTCGTGCTCGTCACGGTGCTCGCGGCCGCGGTGGTGTGCGTGCGTGCGGTCCGCGCCGGCGGGCTCCCGACGAGCGAGGAGCCGGACGCGCCGTCGCAGATCTTCGCGCCCACGGGCATGGTGCCGACGGACGCGGAGCGCGAGATCCAGGCGCTCTGGGACGCCGAGGGTCCGCGTCCCGCCCGGGCGGGGGTGCACGGGTGAGGGCGGCGGGCGGGCTGGGCCCCGGTCTCGCCTCCCGCCCCCGCGGGGGCGCGGGGGAGGCCGGGCCTCCGCGGCTGCGCGCCCGTGCGGCACGCGCGTGGCGCGCGGTGCGCTGGTACGTGGGCGCGCTGCTCGGGGACGACGACCACGCGCGCTACGTCGCGCACCTCGCGCGCACCTCGCCGGGGGCGACGCCGTTGGGCGTGGGGGAGTACTGGCGCGAGCGGCACGCCCACACCGCACGGCACCCGGGCTCGCGCTGCTGCTGAGCCCGGGGGTGCCGCGGCGCGAGGTGCGCGCACGGGGGTCGGCGCACTCACCGGGGTGACGCGCTGAGGGCCGACGCGCTGAGGACCGACGCGCTGAGGACCGACGCGCTCAGGGGGCGAGCGTCGGGTAGCTCGTCCGCCAGCCGTCGACGAGCCAGCGTCCCTCGACCGGGACGAGGTACAGCGTGTGGTCGGTGTCGTAGACGCGCTCCCCGTCGGGTGCGCCGAACACGCGCTGGTAGGAGAACGTGACCGCGAGGCGCGCGGCACCCGGCTCGGGCACGACGAGCGCGACGGTCGGCTGCCCGGTCGGGCGGTAGGGCTCGATGCTCCCGACCTGCTCGGTCGCGGCGCCGCCGTCGGGATCACCGGGCGGGGCGGTGCCCGGCTCGGGAGCGCCGGGCTCCGCCGGCTCCCCGGCCGCGGCGGACGCGTCCGGCGGGACGAGCGCGCTCGACGGGACGAGCGCCGAGACGGTCGGCTGGTCGCCGGACTCGAAGGCGGTCACGAGCAGCGTCCACGCCGACGGCGTGAGGTGTCCCGCGACGGGCTCGAAGTACTCGAGCAGCAGCGGGCCGTCGCCGTCGGGCCGCTGCGTCTGCTCGGAGGTCTCCATGACGACGTCGAACGCCTCGACCGCCTGGACCGCGAACGTGCTCAGGTCCGTGGCCGCGAAGTGCGCGCCGGCGTCCGCGGGCAGCACGAGTGCGGAGGGGTCGTACACCAGGCCGTCGGCGAGGTGCTCGAGGGACGCGTCCGGATCGTCGCCCGGTGCGGCGGGTGCGGCGGGTGCGGAGGTCGTGGGCACCGACGCCGGGGAGGCGGGTGCCGGGTCCGCCGCGGGAGCCGGCCCGGCGCACGCGGCGAGGGCCAGCAGGGCGGTGACCACGAGCGCGGGCGCACGCGTGTCGGCCATCGTCGTCCTCCTCCTCGCCGCAGGGACCGGCGGCGTCCGTCCGGGCCCGAACCGAGCCGGAGCCCGTGCCTGAGCCGGAGCGCGAGCGCGAGCCGGAGCCCGTGCCCGAGCCGGAGCGCGAGCGCGAGCACGCAGCCTCGTCCCGTCCAGATCGGCACGTGCGGCCGACGCATGAGCGCCCGCGCCAGTTTCCGCATCGCGGACACGTGAACCACCATGCGAGACGCGCCGTCGGGCGAGGTGACATCCCCGCGGGCGCGGCGTAGAGTCCCGGACGTGCAGACGATCCTCCTTCTCGTAGTACCTGAGCGCGCCGGCTGAGGCGACCTCGTCACCAGGTCTCGTCGCGCGCTCACCCCTCGTCCAGCCCGTTCCGGGCCGAGGGGTTTTTCTATGTCGGCGGCACGCCGCGCCCGGACGGACAGCACCGCAGAGCACGACCCCGAGCTCCACCAGCACCGAAGCCAGGGAGAAACCGATGGTCCAGGGTCCCCACCCGGCACCCCCGCGCACGCCGGCCACGCCGGCCTCCGTGCGCGTCACCGCCGATCCGCGCAGCGCCGAGGTCACGCGCGACGTCGCCGTCGGCCCCGAGCGCGTCACGGGTGCCCAGTCGATCGTCCGCTCGCTCGAGGAGGCCGGCGTCGAGGTCGTCTTCGGCATCCCCGGCGGCGCGATCCTGCCGACCTACGACCCGCTCATGGACTCGAAGCGCGTGCGGCACATCCTCGTGCGCCACGAGCAGGGCGGCGGTCACGCGGCGCAGGGCTACGCGCACGCGACGGGGAAGGTCGGCGTGTGCATGGCGACGTCGGGCCCCGGGGCGACGAACCTCGTGACGCCGATCGCGGACGCGCACATGGACTCGATCCCGCTCGTCGCGATCACGGGCCAGGTCGGCGCGTCCCTCATCGGGACCGACGCGTTCCAGGAGGCCGACATCGTCGGCATCACGCTCCCGGTCACGAAGCACAACTACCTCGTGACCGACCCCGACGAGATCCCGCGGGTCATCGCCGAGGCGTTCCACATCGCGTCGACCGGCCGCCCCGGCCCCGTGCTCGTCGACATCGCGAAGTCGGCGATGCAGACGAACACCACCTTCTCGTGGCCGCAGGACCTCAAGCTCCCCGGCTACCACCCGGTCACGAAGCCGCACGCCAAGCAGATCCGCGAGGCGGCGCGGCTGCTCGCGACCGCCCGCCGGCCGGTGCTGTACGTGGGCGGCGGCGTGATCCGCTCCCGCGCGTCGGAGGCCCTGCGCAAGCTCGTCGACGCGTCGGGCGCCCCCGTGGTGACGACGCTCATGGCCCGCGGCGCGCTGCCCGACTCGCACCCGCAGCACCTGGGCATGCCCGGGATGCACGGCACGGTCGCCGCCGTCGCCGCGCTGCAGAAGGCCGACCTGATCGTGAGCCTCGGCGCACGGTTCGACGACCGCGTGACCGGCAAGCTGTCCAGCTTCGCGCCCGGCGCGACGATCGTGCACGCCGACATCGACCCCGCGGAGATCGGCAAGAACCGCGCCGCGGACGTGCCGATCGTGGGCGACCTCAAGGAGGTCCTCGCCGACCTGCTGCCCGAGCTCGTCAAGGAGCACGCGCAGCACGGCCGCCCCGACCTCGAGGGCTGGTGGAAGCAGGTCGACGCCTGGCGCGAGACGTTCCCGCTGGGCTTCGACGAGCCCGACGACGGCCACCTCGCCCCGCAGCACGTGATCCGCCGGATCGGCGAGATCTCGGGGCCGGAGTCGATCTTCGCCTCGGGCGTCGGCCAGCACCAGATGTGGGCCTCGCAGTTCATCCGCTACGAGCGCCCGAACTCGTGGCTCAACTCCGGCGGCCTCGGGACCATGGGCTTCTCCGTCCCCGCGGCGATGGGCGCGAAGGTCGGCGAGCCCGACCGGACCGTGTGGGCCATCGACGGCGACGGCTGCTTCCAGATGACCAACCAGGAGCTCGCGACCTGCACGATCAACGAGATCCCGATTAAGGTCGCGGTGATCAACAACTCCTCGCTCGGCATGGTGCGGCAGTGGCAGACGCTGTTCTACGAGTCCCGGTACTCGAACACCGACCTGCACACCGGGCACGGCACCGTGCGCGTCCCGGACTTCGTCAAGCTCGCCGAGGCCTACGGCTGCGTGGGGCTGCGGTGCGAGACGAAGGCCGACGTCGACGCGACGATCAAGCGCGCCATGGAGATCGACGACCAGCCCGTCGTGGTCGACTTCACGGTCTCGCGCGACGCGATGGTGTGGCCCATGGTCTCGGCCGGCGTGAGCAACGACGAGATCCAGTACGCGCGCGGGATCTCCCCGGCGTGGGACCGGGATGACTGATGCCCGGCCCCGCCCGCAGCGGCCCGCGCACGCCGGCCCCCGTCCCGTCCCCGTCGACCTCTGGAGAAGGTGCAGCATGAGCAGGCACACGCTGTCGGTGCTCGTCGAGAACAAGCCCGGCGTGCTCACGCGCGTCGCGGGGCTGTTCGCCCGCCGCTCGTTCAACATCCACTCGCTCGCGGTCGGCCCGACCGAGCACGACGAGATCTCGCGCATCACGGTGGTCGTCGACGTCGAGGCCCTGCCGCTCGAGCAGGTCACGAAGCAGCTCAACAAGCTGATCAACGTCCTTAAGATCGTCGAGCTCGAGGACGCGTCGTCGGTGCAGCGCGAGCTGCTGCTCGTCAAGGTCCGCGCCGAGGCCGCGCAGCGCACGCACGTGCTCGAGGTCGTCCAGCTGTTCCGCGCGCACGTCGTCGACGTCGTGCCCGACGCCGTGACGATCGAGGCCACGGGCAGCCCGGCCAAGCTGACCGCGCTGCTCAACGCGCTCGAGCCGTTCGGCGTCCGCGAGATCGTCCAGTCGGGCACGGTCGCGATCGGACGCGGCTCGCGCTCGATCACGGACCGCGCGCTCGAGCGCGTGTCCCGCACCGCCTGACCACCCCCGGACCGGCCCGCCGGACCCGGACGACCCGCCCTACGCTTCTGCACGACCCCCCACCAACAAGGAGATCGACCGTGGCTGAGCTGTTCTACGACGACGACGCTGACCTGTCCCTCATCGCCGGCAAGAAGGTCGCCGTCATCGGCTACGGCAGCCAGGGGCACGCGCACGCGCTGAACCTCCGCGACTCGGGCGTCGACGTCACGGTCGGCCTGCGCGAGGGCTCGAGCTCGCGCGTCAAGGCGGAGAACGAGGGCCTGAAGGTCCTTCCCGTCGTGGAGGCCGTCCAGGGTGCCGACGTCGTCGTGATCCTCGCGCCCGACCAGGTGCAGCGTCACCTGTACCGCGACGAGATCGCCCCCAACCTCAAGGACGGCGCGGCCCTCGTCTTCGGCCACGGCTTCAACATCCGCTTCGGGTACATCACGCCCGAGGCCGGCCACGACGTCGTCATGGTCGCCCCGAAGGGCCCGGGCCACATCGTGCGCCGCGAGTACGCGGACGGTCGCGGCGTGCCGGTCATCGTCGCGGTCGAGCAGGACGCGTCGGGGAGCGCGTGGGAGCTCGCGCTCTCGTACGCCAAGGGCATCGGCGGCCTGCGTGCCGGCGGGATCAGGACCACGTTCACCGAGGAGACCGAGACGGACCTCTTCGGCGAGCAGGCCGTGCTCTGCGGCGGCGCGTCGCAGCTCGTCCAGTACGGCTTCGAGACGCTGACCGAGGCCGGCTACCAGCCCGAGGTCGCGTACTTCGAGGTCCTGCACGAGCTCAAGCTCATCGTCGACCTCATGGTCGAGGGCGGCATCGCCAAGCAGCGCTGGAGCGTCTCGGACACCGCCGAGTACGGCGACTACGTCTCGGGCCCCCGGGTCATCGACCCGAGCGTCAAGGAGAACATGAAGGCCGTCCTCGCGGACATCCAGAACGGTGCCTTCGCCCAGCGGTTCATCGACGACCAGGACGCCGGCGCCCCCGAGTTCCAGGAGCTCCGCGCGAAGGGCGAGGCGCACCCGATCGAGTCGACCGGCCGCGAGCTGCGCAAGATGTTCGCGTGGGTCAAGCCGACCGAGGGCGACTACGTCGAGGGCTCGGCCGCGCGCTGACCCGACGCGCCGACCGGCCGCTCCACCCGCCCGGCCCGCAGGCTGCACGCCCGCGCGGCCCGGCGCACCGCACGTCCGCCGAGGGCGGCGTCCCGCACCGGGGCGCCGCCCTCGGCGTGTGTCAGACCGTGAGATGTGCGTCCCGGCACGTGGGACGCGCCGCTAGGGTGGCCGCATGACGCGCACCATCGAGCTGGCAGTGATCGCAGGCGACGGCATCGGGACCGAGGTCGTCGAGCAGGGCCTGCTGGCCCTCGACGCGGCGCTCTCGGGCAGCGACGTGACCGTGCGCACCACCGACTTCGACCTCGGCGCCCGCCGCTGGCACGCGACCGGCGAGACGCTCACGGACGCCGACCTCGAGGCGATCCGCGGCCACGAGGCGATCCTGCTCGGCGCGATCGGCGACCCGCAGGTCCCCTCAGGCGTCCTCGAGCGGGGGCTGCTGCTCAAGCTGCGCTTCGCGCTCGACCACTACGTCAACCTGCGCCCCGGACGGCTGTACCCGGGCGTGACCTCGCCGCTCGCGAACCCCGGCGAGGTCGACTTCGTCGTCGTCCGCGAGGGCACCGAGGGCCCGTACGTCGGCAACGGCGGCGCGATCCGCGTCGGCACGCCGGCCGAGGTCGCCAACGAGGTCAGCGTCAACACCGCGTTCGGCGTCGAGCGGGTCGTGCGCGACGCGTTCGCCCGCGCCGCGGCGCGCCCGCGCAAGAAGCTCACCCTCGTGCACAAGCACAACGTGCTGGTCCACGCGGGCCACCTGTGGCGCCGCACGGTCGACGCGGTCAACGCCGAGTTCCCCGACGTCACGGTCGACTACCTGCACGTCGACGCCGCGACGATCTTCCTCGTCACGAACCCGTCGCGCTTCGACGTCATCGTGACCGACAACCTGTTCGGCGACATCCTCACGGACCTCGCCGCGGCGATCACGGGCGGCATCGGCCTCGCGGCGTCCGCGAACATCAACCCCGACCGCACCGCGCCGAGCATGTTCGAGCCGGTGCACGGCTCCGCACCGGACATCGCGGGCCAGGGCAAGGCAGACCCGACCGCGACGGTCCTGTCCGTCGCGATGCTCCTCGACCACCTCGGACTGACCGACGCCGCGGCGTCCGTCGAGCGCGCCGTCGCCGCCGACCTGGCCGAGCGCGGCTCGCTCGGGCGAGTACGGTCGACGGCCGAGGTGGGCAAGGACCTCGCCGCGCGCATCAGCGGCTGACCCGCGCACGGCCCGCTCCCCGCAGCGGGCCGACGCGCGGCGCACGTCCCCCCGACCACCCGGCCGTCTCACCCGGTACCGTCAGAACCGTCCCAGGTGAAAGGCCCCCTCATGAGCACCGACACGTCCCCGTCGACCGAGCTGCCGACGTTCGAGATCCGCCCGACGGACACCCCGACCCCCGACGCGGAGCGCGACGCGCTGACCGCGGCGCCGAAGTTCGGGACCGTCTTCACCGACCACATGGCGCGCGTCTCGTGGTCGGACGGCACCGGCTGGCGCGACCGCCGCGTCGAGCCGTACGGCCCGCTCCAGCTCGACCCGGCGACCGCGGTCCTGCACTACGGCCAGGAGATCTTCGAGGGCCTCAAGGCGTACCCGCACGCCGACGGGTCGGTCTGGACGTTCCGCCCGTGGGCCAACGCCGCGCGGCTCGCCCGCTCGGCGCACCGACTCGCGCTCCCGGTGCTCTCCGAGGCGGACTTCCTCGGTGCGATCACCGCGCTCGTGGCGACCGACCGCGCGTGGGTCCCGACGGGCGACGAGGCGAGCCTCTACCTGCGTCCGTTCATGTACGCGTCCGAGGCGTTCCTCGGCGTCCGCCCGACGCTCGAGGCCGAGTTCCTCGTGATCGCCTCGCCCGTGGGCCCCTACTTCGCGGGCGGGGTCAAGCCGGTGTCGATCTGGGTCGACGACGAGTTCCACCGGGCAGGCCCCGGGGGGACCGGTGACGCGAAGTGCGGCGGCAACTACGCCGCGAGCCTCCTGCCGCAGCGGCAGGCCGCCGCGAACGGATACGACCAGGTGTGCTTCCTCGACGCCGCGACGAACACCCTGCTCGAGGAGCTCGGCGGGATGAACGTGTTCGTCGTCCGCGCCGACGGCACGGTCGCGACGCCCGAGCTCTCGGGCTCGATCCTCGAGGGCGTCACGCGCTCGTCGATCCTGCAGCTCGCGCGCGACGCGGGCCACGACGTCGAGGAGCGCCGCATCCCGCTCGCCGAGGTGCTCACCGGGCTCGCCGACGGCTCGATCACCGAGGTCTTCGCGTGCGGCACGGCCGCGGTGATCACGCCGATCGGCCGGCTCGCGGGGCGCGGCTGGGAGCACACCGTGGCCGACGGCCAGCCGGGCGCGCTCACCACGCGCATCCGCACCGAGCTCACGGACATCCAGTACGGCCGCGCCGAGGACCGGCACGGCTGGCTGCACCGCCTGGTCTGACCGCTCACGGGTGCCCGCGGCCGCCCCTCGACGGCGGCCGCGGAGCCCGCGGCGGCGCCGGTGTCCAGCGGGCGAGAGGGAGGAGGGCCCGCCGGGGCCCTGTGGCATGATGTGGCGCGTGACACAGCTCAGCCTCATCATCGTGTAGCGCGTCTGCCCACCCGCAGACGCGCCGACCTCCCGCATCCTCGGGGGGTCTTTTTGTTGTCGGGCACCACCTCCGCCCGGCACCCCGTCGATCGCACTGGCACGACAGGCCGGCAGCACCCCGCCGGCGGGACCCCCGGCCGCGGCCGGGACCCCGAGATCGACGCACGTCCGACCGACCGCACGGAGAGAGCCGATCGTGACCCACCCCACCGCCGAGGGCGCGCGCCCGTTCCACGTCTACGACACGACCCTGCGCGACGGCGCGCAGCAGGAGGGCATGAACCTCTCCGTCGCGGACAAGCTCGCGATCGCCCCGCTGCTCGACGAGCTGGGGGTCGGGTTCATCGAGGGTGGCTGGCCGGGCGCGATCCCGAAGGACACCGAGTTCTTCGCCCGTGCGCGCACCGAGCTCGACCTGAAGCACGCCGTGCTCGCGGCGTTCGGGTCGACGCGCAAGCCCGGGGTCCGGGCGGAGGACGACGCGCAGGTGCGCGCGCTCATCGACTCGCAGGCCCCCGTGGTGACGCTCGTCGCGAAGAGCGACCTGCGGCACGTCGAGCGCGCGCTGCGCACGACGGGCGAGGAGAACCTCGCGATGATCGGCGACACCGTCGCGCTGCTCGTGCGCGAGGGGCGGCGGGTCGTGGTGGACGCCGAGCACTTCTTCGACGGGTTCCGCTTCGACCGGGACTACGCGCTGTCCGCCGCGGTCCGCGCGTTCGAGGCCGGCGCCGAGGTCGTCACGCTCTGCGACACCAACGGCGGGATGCTGCCCGACTGGGTCGCCGAGATCGTCGCCGAGGTGCGCGCGGCCGTGGGGCCCGACGCGATCCTCGGCATCCACGCGCACAACGACTCGGGGTGCGCGGTCGCGAACTCGATCGCGGCGGTGGGTGCAGGCTGCGAGCACGTCCAGGGCACGGTCAACGGCTACGGCGAGCGCACGGGCAACGCGGACCTGCTCGCGGTCGTCGCGAACCTCGAGCTCAAGCAGGGCCGCACCCTGCTCGCGAGCAACGGGGAGGGCGAGGGTGGCCTGGCCGAGATGACCCGGATCGCGCACGCCATCAGCGAGATCACGAACATCGCGCCGTTCGCCCGCCAGCCGTACGTCGGCGCGAGCGCGTTCGCGCACAAGGGCGGCCTGCACGCGAGCGCGATCAAGGTCGACCCCGACCTGTACCAGCACATCGACCCGCGCCGGGTGGGCAACGACATGCGGATGCTCATCTCCGACATGGCCGGCCGCGCGGCGATCGAGCTCAAGGGGCGCGAGCTCGGCTTCGACCTCGCCGGCCAGGGCGAGCTCCTCGCGCGCGTGACCAAGCGGGTCAAGGACGCCGAGGCGCAGGGGTACACGTACGACGCGGCCGACGCGTCGTTCGAGCTCCTGCTCGTCGAGGAGCTCCACGGCGGGCGGCCCGGGTACTTCCGCGTCGAGAGCTGGCGCGCGATCGTCGAGCGGGCCGGCGGGCGCGGGGTGCCGGCGACGGCCGAGGCGACCGTCAAGCTGCACGCGGGCGGCGAGCGCATCGTCTCGACCGGCGAGGGCAACGGGCCCGTCAACGCGCTCGACCACGCGCTCCGGCAGGCGCTCGTGCGCGTCTACCCGGTGCTCGAGTCGTTCGAGCTCATCGACTTCAAGGTCCGCATCCTCGACGCGATGCACGGCACCGACGCGGTCACGCGCGTGCTCATCGAGTCGACCGACGGCCAGACGTCGTGGAGCACCGTGGGCGTGGGCCCGAACCTGCTCGAGGCGTCGTGGGAGGCGCTCACCGACTCCGCGATCTGGGGCCTGTACCACCACGGCGTCGACCCGAGCTGACGTCACCCGGTCGTCGCCGGGCCGGTCCGCGGCGCGTGGGGGAGCGCTGCGTGGTCCGGTCCTGCGGCCGACCGCTCGGTCAGCGTAAGGTCAAGGGAGTCTCATCCCTCGTCCGCAGGAGCGCCTCGTGCCCGTCGACGTCGCGGCGGCCCCGCCGCACCGGCGCGCCCGCCGGTGGCCCTGGTGGGTCGTGGGCGTGCTGCTCGTGCTCGCGGCTGCGTCGGGTGTCGCGGCGCGCCCCTGGGCCTCGGCCGGGCCGCTGCCCTTCCCGTCGCCGTCGGTGAGCGCCGGGTCGACGACGGCAGCGCCGACGGTCCTGCCGACGGTCCGGGCGCCCCGGTTCGACGCCACGTCGGCGACCGCCCTGCTGCTCGAGCGCGAGGAGCTCGAGGAGGCCCTGCCGGGCGACGACCCGCTGTCCGCGTGGCCGGTGCTCCCGTGGGCGTGGGGGATCCCCGAGGGGTCACGCGTCGAGCCCGAGCGCTGCGCGGTCGCGCGGACCGTGGTGAGCGCGGCCCCGGAGGTCTACGACGTCCGGGGCTGGGACGGTCTGTCCGTGCGTGTGCGGCAGGAGGTCGTCGTCGTCGCCGACGAGGGTGCCGCGGCCGACGCCTTCCGCACGCTCGTCGCGACCGTCGACTCGTGCCCGGAGTACCGGCAGGTCAACCAGGGGGTCGACGGGGCGTCCTGGACCGGGGAGCCGGCCACGGAGGCGCAGGGCCGGTTCCCGTCGCTCTGGCAGGAGATCGAGCACACCGCCGAGGGAACGACGGTCCCCGGCTACCGCGGGCACCTGCTCGTGGGCAACGCGATCGTCACGTGGAACGCCGAGGTGCTGGGCGGGGCCGGTCGCGAGGAGCTCGTGGACCGGCTCGGGGAGGGCGCGGCGCTCGACACGCTCGTGCAGCGACGCGCGTCCGAGGCGGCCGCCGCGCTGCAGTGACCGGCGGCGGGCGCCGCCCGGACGCGCCGTAGGGTGACGGGGTGAGTGACGAGACGGTCCTGCGGGGCGAGTACAAGGTGCCCGGCGGCAAGCTCGTCGCGGCCGACGTGACGGTGGTCGACGGGACCCTCGCGGACGTCCGGGTCAGCGGGGACTTCTTCCTCGAGCCCGACGACGCGCTCGACCGGCTCGGCGGTGCGCTGCGCGGCCGGCCGGCGACGGCCTCGGTCGCGGAGCTCGCCGCGGCGATCGAGGGCGCGCTCGGTCCGGACGTGATGCTCGTCGGCTTCACGACGGAGTCCGTGGCGATCGCGGTCCGCCGCGCCCTCGGCCACGCCACGAGCTGGCACGACCACACGTTCGAGCTGCTGCGGATGCCCCCGCAGCACCCCGCGCTGCACTGCGCGCTCGACCAGGTCCTCGCCGAGGAGCTCGCCGCGGGCCGGCGCGGGCCGACGCTGCGGTTCTGGGACTGGGTGGAGCCCGCCGTCGTCATCGGCTCGTTCCAGTCGCTGCGCAACGAGGTCGACGCGGAGGCCGCCGAGCGGCACGGCATCACGGTCGTGCGCCGCGTCTCGGGCGGCGGAGCGATGTTCATGGAGGCGGGCAACTGCATCACGTTCTCGCTCGTGGTGCCCGCCTCGCTGGTCGACGGGCTCTCGTACGAGCAGTCGTACGCGTTCCTGGACGACTGGGTCCTCGGCGCGCTCGCCGACGTCGGGGTGCAGGCGTCGTACGCGGGGCTCAACGACATCGCCTCGCCCGCGGGCAAGATCGCCGGCGCCGCGCAGAAGCGCCTTGCGGGCGGAGCCGTCCTGCACCACGTGACGATGGCGTACGACATCGACGCGGACAAGATGCTCGAGGTCCTGCGCATCGGGCGCGAGAAGCTCTCCGACAAGGGGACGACGAGCGCGAACAAGCGCGTCGACCCCGTGCGGTCCCAGACCGGGATGCCGCGGGCCGACGTGATCGCGGCGTTCGAGGCCCACTTCCGGTCGCGCTACCGGACCGTCGACGGCGCGCTCACGGACGCCGAGCTCGAGCGCGCCGCGCACCTCGTCGAGACGCGGTTCGGGACGCCGGAGTGGACCGCGCGCGTCCCGTGACGCCGGGCCGGGGCGAGGGGCGGCGCGCCCGCGGCCCGAGCGGGGCACGTGCACGTCATCTGCACCGATCTCCCACCCGCTGCGGCCCCGCGCACGTGCTCGGACTCCCTACGGTGTCGGGGTGAGCCGAGCACGTCGAGCAGCGCCGCAGGGCGCACCCCCCGCCCCTCCCCGCCACGCGGCGTCGCACGGCCAGCGTGTGCCCGTCGGGCGCGTCGTGGCGCTCGTGACCGTCGCCGTGCTGGCGTTCGGGGGGTCGGCGGCCGCGCTGGCCGCCGTGCGGCTCAACGGCAACGTCGAGCGCGTCGAGGACATCTCCCACCTGGTCGCCGCCCCGTCGGCGAGCCCGACCGAGCCGCCCCCGCCGGGCGACTCCTGGGCGGGGCAGCCGGTGCGGTTCGTCGCGATGGGGTCCGACGACCGCAGCGGCGTCAACGCGGACATCGGTGGGGCGGACGACGGGATGCGCTCGGACACGACGATGATCGTGCAGGTCTCCGCGGACCGGACCCGGGTCGAGGTCGTGTCGATCCCGCGCGACTCCTACGTGCGGATCCCGGCGTGCCACCTCGACCGCGACCCCGACGGGCCGATGTCCCGGCCGCGCACCGACAAGTTCAACTCCGCGTTCGCGACCGGCGCGGACACCGGCGACGTCGGGCTCGCGGCCGCGTGCACGCTCTCGACGATCGCGGAGAACACGGGGCTCACGATGTCCGAGTTCCTCCTCGTCGACTTCGCGGGCTTCCAGGGGATGGTCGACGCGATCGGCGGGGTGCGCGTGTGCGTGCCGCGCGCGATCCGCGACACCAAGGGGAACACCGAGCTCGACCTCGCGGCCGGCTGGCACGATCTCGCGGGGCAGCAGGCGCTCGACTACGTGCGCGCGCGGTACGTCACCGGGTCCGACAACTCCGACACCCAGCGCATCCCGCGCCAGCAGAAGTTCGTCGGCGCGATGACCCGCAAGGTCCTCTCCGCCGAGGTGCTGACGAGCCCGCGGAGCGTCTACGGGTTCCTCGACGCGGCGACCCGCTCGCTGACCGCGTCGGACCAGCTCGGGGCGCCCGACAACCTCGTGGGGCTCGCGCTCTCGCTGCGCGAGCTCGAGCCGTCCGCGGTCACGTTCGCGACCGTCCCCAACGGCACCTCCGACGGGAACCTGGTCTGGACGCCCGACGCGGACCTCGTGTGGCAGCGGCTCCTGCTGGACCTGCCGCTCGTCGACCCCGCGACCCCGGTGGTCCCGGAGGGGGGCGCCGCGGCAGGCACCGGCGAGCAGGTCGATCCCGCGACGGGCACTCCGGACGCCGCGGCGGGCACGCCGGACGACGGGACGGGCTCGCCGGCTGACGGGACGGGCCAGGCGGAGCCCGACGCCGGCACCGGCGCCGAGCCGCCGGTCCCCGCGCCCGAGGTCACCACGCAGTCGGGCGTCGACCCCGACGACCCGATGTGCGGCTGAGGGACGTGCTCCGCCGAGCCCTCGAGGAGCAGCCCGGGCCGGGCCCGTGCGCCGGGGCGGCCGCGCGAGGGGTCGGGCGTCGCGTTGCCCGCTCGACCCGCCCCGGGTACCGTGGCGCGTCGTCGGGGGGCGGATCACCAGGAGGCCCCATGACGGCGGACGTGCACCTTCCGCACGCGCACCGCTCAGCCCGCCCCGGACGGCCGCGCCGTGTCGCGGCCGGAGCCGGCCGATGAGGGTCCCGCGGGGAGGCGGCGCGACGGAGCGCCTGACCCGGGTCTCGGCCTACGCGCTGTGCGTCGACGCCGGTCGTGTGCTGCTCATGCGGTGGAACGGCGCCGCGGGCTCCGCGTGGACCCTGCCGGGCGGGGGGCTCGTGTTCGGTGAGCCGCCGGACGACGGCGCGCGGCGCGAGGTGCTCCAGGAGACCGGTCTCGTCGTCGAGCTCGGTGACCTGCTGGGCGTGGACTCGCTGCGCACCGGGGCGCAGGTCGCGCCCCCGCGGCCCGCGCCGCTCGACCTGCACCTGCTCCGGATCGTGTACACCGGGCGCGTCGTGGGCGGGCTGCTGCGGCACGAGGTGCAGGGGCCGGTCGACCGCGCGGAGTGGATCCCGCTGGACGACCTGCCGAGCCTGCGCCGCGTGGAGCTCGTCGACACCGCGCTCGGCTGGGCGAGCCCGGCCCGCGTGGGCTGATCGCGCCGCTGCTCAGGTCCGGCGGTCGACCACGACGAACGTGATCCCCAGCGTGGCCAGCAGCACGAAGGGCAGCGCCCCGACCACGACCGTCGCGTCGACGCCGACCAGGACCGCCGCGGACGCGAGCCCGCTCGCGACGATCGCGACCGTCCCGACGACCGCGAGGGTGCGGGTCAGGACGTGGTCGTCGCGCTCGTCGAACGCGCCGCCGCCGATCCGGGCGGCGGTGCCCGCCGTGCGCGCACGCCGCACGGTGCGCCAGCGCGCGACGCACGCCGCGAGGAGGACGAGCCCGCCGCCCGCGAGCGCTCCCTCCGCGGCGTCGCCCGGTGCCCGTCCGGCGAGCAGCGCGTAGAGGGCGACCATCGCGACGGCCCCCGAGAGCAGGCCGAGCAGCCACGCGTTGCGCTGCTGCGCCGGGGTGCGGTCACGCCTCGTCATGGAAGATCTCCTCGATCGTGGTGCGGAAGTAGCGGGCGACGGCGAACGCGAGCGGCAGCGACGGGTCGTAGCGCCCGGTCTCGAGCGAGTTGACGGTCTGGCGGGACACGCGGAGGGCCTCGGCGAGCGCGGCCTGCGAGAGCCCGGCCTCCTCGCGCAGCCGACGGATCTCGTTCCTCACGGGGTCACCGGGGCGTCGTGGGGGTGCGCGGCGCCGGGCGCGGTCGGGGACGGCGCGGGGGCGGACGGCGCGGCAGCGGGCGGCGCGGCGGCGCGGCTCGTGCCGGGTGCGTCGGTCGTCACCGCGGGGGCGGGCTCGCCGGGCGCGCCGACCCCGGGAGCCGCGATGGGCCGCGGGGCGGGCAGGAGCAGCGGGCGCAGGTCGACGAGCGTGTGCAGCACCATCGGCACGAGCAGGCTCCCGGTGCTCAGGTAGAGGCCGCCGAGCACGAAGCCGATCGCGCCCGTCGCGAGCATCCCGAGCGGACCCTGGTACCAGTGCGCGACGCCGAACAGCACCGCCGCGGCGACGAGCACGGCCGTCCGGTCGGCACCGGGTGCGAGCAGGGCGATCGTCAGGATCAGGAGCCCGCGGTACGTCACCTCCTCGGTGACGCCGGCGGCGAGCGCGAGCCCGGCCCAGCCGCGTCGGCCGCGCGGGCTCCGCGGGAGCATCGGCTCGATGGCGGCGGCCCCGGCGATCGGTGTGCGCATGGACCGGCGAGCCAGGATCCGCACGAGCAGCGTCGAGGCGACGACCGCGAGCGTCGCGCCGACGAGGAACCCGGCGAGCGTCGAGCCGGTGAGCGAGCCCCCGTCGGCCCCGAGCAGCCTGCCGAGGTCGGGTGCCCGCAGCCCGAGCTCGGCGGGGCCGACCCCGGGGAGGGCGACGACGAGCAGGACCGCGGCGACCCCGAACGCCCAGCCCTGCCGCGACCACTGCCGGTACAGCCGTACCCGCACCGACTCCTGCGCGGCGGGTGCGGTGTCGGCGGCGAGCTCGGCGAGGAACGCCCGGTGCTCGCGCCGGCCCAGGACCGGCTCGGAGACCACGAGGGCGAGCGCGACGACGGTGAGCGCGACGACGGACACGGGGGGAGCGTCGATCGCCTGGAGCGTCTCGAGCGGGGTCACGGGTCCTCCGGTGGAGCATGCGGGGTGTCAAGCGTGCTTGACTCGGAATGGTGACAAGGATGCTTGACACCTCGTCGGCTGTCAAGCGACCTTGACACGGTTCGGACGCGGCCCGCAGACCGGGCCGCGTCGGCTCCGGGCTCTCCGGGCTCTCCGCGCGCTCCAGGTGCTCCGGACGTTCCGGGCGCTTCGGCGCCGCCTGCGCTCCGGGTGCTGGGGGCGCTCCGCGCAACCCGTCGCGTCGTCGTTCGTCGGTCCCCGCGGTCGGAGCTGCCCGCACCGGCCACGCTCGGTTCAGGGCCCGTCGCGCAGCACGAACGCCACCGCGACGGCCCCGAGCAGCAGCGCGGCGCCCGCGCACGCCGTCACGAGCCGCCCGCCCCGGTGCGTCCGGTCGGAGCGCCGGTGCGCGACGACGGCGAGCGACCCCGCCAGCACGACCCCGACCGCGGCCAGCCACCACGCCCCCACCCCGAGCCCGGGCGCCAGCAGCCGTCCGGCGACGAGCGACCCGGTCGCGAGGGCCAGCGCGGTCCGCCGCCATGCGAGCGCCGTGCGCTCGGGCTGCAGGCCGGGCGGCGGAGCGGGCCGGGCGGCGGGCGGAGCGGTCGGCGGCTCGGCGCTCATGCCGCCAGCAGCCCCACGAGCAGCAGGACCCCGGTGACGAGCAGCCCCAGCCCGAGCGGGCCCGCCAGGACGGGCGGCGGCAGCGGGCGCGCCAGCCGGAGCGCCCGCTCGGCGCGCGCCCACCCGACCCAGGCCTGGACCGGCGCGAGCGCTCCGAGGGCGACGAGCACGAGCGCCGCCGCGGAGCGGGCCCACGGCTCGACCGGCACCGCGAGCGCCTCGAGGGCGACCCCGCTCGCCAGCAGCGCGAGCGACGTCCGGATCCAGGCCAGGAAGGTGCGCTCGTTCGCGAGCGAGAAGCGCGCGTCGGGCTCCGCGCCGGCTCCGTAGACCCAGTGCGGGAAGCGGGTGCGGGGTGCGCTGCTCATGGACCACATCTTCACCCGCGGGACACCGCGCGTGGCGCGGGCGTATCAGCACCGGTCCGGGATGCTCCTCCCGGGGACAGGTCGGCGACGCCGGCCGCACCGGTGCCGCGCGCGCCGGGGAGGGACGAGGGGGAGCCGTGGACGAGCTGGAGCGTGCGCTGCGCCGCATGGAGGTGCTGCACCGGCGGCACCTGGCCACGACCCGCCCGCGCAGCCGCGCGCTGCGGACCGGTCAGAGCGTCCGGCTGCCGAACACCGCGGTGCCGATCCGCACGACCGTCGCGCCCTCGGCGACCGCGAGCTCGAGGTCCCCGCTCATCCCCATCGACAGGCCGGTCGCCCCGGCGGTGCCCGGTGCCCCGGAGGCGACGAGGTCGTCCCGCAGCGAGCGCAGCCGCGCGTAGCCGGCTCGGACCAGGCCGGGGTCGCTGGAGTTGGCGCCGATCGTCATGAGCCCGCGCAGGTGCAGCGCCGGGAGCACCGCGACGGCGGTCGCGAGCCCGAGCGCCTCCTCCGGCGGGGTGCCGCGCTTGGTCGGCTCGCCGGAGACGTTGACCTGGACCAGCACGTCGAGCTCCCGCGCGGTCGCGACGCACCGCTCGGAGAGGCGCTGCGCCAGCTCGAGCGTGTCGACGCTCTCGACGCAGGTCGCCCACCGCAGCGCGTGGTTCACCTTGTTCGACTGCAGCGGGCCGATGAGGTGCAGCTCGGCCGTGAGGTCCGCCAGCACGGGCGCTTTCGCGACGAGCTCCTGGACCCGGTTCTCCCCGAGCAGCACCGGTGACCCGGCGCCCCCCGCGCGCACGTCGGCGGCGTCCGCCTCGACGGCCGCGCGCACGAGCTCGGCCGGCACGGTCTTGGTCGCGAGCAGCAGGCGCACGGAACCGGGGTCGCGGCCGGCCGCCCCCTCCGCCTCGCGCAGCCGCGCCCGGACCTCACGCAGGCGTGCGGTCACGCCGGCGCGCGCGTCGTCGAGGGTCATGGCAGGACACCCTAGACCGGGGCCCGCACGCACGAGACCCGGGTCCGGCCAGGGTCCTCCCCGATCCCGGGGGGTCACGCGGTGCGGGACAGTGGAGGCGTGAACACGCTCCTCAACCTCATCTGGCTCGTCTTCGCCGGGCTCTGGCTCGCGCTCGGCTACGTCGTCGCCGGCATCGTGTGCTGCGTGCTGGTCGTGACGATCCCCTTCGGCATCGCCTCGTTCCGGATCGCGAGCTACGTGCTGTGGCCGTTCGGGCGCACGGTCGTCGACAAGCCCGGCGCGGGCGCGTGGTCGACGCTCGGCAACGTGATCTGGGTCCTCGTCGCGGGGATCTGGCTCGCGATCGGGCACGTCCTGACGGCCGTGCCGCTGTTCGTGTCCATCATCGGCATCCCGATGGGCATCGCGAACCTCAAGCTGATTCCCGTCTCGCTCCTGCCGCTCGGCAAGGAGATCGTCCCGACGTCGCACCCGTTCGCCGCCGCGGGTCGCTGACCCGAGCGCCTAGTCGCGTGCGATGTCCGCGACCGTCGCGTCCGTGAGGCGCACGAGGTCCGCGGGGGCGAGCTCGACGTCGAGGCCCCGCCGGCCGCCCGAGACGAGCACGGTGTCGAACAGCCAGACGGTCTCGTCGACGACGGTCGGGTGGGGGGTCTTCTGGCCGAGCGGCGAGATCCCGCCGGCGACGTAGCCCGTGGCGCGCTCGGCGGCGGCGCGCTCGGCCATCGCGGCCTTCTTGCCGCCCGCCGCGTGCGCGAGCGCCTTGAGGTCGAGCTTCCCCGTGACGGGGACGACGGCGACGGTGAGCGTGCCGTCGACGCTCGTCATGAGGGTCTTGAAGACCTGCTCGGGCGGGACGCCGAGCGCCTGGGCGGCCTCCAGGCCGTACCCGACGTCGCTCGCGGGGTCGTGCTCGTACGGGTGCGCGGTGTGCGCGACGCCGGCCGCGGCGAGCGCGACGAGCGCGGGGGTGCCCGACGGCGCGGGCTTCTTCGGTGCCACGGCGGAAGCCTAGCCAGCGGCGAGATGGCTCATCGGGCTCCCGGGTGCCCGTGCCGTGGACCCGGGTGCGGCGCCGCGGTCGGTCCTGCCGGGCGCGTCACCCCCGGGCCGCCTCGCTCGGGCCCGCCGGGGTCGAGCCGTCCGCGGGCGTCAGACCGCGATGCCGACCAGCAGCCCGACGCCGTAGGTGACGGCCATCGCGAGCCCGCCGCCGAGCACGTTGCGGCGCACGGCCGGGCCGGACGCCGAGCCGCCGAGGCGTGCGCTCACGTGCCCGGTCAGCGCGAGCGCCAGCACCACCGCGGCGAACGTCGCGGGCACGCGTGCCCCGGCCGGAGCAGTGAGGACCACCAGCAGGGGGACGAGCCCACCGGCGACGAAGGCGACCAGTGAGGCGCCCGCGGCGTGCCACGCGCTCGTCAGGTGCGGCTCGCCGTCGCCCACGCCGCCGGCAGCGCGCGACCGCTCGGCGTCGCGCTGGCTGCTCACCGAGACGTACTCGCCCGACGCCATCGAGAGCGCCCCCGCGACGAGCCCCGCGGCGCCGGCGATCGCGACGGCCGGGACCGACGGAGTGGCGGCCGCGACGCCCACGACCATCGCGGCGATCGACACGATGCCGTCGTTGGCCCCGAGGACCCCTGCGCGCAGCCAGTTGAGCCGCGACGCGAAGTCGGTGTCGAACGCGGGGAGCGACGGCAGGACCGTGGGCGACGGGTGCGTGGTCATGACCTCACGGTAGGAGTCCCGCCACGATCTGTCATCGCAGGTTTGCCTGCCCTGACCTGGGCAGACGCAGGACTGCCTTACCTCGGTGCCGCCCGCCGAGCGGCCCGTCGCACCGGCTCGGAGGCCCCGTCAGAGCTCGACGGACCGGTTCTCGCCGATGTCCGGCTGGCCCCCGGAGACCGCCGCCTTCGCGATCTTGAACACCTTGACGACGTTCGGGGTGTCGTCGCTCCAGTACTCCGCGGACTCGGGCACGACGCGCAGCAGCGCGACCGTCGGGTCGTCCTTGCCCTCGGGGAACCAAGCCGAGACCTGCGGCGACCACAGCTCGTCGATCTTGGCGCGGTCGTGCACGAGCTCGGCGCGCCCGGCGATGGACAGGAAGCCCTTGTCCGACTCGAACGCCGCGTTGACCTGAGGGTGCGTGCGGATGTCGTCGACCTTGCGGCTCGGGTCCTGCGTGAAGAACCACAGCTCGCCGTCGTAGTCGGCGTCCTGGACCGCGAGCGGACGGCTGTGCAGGTGCCCGTCGAGCGTCGTCGTCGTCAGCAGCGCGATCTTGGCGGCCTTCACGATCGCTGCGATGGTCGTCAGGTCGTCGTCGGACGCCTCGTTGGTCGTCGGTGCGGTCATCGTCGTCCTCCACGTCGTCGGTGTGCTCCTCACGCTAGGTCGTGGCCCGGCAGCGGGCGCGGCGAGCCCTCCCCGGCACCGGGCGGCCGGACCCGCCGCACCCGGCGCGTCGGTCCGCCGGGCGCGGGCGCCGGGTCGTGGCACGCTGTCCCGGTGACCGCGACGCCGACGCTGCAGGACGAGCGTGCGGCCCTCAGCTGGAAGCTGCCCCCCGTGCTGCTGCTGTGCGCGTCGGCGGTCCTGCTGTTCGGCGTCCAGCACGTCGCCGGGTACGTGACGCTCGCCGCGGCCGTCGCGCTCGCGGCGGTCGTCGACCGCGAGCTCGCCCGGCACCTCGTGCTCGTCGCCGCGGGACTGACGATCATCAGCCTCGTCCCGCTCGACGCGGACCTGAGCATCAGCCACATGGCGCTCATGGGCTCCGCGCTCGCGCTCGCGGTGCTCGTCCCGTGGGCCGTCTCGCGGTTCGTGTACCGCGAGGACCTCATCCGCTTCCCGGTCCGCACCGGGAAGCCCTGGCCGCTGCCCGCGCGGCTGTACCTGCTGCTCGTCGTGCTGCTCGGGTACCTGATCCTGCCGTTCTACCTCATCCGGACCGGGGTCTACACGAACTGGCCGGACGCCTCGGACCCCACGATCTTCGTGCGCCTGTTCCTCGGCGTGAACGCGGTCGGGATCTGGGACGAGCTGTTCTTCGTGTGCACCACGTTCACGCTGCTACGGCGGCACTTCCCCGACTGGCTCGCGAACCTGCTGCAGGCGGTGGTGTTCGCGTCGTTCCTGTGGGAGATCGGCTACCAGGCGTGGGGGCCGCTGCTGACGTACCCGTTCGCGCTGCTGCAGGGGTACACGTTCAAGCTCACGAAGTCGCTGACGTACGTGGTGTCGGTGCACCTGCTGTTCGACCTCGTGCTCTTCCTCGCGCTCGTGCACGCGCACAACCGCGAGTGGCTGCCGATCTTCCTGTACTGACGCACCCCGGCGCCGGCCTCGCGCCGGACCGCGAGGTCCCGGGCCGGGCCGCCCGGCTCAGAGCCGCCCGACCGCCACGACGGTCAGGACGACCTCCCCGACGGCGTCGCTCGCCGCGAGGTCGACGACCGCGTCGATGCGCCAGTCGTGGTCGCCGGCCGGGTCGTCGAGCACCTGGCGGACCTCCCACGTGCCCGCGACCGCGCCGGCGGGGAGCTCGTGGCCGGGTGCGGAGCGGTCGACGACGGTGAAGAGCGCGGGCCCGCGCGCGGGTGCGCCGGTGAGGACCTCGTCGTGGTCGTCGTAGTACGGGTCCAGCGCCCGGGCCCACCGGTCGGCGTCCCACGCCTCGCCGTCGGCGTCCTTGTCGCCCAGCGCCGCGAGCGCCCCGTACGCCTCGCGCGCCGCGAGCTCGACGCGGCGGAACAGCGCGCCCCGCACGAGCGCGCGGAACGCCCGCGGGTTGGCCGTGACCGGCGGAGGAGCGTCGTCCTCGACAGCGGTCAGCTCGCCGTCGGGTCCGCGCTCGTCGAGCGGGTTGCGCAGCCGCTCCCACTCGTCGAGCAGGCTCGAGTCGGTGCGCCGCACGAGCTCGCCGAGCCACTCGACGATCTCGTGGAGCTCCTCGGTGCGGGCCTCCTCGGGGACCGTCTGGCGCAGCGCGCGGTACGCGTCGGCGAGGTACCGCAGCAGCACGCCCTCGGTGCGGTCGAGCGTGTACGTCGAGACGTACTCGGGGAACGTCATCGCGCGCTCGTGCATCTCGCGGACGACCGACTTCGGCGACAGCTCGTGGTCGGCGACCCACGGGTTCGTCTGCTTGTACGTGTGGAACGTCGCCGTCAGGACCTCCGCCAGCGGGCGCGGGTAGGACACGTCCTCGAGCAGCGCCATGCGCTCCTCGTACTCGATGCCGTCGGCCTTCATCGCCGCGACCGCCTCGCCGCGTGCTTTGTTCTCCTGCGCCGCGAGCACCTGGCGCGGGTCGTCGAGCGTCGCCTCGATGACGGACACCACGTCGTGCGCGTAGGCCGGGTCGTCGCGGTCGAGCAGGTCGAGCGCCGCGAACGCGAACGGCGACAGCGGCTGGTTGAGCGCGAAGTTCGCGGGCACGTCGACGGTGAGACGCACGGTGCGCCGGGTGCGGTCCCCGAGGTCGGCCCCGCCCGCCGTGGCCGGGACGGCGACGCGCTCGACGACGCCCGCGGTGCGCAGCGAGCGGTACACCGAGACGGCCTGGCGCACGTGCCGGCCGCGGGCGCTCTCGGGCTCGTGGTTGTCGGTGAGCAGCCGGGTCATGGCCGCGACCGGGTCGCCCTCGCGCGCGAGGACGTTGAGCACCATCGCGTGGCTCACCGCGAAGCTCGACGTCAGTGGCTCGGGCGGCGCGTCGCGCAGGCGCTCGAACGTCTTGTCCGTCCAGTTGACCGCGCCCTCGGGAGCCTTCTTGCGGACGATCTTCTTGAGCTTCTTCGGGTCGTCGCCGGCGCGCTCGAGCAGCTTGCGGTTCTCGATCACGTGCTCCGGGGCGAGCACGATGACCTCCCCGACGGTGTCGTAGCCCGCGCGTCCGGCCCGCCCGGCGATCTGGTGGAACTCGCGCGCGGACAGGTGGCGCATGCGCACGCCGTCGTACTTCACGAGCGACGTGAGCACGACCGTGCGGATCGGGACGTTGATGCCGACGCCGAGGGTGTCCGTGCCGCAGACGACCTGGAGCAGGCCCTTCTGCGTGAGGCGCTCGACGACCCGGCGGTACTTGGGCAGCATCCCCGCGTGGTGGATGCCGACGCCGTGGCGCAGCAGCCGGGACAGCGTCCGCCCGAAGCCCGGGCCGAACCGGAACGCCCCGAGCTCGTCGGCGATGCGGTCGCGGTGCTCGCGGCTCGCGAGGTTCATCGACAGCAGCGCTTGCGCGCGCTCGACGGCCTCCTTCTGCGTGAAGTGCACGACGTACACGGGGGCCCGGCGCGTGCGCACGAGCTCCTCGAGCAGCTCGTGCAGCGGCTCGACGGCGTACGTGAACGTCAGCGGGACGGGCCGCTCGGCGTCGGCGATCACCGCGACGGGCTCGCCGGTCCGGCGGGTGAGGTCCTCGGCGAAGAACGCGACGTCCCCGAGCGTCGCCGACATGAGCAGGAACTGGGCTCGGGGCAGCTCGAGCAGCGGCACCTGCCACGCCCAGCCGCGCTGCGGGTCGGCGTAGAAGTGGAACTCGTCCATGACGACCTGGCCGGCGTCGGTCCCGGCCCCGTGCCGCAGCGCCTGGTTCGCGAGGATCTCGGCGGTGCAGCAGATGATCGGGGCGTCGGCGTTGACCGCGGAGTCGCCCGTCATCATCCCGACGTTCTCCGAGCCGAACGCCTCGACGAGCGCGAAGAACTTCTCGCTCACGAGCGCCTTGAGCGGCGCCGTGTAGAACGTCCGGCGGCCCTGCGCGAGCGCGACGAAGTGTGCGGCGATCGCGACGAGCGACTTCCCCGAGCCGGTCGGCGTCGAGAGGATCACGTGCGAGCCCGTCACGAGCTCGAGCAGCGCCTCCTGCTGGTGCGGGTAGAGCGCGAGGCCCTGCTCGCTCGCCCAGCCGGTGAACGCGTCGTACAGCGCGTCGGGGTCGTGGGGGTCGGCCGGGACACGCTCGGCGAGGGTCAGCGGGCGGTCGGCGTCAGGCACCGGGCCATCCTCCCAGGCCCGCAGGTCCGCACGGTCCGCGTCGGGGAGCGCGCCGGCGTCGTCGGCGCTAGCGTCCGGACATGGGAACCACGGACAGCCGCCAGCGTGACGGGCAGGACGCGCACGCCAAGAAGGCCGCGAAGCAGGCCGAGAAGCAGCGGCGCGGGCCGAAGATCGACAACGACGTCTACGAGGCCGAGCTGTTCCGCCTCCAGGCCGAGCTCGTCAAGGTCCAGCAGTGGGTCCGGGCGACCGGTGCCCGCGTCGTCGTCGTCTTCGAGGGACGCGACGCGGCCGGCAAGGGCGGCACGATCAAGCGGATCACCGAGTACCTCAGCCCTCGCATCGTGCGGATCGCGGCGCTGCCGGCGCCGACCGAGCGCGAGCGCGGCCAGTGGTACTACCAGCGCTACATCGCCCAGCTCCCCGCGGCGGGCGAGATCGTGCTGTTCGACCGGTCCTGGTACAACCGCGCGGGCGTCGAGCGCGTCATGGGGTTCTGCACGCCGCAGGAGTACTCGCGGTTCATGCGCCAGACGCCGATCTTCGAGCAGATGCTCGTCGAGGACGGCATCCTGCTGCGCAAGTACTGGTTCTCGGTGTCCGACGAGGAGCAGCTCAAGCGCTTCCGCTCGCGCCTGTCCGACCCGGTGCGGCAGTGGAAGCTCAGCCCGATGGACCTCGAGTCGATCAACCGGTGGGAGGACTACTCGCGGGCCAAGGACGAGATGCTCGTGCACACCGACGTGCCCTCGAGCCCCTGGTACGTCGTGGAGTCGGACATCAAGAAGCACGCCCGGCTCAACATGATGGCCCACCTGCTCTCGACGATCCCGTACGAGGACGTCCCGCACGAGAAGGTCGAGCTGCCCGACCGCCCGAAGGCGTCGAGCGGCTACGAGCGCCCGCCGCGCGAGCTGTCGACGTACGTGCCCGACCACACCGCGTCGCTGCTCGGCGACCCGGAGCGGGACGCCTGAGGGGGTCCGCCGGGACGACCGCCGTGACCGCCGGCGTCAGATCGTCGCCCGCGCCACCTCGTCCCGGGGCTCGGAGGTCCACACGCTGTCCGTGAGGTCCCGCGGCAGGTCGTCGTTCCCCGTCGTGCGGAACACGGGGTCGACCCCCGCGTGGAGCTGACGCTCGAAGTCGCGCAGCGCGCCGAGCGCCCACCGGCCGAGCAGCACGATCGCCACGAGGTTGACGAGCGCCATGAGCCCCATCGCGACGTCCGCGAGCGCCCACACGGCCTCGAGCTCGAGCACCGCCCCGGCCCCCACGACGGCGACGACGACGAGCCGGAACACCGTCAGGGCGACGCGGTGCGCGCGCAGGTAGCTCATGTTGACCTCGGCGTAGGAGTAGTTGCCGAGCACCGAGGAGAACGCGAAGACGAACACGAGCACGGTCATGAGCCACGTCGTGCCGCTGCCGAGCTCGTGCGCGACCGCGGCCTGGGTGAGCGACGCGCCGTCGGTCGTCGACCCGGGCGTGTACACCGCGTCGCCCGCGAACAGGATGATGAAGGCGGTCGCCGAGCACACGACGATCGTGTCGACGAACACCCCGAGCGACTGGATGAGGCCCTGCTTGACCGGGTGGCTCGTCGTCGCGGTCGCGGCGGCGTTCGGGGCGCTGCCCATGCCCGCCTCGTTCGAGAACAGCCCGCGCTTGGCGCCGTTGAGCAGCGCCGCTGCGAGGCCGCCGGTGATGCCGGCCGCGGCCTCGCCGACGCCGAACGCCGCGGTCACGATGTCGGCCAGCACGTCGCCGACCCGGCCGATGTTCAGGGCGATGATCACGAGCGCGAGCAGGACGTACGCGAGCGCCATCGCGGGGAGCATGACCTCGGCGACCTTCGCGATGCGGCGCACGCCCCCGAACACCACGGGCGCCGTGAGCGCCATGAGCCCGAGCGCCGACCAGCCGGTGCTGACGCCGTGCCCGCCCCGCAGGACGTCCGCGATCGTGTTCGCCTGGACCATGTTGAACGCGATGCCGAACGTGCCGATGAGCAGCACCGCGAACACGATGCCGCCGCGGCGCGAGCCGAGTCCCCGCTCGATGTAGAACGCGGGACCGCCACGGAAGCTCCCGTCCGGCGAGCCGACCTTGAAGATCTGCGCGAGCGTCGCCTCGACCAGCGCCGTGGCCATCCCCACGAGCGCGACGACCCACATCCAGAAGATCGCACCCGGGCCACCGAGCGTCAGCGCGATCGCGACCCCGGCGATGTTCCCCGTGCCGACCCGGGACGCCAGCCCCACGCAGAAGGCCTGGAACGACGAGATGCCCCCGGCCGAGCCGCCCCGGGACGAGAGGATCTGGCGCAGCATGCGCGGGAACAGCCGCACCTGCACGAACCTCGTGCGGATCCCGAAGTACACGCCGACCCCGAGCAGCACGTAGACGAGCACGTACGTCCACAGGAAGCCCGACACCGGGTCGATCAGGTTCTGCTGGATGAAGTCCACGTCGCGCCCCCCGCTCACGGATCACGCCATCGTGCCCCCGCCGGGCGGGACGCGCGAGGCGCGAGAGCGCAGCACGGGTGGACTACACGAGCTCCTGCACGAGCGAGCGCTCGTCGCCCCGCCACGTGAGCGTCGCGAGCGCGCCGTTGACGAGCGTCATCTGCGGCGGCACGTGCCCGCAGTCGACGTCCGCGACGACCGGGACACCGAGGCCCCCGAGCGCGTCGCGCACCGCGTCGTGCTGCGTGAAGCCGGGGGAGTCCGGCGCGCTCGTGCGCCCGACCAGGACGGCGGACGCGTCGTCGAACCAGCCCGCGAGCCGCAGCCCGTGCAGCCGCCGAGCAGTGCTGAACGCGGTGTCCTCGGACGCCTCGACGTAGACCACGAGACCCTCGGGCGCGTGCGCGCGGGCGAACCCGGGGACGTCGCCGTACGGGCTGCCGGCCAGGTGCGTGATGGTCTCGAGGCAGCCGCCGACGAGGCGCCCGCGCGCGACGACGTCACCCGCACCGCCGTCGAGCCGGACCCAGGCCGAGGGCGTGTCCAGCGTGTACCGGTCGACGTGGGGGTGCGCCACGACGTCGTCCCACCCGCCCCCGACGTGCTGCGCGGACGGCCCCTGGCGCAGCGGGGCGCCCGCCGGTGCCCGGACCACGTCGAGCCACGGCAGGAGCGGCGCGGGGGTCGTGTAGGGCAGCTCCATGAGCGCCGGTCCGTGCACGGTCGCGACACCGGTGCGCAGCGTCATCGCGGTGAGCAGGGTCGAGGTGTCCGAGAAGCCTACGAACCACGTCGGCCGCGCGGCGGCGACCGCGTCCCAGTCGAGCAGGTCGACGAGGTCGATCGCGAGCACGCCTCCCCACGGCGGGACGACGGCGCGCACAGCCGGGTCGACGAGCATCGCGGTCAGCTCGGCGGCGCGGTGGGCGGCCGGGGCGCTGACCACGCCGTCGCCGTCGAGGCACTCGCCGAGCACGACCTCGAGACCGCGGGCCTCGAGCTCGCGCAGCGCGCGGTCGAGGCGCGGTCGGAACCGTGCGGCGACGCCTGCGGAGGGGGCCGTCACCGCGACGCGGTCACCGGGCGCGAGGGGGTCGGGGTAGCGCACGCTCATGGGCAGATCCTGGCAGGGCACGCACCCGCTGGTCATCTGAACACATGACCAAGAATGTCGCCACCGCTGCAGCGATGTTTCCGGAAGAAATCCCGACCGCTCCCGCGGGGAGTTTCGCGCGACCCGCACGAGATTCCGGGAGAACGCGCGAAGCCCGGCGCGGCCCGGCGGTGCGGGGCCGCGCCGGGCTTCGAAGCCTGGCGTCGGTGCTGGTCAGATGCGCACGCGGCGCGGGTTGCTCACGCTCGTGAAGCTGATCTCGTCGCGCTCGTCGGTCGCGGTGGTCATCTCGTCGGTGCTCGTCATCTCCATGGCCCCTCCCATGTCGGTGGTCGATGTGCAGCAAGTATTACCGACAATTCCCCGCGGTGCGCTGCCTCGTGATGAACGTCACGTAAAAGGTCCGTTTCGCGTTTCTGCGTCGCGCCGGGCCGGGCGAGCAGGTCCTCAGGACGCGAGCGCCGGGTCCGCGTCGAGCACGCCGCCCGCCACGGCGAGCAGCCGCGCGCGCAGGACGGCCGCCCGCTCGGCGAACCCCCGCTGCCGCCGCACGTACTCGGCCTTCCCCGCGGCGGTCTCGATCGCGACCGGCCGCTCCCCGAGCGAGCTCACGTCGTACGGCGACGCCTGCATGTCGAGCGTGCGGACGTCCCGGGCGAGCTCGAAGCAGTCGAGCACGAGCTCGCCGGGCACCGCGGGGCCCAGCTTGGACGCCCACTTGAACAGGTCCATGTTGGCGTGCAGGCACCCCGGCTGCTCGTGGTCGACCTGCTCCGCCCGGCTCAGCAGCGCCCGGTTGCGCGGCACCGCGTCGGGCGTGAAGAAGCGGAACGCGTCGAAGTGCGTGCACTGCAGCGGCAGCTGCTCGACCACCGCGTCGGTGCCGTCCCGGCCGAGGCGCAGCGGCAGCGTGTGCCGGCGGCGCTCGTCGTCCTGGCGGTAGACCATCGCCCACTCGTGCAGCCCCAGGCAGCCCGTGGACGCCGGGCGGGCCGCGGTCCGCGCGAGCAGGGTGCGGACGAACGCGACCGTGTCCCGGCGCTCGGCGAGGAACGCCCCGGTGTCGAGGGCGACGACGCCGCCGGGGTCGGTGCGGTACCAGCGCCACGCCGCGTGCTCCGCCGGGCCGGCCGGTGTCGGGGCGAGCGCGGTGCCGGCTCCCGGGTGCCACCGGCGCAGGAGCGCGGGCTTGGTCCCGTAGTAGTCGTACAGGAAGTCGTCGATCGCGTGGCGCTCGCCGGCCGCCCGCCGGGCGCGGTGCGCCTGCGTCAGCGCGTCGGCGCGGGCAGCGTGCTCGCGGGCGCGGCCGACCCACGCCTCGGCGGGCAGCACGAGGTGCGCGGGTGCGGTCGGTTCCACGGGTCCAGGGTAGGTCGGCCGGGGGGACCGGGCTCCGAGCCGGGTCGGGACCGGGTGGACCTGAGGCCGGCGCCGGGGTCGCCCGGCGGCCCCGGGGGCACGGCCGGGGAGAGGATGCTGTCCGCATGCTCCTGACCCTCGCCCTCGTCCTCGCCGCGATCGCCGCCGCGGTCCACGTCGTGATCTTCGTGCTCGAGTCGGTGCGCTTCGAGCGCCCCGAGGTCCACGGGCGCTTCCGCACGCGGACGGAGGATGTCGAGGCCGTGCGCCCGTGGGCCTACAACCAGGGCTTCTACAACCTGTTCCTCGCCGTCGGCGCGTTCGTCGGGGTCGTGCTCGCGGCAGCCGGCTCGCGCGACGTCGGAGCGGCCCTCGTCCTGCTCGCGTGCGGCTCGATGGCGGCCGCCGCCCTCGTGCTCGTCCGGACGGACCGCCGGATGGCGCGCGCCGCCCTGACCCAGGGCCTGTTCCCGGCGCTCGCGGTCGTCCTGACGGTCGCCGCACTCGTGTGACCTGCTCTTCCGCCGACGGGCGCCCGCCGGAGATACTGACCGGGTGACGCACCCCGGCGTGGCCCCCCGTCCCCTCGGCGCGTCGCCCCACGCGTGCACGCCATGAGCGCCTCGGCGGACCCGACGCTCCGCGAACGGCTGCGCCGTGCCCCGGCGTTCGGCGCCGACCTGCCGGCGTTCGAGCCCGACGAGGCCCCTGCGGACCCGCACGCGCTCTTCGAGGAGTGGGTGCTCGGCGCCATCGACGCGGGCGCGCCGGCGCCGCAGGCCATGACGCTCTCGACGCGCGGGGCCGACGGCACGGTCTCGGCGCGGGTCGTGGTGCTCAAGGACGTGACCGCCGACGGCTGGCACTTCGCGACCGATGCGCGCAGCCGCAAGATCCACGACCTCACCGCGGACGCCACGGTCGCCGCGAGCTTCTACTGGCCGACCCTCGCCCGGCAGGTCCGGATCACGGGGTGGGCGCACGCGATGGGGGCCGCGGCGTCGGCCGCCGACTTCCTCGAGCGCTCCCCGGCGTCGCGCGGCGCGGCGCTCGCAACCCGGCCCGGCGAGCCGCTCGGCTCGCACGCCGAGCTCGTGACGGCGATCGCCGACGCGACGGCACGCGCCGACGAGGACCGCGAGCTCGTGCTGCCCGAGTGGCAGGTCTGGGTCGTGGTGCCCGAGGAGGTCGAGTTCTGGCAGGGCAGCCCCGAGCGGGCGCACGTGCGCGTGGTGTACCGGAGGGAGGCGGCGGGATGGACCCGGACGAGGTTGTGGCCCTGACACCGGCAGAGCAGTCGGACGCGGTGGGGCGGGGGGTGGTCGCGGACGTCGTGCGCCTGCGCCGCACGCTCGAGGAGGTGCTCGCCCGGCTGACCGACGCCGAGGTCGCGGCACCCTCGCGGCTCCCCGGGTGGACGCGCGGGCACGTGCTCGCACACCTGGCGGGCGTCGGCTCGGGGGCGGCGCGCCAGCTCGAGCACGCCCGCGCGCGCCGGCTCGTGGACTTCTACGACGGTGGACGCCCGGCGCGGGACGCCGCGATCGAGGCGGGTGCCGGTGCGTCGGCCGAGGTGCACGCGCGCGACGTGCTCGCGGCGGCGCTCCGGGTCGAGTCGGCGCTCGCGGCCCTGGGGCCCGAGGACTGGGACGCCCCGACGCGGTACCGCGACCAGCCGGCGACCGCCGTCGCGCACGCCTGGTGGCGTGAGCTCGCGATCCACCTGGTCGACCTCGATCTCGCCGTCGGGCACGACGCCTGGTCGCCCGCGCTGCTCGACCACCTCGTCGAGTTCCTCGCGCCGCGCGTGCCGGACGGCGTGCTGGTCGCGCTCGTCCCGGGGGGCGGTGCCTCGCGGTGGGAGCTCGGCGACGGCGCGCTCGTGCGCGTGCACGCCGAGCGCGCGGAGGACCTCGTCGCCTGGCTCGCCGGGCGGGAGCCGTCGCGGCCGGTCACGGCGGAGCGTGACGGCGAGCCCGCCAGCCTCCCGGAGCTCGGTCCTTGGCCGTGACGGTCAGCCTCCCGGAGCGCGGCCCCGCGCGCTGAGCGGTGCTGCGGCGTCGCCCGGGTGCGCGGCGTCCGACGTGGTCCGGGGTGCTCCCGACGGCGGGCCCGCCGCGGTCGTCGACGGGAGCCCGCCGGCCCGAGGGGACGTGCGGTCGCCGTCCGACGCGCGGCGCACGGGGGAGTCGGCACCGAGGTCGCTCGCGCGCGTCGAGACCGCGTGCAGCAGGCGCTCGAACGGCCCCCGCCCGAGCGTCGCGCGCCACAGGGTGCACGCGACGACGGTCACCGCGAGGAACGTCAGCCACACCCGGTCGGTCGGCTCCCACACGACGTCGTCGCCGAGCGCCGCGATCACGGCGACGTGCACCGTGTACGCCGTGAGGGCGAGCGCGCCGGTCGCGGCGAGCGGGTTCGTCAGGCGCGGCCAGCGGTCCGCGACGACGAGGCACACCGCGAGCCCGGCGACCGCGACGCCGGTGTTGGCGACCACCTCGAACGTCGTGCCCGCGTGCGGCTCGGTCGTGAGGTAGCGGCCGGGGCCGACCTCGGGTCGCGCCCCGGGGACGAGCCTCATCAGCACCGCCGACGCCAGGTGGGCCAGCAGCGCGACCCCCGTGCCGCCGAGCAGCAGGGCGCGGCGCACGTGCGCCGCGGTGAGGTCCAGGCGTCCGACCGCGAGCCCGGCGAGCACGTAGGCGGTCCAGATGCCCGCGGGGTAGTAGTGCCCGACGACGAGGTTCGTCAGCGCAGTCGCCTTCTCGTGCTCGACGAGCCAGTCGCCGACGCGGAACGTCACGGGAGGCCCCACGACGGCCACGACGGCCGCCGCGGCGAGCAGCGCACGAGCGGACCAGCCGAGGAAGCCGATCGCGACGGCGAAGTAGACGCCGTACGCGGGCAGGATCACCGCGACGGGGGTCCCGAGCGCGACGAGCACGACCCCGAGCGCGACGAGCAGGACACCGCGCACGAGCACCCGGAGCCGGGCCTGCACGCGCCGCACGCCGTCGACGGGTCGCGCGCCGCCGGACAGCAGCGCGACCGAGAGCCCGGCGAGCACGACGAACGCGGCGGCCGAGCGCCCGTCGGCGACCTGCACGGCGCCGCGCGGCCACGGGTCGCCGGCGGCACCGGGAGCGAGGTGCGCGGTGAACATCCCGAGCACCGCGAGCCCGCGCGCGACGTCGACGCCGGAGATCCGCTGCATCGGGTCACGGTACCGCCGGCGCCTGGGCGGGTCCTGGGCGAGGGCGGGCCCGCCGGTCTCAGCACGCGGACTTTCCCGTTCCGGTGCTTGAAACGGGCCCCGGGTCCGCGTCTACAGTGCGGGGTGAGCATCGAGTCGCCCCAGGACGTCTACACGCACGGGCACCACGAGAGCGTGCTGCGCTCGCACCGCTGGCGCACCGCCGAGAACTCTGCCGCCTATCTCCTCCCGTCGCTCCAGCCCGGTCAGCGGCTGCTCGACGTGGGCTGCGGCCCCGGCACCATCACGATCGACCTCGCGTCGCGCGTCAGCCCCGGCGACGTCGTCGGCATCGACCGGTCGGCCAAGGTCATCGAGGCCGCGCGCGAGGCGGCCACCGAGGCGGACGCGGCGAACGTCACGTTCGAGGTCGGCGACGTGTACGCGCTGCCCTACGAGGACGCGAGCTTCGACGTCGTGCACGCCCACCAGGTGCTCCAGCACCTCGTCGACCCCATCGCAGCGCTGCGCGAGATCCGCCGCGTCACGCGCCCGGGCGGCATCGTCGCGGTGCGCGACGCCGACTACGCCGCGATGACCTGGTACCCACCGTCGGCCGGGCTCGACGAGTGGCTGACGCTCTACCACGAGGTCACGCAGGCGAACCACGCCGAGGCCGACGCCGGCCGCCGTCTGCTCAGCTGGGTGCGCCAGGCCGGGTTCGACCCCGCCGGCATCGCGCCGTCGGCCGGCGTGTGGTGCTACGCGACGCCCGAGGACCGCACGTGGTGGTCGAGCCTGTGGGCGGACCGCGCGGTCGCGTCGAACTTCGCGGCGCAGGCGATCGCGCACGGCCTCGCCGACGAGGTCGCGCTCGAGCACCTGTCGGACGCCTGGCGCGAGTGGGGGACCGCCGAGGACGGCTGGTTCTCGATCGTGCACGGCGAGGTGCTCGCGCGCGCCTGACGTGCAGCGGGGTGCCGCGGCCCGCCGGCCGCGCGGCTCCCGGGACACGGCTCCGGGCGCGACGCCCGACTAGGGTGGGCGCGTGCGTATCGCGAGATTCACGACCGGTGACGACCCCCGCTACGCCCTCGTCGAGGGCGACCCGGGCTCCGAGCAGCTCGTCGTCCTCACGGGGGACCCGATCTACACGCCGGTCCAGCCGACGGGCGAGCAGGTCCCGCTCGACGACGACCGCGTGCGGCTGCTCGCGCCGGTGATCCCGCGCTCGAAGATCATCGGCGTCGGCCGCAACTACGCCGCGCACGCCGCCGAGATGGGCAACGACCTGCCCGTCGCGCCGCTGCTGTTCCTCAAGCCGAACACCTCGGTGATCGGCCCGGACGACCCGATCGTCCTGCCCACGTGGACCGAGCACGTCGACCACGAGGCCGAGCTCGCCGTGGTCATCGGCAAGGTCACCAAGGACGTCGCGCCCGAGCACGCGCTCGGCCAGGTCTTCGGGTTCACGGTCGCGAACGACGTGACCGCGCGCGACATCCAGCGCACCGACGACCAGTGGGCACGTGCCAAGGGCTTCGACACGTCGTGCCCGATCGGCCCGTGGGTCGTCCCCGGCCTCGACGTCGACGACCTCGCCGTGCGTGCCCGGGTCAACGGCGAGGTCCGCCAGGACGGGCGCACGTCGCAGCTCATCTTCGACGTCGCCTACCTGATCTCGTACATCTCCGAGGTCTTCACGCTGCTGCCCGGCGACGTGATCCTCACCGGGACGCCCGCGGGCGTCGGGCCGATCGTGGACCGAGACATCGTCGAGTGCGAGATCGAGGACATCGGCACGCTGCGCAACCCGGTCCTGCGCCGGAGCTGACGGCCGCGGGGCGGCCGGGCGGCGGCCGGGGCAGGCAGAGCCTCGCCAGTACGCTGGAGCCCGTGACCTCCACCGCTCCTGAGACCTCCACCGGCGTGCCCACGGGTTCCGCCGTCCGCGTGCGCTTCTGCCCCTCGCCGACCGGGACGCCGCACGTCGGCCTCATCCGGACCGCGCTGTTCAACTGGGCGTACGCGCGCCACGTCGGCGGCACGTTCGTGTTCCGGATCGAGGACACCGACGCGGCGCGCGACTCGGAGGAGAGCTACCAGCAGCTGCTCGACGCGCTGCGGTGGCTCGGGCTCGACTGGGACGAGGGCGTGGAGGTCGGCGGCCCGCACGAGCCCTACCGGCAGTCCCAGCGCATGGACCTGTACCGCGACGTCGCGCGCCGGCTGCTCGAGGGCGGGTTCGCCTACGAGTCCTTCTCGACGCCCGACGAGATCGAGGCGCGCCACCGCGCCGCGGGCCGTGACCCGAAGCTCGGCTACGACGGCGTCGACCGCGACCTGACCGACGAGCAGAAGGCGGCGTTCCGCGCCGAGGGCCGCGAGCCCGTGCTGCGCCTGCGCATGCCCGACGACGACGTCACGTTCACCGACCTCGTGCGTGGCGACGTCACGTTCCCCGCCGGCTCGGTGCCCGACTACGTGATCGTGCGCGCGAACGGCCAGCCGCTCTACACCCTGGTCAACCCGGTCGACGACGCGCTCATGGGCATCACGCACGTGCTGCGCGGCGAGGACCTGCTCTCCTCGACCCCGCGCCAGGTGGCGCTCTACCGCGCGCTGCTGCAGATCGGCGTCGGCTCGGTCGTGCCGGTCTTCGGGCACCTGCCCTACGTCATGGGGGAGGGCAACAAGAAGCTCTCGAAGCGGGACCCCGAGTCGAACCTGTTCCTGCACCGCGACCGCGGTTTCACGCCCGAGGGCCTGCTCAACTACCTCGCGCTCCTGGGCTGGTCGATCGGGCCCGACCGCGACATCTTCACGACCGAGGAGCTGGTGGCGGCGTTCGACGTCGCCGACGTGAACCCGAACCCCGCGCGCTTCGACGTGAAGAAGGCCGAGGCGATCAACTCCGCGCACGTGCGGATGCTGGCGCCCGAGGACTTCCGTAACCGGCTCGTCCCGTACCTGCACCGCGCGGGCATCGTCCCCGCCGACTCGTACGCCGACCTCGAGCCGCGCCACCGCGCGCTGCTCGACGCGGGCGCCCCGCTCGTCCAGGAGCGCATGACGCTGCTCGGCGAGGCCGTCGGCATGCTGGGCTTCCTCTTCGTGGCCGACGGCGCCCTCGTGGTCGAGGACGACGCCCGTGCCGGGCTGCGCGACGAGGCCGCCGCGGTGCTCGACGCCGCGACGGCCGCGCTCGAGCCGATCCCGGCGGACGCGTTCACCACCGCGGCGACGCAGGAGGCGCTGCAGGCCGCGCTCGTCGACGGGCTCGGCATCAAGCCCCGCTTCGCGTACACGCCGCTGCGCACCGCGCTCTCGGGCCGGCGCGTCTCGCCGCCGCTGTTCGAGTCGATGGAGATCCTCGGCAAGGAGTCGACCCTCGCGCGGATCGCGACGCTGCGCGCGACGCTGTGACGGACGGGCGCCCGGTGGCCGGGGCGGACGTGGTCGAGGGCGACGGGGCGGGCGGCGACGGGTCGCCCGCCGTCGCGCCGGTCGGCGTCCGGTCGGACGGCGCGGACGGCGGGACGCCGGCACTGCGGGTCGACGGCGTGCTGTTCGACATCGACGACACGCTCGTGGACACGCGCGCGGCGTTCGGCGTCGCGATGCAGGCGGTCGCCGACCGGTACCTGCCGCACCTCGACGCGGACCGGCGCGCGGGGCTGGTGGGCTTCTGGCGGGCCGACGAGCACGAACGCTACGCGCAGTTCACCCGCGGGGAGGTCAGCCACCGGACGCAGCGGATGGGCCGCGCCAACGACCTGCACCGGGGCTTCGGCGGCGTCGAGCTCGACGACGAGGCGTACGAGGTGTGGGACGAGCTCTTCGACGCCGCGTTCGCGGCCGCCTGGGGTGCGCACCCCGAGGCCGCCGAGGTGGTCGACCAGCTCGTCGCGGCCGGCCTCGTCGTGGGGGCCCTGAGCAACGCCGACGTGGCCTACCAGACCCGCAAGCTCGAGGTCGCGGGGTTCGGGGAGCGCGTGCCCATGCTCGTCGGGACCGACACCCTCGGCTTCGGGAAGCCCGACCCCCGCGTGTTCGTCGAGGCCTGCCGCCGGCTCGGCACCGACCCGGCGCGCACCGCCTACGTCGGCGACGAGCTCGACGTCGACGCGCACGCGGCGGTGAGCGCCGGGCTGGTCGGCGTGTGGGTCGACCGTCCGGGCGGCCGTCGCCGCGCGGTCCCGGAGGCCGACATCGCCGCGGCGCGCGCCGCGGGGGTGCACGTCGTGACGTCCCTCACGGAGCTCCCGGCGGTCCTGCGCCGCTGAGCAGGCGGGGTCAGCCGCGCACGCGCGCGCGCCAGCACACCGTCCGGTAGGGCAGGTCGACCTCGTCGCGGCCGCGCAGGTCCTGGTGCGTGCGGCCGAGCTCGTCGACCGCGTCGAGCAGCTCCTCGCGTCGCTCGGCCGGCAGCGTCAGCAGGTGGCTGCGCGACGCGGCGAGCATCCGCAGCGTGCGCACCGCGACGCGGTCGGTCCACCGGAACGTCGCGTGCTCGGGCGCGTCGAAGCGGTCGCCGAGCACCGGCGCCGCGGGTTCGCGCTCGTGCGCGTCGCCGCGGTGGATGATCTCGCCGAACCGGGCGACCCAGTCGACCGAGGGGTCCCGGACGTTCCACAGCAGCGCGAGCGTGCCGCCCGGCCGCAGCACCCGGGCGATCTCGGCGCTCGCGGCCGCCTCGTCGAACCAGTGCCATGCCTGCGCCACCGTCACGGCGTCGACCGACGCGGGCGGGAGCCCGGTGTCCTCCGCGGTGCCGGGCCGCGGCGTGACGTCCGGCACGAGCGACGTCAGCTGCTCGCGCATCGCGCGGGACGGCTCGACCGCGGTCACGTCGAACCCGTGGGCGACGAGGACCGCGGTGAGCTTGCCGGTGCCGGCGGCGAGGTCGAGGACGCGGTGCGCACCCTCCGGCACGCACCAGCGCACCGCGTCGTCGGGGTAGGAGGGGCGCGCACGCCCGTACGCCTGAGCCCCCCGGTCGAACGAGCGGGCCCTGTCCTGGCGGGCGGGGTCGTCAGCCATGGGACGAGCATCCCACGCACGTGCGGGGGCGGCTGGCCGGGGCGTCGCGCGACGGGTCGGGGGAGGCGACGGTGCGGACCGACGCGCCGCCGCTCGGGGCCGCACGGGTGGCCGAGGGGCGCCGAGCGGGGATCGGGTTTGGACGGGCCTCCGGCGTCGGGTAATGTTCACCGGCGGTACGACGTCCGCGTGTGCCGCGTGACGGGCCTCGGTCCGGAGCGCGACGGCGTGGAGGGGGTACCCCCATGGGGTATGGTGTAATTGGCAGCACGACTGATTCTGGTTCAGTTAGTCTAGGTTCGAGTCCTGGTACCCCAGCGCGAGCACCGCTGCGGCGGTTCTGAGATCCTCAGAGCTTCCGGTAGAGTGTTCACCCGTAGCACGCGAGCTCGCTCGCAGGCTGCATAGGCCCCCGTTGTGTAGCGGCCTAGCACGCCGCCCTCTCACGGCGGTAGCGCCGGTTCGAATCCGGTCGGGGGTACAGAGGCAAGAGCCCTGGTTCGCGGAGACGCGGCCAGGGCTCTTCCGTTTCCCCGGTCGGGCCGACAGGGTGGAGGTGTCGCGCTCGGGCCCGCGCTCCGGTCCCGAGCGTGTCGGGCGGTCCGCAGCCGGTGTGAGGTCGCTCACGTGCGGGGCTCGCCCCAGGGCCGCAGGTGTGCGCGGCCCGGTCGCGGGACGTGCCAGGCGTGCCGGTGCGCCGGTGTGCACCGGCGGCGAGCGAGACGTGCCGGACCGGCGGACCAGGCGGACGAGCGTGCGACGAGGAGGTCGGCCGTGACGCGTCGGGTGCTCGTCGTCGGCGGTGGGGTCGCCGGGCTCGCGACCGCGCGGGCGCTGCGCTCCGCCGGCGTGGACGACGTCGTGGTCGTCGAGCGCCGGGGCGCCCGGCCGGGCCCGGGTCTGGGACTGAACCTCCCGGGCAACGCGGTGCGCGCGCTCGGGGCGCTCGGCGTCGCGGAGGACGTGCTCGCGGCCGGGGTCCCGGTGACCCGACGCGAGTACCGCACCGATCGCGGCCGCCTGCTGTTCGCGGTCGACGAGGCGTCGTTCTGGTCGGGCGTCGCGCCGTCGGTGTGCGTGCGGCCGGGGCGGCTCCTGGAGGTGCTCGGGGCCGGTCTGCCGGTGCGCCGCGGGGTGGGCGTCGCGCGCGTCGACGACGACGCGTCCGGAGCCACCGTGCAGCTCGACGACGGCACGCGTGAGGCCGCCGACCTCGTCGTGGGCGCCGACGGCGTGCGCTCCGTCGTCCGGGAGGCCGTCGCGCCGACCGCCGCCCGGGCCTCGGTGATGACGGCGACGAGCTGGCGCTTCGTGGTCCCGGACCCGGGGGTCGCGTGCTGGACGGCGTGGACCGGCGCGGGGCGCGCGCTGCTGCTCGTCCCCGTCGGCGCGGGGGAGGTCTACGGCTACGCGTCGAGCAGTCGTGGTGGGGACGTGGGGGACGACGTCGGCTGGCTCGCGGCCGCGTTCGCGCGGTTCCCGGAGCCCGCGCGGCTCGCCGTCGAGTCCGCGTGCGCGCCGGGTGCGACGACCTACCGCGCCACGGTCGCCGAGGTCCGGGCGCCGGCCTGGCACCGGGAGCACGTCGTCGTGCTGGGGGACGCGGCGCACGCGACCGGCCCGGTCTGGGCGCAAGGCGCCGCGGGCGCGCTCGAGGATGCGCTGGTCCTCGCGGAGCTGCTCGCCGCGGACGACGACTGGGGGCGCGCGTGCGCGGCCTGGGAGCGACGCCGGCGTCCACGCATCGCGCACGTGCAGGCCACGACCGACCGGATGTCGCGGCTCGCCGCGCTCCCGGACCTGCTGGCCCGCCCGCTCGCCCGCGTCGCGGGACCGCGGTCGTTCCGTGCGGCCTACGGACCCCTGCGCGCAGCGCCGTGAGCCGGGCGGCGGGCACGGGGGCGCGGCGGCGGCTCATTCACCCGTGCGGCGCAGCACCTCCGTCAGCCGGTTGGCCGCGGAGACGACCGCGGCGGCGTGCAGGCGGCCCGGCTGGCGGGACAGCCGCTCGAGCGGTCCGGAGATCGAGACGGCGGCGACGATGCGCCCCGACGGGCCGCGCACCGGCGCGGACACCGACGCGACGCCGACCTCGCGCTCGGACACGGACTGCGCCCAGCCGCGGCGACGGACGCCCGAGAGGATCGTCGCGGTGAACTTCGCCCCCTGGAGGCCGCGGTGCAGGCGGTCCGGCTCCTCCCAGGCGAGCAGGATCTGCGCGGCCGAGCCGGCCTGCATCGTCAGGGTCGCACCGACCGGGATCGAGTCGCGCAGACCGATGGGCCGCTCCGCCGCGGCGACGCAGATGCGCTGGTCACCCTGCCGGCGGTAGAGCTGGGCGCTCTCGCCGGTGTGGTCGCGCAGCGCCGTCAGGACGGGGCCCGCAGCCGCGAGGAGACGGTCCTCGCCGGCAGCCGTGGAGAGCTCCGAGAGGCGGGGGCCGAGCACGAACCGGCCCTGCATGTCGCGGGCGACGAGGCGGTGGTGCTCGAGCGCCACGGCGAGGCGGTGCGCCGTGGGGCGCGCGAGGTGGGTGGCGGTCACGAGCTGCGCGAGCGTCGCCGGACCGGCCTCGAGTGCACTGAGAACGGACGCGGCCTTGTCCAGCACGCCGACTCCGCTAGAGTTGTCCATAGGTCGATATTGGCGTCTCGTAACCTGAGACGCAAGCCGCTCGGCCTACTTACTGCCCCGCAACCATTCTCCGGCGGGGGATCACGAGAGGACCACGGACATGGCCGGCACGCTGGCAGAGAAGGTTTGGGACGCGCACATCGTGCGCCGCGGCACCGACGGCGCACCGGACCTGCTCTACATCGACCTCCACCTGGTGCACGAGGTGACCAGCCCGCAGGCGTTCGAGGGGCTCCGCCTCGCGGGCCGGACGGTGCGCCGCACCGACCTCACGCTGGCCACCGAGGACCACAACACCCCGACGCTCGACATCGACCGGCCCATCGCCGACGTGACGAGCCGCACCCAGATCCAGACGCTGCGCAACAACGCCGCGGAGTTCGGCGTGCGCCTCCACTCGCTCGGCGACGCCGACCAGGGGATCGTGCACCAGGTCGGCCCGCAGCTCGGCCTCACGATGCCGGGCCTCACGGTCGTCTGCGGCGACTCGCACACCTCGACGCACGGCGCGTTCGGCGCGCTCGCGTTCGGCATCGGCACGAGCGAGGTCGAGCACGTGCTCGCGACCCAGACGCTGCCGCTCGTGCCGTTCAAGACGATGGCGATCACCGTCGACGGCACGCTGCCCGCCGGTGCGACGTCGAAGGACATCATCCTCGCGATCATCGCCAAGATCGGCACGGGCGGCGGGCAGGGCTACGTGCTCGAGTACCGCGGCGAGGCCATCAAGGCGCTGTCGATGGAAGCCCGCATGACGATCTGCAACATGTCGATCGAGGCCGGTGCCCGCGCCGGGATGATCGCGCCCGACGAGACCACGTTCGAGTACCTGAAGGGCCGCCCGCACGCGCCGGAGGGGGCCGACTGGGACGCGGCCGTCGAGTACTGGCGGACGCTGCGGACCGACGACGACGCGACGTTCGACGCCGAGGTCGTGCTCGAGGCGGCCGACCTCGAGCCGTTCGTCACCTGGGGCACCAACCCCGGTCAGGGCCTGCCGCTCTCGGGCAACGTGCCCGTCCCCGAGCAGATCGCCGACGAGAACGAGCGCCAGGCCGCCGAGCGCGCGATCGAGTACATGGGCCTGACGCCCGGCCAGCCGCTGCGCGAGATCCCCGTCGACACCGTCTTCATCGGCTCGTGCACCAACGGCCGCATCGAGGACCTGCGCTCGGTCGCCAAGCTCGTGAAGGGCCGAAGGAAGGCCGACTCGGTGCGCGTGCTCGTCGTCCCCGCGTCGGCGCGCGTGCGCCTGCAGGCCGAGGCCGAGGGGCTCGACAAGATCTTCCTCGACTTCGGCGCCGAGTGGCGCAACGCCGGCTGCTCGATGTGCCTCGGGATGAACCCCGACCAGCTCGCGCCGGGGGAGCGCTCGGCGTCGACGTCGAACCGCAACTTCGAGGGCCGCCAGGGCAAGGGCGGGCGCACGCACCTCGTCTCGCCGCTCGTCGCCGGCGCGACGGCGATCCGCGGCACGCTCTCGTCCGTGGCCGACCTGGGCGCGGACGTCGTCGCGCCCGACGGCTCGCCGCTGACCGACCTGCAGCACGCCTGACCCCCGCACGCACCGGAAGCGAGAAGCACCATGGAGAAGTTCAGCCAGCACACCGGCGTCGGGGTCCCGCTGCGTCGCAGCAACGTCGACACCGACCAGATCATCCCCGCCGTCTACCTCAAGCGCGTGACGCGGACCGGCTTCGAGGACGCGCTGTTCGCCGCGTGGCGGGGGGACCCGTCCTTCGTGCTCAACCAGCCGGCGTACTCGTCGGGCTCCGTGCTCGTCGCGGGCCCCGACTTCGGCACCGGCTCGTCGCGCGAGCACGCCGTGTGGGCCCTCAAGGACTACGGCTTCAAGGTCGTCGTCTCGAACCGGTTCGCGGACATCTTCCGCGGCAACTCCGGCAAGCAGGGGCTGCTCGCGGCCCAGGCGGCGCAGGAGGACATCGAGCTCGTCTGGAAGGTGCTCGAGACCCGGCCGGGCACCGAGGTCACGGTCGACCTCGTCGCCCGCACGATCACGGCCGACGACGTCGTGGTGCCGTTCCACGTCGACGACTACACGCGCTGGCGCCTGCTCGAGGGGCTCGACGACATCGGCCTGACGCTCCAGCACGAGGCCGAGATCACGGCGTTCGAGGCGACGCGGGAGCCGTGGCGTCCGCGCACGCTGCCCGCCAAGCACCTGCCGCCCGTCGAGATCGAGGCCGCGCGGCCCGTCGGCGTCCCGGTCGAGCTGGGCGCGACGCGCACCGTCTGACGCGTCCGGGAACGTCCGGGTACGTCCCGCGTGTCGCCCGTCCGTGCAGGTTCTGCACGGACGGGCGACGCGCCAGGCCCGCGGTTAGGAACCACGCGGTTCCGTGAGCGACGATGGGGACCATGACCGATCTGCTGTACGTCAACGGTGGGACCCCGCTCTCGGGTGAGATCACCGTCCGCGGCGCCAAGAACTTCGTCTCGAAGGCCATGGTCGCCGCGCTCCTCGGTGAAGGACCGAGCGTCCTGCGGAACGTCCCGCAGATCCGCGACGTGGCCGTCGTGACGGGCCTCCTCGAGCTGCACGGCGTGACCGTGAAGGCCGACGACGGCACGCTGCACCTCGACCCGTCCAACGTCGAGTCCGCGCACGTCGCCGACATCGACGCCCACGCCGGCTCGAGCCGCATCCCGATCCTGTTCTGCGGCCCGCTGCTGCACCGGCTCGGCGAGGCGTTCATCCCCGACCTCGGCGGCTGCCGCATCGGCGACCGGCCGATCAACTACCACCTCGACATCCTGCGCCAGTTCGGCGCGGTCGTGGACAAGCGCGAGGGCGGCATCCACATCCGGGCGCCGCGCCGGCTCCAGGGCACCAAGATCGCCCTGCCGTACCCGAGCGTCGGGGCCACCGAGCAGCTCCTGCTCACGGCCGTGCGCGCCGAGGGGCTCACCGAGCTCTCGAACGCCGCGATCGAGCCCGAGATCATGGACCTGATCAACGTCCTGCAGAAGATGGGCGCGATCATCTCGGTCGACACCGACCGGGTCATCCGCATCGAGGGCGTCGACCGCCTCAACGGCTTCCAGCACACGGCGCTCTCGGACCGCATCGAGGCCGCCTCGTGGGCCTCGGCGGCGCTCGCGACGGGCGGCGACATCTACGTGCGCGGGGCGACCCAGCCGGAGATGACGGCGTTCCTCAACACCTTCCGCAAGGTCGGCGGCGAGTTCGTGGTCGACGACGACGGCATCCGGTTCTTCCACCCCGGTGGCGACCTGCGCTCGATCGTCCTCGAGACCGACGTGCACCCGGGCTTCATGACCGACTGGCAGCAGCCGCTCGTGGTCGCGCTCACGCAGGCCACCGGCCTGTCGATCGTCCACGAGACGGTCTACGAGAACCGCTTCGGCTTCACCGACGCGCTGCGCGGCATGGGTGCGACGATCCAGGTCTACAAGGAGTGCCTGGGTGGCCGGCCGTGCCGGTTCGGGCAGCGCAACTTCTACCACTCGGCCGTCATCTCCGGCCCGACGCCGCTCGCGGCCGCCGAGATCGAGGTCCCGGACCTGCGCGGCGGGTTCAGCCACCTCATCGCGGCGCTCGCCGCGAAGGGCACCTCGTCGGTGCGCGGGATCAGCCTGATCGACCGTGGGTACGAGCACTTCATGGACAAGCTCGGCGCCCTCGGGGCGGACTTCAGCCGCGACTGAGAGTCACCCGTCCCCAGCCCGGCCCGCGAGCCCGCACCCGTCCGGTGCGGGCTCGCGGCGCACCGGGCACGCACCGGGCACACACCTGCCGCGAGCGGGACGGGTAGCATCCGTCAGCGTGCCAGCACCGAAGCGGTCCAACCGCGCCTACCGCATCGTCGCCCGCATCGTGCGGCCGCTGATGTTCTCGATGACCCGGGCCGACTGGCACGGGACCGAGCACCTGCCGACGTCCGGCGGGTTCATCGCGGCGGCCAACCACATGACCGAGATCGACCCGCTCACGTTCGCGCACTACCTGTGGGACGCCGGGTTCGCGCCGCGCATCCTCGCCAAGGACCCGCTGTTCCGGGTGCCCGTGCTCGGCCCGGTCCTGCACGCGACGGGCCAGATCCCCGTGTACCGCGGCAGCAGCGACGCCGGGCGCTCGCTCGAGGCCGGGGTCCAGGCGCTGCGCGACGGCGAGTGCGTCGCGGTGTTCCCCGAGGGCACGCTCACGCGCGAGCCCGCGCTGTGGCCCATGAACGGCAAGACCGGCGTCGCGCGCCTCGCGCTCACCACGCAGGTCCCGGTGATCCCGGTCGCGCAGTGGGGGCCGCAGGACGTGCTCGGGCGGTACTCGAAGGTGCTCAAGCCGTTCCCGCGCAAGAAGGTCACGATCGTCGCCGGGCCGCCCGTCGTGCTCGACGACCTCTACGGCCGCCCGCAGGACACGGCGACGCTGCGTGAGGCGACCGAGCGGATCATGGCGGCGATCACCGTCCTGCTCGAGGGGATCCGCGGCGAGAAGGCCCCCGAGGTGCGCTACGACATGCGCCGGGCCAAGGCGGGCGGCGGTGCGCAGGCTGCCGGGACCGGGACCGGTACGGCAACCGCGACCGGCACGCCGACCGGGACCGAGGCCGACGAGCGGGCGGGTGAGCAGCCCGGCGCCCTGCCGGGCGCGGAGCCGGGCGTGACGTCGCGTGAGCCGGTGGGTGAGCCGTCGGGTGAGCAGAGCGGCGACGCCTCGGCGAAGCCGGGGACCCCGTGACGGAGCGGGCGACGGGGGAGCGCGCCGTGCGCGCGACGGTGCTCGGCTCGGGGGCGTGGGGGACGACGTTCGCGGCGGTGCTCGCGGACGCCGGCTGCGACGTCACCGTCTGGGGGCGGAGCGCCGCGACGTGCGAGCAGATCGCGCGCGAGCACCGCAACGAGGCCTACCTCCCGGGGATCCGCCTGCCCGACGGCGTGACCGCGACGACGGACGCGCGTGCGGCGCTGGCGGACGCCGACCTCGTGGCCATCGCGATCCCGTCGCAGAGCGCCCGCGCGACGCTCGAGCCGCTGCGCGACGCGTTCCCGGCCGGTGCCGTCGCGGTCTCGCTCATGAAGGGCGTCGAGCTCGCGACCGACCGGCGCATGAGCCAGGTCGTCGCCGAGGCGCTCGGGCTGCCCGACGAGCGCGTCGCGGTCGTCTCCGGGCCCAATCTCGCGCGCGAGATCGCCCAGCGCCAGCCGACCGCGACCGTCGTGGCGTCGTCGAGCGACGCGACCGCGCGGCTCGTGGCGCAGGCGTGCGCGTCGTCGTACTTCCGGCCGTACACCAACGACGACGTCGTGGGCGTCGAGCTGTGCGGCGCGGTCAAGAACGTGATCGCGCTCGCGGTCGGGATGTCGCAGGGCCGGGGCCTCGGGTTCAACACCATGGCCACCGTCATCACGCGCGGCCTCGTCGAGATCACGCGCCTGGGCCTCGCGCTCGGGGCCGACGCCGACACGTTCCCCGGCCTCGCCGGGATGGGCGACCTCATGGCCACGTGCGCGTCGCCCGACTCGCGCAACCACACGCTCGGGGTGCACCTCGGGCAGGGCATGACGCTCGCCGAGGCCATCGAGGCGACGGGCGGGACGGCTGAGGGCGTCAAGAGCTCGCGCTCGGTGCTCGAGCTCGCGACGAGCGTGGGCGTCGAGATGCCGATCACGGCGGCCGTCGTGCAGGTCGTGCACGAGGGTCTGCCCGTGGACCGGCTCGCGAGCCTGCTGCTCGCCCGGCCGCACAAGGCCGAGGGCGTCTGACGATTCCTCGGCCGCCCGCTGCGGGCGGCGTCAGCCCTCGGTGCGCTGGGCCGCCGTGAGGGCCTGGTCGAGGTCGGCCCACAGGTCCTCGACGTCCTCGATGCCGACCGAGAGCCGCAGCAGGTCCTCGGGCACCGTGAGCGACTCGGTCGCGAACCGGCGACGGCGCTCGAGCATCGAGTCGACACCCCCGAGGCTCGTCGCGGGCACCCACAGGCGCACCGCGTCGACGACCGCGTCCGCGGCGGCGACCCCACCGCGGGGCACGACCCCGAGGATCGCGCCGTAGCCGTTCATCTGGGCGGTCGCGCGCGCGTGGCCCGGGTCGTCCGGCAGGCTCGGGTGGCGCACGAGCGCGACGGCGGGGTGGTCCGCGAGCCGGCGCGCGAGCTCCGCGGCGTTGGCCTGCGCGCGCTCGACGCGCAGCGCGAGCGTGCGGACCCCGCGCAGCGCGAGCCAGACCTCGAACGGGCCGGCGATGCCGCCGTGCATCGTGCGGTAGGCGTGCAGGCGGGCGTGCAGGTCGTCGTCGTCCGCGAGGGCCGCGCCGAGCACGACGTCGCTGTGTCCGGCGAGGTACTTGGTGACCGAGTGCACGACGACGTCCGCGCCGTGCTCGAACGGCCGCTGGACGAGCGGCGTCGCGAAGGTGTTGTCGACCGCGACGAGCGCGCCGGCCCCGTGCGCGCCCACGACCAGCGCCGGCAGGTCGGCGACCTCGAGCATCGGGTTCGTCGGGGACTCGACCCACAGGAGGTCCGCCGGACGCCCGCCGGCGTCGCCGCGCACCGCGGCGAGGACCTCGTCGGTGCGGTCGATGTCGACGAGCGCGACCTCGACGCCCGAGCGCTCCGCGAGGTCGCGCGCGTAGCCGAGCGACACCTGGTAGGCGTGCCGCGGCATCACGAGGCGACCGCCCGCCGGCACGAGCGAGAGCGCCGCGGCGATCGCGGCCATCCCGGAGCCGAACACGAGCGCGGGGTGCGTCGAGCCCTCGAGCTGCCCGAGCGTCTCCTCGAACGGGTGCCACGCCTCGGTGTCGATGCGCCCGTACAGCGGGTCGCCCGCCCCCGGGACGCCCGTCGAGACGAACGTCGACGTGAGCACGACCGGCGGGTTGAGGGGAGCCCCGGGCGTGCGGGGCGGGCGCCCGGCGGTGACCGCGAGGGTCGAGGGGGCGACGGCGGGATGGGCGGCGGTGTGGTCGTCGAGCACGCCCCCAGGGTAGTCGGGCTGCAGGTCCCGGACCGCGTCCGGTGCCGGTCGTGGGCCGGTAGGGTCGGGCGCGATGGAGACGACCCCGCCCCCGCTCGACGTCCCTGCGACCGGTCCGCGCCCGCGTGTGCTGCTGCTGTTCGGCGGCCGCTCCGGGGAGCACGCGATCAGCTGCGCGACCGCCGGCGGCGTGCTCCGCGCGATCGACCGCAGCCGCTACGACGTGCTGCCCGTCGGCATCACGCCCGGCGGCCGGTGGGTGCTCGTCGAGGACGACCCGGACCTCTGGTCGATCGTCGACGGCCGGCTCCCCGAGGTCGTGGACGGGCCGCAGCGCGTGCTGCTGCCGCAGGCCGCCGACGAGGACGCGGTGCGGGTGCTCGAGGCCGGGCTCGTCCCGCAGGACATCGGCCGGGTCGACGTCGTTCTCCCGCTGCTGCACGGCCCGTTCGGCGAGGACGGCACGCTGCAGGGCATGCTCGAGCTCGCGGACGTGCGCTACGTCGGCGCCGGGGTGCTCGCGTCGGCCGTCGGCATGGACAAGCACGTCATGAAGCTCGTGCTCGCGGGCCAGGGGCTGCCCGTCGCGCCGTTCGTGGTGCTCCGGCCCGGCGACTTCGCGCGGGACCCCGAGGGGTGGACGGAGCAGGTCCGGGGCCTCGGGCTGCCGGTGTACGTCAAGCCCGCACGGGCCGGGTCGAGCCTCGGCATCTCCCGGGTCGACGACCTCGCGGACCTGCCCGCCGCCGTCGCGGAGGCCGAGCGCCACGACCCCAAGGTGCTCGTCGAGACCGGCATCGCCGGCCGCGAGATCGAGTGCGCGGTGCTCGGCGGCCGCCACGGCGCGCGCGCCCGGGCGTCCCTGCCCGGCGAGATCGTGGTGAGCGACGCCAAGAACGGCTTCTACGACTTCGAGGCCAAGTACCTCGACGAGAGCGCGGTCGAGCTGACGTGCCCCGCCGACCTGCCCGGCGACCTCGTCGAGCAGGTCCAGGACGTCGCCGTCCGCACGTTCGAGGCCGTGAGCTGCGAGGGTCTCGCGCGCGTCGACGTGTTCGTGACCCCGGACGGCGAGGTCGTCGTCAACGAGATCAACACCATGCCGGGGTTCACGCCGTTCTCCATGTACCCCCGCATGTGGGAGGCCACCGGGCTCACGTACCCGGACCTGATCGACGAGCTGCTCCGGCTCGCGCTCGAGCGGCCCACCGGGCTGCGCTGAGGCCCGGGACCGCGCGGTCGACCACCCGGCGCGTCGGGAGCGCGCCCGGGATCCCTCAGGACGCGTGCACGCCCTCCGGCGGGGCCGACGCGGGAGTCGCGTGCTCGGGCGCACCGGGCTCGGCGACCAGGCGCGTCATGAACGTGCTGTGCGGGCTGGGCAGGTAGTCGGCGAACGGCCCGCACTCGACGAAGCCCGCGCGCGCGTACAGCGCCCGGGCGGGGGCGAAGCCGGGCTGCGACCCCGTCTCGAGGCTCACCCGCTCGAGGTGCCGCTCGCGGGCGAGGGTCAGCAGGTGGTCCAACAGCGCCCGACCGACCCCGCGTCCCCGGGCCTCCTCCGCCGTGTGCATCGACTTGACCTCGGCGTGCGACGCGTCGAGCTGCTTGAGCGCCGCGACCCCCAGCAGGGTGCCCGCCGAGCGCAGGCTGACGAACGAGACGGACGGGTCGACGAGCCCGTCGACGTCGAGCGCGTGCACGTCCTCCGGCGGGCTCTGCGCGTTCATGAGCGCCAGGTGGCGCTCCAGGAGCTGCCGCACATCGGCGGCGCGGGGGTCGTCCGGGGCGATGACGCTCGTCTGCACGGCGCACACCGTACCCGCCGGTGCGTGGTCGACGGCGCCCGTCCCCCGGGGTCGAGCAGGTCGCCGTGCCGGCCCGTCAGCCCGTCAGCCCGAGACACGTGCGCTCGGGCTCCAGCAGGTCGACGGCCGGACCGAGCTGGTCGAGGAAGGACGTCGAGCGGGCCGTGACGACCTCCGCCGGGACGACGACCTCGATCGCCGGCTCACGACCGTACGTCGTGAAGGTCCAGTCCGTCGCGCCCCCCGCGGGACCCGAGCCGGCCGTGTCGTCCGCTGCGGCACCCCGGTCCGGGCCGCCGTCCTCCTCCGCGGGCACGGCGAGCCAGTCGACGCTCGGGCCGCTCGGCGTCTCGACCGTGACGCACCGGTCGGTCGTCGGTCCCGGCGGCTCGACGCCGCAGCGCAGCACGATCGGCGTCGTCGCGGCGCCCCACGCGGTGCTGGCCTGGCTCGACGTCGCGAGCCGGGGGAGCCCGCCGAGCTCGTCCGGCAGCGCGAGCACGACGCGCGCGCACGCGGGGTCGTGGCCGTGCGGCGCCTCCGCGACCGAGACGGTGGGTGCGCAGCCGGCGAGGAGCACGACGAGCGAGACCGCCGCGAGCCCCGAGCCGCGCCGCACGGCCCGGTGACGGGGGCCGGGAGGGAGCGGTGACAGGGGTCGGCGCGGCACGACCACACGCTAACCCGCCCGCGCCGCACCGTCCGACGCGGTGGGCCGGGCGCCGGGCGGGCCGGGATAGCGTGCTGGTCGTGAGCGCCCCCGACGAGCCGACCGTGGCCGACCTGTCCGAGGACGAGCTGCTCGCCCGGATCTTCCCGCACCTGCCGCGCGGCTCGCGGACGCTCGTGCCGCCGGGTGACGACGCGGCCGTCGTGCACGCGCCGGACGGTCGGGTCGTGGTGTCGACGGACGTGCTCGTCGAGGGCCGGCACTTCCGGCGGGACTGGTCGAGCGGGGAGGACGTCGGGCACCGGGCGGCCGCGCAGAACCTCGCGGACGTCGCGGCGATGGGCGCCGTGCCGACCGCGCTCGTCGTCGCGCTCGTCGCGCCGGGCGACCTGCCGGCGTCCTGGGTGACCGGGCTCGCGCGCGGGCTCGGTCAGGCGTGCGCGCCGCTCGACGTCGGTGTCGTCGGCGGGGACCTGTCCGGCGGACCCGCTGTGGTGGTCGCCGTGACCGTGCACGGCGACCTCGCGGGGCGTGCGCCCGTCCTGCGCTCCGGGGCCCGCCCGGGGGACGTCGTCGCGCACGCGGGGGTGCAGGGCCGCTCGGCCGCCGGGCTGGCGCTCCTGCTTGCGGGCCACGCCGACGCCGACGCCGGGCTCGTCCACGCGTACCGGCGGCCCGAGCCGCCCCTGCCTGCCGGTCCCGCGGCGGCGGACGCCGGCGCGACCGCGATGCTCGACGTGTCCGACGGGCTGCTGCGCGACGCGGGCCGGATCGCTCGGGCGAGCGGCGTCGTGCTCGACCTCGACGAGCCGGCGAGCGCGTTCGCGGGCGACCTGGAGCGGCTCGCGGAGGCGGCGGCGCTGCTCGGCGCCGACCCGCGGGAGTGGGTGCTCGCCGGCGGCGAGGACCACGGGCTCCTGGCCACGTTCCCGCCGGGCACGGCGCTGCCTCCGCCGTTCCGCGCGGTCGGGCGGGTGGCCGCCGTGGGGACCGGGACCGCCGGGGTGCTCGTGGAGGGCCGTGAGCCGGACGTGCGGACGTCCGGGTGGGACCACTTCGCGCGGTGAGCGCACCCCGTCGGGCTCGGCACCGCCGTGTCGCGCGCGGGGCAGCGAGGCGCAGCTGCACGACCCGGTCCCGACGGGTTCCCGGCGCACCCGGCCGCGCGAGCTCGCCGTGACCGAGCCATGCCGCGGCTCGGCTGCGTGCCCCCGACGGCGGTGGGCTCAGTGGGCGGCGCCGGGACGCCGGTAGCGCACCTGCAGGAGCTCGATGCCGCCGACCGTCTCGTAGCGCTCGGTACCGTCGGCCTGGAAGCCGTTGCGGCGGTAGAAGTGCCGGGCGCGCTCGTTGGCGGACGCGACCCACAGCGTGATCGCGGCACGCCGGTCCACCTCGCCCACGACCGTGCGCATGAGGTCACGGGCGACGCCCTGCCCCCAGCGCTGCGGGTCGAGGTACACGGCGTAGATCTCGAGGTCCAGGCGCCCGGCGTCCTCGTCCCGGCTCGGGCCGAGCGTCAGGAAGCCCACGACCTCCGGACCGGCCTGCGCCAGCCACGTGCGCACGTGCTGCTGCGGACCCTCGCGCAGGTCCTCCTCCCAGCGGCGGGCGCGCGCCTCGAGGTCGAGCGACTCGAGGTAGTCCGCGGGCAGGATCCCGACGTACGCCTCCTGCCACGACCTCACGTGCACGCGGGCGATGGCCTCCGCGTCCGCGGCGTCGGCGACACGGACGGTGACTTCCTCGATCTGCTGCACCATGGGCTCACGATGCCACACCGCGCGGGCAGCACGAAGGCCCACGAGATGACGACCTCGTGGGCCTTCGGTAACGGCCGAGCGGCCGTCAGGCATCCGGGGAGCGGCGGTCAGACCGCGCGCTGCACCTTGCCGGCCTTGAGGCACGACGTGCAGACGTTGAGGCGCTTGGGGGCACCCGCCACGACGGCGCGGACACGCTGGATGTTCGGGTTCCAACGGCGCTTGGTGCGCACGTGGGAGTGCGAGACGCTGTGCCCGAAGCTCGGGCGCTTGGCGCAGACGTCGCAGGTGGCAGCCACGGTCTTCTCCTGGTTCGGTCGAGCACGCCGCTCTCGCGGCGAAGTCTGGGTCGGATGGTGCGCTCCGCACCGTCCGTGAGGACGCCGCGGGACCGTGCGGGGACGGACCTGCACCACCTGCGCCCGGCGGCGGACCTGCCGGGCAACCTGGAAAGACTAGCCCATGCCCGAGCCACGACCCAAATGTCGGCGGGATGGGGCATCGTGTGGGCACGCGTCGCGCGGCGACGGCCCCACGGGCGTGCACGTGCGGAGACGGCGGCCCGCGCACGCGCTCGTCCGCGGGCCGACGCACGGGGACGAGAGACGCACGTCGACGAGAACGGAGCACGGGCGGTTGGAGCGGCTCGACGGGACGGCGCTGCGCGCGTGGGCTGCCGCCGCGACCACGGCACTCGCTGCCGCGCGCGCACGGGTCGACGCCGTCAACGTCTTCCCCGTGGCGGACTCCGACACGGGGACCAACGTCTACCTCACGGTCGCGGGGGGCTCCGAGGCGGTGGCGCAGGACCCGCAGGCGCGCGGGAGTCGCGACGAGGCTCCGGACGGCGGCCGGACGCTCGCGGGTGACGGTCCACGTGCTCCCGACGACGCGTCCGACGCCGCTGACCGCGCCGGAACCGGGCCGCTCGAGCCCGGGGCCGACGCGGTCGCGCGCCGCTTCGCGCACGGGGCGCTGCTGGCGGCGCGCGGCAACTCGGGCGTCATCGTGAGCCAGTACCTCGCCGGTCTGGCCCGGTCCCTCCCGGCGTCTGCCGGGCCGGATGACCTCGCGCGCGCGCTCACCTCGGCCGCGGACGCGGCGCGCGACGCGGTCGCCGAGCCCCAGGAGGGCACCGTCCTGACGCTCGCCGAGGTCGTCGCGCGGTCGGCGACCGCAGCGGCGGACCGCGGCGGCGACCTCCCCGACGTGCTCGCGACCGCGCTCGGCGACGGGCACGCCGCGCTCGGGCGGATCAGCGCCGAGCACCCGGTGCTGCGCGCCGCGCACGTGGTGGACGCGGGCGCGTGCGCGCTGCTCGTGCTGCTCGGCGCGCTCGGCCGGGTCGTCGCGGGGGAGGGCGACGCGGCCCCCGACCTCGGCTGGCTCCCGGCGGCGGGCGCGCACGGCCGGGACGACGAGAGCGTGCCCGACGGCGGGACGGGCACGCACGGGCTGGGCGACGGCGGCGGCGCGTACGAGGTCATGCTCCTCGTGCGGGCGTCGGGCGAGGGCGACCCACCGCCCGCCGGGGCGGAGCCCGTCACCGGCACCGCGCCCGACCTCGCGCCCGAGCTCCGCGCGCGGATGCAGGCGCTCGGTGACTCCGTCGCGGTCGTCGGCGGCGAGGGGCTGTGGCACGTCCACGTGCACACCGACGACCCCGGGGCCGCCGTGGTCGGCGCCGCGCTCGGGTCGCGGGCCCAGGTCGTCGTGCGGCTGCTCGTGGACCGCGCCGTGACGGGGCTCCCGACGGGCCTGGGCGTCGTGGCGTGCACGGGCTCGGTCGACCTCGCCGGCCCGCTCGCGTCGCTCGGCGCCGTGACGCTCGTGCGCTGCGACGGCGCGGCCGTGAGCGAGCGGCACCTCGTGCGCGCCGTGACGGACACGGGCTCCTCGCACGTCGTCGTGCTCCCGGGTGACGAGGCGACGGCCGCGCTCGCGCACCGGTGCGCCGAGACGCTCGCGGCGGCCGGGCTCCGGCTCGACGTCCTGCCCGCGCTCGACGAGCTGCGCGTGACGGTCGGGGCGCTCGCGCTCGCGGGCTCGGACCCCGGCGCCGGTGCGGACGCGCGCCTGGCGGCGTGCCTGCGGAGCCTGCAAGGCCTGCGCACGTCCGAGGTCCGCGACCCCGCTCCCGGGTCGGCGCTCGCGGCGGTCGACGCGCTGCTCGCGGGGCACGCCGGCGCCGCCGGGGCGGAGACGCTCACGCTGCTGACCGGGTGCGACGTGACGCCGTCGGCTCGGGCCGAGCTCGAGGAGCACCTCGCCGAGCGTCACCCGGAGCTCACGGTGCTGGGGGCGGGCCCCGCGGACGGGGTGCCGTCGTACTGGATGGGGGTCGAGTGAACGAGCGGGCACGGGCAGGGGCGCGCGCCAGGGCGAGGCGCCGCACCGGGTGGACGGGGCGGGGCGTCGCGGACGCCGCCGACGTCGTGCTGCGGGGAGGTGGCCGGTGAGCGTGCCCGACGACGCGGTCGTGCGCCCCGCGCCCCGGCTCGAGGAGCCGCTGGCCCGGGTCCTGGGCGAGCGCAGCGCCGCGCCGCTCGCGAAGCTCGGGCTGCGCACGAGCGGCGACCTGCTGCGGCACTACCCGCGCCGGTACTCCGAGCCGGGGGCGTTCACGGACCTCGCGCACCTCGTCGTCGGCGAGCACGTGACCGTGATGGCGGAGGTCCGCCAGGCGACGGTCCGCGAGATGCGCTCGCGCGGCGGCGCGATGCTGCAGGCGGTCGTGACCGACGGGAGCCACCAGCTCCACCTGACCTTCTTCGCGAAGCGGCGCGGCGCGCTGCGGCTGCACGAGACACGCCTCGTCGCCGGGCGGACCGGGCTGTTCACCGGCGTCGTCTCCGACTACCGCGGCCAGCGCCAGCTCACGCACCCGGACTACCAGCTCATCGGCGTCGACGCGGACGACGAGGCGAGCGCGTTCCTCGAGGCGTCGCGCCCGATCCCGATCTACCCCGCGTCCGCCGCGGCCCCGACGTGGCGGATCCAGCGCTGCGTGCGGACCGTGCTCGACCCCCTGACCGAGGCGGACCTGCCGGACCCGCTGCCCGACGACGTCCGCGCCCGGCACGGGCTCGTGGGCCTGCGCCAGGCGCTCCTCGACGTGCACGAGCCCTACACCGACGAGCACTGGCAGCGCGGCCGCGACCGGCTCCGGTACGAGGAGGCGTTCGTGCTGCAGGCCGAGCTCGCGCGGCGCCGGTCCCGCGCGGTCGGCGCGGTCGCGACCGCCCGCCCGCGGGTCGACGGCGGCCTGCTCGACCTGTTCGACGCCCAGCTGCCGTTCACGCTCACCGCGGGTCAGCGCGCGGTCGGCGAGGAGCTCGAGCGCGAGCTCACGGCGGCGCACCCGATGCAGCGGCTCCTGCAGGGCGAGGTCGGCTCGGGCAAGACCGTCGTCGCGCTGCGGGCGATGCTCCAGGTCGTCGACGCGGGCGGTCAGGCGGCCCTGCTGGCCCCGACCGAGGTGCTCGCCGCGCAGCACGCACGGACCCTGCGGGCGCTGCTCGGCCCGCTCGGCGAGGGCGGCTTCCTCGGTGGCGCCGAGCAGAGCACCCGCGTCGCACTGCTCACGGGGTCGCAGGGCGCGACGGCGCGCCGCGAGAACCTGCTCGACGCCGCGAGCGGGCGGGCCGGCATCGTCGTCGGCACCCACGCGCTGCTCTCGGAGACGGTGCAGTTCGCGGACCTCGGGCTCGTGGTGGTCGACGAGCAGCACCGGTTCGGCGTCGAGCAGCGCGACACGCTCCGGGCGAAGGCCGCGCAGACCCCGCACCTGCTCGTGATGACCGCGACGCCCATCCCGCGCACGGTCGCGATGACGGTGTTCGGCGACCTCGAGACGTCGGTGCTCACCGAGGTCCCGGCCGGGCGCAGCGGCATCACGACGCACGTCGTCCCCGCGGAGAACGCCGCGTGGGTCGAGCGGACGTGGCGGCGCGTGCGCGAGGAGGTCGAGCGCGGCGGGCGCGCGTACGTCGTGTGCCCGCGCATCGACCCCGACGAGGGCAAGGGCGGCGCACGGCGCGACGAGGGCGACGGCGCCGACCTGCTGGCTGCGGACGAGCTCGACCTCGAGGGGCCCGCGGAGGCCCCCGCCCGGCGGCCGCTGCAGGCCGTGCTCCAGGTGGCGGAGGAGCTGCGCGCGCTCCCGGCGCTCGCGGGCGTCGGCGTCGCCGAGCTGCACGGCCGCATGGCCCCCGACGACAAGGAGCGGGCGCTCGCGGACTTCGCGTCCGGCCGCGTGCCGGTGCTCGTCTCGACCACGGTGATCGAGGTCGGGGTCGACGTGCCCGAGGCCACGGTCATGGTCGTGCTCGACGCCGACCGGTTCGGCCTGTCCCAGCTGCACCAGCTGCGCGGACGTGTCGGCCGCGGCAGCGCGCCCGGGCTCTGCCTGCTCGTCGCCGACGCACCCGAGGGCACCCCCGCGGCGACCCGGCTCGCGACGCTCGCCGCCACGGGCGACGGCTTCGCGCTCGCGGCCGTCGACCTCGAGCTGCGGCGCGAGGGCGACGTGCTGGGCGCGGCGCAGTCCGGCGCGGCGAGCTCGCTGCGGCTGCTGCGGGTCGCGCGCGACGGCGAGGTCATCGAGCAGGCGCGGACCGACGCGCGCGAGGTCGTCGACGCCGACCCCGAGCTCGAGGGCCACCCGGCGCTGCGGGCCGCGATCGACCGGCAGCTCGCGGGCGAGCGCGAGGAGTTCCTCGACCGGGCGTGAGCCGTCGAGCGGCTGGTGCGGGCGGGGGCCGCCGGGGTGCACTGCGTAGTCTGTCGCCGTGTCGACCGCGCCCGTGATCCGTGCCCAGGACCTGCTCGTCGGCTACGGCGGCGAACCGGTGTGCGCGCCCGTGACGTTCACGCTCGAGCCGGGCTCGGTGCTCGGGCTCGTCGGCCCGAACGGCTCCGGCAAGTCGACGATCCTGCGCGCGGTGCTCGGGCTGCTCGACCCGGCGGGCGGCATGCTGCAGGTGTTCGGGGCCGAGGTCGACGAGCGCGAGGTCGCGTACCGGACGCGGGTGTCGAGCGTGCTCGACGACGACGCGTACTTCCCGGCGCTCACCGTCGCCGAGCACCTGTACCTCACGGCCCGCGGCCACGGCGTGCGCGGCGCCCAGGAGGTCGTCGACGGGATCCTCGAGGAGTTCGGGCTCGCGGCGCACGCGGCGTCGCTGCCCGCGGCGCTCTCGTCGGGCCAGCGCCGGCGCCTCCTGCTCGCCGCGGGCTTCGTCCGCCCGCGCGCCCTGCTCGTGCTCGACGAGCCCGAGCAGCGGCTCGACCGCCGCATGCAGGACGCGCTCGCGCAGCGCCTGCGCGACGAGCGGGCCGCCGGCGGAGCGGTGCTGCTCGCGACGCACGATCCCGGGCTCCTGCGCGCCGTGGCCGACGCCGCCGTGCTGGTGGGCGACGACGAGTCGCCGGTGCTGAGCGCCGACGAGGCCGCGGACGTCATCGCGCAGGCGCCCCGGTGAGCGGCGCGACCGAGGTCGGCCGCTTCGAGGTCGGCGAGCTCCCGCGCGGCCGCTCGATCCGCCGGTTCACGTCCGCGACCACGAACCAGCGTGCGGGCGCCGGGATCGGGGAGCTGCTGGGCGACGTCTACTACGCGGCGATCATGGCCGCGATCGGCATCGGCATCGCCCTGGGGGTCACGGGCACGCTGCGGGAGGCGCTGCCCGAGGCGGGGAGCGCGTCGGGCCCCACCGTGTGGTCGCTGCCGGGGCTCAGCCTGTCCGCGCTCGTCGTCGCGGTCGTCGTCGGGCTCGCCGGTGTGGTGCTCTCGCTGTCCGGGCGGCTCGGGCCGGTGAGCGCGGGCGGTCCGGAGGCGACGTGGTGGCTCCCGCTGCCCGTCGAGCGGCGCGGGCTGCTGCGGCCCGCCGTGGCGCGCGTCCCCGCCGGTGCCGCGCTCGTGACCGGCGTCGTGGTGGGGGTGCTCGACGCGGGCGTGCTCGCCGCCCCGGGGGGACGGGTCCTCTCGACGGTGCTCGCGGCCGCGCTCGGCGCGGCCGTCGTGGTGCTCGGGGCGTCGCTGGCGCAGACCCTCGACGTCTCGCGCCGGGCCACCTCCGTCGCCGGCGACCTCGTGCTCGCCGGTGCGGTGGTCCTCGCGGTGGCGAGCGGGGTTGCGGGGTGGCGTCCCGCCGGGCTGCCCGCGGTCTCGCCGCTCACGCTCGTCGGGCTCGTGGCCGTCGCCGGCGCGCTCGTCGTCGCGGTGGACCGCCGCCTCGAGCGGATCCCGTCGCGCTCGCTGCGCGCGGGCGGCGCCGTCGCGAGCCAGGCCGTCGGCGCGGTCGTCTCGCTCGACACGCGCGAGCTCGGACGGGTGCTCACCGACGCGTCGCTGCCCCGCCGCCGGCGCGCGTCCCGGCTGCGGCTCGTGCGCGGCCCGTCCTCGGCGCTCGTCGTGGCGGACGCGCTCGTCGTGCTGCGCTCGCCGCGCCGGCTCGTGCTGCTCCTCGCGACCGCCCTGGTCCCCGCGCTCGTCGGCACGGCCCCCGAGCTGGCGGGTCCCGTCGGGTTCGCGATCGCGCTCGTCGTCGGCGGCTTCGTCGCGACGACCACAGCGGCGGAGGGGGCGCGGCGGGCGGAGATGGCGCCCGTGCTCGACCGGCTGCTGCCCCTCGGGGCGCGCGACGTGCGGCTCCTGCGCATGGTCGTGCCCGCGGTCGCGATGGCCGCGTGGTCGCTCGTCGCGTTCGGCGTCGTGGGGCTGTGGCACCAGGACGTGCCCGGCTGGCTGGCGCTCGGCGTCGCCGCGGTGCCGGTGTGGGCGGGCGCGGCGGTCCGGGCGGCGTACCGGCCCGCGCCCGACTGGTCGGCCCCGCTGATCGCGACCCCCATGGGCGCGATCCCGACCGGCGTCACCTCGGTGCTCGCGCGCGGTCCCGACGTGCTCGTGCTGGGCCTGGTCCCGGTGCTGGTGAGCGTGTTCCTCGGGCGCGTGCACCCGGAGGTGGTCGTGGTCCAGACGGCCCTGAGCCTCGTGGTCGTGGCCGTCGCCACGAGCACCCGGACGCTCGCGGAGCGGCTGGGCCTGTCCGGCGACACCCCGCCGGCGCCGGCCGGGGGTGCGCGGTGACGCGGGTCGTCGCGGGGACGGTCGGCGGCCGCAGCCTCGAGGTCCCGCCCAAGGGCACCCGCCCGACCAGCGAGCGCGTGCGCGAGGCGCTCTTCTCCCGCCTCGGGCACCTGGGCGTGCTCGACGGCGCGCGCGTGCTCGACCTCTACGCGGGCTCGGGCGCGCTCGGCATCGAGGCGGTGAGCAGGGGAGCGGTGCACGCGACGCTCGTCGAGCACGCGCGGGTCGCGGCGGACGTGTGCCGCCGCAACGCCCGGGCGCTCGGGCTCACCGACCGGGTCGCGGTCGTCGCCGAGCGGGCCGAGCGGTTCGTCGGTCGCGCCGCCGTCGCACCGTGGGACCTCGTGCTCGTCGACCCGCCCTACGACGTGTCCGACGAGGACCTCGCCCAGGTCCTCCTCGGCGTGACCGGCTCGCTCGACCCGGACGCCGTGGTGGTCGTCGAGCGCGCGGCACGGAGCACCGAGCCGACCTGGCCCGCGGGCCTCGAGCGCTTCGACGTGCGCGCGTACGGCGACACGCGCGTGTGGTTCGCCGAGCCGGCGCACCCGGGCGCGGACGGCGGCGCGGGCGACCCGGCGGCTCCGGGTGACTGAGGCGCTGTCCGGCTGACGGCGCGGACCGCGGCGCACCCGGCTGAGCAGCGGGTCCGCGCACCCGGCAGGGCCCTCGCGTAGGTTGGCCGCGTGACCACAGCCGTCTGTCCCGGGTCGTTCGACCCGATCACCCTCGGCCACCTCGACGTCGTGCGCCGCGCGCGCGCGATGTTCGACGAGGTCGTCGTCGGTGTCGCGAGCAACTCCTCGAAGTCGGCGCTGCTGGGCGTCGAGGACCGGGTGCGGCTGGCCCGCGAGGCGGTCGCCGACCTCGGCGGCGTGCGCGTCGAGCCGGTCGTCGGCCTGCTCGCCGACTTCGTGCGGGCGCAGGGAGCGGTCGCGGTGGTCAAGGGCCTGCGCGGCGGCGCCGACTTCGACGCCGAGCTGCCGATGGCGCTGATGAACCGGCACCTGTCGGGCGTCGAGACGGTGTTCGTCGTCGGCGACCCCGCGCTCGCGCACATCGCGTCGTCGCTCGTGAAGGACGTCGCGCGGTTCGGCGGCGCGGTCGAGGACCTCGTGCCCCCGGCCGTGGCCCAGGCGGTACGGGAGGCGCTGGGCGTGCGCCCGGCGCCGGGGAGGAGCACCGGATGAGCATGTACGACGACCGTGACGCGGAGGCGCAGGACCGGATGCAGCCCGAGGGGCTGACGGGCATCCTCGACGCGCTCGCGTCGGCGATCTCGGCCGCCCGCGCGATGCCGATGTCGTCCTCGGTGCTCGTGAACCGCGCGGAGCTGCTCGACCTCGTCGAGCAGGCGCGCGACGTCCTGCCCTCGCAGCTCACGCGCGCCGACGAGGTGCTCGCCGACGCGGACCAGGCGCGCGCTGAGGCGCAGGCGGACGCGGACGCGCTGCTGGCGCGGGCCCGGGAGCGCGCGGCGCAGCTCGTGGACGCCGAGGAGGTCGTCGCGCAGGCACGCGCCCGGGCCGCCGAGATCGTGCGCGAGGCGGAGCAGACCGCCGAGATGCTCAGCCGCGACGCCGACGACTACTGCGACCGGCGCCTCGCCGACTTCGAGATCGACCTCGGCCGGGTGCTGAGCCAGGTGCAGGCCGGCCGCGCGAAGCTCGCGGGCAGGCTCTCGGGCTCCGAGGACGACTGAGCCGACCGAGGGCGACGGACGCGCCGACGGTTTGGGCGAGCGCCGCCCGTACCGTACTATTGTCCGTTGGTCCTGCCGGTCATGGCGTGACCGAGACACCTCATGACGGGAACCTGGACCGTGCAGCGCGCGACACACCTCGATCCCCGCTCGCCGTTCGTGCTCGACACCCACGAGCTCGGCCGACGTCCGGGATCGATGCGGACCGTGCAGCGGACCGTCCCGGCGCCCGAGGACCTCGGTACCGACGTGATCGGCATCCTCGCCGGGAGCGACCTCGAGCTGGATCTGCGGCTCGAGGCGGTCATGGAGGGGGTCCTGGTCTCCGGATCCGTCCGCGGCCGGGCGGTCGGGGAGTGCGTGCGCTGCCTGGAGGAGGTCGTCGAGGACGTCGACGTCACCTTCCAGGAGCTCTACGTCTACCCCGAGCGTGCCGCCGTCGCGGTCGAGGACGGCGACGACGACGAGGACGTGCGTGAGCTCGAGGGCGACCTGGTCGACCTCGAGCCTGCGCTGCGCGACACGGTGGTCCCTGTGCTGCCGTTCCAACCGCTGTGCGGGCCCGACTGCCCAGGACTGTGCTCCGAGTGCGGAGCACGCCTGGCGGACGACCCGGACCACACGCATGAGATCCTTGACCCTCGGTGGGCCGCGCTCGGTGGCCTGACGAGCACGCAAGACGACACGAAAGAGAGCTAGCCGTGGCTGTTCCGAAGCGCAAGATGTCGCGCAGCAACACCCGTGCGCGTCGGTCGCAGTGGAAGACCACTGCCACCGCGCTCGCCACCTGCCCGCAGTGCAAGGCGCAGACGCGCCCGCACACGGCGTGCCCGTCCTGCGGTGCGTACAACAACCGCCGCTACGTCGAGGCCATCCGTAGCGAGCACGAGGTCGGCTGACGCCGACGTCGCCGGCCGTGATCCGCGTGCACCCGTCACCGACGCCCGCATGAGCCTCGCAGCCGCCCAGCTCGTCGAGAAGCTCGGGGTCCTCCTGGACCCCGAGCTTCTCGTGCTGTCCCTGACGCACCGGTCGTTCGCGCACGAGGCCGGCGGGATCCCCACGAACGAGCGTCTCGAGTTCCTCGGCGACACCGTCCTCGGGCTCGTCGTGACCGAGGAGCTGTACCGCGGGCACCCGTCGCAGTCCGAGGGCGAGCTCGCGAAGATGCGCGCGGCGACCGTCTCGCAGCGCGCGCTCGCGGGGGTCGCGCGCGAGCTCGACCTGGGCGCCTATGTGCTGCTCGGCAAGGGCGAGCTCGCGACCGGGGGCCACGACAAGGACTCGATCCTCTCCGACACGCTCGAGGCGCTGTTCGGCGCCGTGTACCTCTCGCACGGGCTCGAGACCGCGCGCGGCGTGGTGCTCCGCCTCGTCGGTCCCACGCTCGAGGCCGCGGCCGACCTGGGCGCGGGCCTCGACTGGAAGACGAGCCTGCAGGAGCTCTCCGCGGCGCTCGGCCTGGGTGCGCCGTCGTACGACGTCCAGGGCGACGGCCCCGACCACGCGCGCACGTTCACCGCGCACGCGGTCGTCGGCGGAGAGGTCCGCGGCAGCGGCACCGGCCCGGCGAAGAAGCTCGCGGAGCAGCACGCCGCCGCCGCCGCGTACCGGGCGCTCGAGGAGCTCGCGCACGCCGCCGCGCCGACCCCCGCGGACGCCGACCCGGCCGACGTGGCCCTCGCCGACGCGGCGGCGGACGCTGCCGCCGCGGACGCGGCCCGCGTCGACGGCACCGCGGTCCACGGCTCCGCCCCCGACGACGCCTCGACCGTCCTCGGCACGCCCCCGACGGCGCCCGCACCCGCGTCCTGAGGCCTGTGCCCGAGCTGCCCGAGGTCGAGACCGTCCGCGACGGCCTGGCCCGTCACGTGCTCGGTCGCACGGTCGCCGCGGTCGAGGTGCACCGCGACTACAGCGTGCGCCGCCACGTCGGCGGACCGCTCGACCTCGCGGGACGGCTCGCCGGACGCCGCTTCGAGGCGGCGGTGCGCCGCGGCAAGTTCCTCTGGGTCGTGCTCGACGCGCCCGGTACCGACCGCGCCGACGCCGCGCTGCTCGCGCACCTCGGGATGAGCGGCCAGCTGCTCGTGCGCTCGGCCGCGGAGCTCGAGCAGGGCGCCGCCCACCCGCACCTGCGCGTCCGCGTGCGCCTGTCCGACGGGGGCGCGCTCGACTTCGTGGACCAGCGGACGTTCGGGCACCTCGCGGTCACGGACCTCGTGCCGACCCCCGACGGCGCGCCGGGCGGCCTCGGCTCCGACCTGCCGCTGCTCCCCGGGCCCGCGGTGCACATCGCCCGCGACCTGCTCGACCCGGCGCTCGACCGGGAGGGCCTCGTGCGCCGCCTCCGAGCCCGGCGCACGGGGCTCAAGCGTGCGCTGCTCGACCAGACGCTGGTGTCGGGGATCGGCAACATCTACGCCGACGAGGGCCTGTGGCGCGCACGTCTGCACTACGCGCGCCCGACCGAGACGCTCCGGCGCCCGGAGGTCGAGCGGGCGCTCGACGGCGCGGCCGAGGTGATGCGGGCGGCGCTCGCGCAGGGCGGCACGAGCTTCGACGCGCTCTACGTCAACGTCAACGGGCAGTCCGGGTACTTCGACCGGTCGCTCGCGGTGTACGGGCAGGTGGGCGAGCCGTGCCCGCGCTGCGGGGCGCTCGTCCGGCGCGACGAGTTCATGAACCGCTCGTCGTTCACCTGCCCGGTGTGCCAGCCGCGGCCCCGCAACGCGCGGTTCTGACCTCAGCGCTCGACGGTGTTGCGCAGCGGCCGGCCGGCGACGAACAGCGCGAGGTTCTCCGACAGCAGCCCGCCCGGGTCCACCGGACGCCCGCCCGCGGCGTGCGGAGTGAGGAGGACGCGGCGCTCCGACCACAGCGGCGAGTCGGCGGGCAGGGGCTCGGTCTCGAAGACGTCGAGCGCCGCGCCGCCGAGCCGGTCGCCGCGCAGCGCGTCGACCAGCGCCGCCTCGTCGAGCGTCGAGCCGCGCCCGACGTTGACGACCCACGCGTGCCGGGGGAGCCGGGAGAGCACGTCCGCGTCGATCGCGTGCCGGGTCGCCTCCGTCGCCGGGAGGATCGCGATCAGCACGTCGGTGGTGGGCAGCACGCGGCCGACCTCGGACGCCGCGAGGACGGGGTAGCCGGCGCGCTCGCCGGCGGTGGTCGCGACCCCGGTGACGTGCGCGCCGAGCGCGGTCAGGAGCGGGGCGAGCCGCGTCGCGATGGACCCGAAGCCCCAGACGAGGACGTGCGCGCCCGACAGCGTACGCAGCGCGTCGGCGGGCCGCCCGGGGTGGTGGCCGGTCAGCTCGCTCGCCCACCGGTGCTCGTCCTGCGCGCGCACCAGGTCGGGCAGCGCGCGGATCCCCGCGAGGACCAGGGCGAGCGTGTGCTCCGCGACGGGGTCGTCGTGCAGGCCGCGGCCCGAGGTGACGACGACGTCGTCCGCGAAGCCCGCGCCCAGCACGGCGTCGGGCCCGGCGGCGAACGTCTGGACCCAGCGCAGCCGGTGCAGGCGGCGCGCCGCGTCCTCGAGCACGCGGGCGGGGCTCGCCCAGACGACGAGCACCTCGGCGTCGACGTGCTCCTCGGGGACGGGCTCGCGCGGGTCGTACCAGGCCGCCTCGACCCCGTCGGGGAGCACCGGGTCGAGGTCGAGCCCGGTCGGGATCAGCACGGTCGTCATGGGTCCTCCGGTGCGCGTCGTGGGTCGTGGGCCGTCCGGCGGCTCCTGCTCGGTACGATGCCACGGTGCCCCCGATGACACCGCCCGCCGCGAACGACCGCCCCATCAGCGTCATGATCGTCGACGACCACGAGGTGGTGCGGAGGGGCATCGCGGAGGTCGTGGAACGGGCCGAGGGCATGACCGTGATCGCCGAGGCCGGCTCGGTCGCGGACGGCGTGCGGCGCGCGGGGCTCGTGCGCCCGCAGATCCTGCTCGTCGACCTGCAGCTGCCCGACGGCACCGGGATCGACCTCATGACCCAGGTCCGCGCGACGCAGCCGGACGTCAAGGCCGTCGTCCTCACGTCCTTCGACGACGACGACGCCCTCGCCGCCGCGCTCGAGGCAGGCGCGTCCGCGTACCTGCTCAAGAGCGTCCGCGGCGCCGAGATCACCGAGGTCATCAAGGCCGTCGCCTCGGGCCGCACGCTGCTCGACGAGCGCACCGTGACGCGCCGCCGTGCGGGCCACGAGGACCCGACGGAGAACCTCACGCCGAGCGAGCTCAAGGTGCTCGACCTCATCGGCGAGGGCATGTCCAACCGGGAGATCGCCGAGCGGCTCGGGGTCGCGGAGAAGACGGTCAAGAACCACATCACGTCGCTGCTCGCGAAGATGGGCCTCCAGCGGCGCACCCAGGTGGCCGCGTGGGTCGCCGCGCGCAAGCACAGCGGCTGGCGCGCCGAGACGGGTCACTGACCCCGCTCAGCCGAGCGGCGCCTCCCACGAGAGCAGCGCGCCGCGGCCGTCGGGCGTCGCGCCGAGGCTGAAGGTGCCGCCGTGCTGGCGGGCACGCGCGGCGAGGTTGCCCGTGCCGGACCGCCGGTCGCTGCGGCCCGCGAGGCCGGCGCCGTCGTCCTCGACCTCCACGAGCACCCGACCGGTGGGCCCCGAGCCCCGCACCGAGACGCGCACCGACACCGACGACGCCTGCGCGTGGCGGGCGGCGTTCGCGAGACCCTCGCGCACCACGGCGACGACGTCGTCGGTGAGGTCGGGGCCGATGCGTGCGTCGAGCTGGTCGGCCTCGATGTAGTCGCCGTCGGGCACCACGGTGCCGTCGAGCGAGACGACGAACGACGGCGCGAAGCCGAGCCCGGTGCGCGCGAGCGACGCCTCCCGGCGCAGGCGCTCGACGAGCCCGGTCGCCGCGTCGGGGTCGCGCAGCGCGTAGACGATCTGACGGATCTGCCGGACCGAGCCGTCGACGTTGTCGAGCGCGTCCTCGACGATGCCCATGAGCTCGCTGGGGTCCACGCCGCGCGCGGCCCGGCGGCGGACCGTCTCGAGCTGCATGCCGGTCGCGAAGAGCTGCTGGATCGCGAGGTCGTGCAGGTCGCGCGCGATCCGCTCGCGCTCGTCGAGCAGCGCCGCGACGTCCTGCGCGTGGCGCGCCTCGGCGAGCACGAACGCGAGGGCGGCCTGCGCGGCGAACGACTCCGCGGTCACGAGGTCGCTCGGCTCGAACGGCGCGCTGCCGATGCGGCGGAGCACGATCAGCACGCCGACGCCGCGGCCCGAGGTCTGCAGCGGTGCGAACAGCGCGGGCCCGAACGCGCGCATCGGCGCGACCCGCACCACGCGCGACTGCGAGAGCGACTCGACGAGCAGGCCGCGGCCCTCGTCCATCACGGCCCACGACCGGCCGTCACGCGGCATGACCGCGCCGATGAGGCTCTCGGCGGCGTGCCCGTCGGCGAGCTCGATGACGAGCTCGCCGCCGACCCCGGGGAGCGCGAGCGCGGCGGTGTCAGCGCCCGCGACCTCGCGTGCCGTCGCTGCGATGTGCTCGAGCGCCTCCTCCTCGTCGACGCCCGAGAGCAGCATCGTCGTGATGTCCTGGCCCGCGCGCAGCCAGTGCTCGCGGCGGGCGGCGTCCGCGTAGAGCTGCGCGTTCGCGACCGCGATGCCCGCGGCGGCGGCCAGCGCGACGACGACCTCCGCGTCCGCCCGCGTGAAGCCGCCGTCCTTCTCCGACAGGTAGAGGTAGCCGTAGACCTGCTCGCGGACGCGCACGGCGGCCCCGAGGAACGAGCCCATCGGCGGGTGGTCGGGCGGGAAGCCGCGGAACGCGGGGTGCCGCGTGAGGTCGTCGAGCAGCAGGACGCCGTGCGCGGGGATGCGGCCGAGCACGCCGATCGAGTGCGGCGGGTTGCTCATCATCTCGGCGATCGACGTGGGCATCCCGGTCTGCACGAACGTCGTCGACGCCCCGCGCGCGTCGAGCACGTTGATCGCGCCGTAGCGCGCGTGCGTGAGCTCGGCGCTGACCTTGACGAAGCGCTCCATGACCCCGCGCAGGTCGAGCCCGCTCGCGACCGAGAGCACGGCGTTGAGCAGGTCGGTCAGGCCGTCGCCGGTGACGACGTCGTTGTCCCGCGCCGCGTCCGCCGGCCCACCCGGCCGGGGCGCTCGCGTCGCCGCGTCGGTCATGCGTCCTCCCGCTGCTCGTGCTGCTCGCGCCGCTCCCGCGCCTCGGCCTCACGGTAGCCCGCGTCCCGGGCGAGGAGCTCCGCGTGCGTGCCGCGCGCCGCGACCCGGCCGTCGCGCAGCACGAGGACCTCGTCGGCGGCGTCGAGCGCGGAGAGGCGGTGCGTCACGACGACGACGCCGCGGGCGGGCGTGGGCGCGGCGGAGCCGGGGCCGGCGGGGAGCGGGACGGTGCCGGTGGTGAGCAGGTCGCGGACGAGCCGGTCCGCGGTCGCGGTGTCGAGGTGCTCGGCGGGCTCGTCGACGAGGAGGAGCGGCGCCGGCGAGAGGAGCGCGCGGGCGAGCAGGAGCCGCCGGCGCTCACCGCCCGAGACGTTGCGGCCGTCGGCGCCGAGCGGCGTGGCGAGGCCGTCCGGCAGGCCCCCGAGCCACGCGGTGAGCCCGGCGCGGTCGAGCGCGGCGCGCGCCTCGTCCTCGGTCACGTCGCCGCGCGCGACGCGCAGGTTCTCCAGGACCGTCGTCTCGAACAGGTGCGCGTCCTCGGTGGTGAGCACGGCCCGTGAGGTGACGTCGCCGCGCGACAGGGCGTCGAGCGGGACCCCGCCCAGCGTGAGGCTTCCGCCGCGGGACGGGAGCAGGCCCGCGAGCGTGAGCAGCAGCGTCGTCTTGCCGGTGCCGCTCGGTCCGACGACCGCGAGCGACCGGCCCGGGTGCACGTCGAGGTCGAGCCCCCGGACGACGAGCTCGCGGCCCGGCCAGCCGCACGCGAGGTCGCGCGCGGCGAGGGAGGCCGACGACGGGTGCGCCGGGGGGTCGGGCGAGCCCGCGTCCGGCACCGCCTCGTCCGGCATCGCCCCGTCCGGCAACGCCTCGTCAGGGATGACCTCGTCCGGAGCCGCCTCGTCGAGCAGCGCGAGCACGCGCCCGGCGGCCGCACGCGAGCGCTGCACCTGGATCGCGGCCGCGGGCAGGACGGCCGTGGCCTCGAACGCCGCGAGCGGCGTGAGGACGAGCACCGCGAGCTCGACCGGGGCGACCGTGCCGGCGGTGAGCGCCGGGACGCCGAGCACGAGCGCGGCGAGGACCGCGAGGCCGACCGCGAGCTGCCCGAGCGCCGCCGAGAGCGCAGCGGGCCGGGCGCCGGCGTCGACCGCGCGCGCGAGGGCCGCGTCGGCGGACCGGAGGGCGTCGAGCTCGCGCGGCAGGAGGCCGGCGACGGTCACCGGCCCGGGGGCGTCGAGCACGCCGAGCGACACGCTCGCGACGGTCGCCCGCGCGTCGACCGCCCGCGACTCGCTGGTCCGGGCCGCGCGGGCGGCCAGCGCGGGCGACACCACACCGGCGAGCACGAGGCACGCCGCGAGCGCGAGCCCCGCGGCGGGCAGGAACAGGGCCATCGCGACGACGGTGCCCAGGCCGAGCACCGCGGCCACCGCGGCGGGCAGGAGCCCGCGCACGACCGCGTCGCCGACGGTGTCGACGTCCGCGCCCACCCGGGCGAGCAGGTCGCCGCGGCGCAGCGCGAGAGCGGCTCCGACCCGACCTCTCGCGACCTGCTCGTAGAGAGTTGTGCGCAGCGTCGCCATGCCGCGCAGCGCGACGTCGTGCGAGGTCAGCCGCTCGACGTAGCGGAACGTGCCGCGGCCGATCCCGAACGCGCGCACGGCGACGGTCGCGACGGAGAGCTCGAGGACGGGCGGCATCTGCGACGCGCGCGCGATGAGCCACGCTGCGACCGCCGCGAGCGCGACCGCGGAGCCGAGGCTCAGCACGCCGAGGCCGACCGCGAGCCCGACGCGGGCGCGGTCGACGTCGAGCAGCACGAGCGCGCGGCGCAGGGGGTCGTCGGCGGTCCAGGGGCGTGCGGGTGCGCTCATGCGACGACCTCCGCGCGGTCCGGTCCGGCGCCGTGCCGGGAGGCGGGGGCGGGCGCCGCGGGGAGGGCGGCCTGCCGCACCTCGACGACCTCGTCGGCCACCGCGAGCAGCGACGCGCGGTGCGCGACGAGCACGACGGTGCGCCCCGCGTCGCGCAGCGCCGTGACGGTGTCCAGCACGACCTGCTCACCCGCGGCGTCGAGGTGCGCGGTCGGCTCGTCGAGCACGATGAGCGGGGCCCTGCCGAGCAGCGCGCGCGTGAGGGCCGCGCGCTGGCGCTGCCCGACGCTCAGCCCCTCGCCCCCGCGTCCGCACGGCGTCTGCCAGCCGAGCGGCGCGGCGGCCACGACCGTGTCGAGCCCGGTCAGCGCGGCCGCGGCGTCGCGCTCGGGGGGCGCGACGTCCTCGCCCCCGGTCACGACGTCACCGAGCGTGCCCGGCTCGAGCAGCGGACGCTGGGGGAGCCACGCGACCTGCGCCCAGAACGTCGCCGGGTCGACGTCGGTGAGCGGCAGCGTCGTCCCGTCCGGGCCGACCAGCTCCACCGTGCCGAGCTCGGCGGGCACGAGGCCGAGCAGCACGTCGACCGCGGTCGTCTTGCCGGTCCCGCTCGGGCCGGTGAGCGCGACGACCGTGCCGGGTCGGACGTCGAGGTCGAGGCCCGCGGGTGCGAGCACGTCGCGGCCGGGGGCCCGCACCCCGACGCCGCGCAGCCGGAGCGACGCGGTCCGCAGGTCCGGCGCCGGGTGCGTGCCACGCGGGGGGAGCGGGGTCTCGAGCACCGCGAACACCTGCTCGGCGGCAGCGACGCCGTCGGTCGACGCGTGGAACTGGGCGCCGACCTGGCGCAGCGGCAGGTACACCTCGGGCGCGAGCACGAGCACCGCGAGACCCGTGACGAGGTCGAGCTCGCCGTAGACGAGCCGGAGCCCGATGCCGACGGCCACGAGCGCGACGGACAGCGTGGTCAGCAGCTCGAGCACCATGCCGGAGAGGAACGCCACGCGCAGCGTGCTCATCGTCGCGCGGCGGTGCGCGTCGCCGAGCTCGCGCACGCGCGCCACGGGCCCGAGCTCGCGCCCGAACGCCCGCAGCGTCGCGAGTCCCGCGAGGAGGTCGAGCACCTGCGAGCCGAGGCGCTGCATCACGCGCAGCCCGCGCTCCGAGCGTCCCTGCGTGAGCCGCCCGACGAGCACCATGAACAGCGGCACGAGCGGGATCGTGCCGGCCACGATCGCCGCCGAGACCCAGTCGAGCCCCAGGATCACGACGAGCGTCGCCGGGGTCACCGTGGCCGCCAGCACGAGCTGCGGCAGGTACCGCACGAAGTACGGCTCGAGCGCGTCGATCCCGCGCGTCGCGAGCGTCACGACCCGCGACCCGTCGCCCTCGGCGGTCCACCGCGGACCCAGCAGCGCGGACCGCTCGACGAGCTGCGCGCGCAGGTCACCGATCACGCGCGTGGCCGCACGGTGCGCGTACCGCTCCTGCACCCCCGCGAGGAGGGCGCGCACCGCGACCACCCCCGCGATGGCGGCGACCTGCGGGGCGATCTCGCGCAGGGTCGCGCCGTCGTGCACCGCGGCGGCGAGGGCGTGCGCGAGCAGGAGCGCCTGTGCCACGACGAGCCCCGCGACGAGGACCCCGAGCGTGACCGTCAGGGCGATGTAGCGGCGCGCGGCGCGGGCGTGCCGCAGCAGCCGGGGGTCGAGCGGCTTCACGCCGGGCAGCGTCTCACGGCGCGGTCGGCCGGCCCGCGTCGTCCGCCGGGCCGCCACCGGCGCCCGACGCGACACCGGCTCCGACGCCCGCGGCGGGGGACCGGCGCGCGAACGTCAGGCCCACGCTCGCCGGGATCTGCTCCGCAGAGACCCGCTTCCGGAACACCCAGTACGTCCAGCCCTGGTAGAGCAGCACGAGCGGCGTGAGCGCCGCCGCGACCCACGTCATGACCGTCAATGTGTAGTCGGTCGAGGACGCGTTGGTCACGGTCAGCGAGTTCGCCGGGTCGGACGCGGGCATCACGTCGGGGAAGAGCGAGCCGAAGATCAGCACGACCGCCGCGACGATCGTGACGGCCGAGGCGACGAACGCCCAGCCCTCGCGCCGCTCCCGGGTCGCACGGACGAGCACGAGCAGCGCGGCCGCGGCCAGCCCGACGGCGCCCCAGGTCCATGCGACCGAGTACCCGAGCTGCGCCCACACGGCCCAGGCCGCGGTGACGGCGAGCGTCACCGGGGCGAGCCGCGCGGCCAGCGCACCGGCGCGCTCCCGCACGTCGCCGGCCGACTTGAGCGCGAGGAACACCGCGCCGTGCGTGAGGAACAGCAGCGCCGTGACCGCCCCGCCGAGCAGCGCGAACGGGTTGAGCAGCGCGACGAGGCCGCCGACGTACTGGTGGTCCGCGTCGAGCTCGACCCCGCGCACGATGTTCGCGAACGCCACGCCCCAGAGCACCGCGGGGACCCACGAGCCGACGGTCAGCGCGAGGTCCGCACGTGCGCGCCACCGGTCGTCGTCGATCTTGCCGCGCCACTCGAAGGCCACGACCCGGACGATCAGCGCGAGCAGGATGAGCAGGAGCGGGAGGTAGAAGCCCGAGAAGAGCGTCGCGTACCACTCGGGGAACGCCGCGAACGTCGCGCCGCCGGCCGTGAGCAGCCAGACCTCGTTGCCGTCCCAGACCGGGCCGATCGTGTTGATCATGACGCGGCGGTCGGTGTTGTTCCGGCGCCCGAGCACGGGCAGGAGCATGCCGACCCCGAAGTCGAAGCCCTCGAGGACGAGGTAGCCGGTCCACAGGACGGCGATGAGCAGGAACCAGACGGTCGTGAGCTCCATGTCGTCTCCCTGTCTCCTGCCTCAGTACGCGAAGGACAGCGGGCGGTCGGCCGCGGCGTCCGGGTCGTCGGGGTCGTCGGTGCGCGCCTCGGGGCTCGGGTCGTGCTCGGACGCCGCGACTCCCTCGACGGCGAAGCGGTGCATGAGCCGGAACCAGATCACCGCGAGCACCCCGTAGAGCAGCGTGAACGCCGCCATCGACGTGATCACCATGGCCGGGCTCACGACCTCGGAGACGCCGCGCGCGGTCAGCAGCCACACCCCGTCGACGCCGCTCGGGTTGGGGTTGGGCACGACGACCCACGGCTGGCGCCCCATCTCGGTGAAGATCCAGCCGAACGCCGACGCGAGGAACGGCGTCGGGATCGCCGCGAGCGCGATCCGGGCGAGCCACGGGTTGTCGCTGACCCGGCCGCGGCGCGTGAACCACAGCGCGGCGATGGCGAGCAGCGCCGACCCGGCGGCCATGCCGATCATGAGCCGGAAGCTCCAGTACGTGACCGCGAGGTTCGGCGTGTAGTCCACCCCGGCGCCGTACTTCTCCTCGTACTGCGCCTGCAGGTCGTGCACGCCGTCGAGCGGCGCGTCGAACCGGCCCGTCGCCAGGAACGCGGTCATCCCGGGGATCTCGACGAGGTGGCTCACGCCGTCGCAGTCGTTCGCGAGGTCGCCGATCGCGAGGATCGAGAACGCCGCGCCGTCGGTGCTCTCGCACAGGGCCTCGGCCGCGGCCATCTTCATGGGCTGCTGGACGAACATGAGCTTGGCCTGCCAGTCGCCCGTGACGGCGAGGCCGGCGCCGGCGACGAGCATCGTGACCGTGCCGAGCACGACGGCCGGGCGGTAGACGGTGCGCGCGAGGTCCACGTCGCCGCGGCGCACGCTGCGGACCATCCACCACGCACCGATCCCGGCGACGAACGTGCCGGCGGTGAGCAGCGCGGCGGTGATCGCGTGCGGGAACGCGGCCAGCACCGTCGGGTTCGTGAGGACCGCGACGATGTCGACCATCTCCGCGCGGCCCGTCTCGGTGTTGAGCACCGCGCCGACGGGGTGCTGCATCCACGAGTTCGCCGCGAGGATGAAGAACGCGGACAGGTTCGTCGCGAGCGCGACGGCCCAGATGCAGGCGAGGTGGATCTTCTTGGGCAGCTTGTCCCACCCGAAGATCCACAGGCCGAGGAACGTCGACTCGACGAAGAACGCGGCGAGCGCCTCCATCGCGAGCGGCGCGCCGAACACGTCGCCGACGAAGCGTGAGTACTCGCTCCAGTTCATGCCGAACTGGAACTCCTGGACGATGCCCGTCGCGACGCCGATCGCGAAGTTGATCAGGAACAGCTTCCCGAAGAACTTCGTCAGGCGCAGCCACCGCTCGTCGCCCGTGCGGACCCAGAACGTCTGCATGAGCGCCACGAGCGGGGAGAGCCCGATCGTGAGCGGGACGAAGATGAAGTGGTAGACGGTCGTGACACCGAACTGCCAGCGGGCCAGGTCGAGGGCTTCCACGCGGGGTCTCCGTCGGGTCGAGCGCGGCGGGTCCGCGCACCCGTGGTGGGGCGCGCGCACCGGTCCGGCGGTGACGCCCAGGACCGCCTCCGACGCTAGGTCGGCGGTGCGCGGGTCCGTGGGACCAAGGTCCCGCTTGCTGACGCGACGTCGTCACACCGGACCGTGTCGCTGAGGGCCCCCGACGGTCCTTGTGCGATACTGAACGCGGTTCCGGGGCGCCCACACCGCCCCGACACCGTGACCGTGCTCGCCGCACCAGCGCATCGCGCTCGCCAGGCGCCGCCGGCTTTCCGCCGGGCCCCGCAACGGGACCCGCTCGACGAGCAGGCAGGGCGATGGCGCCGACCGCCTGTGCAGCCTGCCGCGACCGACGACTTCCGTCGCAGCGCACCGCGCGAGCGACGACTGACCGCCCGCGGGCGCCGAGGTGTGTGGACGGCACCCGTCGGGCACACAGGAGCACCCCGCGTGACCTTCGACACCGCAGGAACCCCCAGCAACGACGCCCCGACCGACGCCACGGGCCGCGAGGACGCGGCCGGCACGGAGGGGACGGCGCCCGCCAAGAAGCCCGCACGGCGCCGCGCGACCCGCAAGGTCGCCGCACCGCCGGACGCGTCCGCACCGCAGGACGGCCCCGGGCCGTCCGGTGCGCAGGACGCCGCCGTGAGCACCGCCGCCGGCCCCGGGAGCGCTGCGGCACCGAGCGCAGCCCCGGCGGTGACCGAGCCGACCGCAGCGGCCGTCGCTCAGGCTGCCACCCCCGAGCCGGCCCCCGCCGCGCCGGCGCGCCGCTCGCGCCGCGTGACCCGCACCGTCGTCCTCCCCGACCCCGGTGCCACCGCGGCGCCGGAGCAGCCGGCCCCGGCGGCGACCGCCGCCTCGACGCCGGTCAGCGCCGCGCCGGTCAGCGCAGCGCACGCCACGGCCGCGCCGGCCACCGCCGCGCCCGTCGAGCCGGCTCCCAGCGCCGACGCGCCGACCGAGGACGCGCCGGCTCCGGTCGCGGACGCCGAGCCCGCCCCCGCGCCGCGCAAGCGCGCGCCCCGTCGCAGCCGCAAGGCCGCCGAGGCGCCCGTCGAGGTCGCACCCGTCGTCGAGCCGGTCGTCGCCGAGGACGAGGACGAGGAGGAGGCTGGCGCGTCGGGGTCGACCACCTCGCCGGTCGCCGCCGAGACCGCCCCCGGCGCGCCGAGCACCCCGGCGGCACCCGCGCTCGACGTCCTCGCCGAGCTCGCGGGCACGGTCGCGGCCAAGCCGCCCGTCGAGCCGCGCACCGGCCCCGCGCGCCTCGCCACGACCGCGCTCCTCTTCCAGGCGCCCGACCCGGACGCTCGCCCGCGCCGCCGTCGCGCGCAGTCGCCCGCCGGGAGCCCGCAGGCCATCTCGGAGGCCGCGGCCGCGCTGCACGCCGAGGAGCCCGCCGCCGAGGTCGAGGCCCCGGTCGAGGAGAAGCCCGCCACGACGCGCCCCTCGCGCCGCCGCGGTCGCCGTGGAGCCCAGGCCGACGTCCCCGCCGAGGAGCCGACCGTGCTGCTCGCCGGCGCGCTCGACGACCTCGCCGCGGACTCCGACGAGCCCGTGGACGTCGAGCCCGACGTCGCGCCGGACGAGGACGCCGAGGACGCCCAGGACCAGCGCGCCGTGGACGGCGACGACTCCGACGAGCAGGGGCCCCGCCGCCGGCGTCGCCGCGGGGGCCGCGGCCGCCGTGGTCGCAGCGCCGAGGACGAGGATGCCGCCGACGACGAGGACGCCCCGCGCGCCGCCGAGGCGGACGCCGAGCCGGAGCCCGAGGGCGAGACGGAGGGCGACGACGCGGACGTCGAGGGCGACGCCGACGAGCAGGGCGGGTCGAGCCGTCGTCGCCGTCGTCGCCGCAGCCGCAGCGGTCGTGGCGAGGGCGCCGAGCCCGAGGTCGCCGCGCCGAGCCGCAGCCGGTCCTCGCGTGCCCCGAGCGACGAGGTCACCGCGCTGCGCGGGTCCACGCGCCTCGAGGCCAAGCGCCAGCGCCGCCGTGAGGGCCGGGACGCGGGCCGCCGCCGGCAGATCGTCACGGAGTCGGAGTTCCTGGCCCGGCGCGAGTCGGTCGAGCGGACGATGGTCGTGCGCGAGCGCGACGGCCGCACGCAGATCGCCGTGCTCGAGGACGGCGTGCTCGTCGAGCACTACGTCTCGCGCCAGGCGCAGCTGTCGATGGCGGGGAACGTCTACCTGGGCCGCGTGCAGAACGTGCTGCCGAGCATGGAGGCCGCGTTCGTCGACGTCGGCAAGGGCCGCAACGCGGTGCTGTACGCCGGCGAGGTCAACTGGGACGCCGCGGGTCTCGAGGGCGGCCAGCCGCGCCGCATCGAGCAGGCCCTCAAGTCGGGCGACTCGGTGCTCGTGCAGGTCACGAAGGACCCGATCGGCCACAAGGGCGCCCGCCTGACGTCGCAGATCACGCTCGCGGGCCGCTACCTCGTGTACGTGCCCGGTGGCGGCATGACCGGCATCAGCCGCAAGCTGCCCGACGTCGAGCGCAACCGCCTCAAGAAGATCCTGCGCGAGATCGTCCCCGAGTCGGCCGGCGTGATCGTGCGCACGGCCGCCGAGGGCGCGAGCGAGGACGAGCTGCGCGCCGACATCGCGCGCCTGCAGGGCCAGTGGGAGTCGATCTCGAAGAAGGCGAAGACCGCGTCGGCGCCCGCGCTGCTGCAGGGCGAGCCGGACCTCGCGATCCGCGTCGTGCGCGACATCTTCAACGACGACTTCAGCTCGCTCGTGGTGCAGGGCGACGAGGCGTGGTCGACGATCTCGGGGTACATCGGCGACCTCGCGCCGGACCTCGCGAGCAAGGTCTCGCGGTGGACCGGGCAGGGCGACGTGTTCTCGGCGCACCGGGTCGACGAGCAGCTCGCGAAGGGCATGGACCGCAAGGTCTGGCTCCCGTCGGGCGGCTCGCTCGTGATCGACCGCACCGAGGCCATGACGGTCGTCGACGTCAACACCGGCAAGTTCACGGGCTCGGGCGGCACGCTCGAGGAGACGGTGACGCGCAACAACCTGGAGGCGGCCGAGGAGATCGTGCGCCAGCTCCGGCTGCGCGACATCGGCGGCATCATCGTCATCGACTTCATCGACATGGTGCTCGAGCTCAACCGCGACCTCGTGCTCCGCCGCCTCGTCGAGTGCCTCGGTCGCGACCGCACCAAGCACCAGGTCGCCGAGGTCACGTCGCTCGGGCTCGTGCAGATGACGCGCAAGCGCGTCGGCCAGGGGCTCGTCGAGGCGTTCAGCGAGACGTGCGAGCACTGCAACGGCCGCGGGTTCATCGTGCACGCCGACCCGATCGAGAAGTCGTCGCGCTCCGAGGGGAACGCCCCGCAGCAGCACCAGCACCAGCCGCAGCAGGCGCCCGCGCCGGCCGAGGCCGACGCGAAACGCTCGCGCCGCAAGCGCGGGGGCAAGGACTCCGGTGCCGCCGGCGCGACCCTGCCCGCCGTGCCCGTGCTGCCCGAGGCACGCGAGGCCGTGAAGGCCACGCTCGCGACGATCGCCGCGGCCGCGGCGCACGCCCACGAGCACGCGCACGACCACGACGACGCGCCGGGCGCGGGCACGCCGGTCGCCGGGGGAGCCGTGCGGGTCACGGTCGAGCCGGACGGCCACGCGGACGCTGCGGCGACCGCGTCGGTCAGTGCAGCGGGTCAGGCCACCGGGGAAGCCGCGGACGTCGCTGGCGCCGGGTCGCCGGAGGCCGCCGACGGTGCCACGTTTCGCGACGCCGAGGGGGACGTTCCTGAGCCGGCTGCGCCGGGCGCTGCCGGGGACGGCGACGCCCGAGCAGCCGGACCCGCGGACACCCACGCCGAGGCGCCGGTGGGCGAGACGCTCGAGCTGACCCCGGTCGACCCGAGCATGTTCGACGTGCTGGACGACGCAGACGAGGCTGACGACGCGGACCAGGACGGTCCCGCCCAGGACGACGCCGCGCAGGACGACGCCGAGCCCGACGTCGCCGAGGCCCTCGCCGCCGACGCGCCCGCCGCCGACGCGCCCGAGGACACCGACCGCCCGGACGCCCCGCAGCCCGCCGAGCGCTGACCCCTCGCGACGCCCTCCGGTGGACCGTGCCTCAGCGCACGGACCGCCGGAGGGCGTCGTCGAGCGCGGCGGAGAACGCGACGCGCGCGCGGTGCGTCGCCTGGGCGGTCTCCGGGTCGTCGAGCCCCACCGGGACGAGCGGCGAGGCGGTCACGAAGTGGTCGGCGTCCTCCTCGTAGACGAGCGCGTGGTCGCCCGGCCGCAGCGCCTCGAGCCGGGTCGAGGCGTGCACCGCGTACGTGCAGGAGGGCCACAGCGAGTCCTGGCCGCCGCACGCGAGCACGACCGGACCCCGGATGTCCTCGACGGGCACCAGCGGCGATCCCGCGGGCACGTCACCCGGCGGGTAGTCGGAGAGGGCGCCGGCGCGCAGCCGGGGCAGCGGCTCCCCGCCGAGCGTCCACGCGGTCCCGCAGCGCGCGGGGCTGCACACGAGCGCGTTCGCGCCGACGGGCGCGATCGCCCCGTGCACGAGGTCCGGCCGGTGCGCCGCGAGCCACAGCGCCATCTCGCCGCCGCGCGACGTGCCGTAGGCGAGGACGCGCTCGGGGTCGACCCCGGGCTGGGCGCGCAGCCAGTCGAGCGCGCGGAGGAACGTCTCGACGGGCACCTCGTCCAGGGTCGCCGGCTGCCCCGGGCCCGCGAAGTACGAGATCGCCAGCGCGGGGTACCCCCGGTACGCGGTGAGCGCGGCGTCCTCCTCCGCAGCGGCGATCCCGCCCTCGGACCCGCCGAACACCAGGACCGCGGGCACGGGCTGCGCGGGGTCGGGCGTCCAGGCCGTCGGCACGGCCCAGCGCCCGACGATCCCGTCCTGCTCGACGGGCTCGACGCGGACCTGGGAGAGGGCGTCGTCGCGGCGCAGGTCGGCGGACGCGACGACCTCGCCGTCCACGTGCGCGGTCAGGTGCACCGTGTGCTCCCGGGTGAACCACGCGTCGGACCGGGCGGCGGCGTCGTCCGCGGGCTCGACGGGGGCGAGGGTCCAGAACAGCCCGGTGCCGTCCGGCTCGTCGAACGGCGCCCGCTCGGGCTCGGCGGTGTCGAGCTCGACGCGTCCGTCCTCGTCGGCGGTGTACGTCGCGGACGAGCGCCACGTGAGCTCGGAGCGCACCTCGGAGCGCACCTCGACCGTCTCGCCGGGCGGCAGGCCGGTCACCGTGAGGTGCACCGGGTCGAGGTACCGCTCCGTCGCCCCGTCGACCACGATCCGGGGCTCCCGGTCCGGGGTGCACCCGGCGAGCGCGAGCCCGACGAGGGCGACGACAGCTGCTCCGACGGCCGTGCTGCGGTGCACCGCGCCCCCCTCATTTGACCGTGCCAGATGCGTTCCGTACTCTTGAACGTCGGCGCGTTTGTTACGCGCCGGTTGTGCGTGCACCAGGTACCGAGAGCATCCCGCAGCGTGCTGCGAGGGCGCCGGCCGTGTGATGCGGCTCCACCGTACCGAGCACGCCCCCGACTTGTGTGACTGAGTTCGACGAGCAGAGATGAGCAGCAACGTGGTGTACGCGATCGTGAAGGCTGGCGGCCGCCAGGAGAAGGTCGCCGTCGGCGACGTCGTCGTCGTCGACCGTCTCGCCGCGCAGGCCGGCTCGACCGTGGAGCTCACGGCGCTGCTGCTCGTGGACGGGGACAAGGTCACGACCGACGCCCAGGACCTCGCCAAGGTGAAGGTCACGGCGGAGGTCGTGCGGGCCGAGAAGGGCCCGAAGATCGACATCCTCAAGTACAAGAACAAGACCGGCTACCGCAAGCGCCAGGGTCACCGTCAGCAGCTGACCCGCCTGAAGGTCACCGGCATCGACAACTGAGTGCGCGCGGCTCCGTCGGCTGCGGCTCCTCCCCGTCTCTGAGCACGAAAGCAGGTTCGTCATGGCACACAAGAAGGGCGCGAGCTCCTCGCGCAACGGTCGCGACTCCAACGCGCAGCGTCTCGGCGTCAAGCGCTTCGGCGGTCAGGTCGTCAAGGCCGGCGAGATCATCGTCCGCCAGCGCGGCACGCACTTCCACCCCGGCATCAACGTCGGCCGCGGGGGTGACGACACCCTGTTCGCGCTCGCGCCGGGTGCCGTGACGTTCGGCACGCGTCGTGGCCGCAAGGTCATCGACATCGTGACGGCGGCCTGAGCCACCACAGCACGTTCGTCGGAGGGGCGCACCGAGGCGGTGCGCCCCTTCGTCGTGTCAGGATCGACCCACCGGGATCCTCCGCGGTGGTCATGCACGGGGCCCGACCGGCTCCGGGAAGAGGTGTCCGATGGCGACGTTCGTCGACCGTGTCGTGCTGCACGCCACCGGCGGTGACGGTGGGCACGGTTGCGTCTCCATCCGCCGCGAGAAGTTCAAGCCGCTCGCCGGCCCGGACGGCGGCAACGGCGGCCACGGGGGCAGCATCATCCTCGAGGTCGACCCGCAGGTCACGACGCTGCTCGAGTACCACCACTCGCCCCACAAGCACGCCCCGTCGGGGGGTCAGGGCATGGGCAACTACCGCCAGGGCTTCACGGGCGAGGACCTCGTGCTGGGAGTGCCCGACGGCACCGTCGTGAAGTCGCCGACGGGCGAGGTGCTCGCCGACCTCGTCGGGACCGGCGCCCGGTACGTCGTCGCGGCCGGCGGCCACGGCGGGCTCGGCAACTCCGCCATCGCGTCGCCGAAGCGCAAGGCGCCCGGCTTCGCGCTGCTCGGGGAGCCCGGCGACACCCAGGACGTCGTGCTCGAGCTCAAGACGATCGCGGACGTCGCACTCATCGGCTACCCGAGCGCCGGCAAGTCGAGCCTCGTCGCCGCGATGTCGGCGGCGCGGCCCAAGATCGCGGACTACCCGTTCACGACGCTCGTCCCGAACCTCGGCGTGGTGCAGGCCGGCTCGTCGCGCTACACCGTCGCGGACGTGCCGGGGCTGATCCCCGGCGCGAGCGAGGGCAAGGGTCTCGGCCTGGAGTTCCTGCGGCACATCGAGCGGTGCGCGGTGCTCGTGCACGTGCTCGACTGCGCGACCCTCGAGCCGGGCCGCGACCCGCTGAGCGACCTCGACGTGATCGAGCACGAGCTCGCGGCGTACGGCGGAGACATCGGCATCGAGGGCGGCCGGGTGCCGCTCATGGAGCGCCTGCGCATGGTCGTGCTCAACAAGATCGACGTCCCCGAGGCGCGCGAGCTCGCCGACCTCGTCAAGCCGGACCTCGAGGCGCGCGGCCTGCAGGTCTTCGAGATCTCCGCGGTGAGCCACGAGGGCCTGCGCCCCCTGACGTTCGCCCTCGCGGAGCTCGTCGAGCAGGCGCGGCGTGAGGCACCCCAGCCCGAGCCGACGCGCGTCGTCCTGCGGCCCAGGGCGGTCGACGAGTCCGGGTTCACGGTCACGAAGCGCACCGACGGCCCGCACGACTACTTCCAGATCCGCGGGGTCAAGCCGGAGCGGTGGGTGCGCCAGACGGACTTCACGAACGACGAGGCCGTCGGCTACCTCGCGGACCGCCTCGCGCGGCTCGGGGTCGAGGAGAAGCTGTTCGCCGCGGGCGCCGTCGCGGGCGCGGAGGTCGTCATCGGCGACGGGCCCAAGGCGGTCGTGTTCGACTGGGAGCCGACGCTCCTGACGGGCTCGGAGCTGCTCGGGGGCCCGCGCGGGACGGACCTGCGCATCGAGGAGCGCTCGCGCCCCACGCGTGGTGAGAAGCGCGTCGAGTACAAGGAGCGCATGGACGCCAAGGCGGAGGCGCGCGCCGAGCTGTGGACCGAGCGCGAGGCCGGCGTCTGGACCGACGAGTCCTGACGGCGGCCGGGACGGGCACAATGCGTCCGTGAGTGCTGCCGCCCCCCTCCTGCACCGACGCGAGCTGCCCGACGCCGTCCGGGTCGTCGTCAAGGTCGGCTCGTCGTCGCTCACGACGCCCGACGGGCACCTCGACCCCGAGCGCGTGCGTGCGCTCGCCGAGGTGCTCGCCGACCGGCACGCCGCCGGCGGTCAGGTCGTGCTGGTCTCGTCGGGTGCGATCGCCGCCGGGATCGGCCCGCTCGGGCTGCCGGCACGCCCGCGCGACCTCGCGACCCAGCAGGCCGCCGCGTCGGTGGGGCAGGGGCTGCTCGTCGCGCACTACGCGAGGGCGTTCGCGGACCGGGGCATCCGGGTCGGGCAGGTGCTGCTCACCGCGGACGACACCGTCCGGCGCGGGCACTACCGCAACGCCCAGCGCGCGCTCGAGCGGCTGCTCGACCTGGGCGTCGTCCCGATCGTCAACGAGAACGACACGGTCGCGACCGACGAGATCCGGTTCGGCGACAACGACCGGCTCGCCGCCCTCGTCTCGCACCTCGTGCGCGCGCACGCGCTCGTGCTGCTCACCGACGTGGACGGGCTGCACACGGGCCCGCCGTCGCGGCCCGGCTCCGTGCGGATCCCCGAGGTCCGCGGCGAGCACGACGTCGCGGGCGTCGACGTGACGGCACGGGGGAGCGCCGTCGGCACGGGGGGCATGGTGACCAAGCTCGAGTCGGTGTCGATCGCCTCGGGCTCCGGGATCCCGGTCGTGCTCACGTCGGCCGCGAACGCCCGTGCGGCGCTCGCGGGCGAGGACGTCGGGACGTGGTTCGCCGCGACGGGGCGCCGCGCGTCCACGCGGCTGCTGTGGCTCGCGCACGCGGCCCGCACGCGCGGGCGGCTCGTGCTCGACGACGGTGCGGTGCGGGCGGTCGTGGAGCGCCGGACGTCGCTCCTGCCCGCCGGGGTCACCGCGGTCGAGGGCGACTTCGAGGCGGGCGACCCGGTGGCGCTGACCGCCCCCGACGGGACCGTCGTCGCCCGCGGGCTCGCGGCGTACTCCTCGCAGGAGGTCCCGGGCCTGCTCGGGCGCACGACGTCGGACCTGCGCGCCGAGCTCGGGCCGGGATACGACCGGGCCGTCGTGCACCGCGACGACCTCGTGCTCGTCCGACGCCGCGCGTCGGCGGTGCCGCGACCGCGCTGACGCCGCTCCCGCCGGACACCCCTCCCGCGTCGCCCGGTCTCGGGATGCGGGCGGCACCGGCTCGACGTGTTGACCCCGGCGCGGCCCCAGGCCTAGGTTCGGCGGCGGTCGCGTACGGTCCCGGCCGCCCGACTCACGTCCGGGTGCGGCCGGCGCCGACGCAGCGCTGCACCTGCCCGTCCACCGCGGGCACGTCGTCGAGGGGGACACATGAGCACGGATCGCACGCGCGCGCCCGAGCAGCGCCCACCGGCGTCGGCGGGCGGCGGCTGCCGCGCCGACCTCGCACCGACGCGGGCGCGGCGATGATGGCCGAGCCGGTGCACACCCCGTTCCCCGACCAGGCTCCGTCGGTCCTGCGCGACGAGCTGCGCACCCGGATCGCCGCCTGGGGGCACCCGCACGCCGCCGAGCTGCGCGAGCGTCTCGCCGACGAGCTGCGCCACCGCTCGGCGCCCACGGCGGGCGGTCCGGGTCAGCGCCGTGCCCGTCCCGACGGGACCGACCCGTCGTCGGTGCTGCTCACCGTCCTCGTGTACGACGGCAGCGACGCCGTGGCGACGGCGTCGCTCCAGGAGCACGACGGCCGCTACGAGGTGACCCGGCTCTACGTCGTCCCCGTGCGGCGCCGGCGCGGTCTCGCGCGTCGCGTGCTCGCCGAGCTCGACGAGTTCGCGCGTGCCGCCGGCGTCGCCGAGATCGTCATGGGCGTCGCCGACGAGCTGCACGAGCTGCGGGCGCTGTGCGTGCACGACGGCTGGGTCCGCGTCGCGCCGTTCGGCGGGCACGAGGGCGAGTGCTACGCGAGCCCGGTGGACACCTCGCGCGTCGGGGCCTCGCTCGCCCGGGCCGGCATCGCCTGACGGCCGACGGCCGCGGCTGTCCGGACCGCGGGAGGCTCCCGTGCGCCGCTGCCTGCGGGGCTACCCTGGCCGGATGACCACCTCGCTCGAGACGACGTCGGCCGCCGCGCCCGGAGCGGCCCCCCTCGCCGCACCGCAGCCGTCGCCGGCGGCGGACCCGGCCGGACCGGGCACGGACGTCACCGAGGCCGTCCTCGACGTCGCCCGTCGCGCCAAGGTCGCCTCGCGCGCGCTCGCGACCGCGACCCGGGCCACCAAGGACGCGGCGCTGCTCGCGCTCGCGGACGCGCTCGTCGCCGCCTCGGCCGAGATCGTCGCCGCGAACGCCGAGGACCTCGAGCGGGGCCGCGCGAACGGCACGTCCCCGGGGCTGCTCGACCGGCTCGCGCTGACCGACGAGCGCCTCGGGGCGATCGCCGACGCCCTGCGCGAGCTCGCGGCGCTGCCCGACCCGGTCGGCGAGGTCGTGCGAGGCTCGACGCTCCCGAACGGCCTGCGGTTGCGCCAGGTGCGCGTGCCGATGGGTGTCGTCGGGATGATCTACGAGGCCCGCCCCAACGTGACCGTGGACGCCGCCGGGCTCGCGCTCAAGAGCGGCAACGCGGTGATCCTGCGCGGTGGCTCGGCCGCGGCGCGCAGCAACGAGGTCGTCGTCGACGTCCTCGGGCGCGCGCTCACCTCCCTCGGCCTGCCGGCCGACCTCGTGCAGTCCATCGACGCGCACGGCCGCCCCGGAGCCGTCGCGCTCATGCACGCGCGCGGGCTCGTCGACGTCCTCGTCCCGCGCGGGGGAGCCGACCTCATCCGCACCGTGGTGCAAGAGTCGACCGTCCCCGTCATCGAGACCGGTGTCGGCAACTGCCACGTCTACGTCGACGCGAGCGCGGACCCCGCGACCGCGCTCGCGATCCTGCTCAACTCCAAGACCCAGCGCGTCGGGGTGTGCAACGCCGCCGAGACGCTGCTCGTGCACGCCGACGCGGCGCCCGCGTTCCTGCCGTCCGCGCTCGTCGCGCTCGCGGAGGCCGGGGTCGTCGTGCACGGCGACGACGCGACCGCGGGCCTCGCGCCCGACGACGTCGACGTCGTGCCCGCGACCGACGAGGACTGGGCGACCGAGTACCTCTCGCTCGACCTGGCGGTGCGGGTCGTGCCCGACCTCGACGCCGCGCTCGAGCACATCCGGACGTGGACCTCGGGGCACACCGAGGCCATCGTCACGCGCGACCTCGCGGCGTCCGAGCGGTTCGTCGCCGAGCTGGACTCCGCGGCGATCATGGTCAACGCCTCGACCCGGTTCACCGACGGCGGCCAGTTCGGGCTCGGCGCCGAGATCGGGATCTCGACGCAGAAGCTGCACGCCCGGGGTCCGATGGGGCTCGGGGAGCTCACGACGACGAAGTGGGTCGTGCACGGCGACGGGCACGTCCGAGCCTGACGCCCGACCCGGACATGCGACACTGGTCGCTCCGACGAACAGCCTTCTCAGGAGGATCGACGTGCACTCCGTTCTGCTGGCCACCCAGGAATACGCCGAGCACGGCACCGCACTGACCGTCTCCCCGGTCGTCTTCGGGCTCTCCGCATTCGGCGGCCTGATCGCGATGCTGCTCGTGACCTACGCGTTCCGGAGCGTCGGCACCCGCCACTGAGCGCCAGCGACCAGCCTGCGACCAGCCAGCGAGGACGAGAGCGAGGAACCCGACCGATGACCCAGCGACGACTGCGGCTCGGCGTGATGGGTGGCACGTTCGACCCCGTCCACCACGGGCACCTGGTCGCCGCGAGCGAGGTCGCCGCGGAGTTCGAGCTCGACGAGGTCGTCTTCGTGCCGACGGGGCAGCCGACGTTCAAGCAGCACCAGGACGTCACGCCCGCCGAGCACCGGTACCTCATGACGGTCATCGCGACCGCGTCGAACCCGCGCTTCACGGTGAGCCGGGTCGACGTCGACCGCGCCGGGCTGACGTACACGGTCGACACGCTGCGCGACCTGCACGAGGCGCGGCCCGACGCAGAGCTGTTCTTCATCACGGGCGCGGACGCGATCGAGCAGATCCTCAGCTGGAAGGCGCCCGACGAGCTGTTCGAGATGGCGCACTTCGTGGCCGTCAACCGACCGGGGCACACGCTGTCCACCGACGGGCTGCCTGCGGACAGGGTCAGCCAGCAGGAGATCCCCGCCCTCGCGATCTCCTCGTCCGACGTCCGCGCACGCGCTCGGGGTGGAGCGCCTGTCTGGTACCTGGTGCCGGACGGGGTCGTCCAGTACATCGCCAAGCACGGTCTGTATCGAGGTAACGATGAGTGAACCCGGAGAGCGCCGCCGCCGCCGCGAGGCCGAGCGGACGACCGACGTCGGCCCCGACGGGCAGGGCAGCGGCGGTCCGCCGTCGCGCCGCGCGATGCGCAGCCAGCCCGTGCAGTCGGTCGGGCCCGACGGCAGCGCAGGCGGTGGGCCGTACCAGGTGCCCGGAATGGGTGCCGAGTCCGCGGCGATGCGCTCGCGCCGCACGATCCGCGACACGTCCCTCGAGCCCTCCGGACCACGCGCGCCCCAGCCGGGCGCAGCCCCGGCCCGTCCCTCGGGCGCTCCGGGCGCAGCGCCGGGTGCCTGGGGCGCCGCGCCGGGGGCACCGGCAGCAGCGCCCCGCACGCCGCAGGCACGCCCCTCCGGGCCGGCACCGAGCACCGCCCGTCCGTCGTACCCGGGTCCTGGCTCGGCTCCGCGCCCGTCGTCGTCCGGTCCCACCGCCCCCGGTCCCGCGCGGCCCGCTGCCGCGCAGCCCGGTCCGGCCCGCGGCACCGGCTGGGCCGGTGCGGCAGGTGCGGCGCCCGCGGCGTGGGGTTCCTCGCCGCAGGAGCGCCCGACGACGCAGCGGCCCGGCGCAGCACCGTCCTACCCGGGCGCGCCCGGCGGCGCCGGCTTCCCCGGCAGCGGTGGACCCGTCCGCTCGGCGGCGCCCGCACCGGCGGTCCCTGCCGCCGCCCCGACCCGCCCGCCGGTGTGGGGCTCGCCCGGCGCCGGCCCGGCCGGCCCCGCGGATGCCCCCGCGGGTGGCCCGGCGCCCCAGGCACCGACCCGGACGAGCAGCCCGAGCGCACCCGCGGCCGCCCCGGCGCCGTGGGGTTCGACGACCGCGCAGCGTGGACCGTCGTGGGCCGCGGCGGCGGGCGCCGCACCCGCGGACGCCACGACCGTCGACGCCCCGCCCGTCCCGACCGACGCCCCGTCGGGCGCCGGGTCCTGGTCGCCGGGCGCAGCCGCCGCCGAGGAGGCACCCGCGGGTCCGCGCTGGGGCTCGCTCGCGAAGGCCGACCCCGCGCGCCCGGACGGTGGACGCCCGGACCCGGTGCGGTCGACCCGGCCCGTCGACGACCTGGACGACGAGGACGACGACGAGGACGACGAGCGCCCGTCGCACCCGTACACCTGGCTCCAGCTGCTCGTGCTCGCCCTGGTCGCGTTCGTGCTCGGCTTCCTGATCGTGCTGCTCGGCAGCCGCGGGAGCGACGACGCGTCCGGCGCCACCCCGACCCCAGCGACGGCCAGCGCCGTCGTCGGCCACACCACCACCACCTGAGGAGACCCGTGCCGGCAACCGAACGCGCCGTCGAGCTCGCCGTCGCGGCAGCCCGCGCCGCTGCCGACCTGAAGGCCGACGAGATCATCGCGCTCGACGTGAGCGAGCAGCTCGTCCTGACCGACGTGTTCCTCATCGCCTCGGGCACGAACGAGCGGCAGGTCGGCTCGATCGTCGACGCCATCGAGGAGTCGCTGCACAAGCTCGGCTCGAAGCCGCTGCGCCGCGAGGGCAAGTCGGAGGGGCGCTGGGTGCTCATCGACTTCGGCGACGTCGTCGTCCACGTGCAGCACGCCGACGACCGCGTGTACTACGCGCTCGAGCGGCTCTGGAAGGACTGCCCGGTGATCCCGCTGCCCGACGACATCCGGGACGGCGACGGGGCGGTGCAGTGAGAGCTGGCCGCCTGCTGCTGTGGCGGCACGGACGGACCGCGCACAACGCGGAGGGCCGGCTCCAGGGCCAGTCCGACATCCCGCTCGACGACGTGGGCCTGTGGCAGGCGCGCACGGCCGCGGCTGCGCTCCTCGCCCGGTACAAGCCGACGAAGATCGTCGTGTCGGACCTCGGGCGCGCCCGGGCGACGGCCGAGGCGCTCGCGGAGCAGGCGGGGCTCGACGTGGTCGTCGACCCGCGCGTGCGCGAGCGGTCGTTCGGTGCCTGGGAGGGGCTGACGGCCGCCGAGATCGGCGAGCGGTGGCCCGAGGAGCACGCCGCCTGGGCGGCCGGCGGTGAGCCGACCCGCGCGGGCGGCGAGGCGCGCTCGACCGTGGCGGACCGCATGGTCGAGGCGGTCAACGAGCACGCCGCCGGCCTCACCGACGGCGACACGCTCGTCGTGGTCTCGCACGGCGCGGCGATCGGTCTGGGGGTCGCGGGGCTGCTCGACCTGCCCGCGGACTGGCGGGGCATCGTCGGTGTGAGCAACGCGCACTGGGCCGAGCTCCGTGCGGCCCGGGGGAGCGCCCCGCACACGTGGCGGCTCACGGGCTACAACCTGGGACCGACCGACGCGTCGGCGGACTGGAACGCCGGGCCCGACCAGGAGGCCCGCGACCCCGATTAGCGTTCGGGGGCAGGTCTCGCCTAGACTTCACGACGCCCGCAAGGGCGGTGACGACTCGCTCCACGGGGTGAGGCTTCACGGGGCTGTGGCGCAGCTGGTAGCGCACCTGCATGGCATGCAGGGGGTCAGGGGTTCGAGTCCCCTCAGCTCCACCACTCGAAGGGCGCTCGACCGGACCGGTCGGGCGCCCTTCGTGCGTTGCAGGGCGCGTCGCGGGTCGCCGCGCGGTTCGTGCGCTCTCGAGCCGGGCTGCGAGCAGCCGCCCCGTCCGGCGGACCTCAGTCGAGCACGGCGTACGCCTCGACCTCGACGAGCACGTCGGCCTCGAACAGGATCTCGACACCGATGAGCGAGGCGGGGGGCATCGGCTGCGGCAGGTCGAGCTCGCGGGCCACGAGGTCGACGCCCGCCATGAACTCGCCCATCTTCTCCGGGGACCACCGGGTGACGAAGAAGCGCAGGCGCACGACGTCCGCGAACGTCGCACCCGCGGCGGCGAGCCCGCGGGCGGTGTTGCGCAGCGTCTGGGCGACCTGGCCGGTGAGGTCGTCGGCCAGGTCGCCGGTGTCGGGGTCGCGGCCGATCTGCCCGGCGACGTGCACGTGGCGGCTGCCCGTCGAGACGGAGACGTGGGCGTAGGGGACGGGCTGGAGCATGGACTCGGGGGACAGCAGCTGCACAGGCACGAGCGTCTCCTTGCTTCGAAGGGGTAGGTACCCCATGTCTACCTAGTGGCCGAAGGGAACTTCAACGACACTAAGTTCCGTGAACGACACCACCCCCACCGGCGACCCCGCCCTGCTCCGGGTCGACGCCCCGCACCGCGAGCTGCTCGATCAGGTCCTCGACAAGTGGTCGCTGCAGGTGCTCGACACGCTGTGCGGGCGGCCGCTGCGGTTCAACGAGCTGCGCCGCGAGATCCCGGCAGTCGGGCAGAAGTCCCTCACCGCGACCCTGCGTCGCCTCGAGCGCAACGGCATGGTCGAGCGCGTCGTGATCGCCACACGGCCCGTCGCCGTCGTGTACCGGATCACCCCGACAGGGGACACGCTCAACGAGCTCGTCGACGCGCTCCTGCGGTGGACGACGGTGAACCTGCCGGAGGTCGAGCGGGCGCGGGCCCGATTCGACGACGACGAGACGCGGTGAGCTCCGCGGTCACGAGGGCGGTCAGGTGGTCGTGAGCGCGCTGTGCTCCGGGGGTGTCCCACTCCCGGAGGAGGATCCGGCGCACGTGGTCCTGCTCGACCAGTGCGGTGCCGCGGCCGGGCTCGGCGCGCAGCGCTCGAGCGATCGTGCTCTTCCCGGCCCCAGAGGGTCCCCCGATGATCACGAGCCGTGTGCCAGCTGCCCACATCCAGGGGCGGTGCGCGGTCTGCTCGATCGACCACGCGCGGACGAGGCCGAGCCCGATCGCGCCGCCTGCGGCGGCGATCACGGTCAGCACCGGGGTGAGCGTCATCGCACGGTCGGTCGTCCCGGTGAGTCGAGCGCGTCAGCGGGTTCGGGGTGTCTGCGCTCATCGGTGAGCCCTCGTCGTGGGTGCGGACGCCGGACCGGTACGTCCGCGCGTTCAGTGGCCTTCGTCGCCCTCGAACCCGATCAGCCAGTGGAGGCCGAAGCGGTCGATCACCTGCCCGTCGGTCGCGCCCCAGGCCCGCGTCTGCAGGTCGTCCATGATCTCTCCGCCCTCGGAGAGCGCGTCGAACCAGGCGCGAAGCACGGAGGGTGCTGACGCCCCGAGCAGCGAGAGCATCAGTCCCTGGCTCTTGAGCGAGGGCTGGTCCCCGGCGACGTCGGCTGCGAAGAGCGCGACCGGCCCGTCCACGAGGTACCCGTGGGCGACGGCATCCGCCGGGCCGTCGGTCCTGCCGAACTCCTCGAAGGTGTGGAGCTGTGCGGCGCAGCCGAAGACCTCGGCATAGAAGGTCAGAGCGGCACGAGCCGTGCCCGGGAGGTGGATGTAAGGCGTCGGTGCGGTCATGTGAGCCTCCGTGGGTGAGCCAGTCGGGCGGAGGCGACCGCTGGTGCCGCTCGCCATCCCGAACCGCCGGACCATCCGGGGTACTGGGACGACGAACGGCGACCTCTCGCGAGGACACTCTGGTGCCGCACGTACCCGTCCGGGCGGTTCTCGACCGGGGGTGTCCTCGGGAGCGGCTGGCGTACGTCGTCTTCGCTCCCTGTGGGAGGGCGGCCCCATCGCGCCAGTGCGCCTGCATCCGCCGTCTCCTCAGGCGCGCAGGTCGCTCTCACTCGTGCGGCGCCGTCGGAGGGCACGATCTCGCGCGGGCCAGGGACGGTGGTCGGTGCACCGGACGGCAACCTGACGTGGTCGCTCCCGTCAAGATGCGACCGTTCGAGCACCTGGACGCGGCATGCCCGTCCGGGTACGCCACCTGGACGCTAATCGTGCACCTGGCGCTGCCCACGTCACCTTCAGTGGCCGCCGTGCGCAGCGGTCGGATGATGCAACACGCGGAGCGCAGTCGGGGGGTGGTGCGCACATGGAGCGGTCCGTGCGGCAGGGGTGCGAGAGTGAGACCAACGCGCCCGCTCGCCCCACCAGAGCGGAGCAGCGGGTCGTCGTCGACCCCCGGAGCAGCGTCCTGGCGCTGCAGCGGGCAGCCGGCAACCGCGCGGTGACGGAAGCCCTCCGCGGGGACGCGACCGTGCAGCCCTGCGGGGGCGGCGCGTGCTCGGGGTGCGCCGGCAAGTCGAGCGGCGACATCGAGGAGAGCGCGGGCGGCACCTCGGTGCAACGCACCGCGGGCGCGTCGCCGCGCACGCCCGCAGGGTGGTCCTGTCGTGCCACGCCCGGTCGCCCGGCGTTCCCGGTCGGCCGCGACGGCGCGCCCGCGGGGCAGCGCGGCGCGTCCGGGCCGCGCGGGGGGACGACGGTCGCTCGCATGCGGGCACTCCGGCAGCAACCCGCCGCACCCACCCCGCACGCGACGGTCCAGCGCGACTTCTTCGACGATGCGATGGCGAGGCGTCGAGCCTCGCGAGCTCGGCCGACGAGGCGGTGTCAGACGCCGCGTCGAGCGTGGGTGACGCGGTGACGTCGGCCGTGGACGCCGCCGGCGACGTGGCATCGTCGGTGGTGGACACCGCGTCCGACGTCGCAGGCGGGATCGCCGACACCGCGTCCGACGTCGCGGGCGGGATCGCCGACGCCGCGTCGTCAGCCGCCGAGACGGTGTCGGACGCGGCTGGTCCCGTCACCGACGCTGCGGGCGTCGCAGCGGACGCGGTCACGGACGCTGCCGGTGCGGCATTCGCCGCCGCCAGTGCGTCCGCGTCGGGGCTCGCCCGTCGGTTCGGCGGCACAGTGACCCGCACCGGCTCGAAGCTCGTCATCACGCTCCCGCGCTACCCGCTCCTCGGCGCCCGGACCACGCCGCTCGTCTCGCTGCCCTCGGCGTCCGTGCGACTGCCGTTCCTCGGCGCGGGCACCGCTGTCGGCCCGGTCCTCCTCGAGGGTGACATCGGGGTCGAGGTCGCGGTGCGCCCGGATGCGATCGCGATCGTCGGACCCGCCGACGTGCGTGGCGTGCGCATCGAGGTCGACCCGCTCGCCGGCACCGCCTCGGCGACGGGCACCCTGCACGCCTCGGGCTCGAACAGCGTCATCGCCCCGGTCGAGGCGGGCCTCGATGCCCAGATGACGGCCATCGTCATGGTGGGCGAGGCGCCAGTCCCCGTGCGCGCGGACGCGTTCGGCGGGCTGCGGCTCGCGCTGCGCGGTTCGGGGCTCGGGTCGATCGACGAGGCCGTGACGCTCGCCTACTCGGGCGGCGCGCTCTCGCTGGACACTCTCAGCACCCTCAAGCTCGGGGCGCGCATCGACGCCGAGCTCGACGCGGTGGTGCACGTGGGGCTCTACGGCCGACCGCTGTGCGTGTACACGTGGCCGCTCGGGAGCTGGCTGCTCGCCGAGAACGCCGAGCAGTTCCAGCTCCCCGTCTCTTTGGGATACGCGAGCGGCTCGCCGTCGTTCTCGTTCGGGCCGGTCGCCAGCAAGCCGATCCCGGTCACCGACATCGGGGCGCGGCTGCCGACCGTACCTCGCACCCGGGACTGCTCGCCGTTCGACCGCGTCATCGAGATCCTCTGCGCCGAGGGGATCCTCCCCGCGGAACTGTGCGCCCTCGGCGGGCACGGCGGGAGCGGCGACTTCGGCGGCGACGGCGGCATCTCGCCGCTGCCGATCGTGCCGCCCGTCGTGCCAGGCGGTGGTGGAGGAGGGCCCGGCGGCGGCGGGGCTGGACCCGGCGGTGGCGGCGGTCCTGGCGGCGGCGGGCCGGGGCCCCTGAGCGGGGTACCGAGCGGACGCAGCCGGTCCGACCCCATCCCGCTGACCTGGTTCAAGCCGCTCCCGCTCTACCCCGACCCCATCCGCCTCACCCCCAGCTCGGGCGGCCCCCACGACTACGAGATGCAGGAGCCTGGGCAGTTCGTCGAGCCAGGTCACGACATCGGGGTCGAGAGCCAGTACATCCCGAGCCGGCGCAAGGTGATCCGGCTCGAGCACGTCCTCCAGGACGACGACCGCGGCCCAGCCGTCGACCGGTTCCGTTCACTCCTCCAGCGGCACGGACGCTCCATGACCGGCGAGGACGCGGACCACGTGCTCGACCTCGGCTGGGGAGGCGACGACGCCCCGGAGAACCTCTGGCCGCTCGACGCCACGACGAACCGGGACGCCGGCCGTGCCTTCCAGAACTTCCGGATCACCTACGCCGTCGAACCCGGCCAGGCACCGACGCCCGCCACCACGAACGTGCCGCTGGGAACCGCCTCACGCGCGCCCGGCGCCGAGAACGCCGTCGGGCGCTTCTTTGTCATCACGGGCTTCGCGCGTCCGTGACGGAGCGTCAACGGCTTCGGACGACCTCGCCCGGCGCCGCCGTCGTGGCCAGGCTCCCGCGCATGTCACATGAGGCGAAGAAGGACGGACCGTGGCGTCGCAACCGGGATGACGCTGGGTGCAGGGATCGGGGCCGCGATCGGCGCAGCGACTGGCGAGGCGTGGTCAGGGCGTGAAGCCGCGCCACCAGGTCTCGTCGCGGGCGAGGGTCTCGTACCGCTCGAGCGTGCTGAGGACGTAGGTGGTGAAGACGTCAGGCAGGCGCACGGCGTGGTCCTCGACGTAGTGGACGAGTCCTTCCGGCCAGATCTTCGTGCCGTCACGGAGCTCGAGGTTGTCGTTGTCGCGGCGACCGCACATCCGACATGGTGACCACCCCATGCAGGCGCGGTGAAGGTAGCCCCGGCATCCTGCGACGTCCCGCCGAACCGGTAGCCGGTCACGATCGCGCCCCGCTCGTGCGACGCGGCTCCTGGGATGTCGGTGGTCATCGCACCAGTGCGCTGAGCGCGTCAGCGCGATGTGCTGTGCTCAAACGATCGTTGCACTACCTGCACCCTCCCTGCCGCAGGCGCGTGAGCGCGGCTCCACGTGCCTGACTCCGGGTGGCTGGCGTCGATCCGGGCGTCGTGCGCGTCACAGTCGATGCCGAGTGTCAGCCCGGACGGCGGACGCGACCTCGTGCATGCCGCGGGACGCGGTTCGCTTGCGAACGACGGCCGACGGCCGAGGTGATCCGGAGCGGGGGAGTCGCCTCACCGAATCGGATCTGGCTCAGCGATCGCCTTGATCCGGCCTGGGGAAACCTTGTCGAGCCGCGCCCAACCACGCCATCCGCGTTGCTCGAGGATCGCCAGCAGGCGTCGGGCGACCGGTGTGGATTCGGCCATGGCCAAGTCCAGCAGGGCCGCAAAAGGCTCCGACGCATCGGGGTCGCCGATCTCCACCTGACCGCTCTGGAGAGCGCGGACACGAAGGCTCTCGACGATGTCGGCGAGCTCAAGAACTCGCGGATCGTCGACCGACCACTCCGACACGGAGCTCAGGAGGCGATACAGCCGGATGATGTCCGGGTCCTCGTCCAGCTGCCGGTTCTTCTCGGCGATCACGGACTCGATGTCGAGAGGAATCTGCGGGGCGAGCATGATCCACGCGTCCCGCTCGAGCTCGATGTAGGCCTCGCCGATGCCGAGCCCGCGTAGCCGGTCCAGGTAGTCCACGACGCTCTGGGGCAGGGCCAGATGATCGCCGGCAGCGAGCTTGGTGATCCGTTCTCGGCTGCGCTGGAGGCGACCGATGTCGGCGCTCAAGGCCTTCTCGATCTCGTCGACAGCGCGGGCGAACTCGTCCGGGCCGGCGACCAGGAGCTCCTGCACTCGAGCAAGGGGCACGCCTGCCTCCGCCAGCACGCGGATCCGGATGAGCCGCACGACGGCGGCAGCGTCGTAGCTGCGGTAGCCGGAGCGGTCGCGTCCGGGCTCAGCGAGCAGGCCGATCTGGTGGTAGTAACGGATTGTTCGCACCGTCACCCCGGCGTAGGAAGCCAGTTGGCTGATCGTGAGCACCGCTTCAGACCGCCTCGGTGGCGACGGTGCGGACCGCCTCGGCGACCGCGCGGAAGTCCTTGCGGAGGATCGCGCCGTGACTGCTCGCCACCTTCGCGTGGATGGTGATGTGCGGGTTGCGGTCGACCACCGCCGGCACGCTCGCGCGGATCTTCTCCTGCCCGTCGCCCTTGCTGCCGAACGATGTCCCGGACGCGAGGACGTACCGGCTCGGGACGAGGATCCGGTCCATCACCGGACCGAGCTCCCGGGTGCGCGCGAGCCTGCCGACCTCGATGTTGCACTCCGCCATCTCGTGCGCCGTCATCCGGGGCGTCAGTCCTGTCACGCGGAGCGGCACCACCAGCCATCGCAGCCGCCGGAAGCTCGTCCGGATCCCCTGCTCCATCTCGTCGGTGAGCCAGTCGTGGGGCTGCGCGCCGTCGACCAGCACCGCGCCGATCGCCCGGTTCGGATGGCGACTGGCCCAGTGCGCGGCGACGAACGCGCCGTACGACCACCCGACCACCAGCGCTCGGTCGACGCCCCGAGCGTCGAGCACGGCATCGACGTCGCGGACGCTGGCCTCGAACGAGTAGTCCGCGGAACGTCCCGACCTCCGCCCGCGGGCTCGTTCGTCGTACGTGATGTGCCGCCACCCCGAGCCCAGCTCGGCGATGACCCGCCGCCAGTAGCCCTGGGTCGCGAACTGTCCGTTCAGGTAGATCACGCAGGGCCCTGAGCCGCCTGAATCGGTGACGGCGAGTGCCGTGTCGTCGACCGGCACCATGCCGCTCCAGGTCGAGGTCGTGCTGATCATCGGCGTCTCCATCCCCTGTGCGTCGTGCGACCCAGCCTGGAGGGTTGACGCACCGTCAGGGTCAAGCCTCCACATGAGGCTTCACGTCATCGCATCCCCCGGGGACAGGTCGTGGACCTCGTCGGAGGCGCTGTGCGTCTGCGGCAGAACGCCGAAGCAGCGCCTGCGACGTCGATCGCGTGGAGCTCTCCCTCGTGAACGCGTATGACACTCACCATCCGTTGACGCGGGCAGCATGTCGGCACCACGGCGCGTGCACTCAAACGATCGTCGACGTACGTGCACCTGGCGGCGGGGTCATGTGTGCGGGGTGGTCGGTTCAGCGCAGTCGCCGCACCTCCGCTGTCGAGGTCCCGGGCCGTGGGTGTGCGATGGCTCCACCTCGTCGAGGCCCGTCCGTCAGACCGGGGGATGAGGAACCGTGCGTCGGTGATCCGACCACGCGGCGATGTCGGGGCCACCCGCTGTGCTGCAGCGTTCGACCATGAGCGAAACTGCCGTCACGACGAGCGCGCTGCGCACCGCACGGACCGAGGTCGGGCCGCGCCCTGGCCAGGGCGATGGCGTGGGCGCAGCACTGGTGCTCGGCGCGGCGGTGGTGGTCGGTGTGGCGTGGGGGGCGGCGACGTCCGGCTTGCAGACGGTACTGCCGTGGCCCTTCGCAGGACTGGCCAACGCGGTGGGCCCCTGGGTGGCTCCCGCCTTCCTGGTCGGTGCGTGGAGCAGGCGACCCTGGAGCGCGGTCCTGGCGGGTGTCCTGGTGTGCTTCGGAGAGGTCGCCGGCTACTACGTCACGTCGGCCCTGCGGGGCTTCGGCGTCAACCCGGCCATGGTCGTGATGTGGGCCGCCACCGGTGTGCTCGGCGGGCCGGTTCTGGGGGCGGCCGGGTGGTGCTGGCGGCGTGCCCGTTCGCTGCGCACAGCCACGTTGGGGGCGGCGCTGTTGGGTGGGGTCTTCCTCGCCGAGGGTGTGGTCACCTACGGCGTCTACCTTGGCTACACGGGCGATGCTGTCGTCTTCTGTGTTCTCGGTGCCGTCTTGGTGGCGGTGCTCGGCGCTACGGCGTCACCCGCCCGGGCGGCTGGTGCGCGTGCTCGGGGCGTTCGCGCGGCTGCGGCGTGGTTGCTGCTGGTTCTGCCGCTGGGTGCGGCGGGAGAGGTGCTGCTGCACCGTGCCATGACCTGACGAGGCACAGCGGCGCGCACGGAGACGCGCTCGCTCCAGCGCAGCCGCACGTGAACGATGATCTAGGTGCACCGAACGCTCAGCCGATGGTGCGGAGCGGCGCGTCGTCGTGGTCGGTGGTGCGCTCGACGACGAAGATCCTCGAGGAACCGTCCCACTTCCAAGGCAGCGGGACGGCGCTCGACAGAGGGGGAGCGGCGCCCGCACGCAGCGGCACAGGGTGTTCCGGAAGTCAGGTCTACGACGGTGTACCGCCGCGCCCGTGCGACTGCAGGGCGGGACGGACGTCACGATCGTGCCGTTCGCCCAGTGCCGTGAAGGCTTGCGCTCGAGCACTGGCGTCCGGCGCGACGTGCGGGGGTTCGGTCAGTCCTGACGTAGCGCTGCGCCGGGGTGGGTTGCGGTCGCAGTCACCTGCGGGTGGCACCCGCCGCGCCTCGGGCTCCGTCGCTGAACGAGGTGCCGCTGACGCTATTCGGCGCCGGCCTCGTAGCGATCGACGGTGTCCATCACCACGTCGCCGTCCTGGGCCCGCTCGATCGCGTCGATCACCCGGGCGTTCGGCTGGATCACCTTGCCCTTCTCAGGGCCTGTCTCGATGGTCACCGTGCCAGCGTCGCGGTCGTAGCTCGCGTCGTACTCGCCGGGCATCCGCACCCCTGGAAGGTCGGCCTCGTTCACGATCACGGTCGGGTCGTCGGCGCCGTCGTTCTGCGTGTTCATCCTCTGACGCTACTCCGGCACGTCCTGGCGCGCCGCGGTCGCCGCTGCCACCTCCTCGGCGTGGTCCTTGTGGTGTGCGGAGCCAGGGTGTGCCCCGCCGAGCCCGTGCAGCCACAGGCGCGGGACGGTCGTGTCCTTGCTCGGCGTGGCGACAGGAACGGCGGGCGTCAGTTGTGCGGTGGGGCCGCCGGGTCAGGGGTCTGAGAGGGTCTGTGCATGACCCCGTGGCACCTGCGCGCGACCGTGCTGCCGGATGGTGATCTGCGGGACCTGTGGTTCGAGGAGGACCGCATCAGCTTCACGCCGATCCCCGGCGCGCGCACGCTGCACGAGGGCGGCTTCGTCGTCCCTGGCCTCGTCGACACCCACACCCACCCGGGCATCGCCGCGATCGGCGACCCCCTCGACGACCACCAGCTGCGCGTCGACGCCGCGGCGCACCTGCGCTCGGGGACCGCCCTCATCCGGGTCCCGGGTTCGGCCAGTCGCCTGCCCGCGTGGTTCGGAGCGCAGCCTGACCACCCCCGCGTGGTGGAGGCGGGTCTGCCCGTCGCCGTCGAGGGGAGGTTCTTCCCCGGGTGGGGCCGGCAGGTCCCCGTCGCGGACGTCCCTCGCGCCGCCGCGGAGGAGGCGGCCCGAGCTGGGTGGTGCAAGCTCATCGTGGACTGGTTCACCGACGACGGTGGGTACGGGCCCGCGATGCCGGCCGAGGTGGTGGCCGCCGCGACCGCTGCGGCGCACCGCGCCGGCGGCCGCGTCGCGGTGCACACCCAGTCCGCCGCGGGTGGTCGATCGGCGGTCCGGGCCGGTGTCGACTCCATCGAGCACGGCATGCACCTTCCGCTCGACCTGCTCGAGCAGATGGCGACGGCGGGCATCGCGCTGGTCCCGACGGCGACCACGTTCCTCGCGCTCAGGCCGCAGATGAGCGGCGACGGGGTGCCCGCAGCGATGCGGGAGTGGTTCACGTCAGGTGTGGACCGGCACGCGGAGCTCGTGGCCGCCGCGGTCGCAGCGGGAGTCACCGTGCTCGCGGGGACCGATCTGCCGCCCGGGTCGCTGAGCGAGGAGATCCACTGGCTCGCGGACGCCGGGATGTCCACCAGCCAGGCGCTTGCCGCCGGGTCGTGGCAGGCCCGCCAGTGGCTCGGCCTGCCCGGGGTGGAGGACGGCGCACCGGCCGACCTCCTCGTCCTGTCCGGCGACCCCCGCGACGACCTCACACTCCTCGACCATGCCGAGCACGTCGTCGTCCGCGGACGCCTCGTCCGCTGACCTGGCCCGGCGCCGGCGCAAGGACAAGAGCGACGTACTCACACGAACGTTCGAGGACATGTACCCGTGCGGGGGCCTCGACCACCGCGCACGGTGGCTCCTCCGAGGTGTCCGTTCAGACAGGGAAGGCCCCGCTGCTCGTTCGTGCAGCGGGGCCTTCCCTGAGCTCACCGGCGTGCCGCCGTGTTGGCAGCCGGTGTTGCAGCGCCTGGACCGCGGGCGCCGCCGTGGGTGTCAGTGCCCGTCGTGGGTGCGGTGGGTGTCGTAGTCGTGGTCGTCGCCCTCGATCTCCTTGGCGAGCAGGTAGGACCCGACGGCCCAGACCGCCGCGCCGAGGAACCCGACCCACACACCCAGGTCGGTGGCGAGGTCGTCACCGCGCTCGAGCCCGCCCATGGGGTTCAGCGCGAAGGCGAGGCACTGGATGGTGGCGGCGATGCCGACGGCCATCGAGACCAGGGTCAGGCCGCGGTGCTGGCCGCGGCGGGCGCGCTTGCCGGCGTAGATCAGGGCGACGAGCAGGCCCAGGCCGAGGTAGGCGATGAACGGGACCAGGGAGTCGGTCTCGTACCCGGTGCGCGGGTCGGCGTCGTCAGCGGGGTTGACCCAGTTCAGCAGGGGGGAGATGTTGAACACCACGATGCCGAGACCGGCGACAGCAAGGCCGGTGCTCTTCGCGCGGCGGGTGTCATGCGTCCCGGTCGAGCCCTTCGATGCGTTCATGGGGGATGTCTCCGTCTGTTCGTGAGTATGGCCCACCGACGGGCGGGCCGCCCGTAAGGTTGGCACCGCTCCCATGCTTCCGCCACCGCTGGGGCCTGCGGGGCGTCGGTGTGCTGGACCGAGGTGCTGTTGTCCTCAGGGGTTGAGCTCGGCCCAGACAACTTTCGTGGTGTCGGTGCGGTACCAGGCGACGTCGGCGGACAGGCGGCGGGCAATCTGCAGCCCGAAACCTCCCTGACCGGGCGGCCGGTCACCGGCGAGTCGGGGCTCGCTGCTCAGGTCGTGGTCAGCGACAGTGAGCAGGAAGCGGGCCTCATGCTGGTGGAGTTCGACGATGGTGGGTGGCCGGCCATGGCGGATGGCGTTGGTCGCGAGCTCGGAGGCGACGAGCACGAGGTGCTGAGCGAGCGTGCTCAACGGCTGGGCGGCGGTGAGCTGGTCCGCCTGGGCGGTGAGCGCGTCCTGCAGCTCCGTGCGCAGCTCGTGCAGCTCGGCGAAGGAGTCCAGCACCCATCGGCGCACGGGCACGAAGTGCTGGGGCGGGCGAGCGGACCTCAGGCCGGCGTCGTGGTCTGAGTTGTCGGTCACGGCCTCGACGGTAAGGGCGCACCTCCACGGGCGCCCGCTGAGGTCCGTGGGAGGATCGAGGCCGTTGCTTCACGGACGAGAGGCGGCGCACAGCATGGACAGCGGCGAACAGCCCCCCGGTGGTGGCCCGGTCGGGACGGTGCGCATGGACGCGACCCGGGACGCGGTGCTCGTCACGTTGACCGGTGAGATCGACGGTGACCTGCACGAGGAGCTCGGCGCGATGCTCGCGACGATCGGTCAGCTGGGGTTGCCGGTGCAGGTCGATGCGACCGAGGTGACGTTCATGGATTCCTCGGGTGCGACGTTCCTGTCCCAGTGCTACCTGCAGGGCCCGCTCACGGTCGCCGCGTCCTCCTCGGTGGCGTTCCTGCTGAAGGTCCTTGCGATGGACGAGATCCTCGTCGGACCGCAGGTCTGACCTGACCACGCCCCCACACCAGGTCAGCGGCTCAGGTCATCGGCTACCCGCGGCGCAGGGCAGTGAGGTCCGGCCGAGCATTCGGCCGGACGGCCCGCAAGGCGGGCACCGCTCCGCACCCTCGCCACCGCTGGGACCTCGTCGTTGAGAGGTCGGCGTTCTCGAACGGGCCTTCGGACGCGTCGATCGAGCGAGACATCGACGACGCGGGCGTCAGTCCGTCACTCGAGGCGATCAGCACCTTCGGTCAGGTCCGCACTCTCCTCTGGTTGTGGGACGCACAGCTCGAGCGCGCCAGGGCGGACGGTGACGTCCAGCGACCGGCCAGGGGAGATCACATCACCGTCGAGTTGCCGTGCCTCGTCGTGGTCGCTCGTCACGACGATCCGAGCGCCCCGCAGGACCTGCAGGTGAGCCACATCCTTGCGCCTGCGGACGACGCCCCAGGCGAGCTGGATCCAGTGACGCACGTGCCGCGGGTCGAGCACTGCCACATCGAGCTGCCCGCTGTCCGGTTCGGCGTCCGCGAGGAGCCGCACACCGCCCTGCAGGCGCCCGACGTTCCCGATGACGACCCCCCGGGCGCGATGCCGGGCCGGGGGCTGGTCATCGATCCGGATCTGGACCCTCATGCGGCGGTCCTTGAGGTGCTGCAATGCGGACAGGACGTAGGCCACCGGCCCGATCTTCGCCTTCAGGGTCGTGGAGGCGTCGTCGAGCAGGGCCGCGTCGAACCCCATGCCGGCCATCACGGCGAACGCCTGCCCATCGACCTCGCCGATGTCGATTCGGCGCCGGCCCGCCTCCAGGACCACCTGGACGCCCGCGGCCGGGTCGTCGGGCAGGCCGAGGTTGGTCGCGAGGAGGTTCCCGGTACCGGCCGGAAGCACTGCGAGGGCGGCGCCAGTCCCGGCGACGCCCTCCACGCACGAGCGCACCGTCCCGTCGCCACCGCAGACGAAGACGACCTGAGCGCCCTCGGCGATGGCCCGCCGGGCCTGCCCGGCACCAGGGTCGTCCTCAGTGGTCTCCATCCATACGGGGACCGGCCACCCGGCCGCGGTGAGTGCGGCGTCGACGACCGCACGACGCTCAACGATGTCCTCGACCCGGACCGGGTTGAAGATGACTGCGGTCCGCAACGGCCCCCGAGCTCCCGGCGCGACCGCCTCGTCCGTGACTATGTCGGTCATCTCTGCCTTCGCTCGACGTTGCCTGGTCTGACCGTGCGGCTGCAGTCTCGCAGGCGAGGGGCGGTCCGGCGCGGCCCGGCCCCTCGCGTTCAGGCGCAGCTCCGACGGCGGCCGCGGCGATGACGAGCGCGCGCCGGCTTTCTGGAGCACATCGAGCACCGACACGGAACGCCCGTTGCCCTCGGATCGCTGGTGCGGTACCAGCCGACGTCGGACGCGAGCCCGAGGGCGATCTCCCTCCCGAACCCACCGGCCCCTCGGGTCCTCGTCTTCCGGATGATCGGCGCGGGCTCAGGTACGGGGGATCCGGACTGCCAGGATGCAGACGTCGTCGGTGGGGTGCGGTGCCAGCAGGGCGAGGAGGTCGTGGCACATCCGGGTCAGGTTCGTGGTGTCGAGCGTGGAGGCGGCCTCGACCAGGGCGGTGAGCCCGTCAGCGAGCGAGCGCCCTCGCCGTTCGACGAGCCCGTCGGTGTACAGCAGGAGGATCGCGCCGGGTTCCAGGGTGAGGTCCCAGGTCAGGCGGGTGAGGCCTGCTCTCACGTTGAGGAGCAGCTGCGGGGGTGCGGTGACGAGCTCGCCGCCGCGGTCGGTGATCAGCAGGGGTGGAGGGTGGCCTGCGTTGGCGAGCTCGCCGTGCCATCCGCCGCCCCGTGAGGTCAGGCGCACCACGACGCAGGTACCGGTGCGGTCCGGCTCAAGCCGTTGCAGGACGTGGTCGAGGTGCTCGAGCAGTTCGCCGGGCGGCCGATCACGGTCGACCGCGAGGGTCCGCAGCGCGCTACGCGCCTGAGCCATGGCAGCCGCGGCCTCGAGGTTGTGCCCGGCGAGGTCTCCCACGACGGCGAGCACAGCGCCGCTGTCGAGGACCAGCGCGTCGTACCAGTCCCCACCCACCTGCGCCCCGGGTACCGCGGGGTGGTAGAGCGCCGCGGCCTCCAGCGGGGCCATGTCGGGCAGCTCGGTGAGCATGCTGCGCTGCAGGGCGACGGCGATCGCCGCCTGCTGCTGGTTCTTCGCCAGGTGCACCTGGCTCGCACGCAGGTCAGCGGTGACCCTCTCGGCCCGCGCGTGCTCGCTCGCCGCGGACAGCGCCAGCGCCGCCTGCGCAGCGAACACCCGGCCCGTCGCGATGCTCTCGCGATCGAAAGCGTCGGTCCTCGTCGAGTACAGGTTCAGTGCGCCGAGGGTGTCGTCGGCGACGAACAGCCGGAAGGACAGCATGCTGTGCACGCCCAGGTCCCGACTGGCTCGGGTCGCGAAGTCCGGCCAGCGAGACTCGGTGCTGAGGTCGCCGGTGACGAAGAGCCCGTGATCACGGATCGCGGACAGGCACGGCCCCTGACCGGTCTCGTACTGCAGCTCGTCCACCTGGACGGGGATCGCACCGGTAGCGGCTGGCGTCGTGACCTCGTCGGGTCCGACGATCGAGACCGCCGCGTGCCAGCAGCCCGGGATCAGGTGCACCGCCTGCTCGACCGTCGTCTGCAGCGTTCGTTGTACGGTCGGCTCGGCCTCCAGCGCGCGCCCCAGGCTCGCCATCACGTCCGCGCGGCCAGAGCTGTCCTCGTCCACGACACCGACCGTAGACCCACCTCCGGCACCGGGCAGCGCACCGATCAGGCTCAGCACTTGAGTGCCGGTCCGCCGAGGACGCACTGCACATGACCGTCTCACTTCCAGGGATGCGAGACAGATCCCAGGAGGGTGACCCAGCTCGCGCGCTGCGGCACCGTCAAGGTGAGCGTGCCGCTGACCGGGTCAGCGCAGGCGGGAAGCGCGGACGGACCTCCGTCCCGTCGAGCCACGCGGTCAGCCGCTCGGCCTCCGCGTCGATCGCCCGGCGGGCGTCGCGACCGACGTCCTCGAGCAGCACGAGCTCGACGTCCCCGGCGGGTGTGACGGTCCAGCCGCCCACGACGCGGCCGTCGACCCAGATCGTCGGGCCCGCGTTGCCGGCGCTGTCGAACACCTGCGGTCCGTGCGGTCCGAGGTACCAGGCGCGCTCGGTCCAGCCCATCGTCGTCGGGTCGAGGCCCGGCAGCAGGGCGACCCAGGGGTCGACGGCCCCGACGGGCTCGACGTCGTCCGGCAGGACGTGGCCCGTCCCGCCGTCGAGCTCGACCTCGACGGCACCGACGTCGGCGAGCGCCCGGCGGACCGCGGCGACCGTCGAGCCGAGCCACCAGCGGAGGTCACGCACCGTCCCGGGACCGAAGGCGCCCAGCCACCGAGCGACCAGCTCGGCCCGCGCGGCGTCCTCGTCGAGCTCGGGGAGGTCGGCGCCGAGCCAGTCGCGCGTCAGCGCCCACGTGGGACGCGAGGTGGTCCAGGGCCCGGCGTTGCCCGCACGCAGGACCGTCCCGGAGGCCTGCAGGCACGTGAGCACCCGCGGCCCGACGCCCGCCCGGCCCGCCCACGACTTCCCCGCGCCGTAGGCGATCGCCAGGTCGAGCTCGGGGATGCGCTCGCGCAGCTGCGTGGACGTGAGCGGCTCACCGGCCCCGAGGTGCCGGACGACGGCGGCGGCGGCCGCGTCGAACCACCGGGAGGGGTCGTCGACGAGAGCGGCCTCCCCGAGCTCGCGCTCGAGGCGGCGTCGCTCGACGGCCGCGATCCGCCGGCTCGCCGCCGCCTGGACGACCGGCATCGACTCCCGCGGGACCGCGAACAGCGTCCGCCGCATGACCATGTGCTTCACGAGCGTCCGGTCGTCGTGCAGCGCGCGCTCGAGGTCGGGCACCGTGAAGCCGTCGACGCGCGCCCAGGCCGAGAGGAAGAGCCCGGCGGGGTCGGTCGCGTGCAGGGCGACCATCGCCCCGGCGGCCTGCTCGACGGTGTCGAGGCGCCGGCCCGGCGCGACGCCGTGGCGCCGCGCGAGCCGCGCGCGGCGCTCCTCGTCGTCGATGCGGAGCACGCCGTGATCGTGGCGCGGGCGCTGTCGTCCGGGCAACCCTCGCACGGTGCCGGCGCGTCACTCCCGGGCGGCGCCCTCGGCGTCGAGCCCGTCGAGCGCCGCGCGTGCGGCGGCGGCCCAGTGCGGTGCACCGACGCGGTCGGCGACGACGAGCGCGAGCCGGTGGTGCTCCGCGGCCTGCGCCGGACGCCCGAGGAACGCGGCGAGCCGGCCGAGGTGCAGCGCGACCGGCCCGAGGGCGACGAGCCCGCTGCCCGCACCGGCGAGCTCGTGCGCCGCGGGGAGCAGGGCCGCGTGCACGAGCTCCGCGGCGACCAGGTCGCCGGTCGCGACGGCCGCGTGCCCCTGCAGGCAGAGGCGTGCCTCGCGCAGCAGGTCCCGCGGCGGCTCGGGCAGCGCACGCACCGCGTCGCGGGCGGACGTGACGTCCCCGTCCGCGAGGAGGACGAGAGGGCGGACCCACGGGGCGTAGGGGCCGAAGTCGTCGGGCCCGAGCCCCGGGGGCACGCGGAGCGCGGGGTCGAGCGAGAGGAGGGCGAACGGCAGGGCGCCGCGCTCGAGGCCGGTCATCCCGGTGCCCACGAGCCCCGCCGCGGCGGCGCGGTAGGCGGTGCGGGCGTCGTCGGTGCGGCCCTCGACGGCGAGGCGCAGGGCCGCGTACCAGCCGGTCAGCGGCGTCACGAGCGGGAGGTCGTAGCGCTCGGCGAGGGCGTCGACCGCGGCGGCGTGGTGGTCGGCCGCCGCGAGGTCGGCGAGGGCGGCGCTCGCCTGGACGAGCACGAGGTGCCCGAGGACCGCGAACGTCGCGAGATCCGGGCTGTCGCCCGCGACGTCGAGCAGGTCGTGGCCGAGCCGCGCGCGCTCCCGGGCGAGACCGGCGCGGTCGACCGTGTGCAGGAACCGCGCGTCGAGCGCGAGCGCGACGAGCAGCGGGTCGTCGAGCCGCCGCGCGAGCCGCTCGGCCTCCCGTGCGGCCTGCGCCCCGCGGGGGCCCGGGTCGGCGCGGCGCTCCATCGCGATCGTCACGAGCAGGCGCGCTCGGGCGGCGTCGTCCGTGGCGGGCAGGGCGACGAGCGTGCGCTCGGCGATGTCCGCGAGGCGGGCCGAGAGCGCCGGGTCGTCGTTGGCCGGCCAGACCGCGGGCACGTCGAAGGACCCGAGCACCGCCGCGGTCAGCGCCGGGTCGCCGAGGCGCACCGCGGCGTCGACGGCCTCGGCGCGGTGCGTGCGTGCCTCGTCGAGCCGACCGGTGACGGCGAGCGTGCGGACCCGGCCCATGAGCGTCTCGAGGCGCACCCGCGGGTCGCCGGTGGGGGACCGGTCGAGCGCCGTCAGGGACTCGCGCCAGAGCCGGGCGGCCTCGCGCGGTGCGGTGCGACGCTCCGCGCGCTCGGCGGCGGCGCGGGTCCAGCGGGCGACCTCGGCGGCGGGGACGCGCGACCCGGCGCGCAGGACGTGGTGCGTGACGGCCTCGACGTCCTCGGGGCGCGTCGCCGCGAGGTGCTGCGCGACCGCCGCGTGCCAGGCGGCACGGCGCGAGCGGGGGACGTCCTCGACGAGCGCCTCGCGGACGAGCGCGTGCGCGAACCGCAGCCGGTCGTCGCCGACCTCGACGAGGAAGCCGGCGAGCAGCGCGGCGTCGAGCGCGTCGAGCACGGCGTCCTCGTCGCCGTCGAGCGCGAGCAGGGTGTCGACGTCGACCTCGGGCCCGGCGTCCGCGGCGCGGCGCAGGTGGGTCTGCGCGGCCTGCGGGAGACGGGCGAGTCGGTGGCGGATGACGTCCCGGACGCCGGTCGGCACACGCCCGAGCGCGGCCTCGCCGTCCGCCTCCCAGACGCGGACGAGCTCCCGGACGAAGAACGGGTTTCCGCCCGTCCGGTCGTGGATCGCCCGGACGGCTGCTGGCCGGAGCGCGCCGCCGGAGAGCGCGCGGGCGAGCGCGCCGACGTCGTCGGGGTCGAGGCCGCCGAGGTGGACGCGTGCGGGCTCGGCCCGTGCGAGCTGCGCGAGGGCCGCGGCGAGCTCGGCGGAGACCTCGGTCGAGCGGAAGGTCCCCACCACGAGCACGGGGCCCGCGGCGGGCGGTGCGGGGGCGCCGCGCGTCGCCGCCACGAGCAGCGTCAGGGTCTCCTCGTCGGCCCACTGCAGGTCGTCGAGCACGACCAGCACCGGGCCGCGGGAGCTGCTCGCGGCGAGCGCGCCGAGCACGGCGGCGTGGCGGTCGCGCCGCCGCGTCACCGGGTCGTCGGGTCCCTCGGGCGGCGGCGGGACGGCCGCGCGCTCCGGGTCCGCGAGCTCGCGCACGACGCGGCTCCACGGGTCGTCGGCCGCGCCGCGGGCCTCGGGGCTCTCGGCCCACGTCGTCGTCCAGCCCGTCCGCGCACGGTCCGCCGCGAACCGGCGCGCGAGGCTCGACTTTCCGGCCCCGGCGACCCCCGAGACGAGCACCAGCCCGGGACGCGCGCCGGCGACCACCTCGGCGGCCGCGGCGTCGAGCACCGCGAGCTCGGGGTCGCGGCCGACGAACGGGTGCGGGTCCGCGCCGTCGCTCCCGGCCGCGCCCGGGGTCTCCCGGACGACCACCACCGGGTGCGCGACCGGCCCCGGGCGGTCCCGCAGCAGGTGCGGCGCCTGCGCGAGCACGTCCTCGTGGAGCCGGCGCAGCCGCGGGCCGGGGTCGAGCCCCGTGCGCTCGCGGAGCGTCTCCTGCGCGCGCCGGAGCGCCGCGAGCGCGTCGGCCTGCCTGCCTGCGGCGTACAGCGCGGACGCGAGCAGCCACCACGCGTCCTCGCGGGTCGGGTGCGCGCGGACGTGCGCGTCGAGGTCCGCGGCGGCGGCCTCGGGGCGTCCGAGCGCGAGGGCCGCCTCCGCCCGGCGCTCGAGCGCGACGAGGCGCAGGTCGTCGATCCGGGCGGCCTCCGCGCGGGCCCAGTCGAGCTCCGCGAACTCGGCGTACGCGCCGCCGCGCCACGCGGCCAGGACGTCGTCCAGGGCGTGCAGCGCCGCGGGCGCGTCACCGTGCGCGAGCAGCTCGCCCGCGCGCGCGAGCGCCGCCTCCGCGCGCCACGCGTCGACGTCCGTGGCGGCCGCCCGGAGCACGTACCCGGGCGGTGACGTGACGAGCAGCCGCGAGGGGGTGCGCGCGGGACGGTCCGGCTCCAGCGCCTTGCGGAGCGCGCCCACGAACGTCTGCACGGCGCCCCGCGCGCCCTCGGGCGGCTCGTCCCACAGGTCGTCGACGAGCCACCGGACCGGGACGACGCGACCGCGGGCGACGAGCAGGCGCGCCAGCACCGCCCGGTGCCGCGGCCCCCGGAGGTCGACGCGGCGCGCGCCGTCGTCCGCCTCGAGCGACCCCAGGACCCGGAACGTGACCATCGGGCGCGACGCTACTGCAGGGTCCGGACGCCGGCCGGCAGCCCGGGCGCGCCCGTCGCCCCGCTCCGCGCGTCCCCGCCTTCCGCCCCGCTCCGCCGTCCCGCCGTCCGACCCCCTCCGCGTCCCCGCCGTCCGGCCCGCGTCCCGGACCGTTCGCGCTCGGACCGTCCGCGGCACGGGCCGAGGTCACCGGAGCCGGACGAGACCGGCGGCGGTCGGGGTGAACCCGCAGGCGTCGAGGTAGAAGCCCCGCAGCGCGTCCTCGAAGTCCACGTGCAGCCACGCGCAGCCCGCGGCGGCGGCGTGCTCGCGCGCGGCCGCGACCAGCCGCGCGCCGAGACCGCCGCCACGCGCACGGACGGCGACGGCGGTGTCGAGCACGAAGGCGTGCGCACCGCCGTCCCACGCGACGTTGACGAAGCCGACGAGCCCCTCGTCGTCGCGCGCGAGGACCCAGCCCAGACTCAGCCGGGTCAGCCGGCCGTGCCAGTCCTCGCCCGTCGGGTCGTGCGCGAACGCCTCGGCGTGCAGGGCGTCCACCTCGTCGTTCGTGAACGCTCCCCGCCACTCGACGGAGACGGGGCCTGCGACGGGACCGGGCACGGCGGTGCTCCTCGGGGCGGCGGCGGGTCGGCCGTCACCGTACCGGCAGCCGCCGCGGGGGACGGTGCCGTGCGGCACGCCCGCGGCGGCGGCGCCGGTGCTGACCGCGTGCTGACCAGCTGCTGATCGCGCCGGCACAGGCTCGTGCCGACCGATCTCCCCACGAGAACCAGGAGCACCCATGACCGTCCCCACCCTCCCCGGCTTCACCGAGCAGCTCGTCAAGGCGAGCGACGGCGTCCGCCTGCACGTCGCGGTCGGCGGCTCGGGCACCCCCGTCGTGCTGCTGCACGGGTTCCCGCAGACCCACCTCATGTGGCGGCACGTCGCCGCGGACCTCGCCGCCGACCACACCGTGATCTGCCCGGACCTGCGCGGGTACGGGGCGAGCGACAAGCCGGTCGACACCGACGGCACGGTCTACGCGAAGCGTGCGATGGCCGCGGACGTCGTCGCGGTCGCGCGTGCGCTCGGGCACGAGCGGTTCGCGCTCGCGGGCCACGACCGCGGTGCCCTCGTGGCCGTCCGGGCCGGCCTCGACCACCCCGGCGCCGTGACGCACCTCGCGGCGCTGGACGTCCTGCCCACGCTCGACACGTGGGAGGTGCTGCGCGGGCGGTCGGCGTCCATCGCGTTCCACCTGTACCTCATGGCGCAGCCGCCCGGGGTCGCCGAGGCGCTGATCGCGGGGGCGCCCGACGCGTTCTTCGGGTACTTCCTCGACCTCTGGGCGCACGACCCCGCCGCGGTCCCGGCCGACGTGCGGGCCGCGTACCTCGACGCGTGCCGGGCCGCCGTGCCGTCGATCGTGGCGGACTACCGGGCGTCGGCGGCCGTGGACGTCGAGCACGACGACGCGGACCGGGCGGCGGGCGCCGTGCTGCGCATGCCGGTCGCCGTGCTGCAGCAGGACTGGGGCCCGGAGCTGAGCGCCGACGCGGCGACCCGGTGGCGGGCGTGGGCCCCCGACCTCGTGCACACGCGCGTCACGTGCGGCCACTTCATGGCCGAGGAGTCCCCCGAGACGGTCGTGGGCGCGCTCCGGGCGCTGCTCGCGCGCTGACCTCCGCGGTCCGGCCGCGGGCGGGTGTCGACCGTGCCGGGTCGTCCGCGGCCGGCCCCGCGGCGACGGCGCCCCTTCGTGCCGGACGGCGCCGGGGGAGGGGACGAGGCCGGGTGCGCCGCCAGACTGGGCACATGGCGCGCACGACGACGGCGCAGGTCGCCGGTCCGGTCGTCACGACGCGTGCCCTCGGGCGGGCGACGCTCGACCGGCAGCTGCTCCTGCGCCGTGAGCGCCGGGACGTCACGGACGCCGTGCGGGACCTCCTCGGGCTGCAGGCGCAGGTCCCCGCCGTCCCGTACCTCGCGCTGTGGTCGCGGCTCGACGGCTTCACGCCCGAGGACCTCGCCTGCCCGATGCGGCGCCGCGCGCTCGTCCGCGCCCCGCTGATGCGCACGACGATCCACACCGTGACCGCCGACGACGCCGTCGCGCTGCGTCCGCTGGTGCAGCCCGTGCTCGAGCGCACGTTCGCCTCGACGGCATGGGGTCAGCGGCTGCGCGGCCACGACCTCACGGAGGCGTTCGAGGTCGCGGTCAGGCTCGTCGAGGAGCGTCCCCGCACCCGTGCGGAGCTCGCCGGTCTCCTCGCGGAGGCGACGCCCGGTCTCGACCCGGTGAGCCTGTCCTGGGCGTTCAGCTACCACGTGCCGCTCGTCCAGCCGACGCCGCGCGGGCTCTGGGGCGAGAGCGGCGCGTCGGCCCTCACGACGTACCGGGCGTGGCTGGACCGGGACGCCGAGGTGGGCGCGACGACCGTGGACGACGTCGTGCTGCGCTACCTGCGCGGGTTCGGTCCGGCGACGGTGCGCGACGTGCAGGCGTGGTGCGGCCTGACGCGGCTGCGCGAGGTCGTCGACCGGCTCGGTGACCGCGTGCGGCACCTGCGCGGCGAGGACGGCCAGGACCTCGTCGACGTCCCCGACGGCGTCGTGCCGGACGCGGACGTGCCCGCCCCGGTGCGGTTCCTGCCCGAGTACGACAACGGGCTGCTCTCGTACGCCGACCGCGCGCGCGTCGTGCACCCCGCACCGCACGAGCCCCTGCTCGGCGGGCCGGGCGGGCTCGTCGGCTCGGTGCTCGTCGACGGGCTCGTGCGCGCGACGTGGGCGCTGCGGCGCCGGCACGACGCGGCGGAGCTCGAGGTGCCCCGGTCGACGCCGTTGACCCCGCCCGAGGCGGGCGACGTCGAGGCGGAGGGGCGCCGGCTGCTCGCGTTCGTCGCGCCCGACGTGCCGCACGCCGTGGCGTTCAGCGGCGGCGGGTGAGCCCGCCGTCCGGCACGGCGGCGCGCCGCACGGCCGTGAGACCGAGGGCCAGGAGCACCCAGAACGGGCTCCCGGGGAGCATCACCGCCCCGGCGGCGCTGAGGCCGGCGACCGCGCGACCGGTGCGGCGCTGCGTCGCCCGGTCGCCGCGCTCCTCGGCGGCGCGCAGCTCGCGGCCCAGCGCCCACCACGCGGGCGACGCGAGGAGGAACCAGAACCCCGTGGCGCGGTCCCCCCGCAGCGGGACCGCGCCCCACCCGCCGGCCCGCGCGACGTCGAGCACCACGTCCCGGAACAGCACCGACCCGACGACGAGGTGCCCGACCGCCACGAGCTCCACCCACCACCCGAGCGTGCCGGCACGTGCGCGGAGGACGTCGGCGGGCCGCACGGGACTGGTCATGCCCTGATCGGACCGCCTCCGCCGGGGGGCGGTCAAGCGCCGGCGTCCCGATCCACAGGAGGCTCTCAGGGGCGACCACAGCAGCCTCTCAGGTGCGGCGCGGGGGAGCGTCGTGCGGCGGGCCGTGGTAGGCAGGACCCGGCAGGCAGGGCCACGACCGAGCCGATCCCGGAGCACCCCGTGACCGCACCGACGCCCCCCGCCGAGACCCCGCCCGGATCCGCGCCCGGCGGGTCCGCCACGACCCGGAGCGCCCCGACGGACCGCCCCCCGCAGGACACCCGACGCTCGCTCGGCGCCGGCGCGGTGATCGGCGTCGGGCTCATGGCGGCGGTCGACGAGATCGTCTTCCACCAGCTCCTCGGCTGGCACCACTTCTACGACCGGTCGACGAGCGACGTCGCGCTGCTCTCGGACGGGGTGCTGCACGCCGTCGAGCTCGTGCTCCTCGTCGGCGGGTTCTTCCTGGTCGCCGACCTCCAGCGCCGTCGCGCGCTCTCCCGCGGGTTCCTGCGGGCGGGCCTCCTGATCGGCGCCGGGGGCTTCCAGCTGTTCGACGGGCTCGTCGACCACAAGGTCCTGCGCGTGCACCAGGTGCGGTACGGCGTCGACACGCTGCCGTACGACCTCGCGTGGAACGGGTTCGGGGCGCTCGTGCTCGTCACGGGGCTCGTGCTGCTCCGCCGGGCCCGTCGCCGCGCCGGCGCCGCGGGCCGGTAGGCGGGCGGGCATGCGGTGCAGCAGCGGGCACGACCACGCGCCCGCACCCGCGCGCGGCCACGATCACGTACCCGGGCACGGCGATCACCCGGGGTACGGCGGGGACCTCGTGCTCGACCCTGCGGTCGTCGGGCCCGTCGTCGTCGGCGTGCTGCTCGTCGCGTACCTCGTGGGGGCGGCCCGGCTGCGGGCGCACGGCCCGCGCGGCTGGAGCGGGTGGCGGACCGCGGCGTTCACGGCCGGGGCGCTGCTGGCGGCGACCGCCCTCGCGCCCGCGGCCGACGGGGTCCTGGGGGGTGGTGCCCGCGGTCACATGGCCCAGCACCTCGTGCTCGGGATGCTGGCCCCGCTCGGCCTGGTGCTGGGTGCGCCCGTGCGCCTGCTGCTCGGGGCCGTCCCGCGGGCCCGGCGCCCGGTCGCGCGGGTGCTGCGCCTGCGCGCGGTCCACGTCGTCGGGCACCCGGTCACCGCGGCGCTGCTGCACGTCGGAGGGCTGTGGGTGCTGTACCTCACGCCGCTCTACGCCTGGACCCTCGACGTCCCCGCCGTGCACCACCTCGTGCAGGTGCACTTCGTGCTCGCGGGGTACCTGTTCGCGTGGTCCCTCGTGGGGCCCGACCCGGCGCCCGGGCGCCCCTCGCTCCGCGTCCGTGCGGTCGTCCTCGTGCTCGCCGCCGCGGCGCACGGCATCCTCGCGAAGCTCCTGTACGCGCAGGCGGGCACGCTGCCGCCGGGCGCAGCGCACCCTGCTGCCGAGGCGGAGCAGGCCGCGCAGTGGATGTACTACGGCGGCGACGTCGCCGAGGTGCTGCTCGTGGTGCTGCTGTGCTCGGAGTGGTACCGGCGGGGTGCGCGGGCGGGCACGCGCCCCGCCGGTACCGCTTCCGCGGTCCCCGGGCGGGTGAGGTCGGGGACGGAGGCGGGTGCCGGGCTCAGGCGAGCGGCTGACCGCCCGTGACGCCGAGGCGCTCGCCCGTGACGTAGCTCGACTCCTGCGACGCGAAGAACACGAACGCGGGTGCGAGCTCCGCAGGCATGCCCGCGCGGCCCATGGGCGTCTGCTGTCCGAAGCTCTCGACCTTCTCCTCGGGCATGGTCGCCGGGATCAGCGGCGTCCAGATCGGCCCGGGCGCCACGGTGTTCACGCGCACGCCCTTGTCGGCGAGGTACTTCGCGAGGCCCTTCGTGAAGTTGACGATCCCCGCCTTGGTCGTCGCGTAGTCGAGCAGCTCGGGGCTCGGCTGGTACGCCTGGATGGACGACGTGTTGATGATGCTCGACCCGGGCTTCAGGTGCGGCAGGGCAGCCTTGCTGAGCCAGAACATCGCGTAGATGTTCGTCTTCATGACGCGGTCGAGCTGCTCGGTCGTGATCTCCTCGAGACTCTTCGCCTGGGACATCTGATACGCCGCGTTGTTGACGAGGATGTCGAGCCCGCCGAGCTCGCTCACGGCGGTGTCGATGATCGTCTGGCAGTGCGCCTCGTCGCGGATGTCACCGGGGACGGTCACGGCCTTGCGGCCGGCCTCCTCGATCCAGCGGACGGTCTCCTGGGCGTCCTCCTCCTCGTCGGGGAGGTACGCGATGAGGACGTCCGCGCCCTCCCGTGCGAACGCGATGGCCACCGCGCGCCCGATCCCGGAGTCGCCGCCGGTGATCACGGCGCGCTTGCCCTCGAGGCGTCCGCTGCCCCGGTACGACTCCTCACCGTGGTCGGGCTTCTCGGGCATGTCCTGGGTGCGGCCAGGGTGCTCGATCGACTCAGCCGGGTGCTCCGCCGAGTCGTACTGGTCCGTGGGGTTCTGAGGTGTCGTCTGATCACTCATGTCTCAGTCGTACGCGCGCGGCTCGGGTCCCGCCACCTGAGAGGAGGACCTACGGTAAGGGGCGTGATCACGAGGCTGCGGAGGTCCACGGCGTGAGCGACGGCGGCAACGGCGACTTCGAGTTCGAGCGCCGGTTCTTCGTGCGGGAGCTGCCCGCGGAGCTGCTCGCGGAGCCCTCGCCCGCGTTCATCGTGCAGAGCTACTACCTCGCGGAGCAGGGGTACGCGCTCCGCCTGCGCGCCCAGGCCAGCGACGCGGTCGTGCCGGTCGAGGCGATGGACGACGACCTCGCGGTGCTCGACGCGCTCGCGGACCGTGTCGACTTCTGCGCGCTGACCGTGAAGAGCCCGATGAACGAGGGCACCCGCTACGAGGCGGAGCGGGAGATCGACGTCGCGGTCGGGCTGCAGATGATCCGGCTCGGCGGGGCGCGGGTCGTGAAGAACCGCTACTCGATCTGGCTCGGGTCGGACGGCTGGGTCGTCGACGTGTTCGGCGGCGCGAACCGTCCGCTCGTGATCGCCGAGTGCGAGCGCGGGGGGCCCGTGACGGATCTAACCATCCCGGCATTCTGCGTGACCGAGGTGACCGACGACCGCCGGTTCGCGAACGACGCGCTCTCGGGCGCGCCCTACGCGGGCTGGGCCGCGCGGTTCGAGGCCGAGCTCGCCGCGGAGGGGCCGCGGTTCCTGCAGGGCCTCGGTCACAACCACTTCGAGCGGGGCGACGGGCCGGTCGAGCGCTGAGCACGGCAGCGCCGGGCTCGGTGACCGGTCGGTGCGTCGGCCGCGCGCCGGGCCGGCGCCCGCGTCGGCCCGCCACGACGGCCCGGGCGCGTGCCGTCAGCGGACGACGCCCTCGAGCAGCAGCGTGACGACCGTGCCGGCCGCCGAGAGCGCGAGCCCCCACGACGCGCGGCGCTGACCCTCGGGCCGGTAGCCCTCCGTGACCCACGCGCTCGCGCGCCGGCGCCCGAGCAGGCTCGCGAGGAAGCCCGCGAGCCCGACCGCCAGGAACGGGTTCCAGCCGAGCGAGAGCAGCCCGAGCAGGAGGCCCGCGATGGCCGCGTAGTTGCTGCTGGGCGCGCGCTCGAGGTCGGCGTAGGGGTCCTCGGGCGTGCGTGCGGGGTCGGGGCGGGTCGCGACCGTCCACCGTTCGCCGTCGTACCAGCGCTGCTGCGTGCCGCCGCGGGGATCGGTGTACCAGCCCGCGGCCTTCCCGGGCGGCGGTCGGTGCTCGTCCATGCGGACCAGTGTGGTGCACCTCGGGGCACCGCCCGCACGCGCTTCCCTTTTATTGAAGCATCAACTAATGTGGACGCACCCGAGCAGGAGGACCTCCATGAAGGCGCACACCACGCAGGCCGCACCCGGCGTGCTGCAGTCCCCGACCACCGAGTCCATCGCCGCCGGCACGGGCATGGACGCCGTGACGCTGCTCGTCGCCGACCTCGACCTGCAGACGCGCTACTACCGCGACGGCCTCGCGCTCGAGGTCCTGGAGCACCCCGACGCGCGCCTGCTCGGCACCGACCGGCCCGACGTCGTGACGCTCGGCCGCGCCGGGCGCCCGCTCGTGATCCTGCGGCACACGCCGGATCTCCCGCGGGCCCAGCGCGGCTCCGCGGGCCTCTTCCACACGGCGCTGCTGTTCGACGACCGGGCCACGCTCGCCGCGACGCTCGCGTCCGTCGCCCAGCACTTCCCGCACACCTACACCGGCAGCGCCGACCACCTCGTCTCGCTCGCGTTCTACCTCACCGACCCCGAGGGGAACGGCGTCGAGCTCTACTGGGACCGCAGCCGCTCGCTGTGGTCGTACGGGCCGGACGGGCGCGTGCAGATGGACTCCCTGCGCCTCGACCCGAACGCCTTCCTGCGTGACCACCTCGACGACGCCGCGGCGCCGGCGACGGGCGGCGCGACGGTCGGGCACGTGCACCTCCAGGTCGGCGACGTCGCCGCCGCCCGCGGCTTCTACGTCGACGCGCTGGGCTTCGACGTCATGGCCGACTGGCACGGCGCGCTGTTCGTCTCGGCGGGCGGCTACCACCACCACCTCGCGATGAACACCTGGAACAGCGCGGGCGCGGGACCGCGCGCGTCGTCGCTGGGTCTCGGCGAGGTCGCCGTCGTCGTCCCGACCGCCGACGACGTCGCGGCGCTCACCTCGCGGCTCGCGTTCCACGACGTCGCGGTGCGGCACGACGGCGCGACGCTGCGCTTCGAGGACCCGTGGCGCAACGCGATCTCGGTGACGACGGCGGCCTGAGCCCGGCACCGCGCGGCGCCGGGTGGCTCCGGCGCCGCGCGCGGGGGCGCGTCAGGCGAGCGCCGAGCCCCACGACGCGAGCACACCGAGCCGGGCGGCCGCCGCGATCACCGCGACGCACACACCGACCGTCACCGCGGCGAACGCCGCGTCCCGGCGGTCGAGCGCGACCGGGGCGTGCACCGTGCGCGGCCCGGCGCCGAGCCCACGGGTCTCCATCGCGACAGCCATCCGCTCGGCCTGGCGGAGCGTCACGACGAGCAGCGTGAACGCCGCCCGGGCCAGCGCCCGGGGCGAGGCGGGCAGCCGCCGTCCGCCGTCGGCCCGGGAACGACCACGGTGACCCGAGGCCGGCGTCGCCCCGCGGCGGTCCCCGCGCGCCGGCTCCCGCGCCGCCTGCGCGAGCCGGATCGTCGTCCACCGCTCGGGGAGCTGCTCGAGCATCCGGTACCCCGCGAGGACCGCGTAGGTCGGTCGCGCACCGAGCCGCGCGTGCTGGTGCAGGCTCGTCATGAGGCGCGCACCATCCGTGGTCAGCACGAACGCCACGGACAGCGTCCCGACGAGCAGCGTGCGCACCAGCAGCGAGAGCCCGATCGTGAGCCCGGGTCCGGTGACCTCGAACGGCCCGAGCACGCCGACGACCGGCCCGTCGCGTGTCACGCTGTTCACCGCGAGGATGCTCAGCGCGAACGGCCCGAACAGCAGCTGCGCACGCGCGAGGAGCCGCCACGGGACGCGCCCGGCCCACGCGACCGCGACGAGCGCGATCCCCCACAGCGCGAGCGGCGTCCACGGGTCGACGACCGCGAGCACGACCGTCGAGACGACGAGCAGGACCGCGAGCTTGACGGTCGGGTTGCGCCGGTGGAGCACCGAGTCGTGCGCGAGCGGCCGGCCGAACCCCGGGCCGCTCACGCGGCACGCTCCGGCTGCGCCGCGGGGGAGCCCGCCGTCCGCGCGTCGAGCGCCGCGAGCAGGGGCCGCAGCGGCAGACCGGTCGAGCGCCACGCGGCGAGCAGCGGGGGCAGCCGCAGGCCCGCGCGCGCGAGCACGTCGTCGTCCGCGAGCACCGCGGCGGCGGGCCCGTGCGCGAGCACCCGGCCGGCGTGCAGCACGAGGACCTCGTCGGCGACGAGCCCGGCGAGCCGCAGGTCGTGCGTCACGAGCACCACGCCCCGGCCCTCGCGGGCGAGCGCGGTCAGCGCCCGGGCGGTCGCGCGCGTCGTGCGGCGGTCCTGGCCGAACGTCGGCTCGTCGGCGAGGAGGACCTCGTGGTCGCACACCGCCATCGCGGCGAGCGAGAGCCGCCGCTGCTGACCGCCCGAGAGCCGGAACGGGTCGTGGTCCGCCAGACCGTCGAGCACGTGCTCGCGCAGCGCGCGCTCGACCCGCTCGTCCACGTCGGGCAGGTGGGCGCGGCGCGGGCCGTACGCGATCTCGGCGTGCACCGTCCGGGCGAGCAGCTGGTGCTCGGGCTGCTGGAAGACCATCCCGACGCGCGCGCCGGTGACCGTGCCCGAGTCGGGTCCGCCGGGCAGCAGCCCGGCGAGCGCGTGCAGGAGCGTGCTCTTGCCCGAGCCGTTGAGCCCGAGGACCGCGGTCACGCGGCCGGCGTGCACGTCGAGCGAGACGCCGTCGAGCACCCGGCGCTCGCCCCGGCGGACGCCGAGCGCGTGCCCGCGCAGCAGCGGGGCGGCGGTGGTCCGGGGGAGCCCGGCGCCGGGCGCGTCCGGCCCGGCGCCGGGGGCGAGCGCGTCGAGCGAGGTGACGCCCGCGGCGCGCAGCTCGGCCGCGAGCGGCAGCCAGACGCCCTCCGCGGCGAGCGCGCGTGCCTCGTCGAGCACGACCTCGGCGGTCGCGCCGTCGGCCCGCACGCCGCCGTGCGCGTCGAGCACCACGAGCCGGCCGGGGAGCTCGCCGAGCTCGTCGAGGCGGTGCTCGATGAGCACCGAGGTGCGGGCCCCGGACGCGCGCACCGCGTCCGCGACGCCGCGCGCGCCGACCGGGTCGAGCAGCGCCGTCGGCTCGTCGAGCAGGAGCACGTCCGGGTCCGCGACGAGCGCCGCCGCGAGCGCGACCCGCTGGCCCTCGCCGCCCGAGAGCTCGCTCGTGCGCCGGCCCGCGAGGTGCCCGGCTCCGACGGCCGCCAGGGCGGCGTGCACGCGCGGGCCAATCTCCTCGGCCGGGACGGCGCGGTTCTCGAGCGCGAACGCGACCTCGTCCCGGACCGTCGGCAGGCACAGCTGGTCGGCCGGGTTCTGGGTCAGCGTCGCGACCCGCCGGGCGAGCGTCGGGACGTCCGTCACCGCGGGATCGTGCCCGGACCCGGCGCCGCCCGGGAGCGCCGGGTCGACGACCACCGGTTCCCCCGCGACGCGCACCGAGCCCCACACGTCGGCATCCACGGTCTGCGGCACGATGCCCGCGAGCACGCGCAGCAGCGTGCTCTTGCCCGAGCCCGACGGCCCGAGCAGGAGCACCCGCTCGCCCTCGGCGACGTCGAGGTCGACGCCCCGCAGGACCGGGCCCTCGGCGCGCGGGAAGCGCACCGAGAGCCCGCGGACCTCGATCACGCGCCGGCCTGCTGCGGGGCGGGTGCGGGCGCACCGCCGGGGTCGGCGCCGTCCCGGCCGCGGGCGGCACGGGCCGCGCGCCCGATCGCGTGGTTGTCGAGCACGCCCGTGCGCAGCAGCGCGTCCCCGAGGACCTTGGCCAGGATCCCGCTCAGCACGATCCCGCTGACGACCTCGAGCCCGACGCGGTAGGCGAACCAGTCCTGCGCGAGCCACCCGAACCGCACGGTCCCGAGCGCGAGGCTCGCGAGCGCCGCGGTCACGCCCGACGCGACGAAGACGCCCCACCCGTAGCGCCGGTACCGGGTCGCCGCGAACGCGAGCTCGGCGCCCGCGCCCTGCACGAACCCGACGAGGAGCAGCATCGGCCCGATCGGCGAGCCCAGGAAGACGACCTCGATGGTCGCCGCGAGCAGCTCCGCGACGATGCCGACCCCGGGCTTGCGCACGACGTACAGCGCGAGCGGCGCGACGACCATCCAGCCGCCGATCAGGACGTGCTGGGCGAGGTCGCCGAGCGGGCCCATCGCGAGCTGGAGCCACGCCCACGCCTGCACGAGCGCCCAGTACAGGAAGCCGAAGACGACGCCCAGCGCCGCGACGAGCACGAGCTCCTGGAGCGTCAGCCCCCGCCGGCGGGGCGTCGCCGGGGGACGGGCCGCGGCGGCCGGGGCGCTCATCGGGCGTCCTCGTCGGCCGCACCGGACGTGCCTGTGCCGGACGCGCCGGACGCGCCGGACGTGCCTGTGCCGGACGTGCCGGGCGTGCTCGGCGAGCCCAGCGAGATCGTCGCGTGCGTGGTGACGTGCCGGACCTCGCGCCCGACGAGCAGCCAGCCGTCGGCCACCGTCGCGAGCACGTCGGCGAGGTCGCCGTCGAGCCGGGTCACGAAGTGCTCGCCCCTCGTCAGCGTGCCGCGCTCGCGGGCCCGGTCGATCGCCGCGTAGATGCCGGCCATGTGGTCCGCGGTCCGCTCCCGCCCGTGCGGGTCGGGACCGCCGTCGTCGAGCGGGTAGAGCGCCCAGTGCGCGCTCGCGCACAGCCCGGTGGGGGCCAGCGCGGGGAGGTCGACGGGGTGCAGCACGACGTCGTCGGGCAGCTCGCACGCGACCTCGCCGGGGCACCCGCGCGAGAGCAGCACCTGCGCGACGACGTGCACGCCCCCGGAGGCGGCGGCCGCGATCACGTCGCGCAGGTAGGTCAGCACGTCGGCCTCCTGGCCGCGGACGAACGTCGACACGTCGTCGGTCGTGACCTCGAGCCGGCTCGCGTCGCCCGCCGCGAGCGCCCCGAGGATCACCTCCACGAAGTCCGACGTCATGGGGTGCAGCGAGAAGCGTGCACCGACCCCAAGCTGCGCGGGCGTCGCGGGCGTGGGCGGCACGGCCGGCGCGGCAGGGGCGGTCGGGGGAGGGGAGAGCGTCGGGTTCATGGCGGTCCTTCACCGTCGGTGCGGACCCCCGGCGAGCGCACCGACGGCTCCGCCCGGGCGCGCACCCCCCGACGGGTCGCCCGAGGGGCTGCCCGACGGGACGCGGCGACGGGCGGACCCGGCGACACCTGCCCTGCTCCCTACGCTGGTGTGAACCAGATCAGGTTCCACGGGTCTGCGGGTGGGACACCTGCGTGTCCGGCCGCACTCTCAGCGCTCCTGCGCTCCCCGGGGGCTTGTTCCGGGCGAACGTAGCAGAACGGTCGGCGTGCGTCAGCGCCCTGCCCGACCGTCGACCACCGGCGGCGACCGCCCGCCCGGGTCAGCCCGCCATCGCGGCGGCCGTGTGCGCGGCCGGGACCTCCTCGCCCGGTCGCACGGGCCCGGGCGGCGTGCCGTCGCCGAACGGGCGCCCGCCGAGCTGCTCGCGGTGGTGCGGCGTGAGCCACCCGCGCAGGTCCGGCCCCTTCGGCACGGTGCGGGAGGGGTTCACGTCCTCGTGCACCACGTAGTAGTGCTCCTTGATGTGCTGGAAGTCGGTCGTGTCCCCGAACCCAGGCGTCTGGAAAAGATCGCGCGCGTACGCCCACAGGACCGGCAGCTCGGTGAGCTTCGACCGGTTGCACTTGAAGTGCCCGTGGTAGACGGCGTCGAACCGCGCGAGCGTCGTGAACAGGCGCACGTCGGCCTCGGTGAGGGTGTCGCCGACGAGGTAGCGCTGCGTGGCGAGCCGCTCCGAGAGCGCGTCGAGGCGGGCGAAGAGCCGGTCGTAGGCGCGCTCGTAGGCCTCCTGCGAGCCCGCGAACCCGCACCGGTAGACGCCGTTGTTGACGTCCCGGAAGACACCGCGCATCACGTCGTCGATCTCGTCGCGGCGCGGGTCCGGGTACAGGTCCGGCGCGCCGTCGCGGTGGAACGCCGTCCACTCGGTCGACAGGTCGAGCGTCATCTGGGCGAAGTCGTTCGTCACGACCTCCCCGGTCGCGACGTCGACGATGGCGGGCACCGTGATGCCGCGGTCGTAGTCGGGGAACCGGGCGAGGTAGGCGTCCTGGATCCGCTCGATGCCGAGCACCGGGTCGACGCCGCCGGGGTCGAGGTCGAACGTCCACGAGCGCGCGTCGTGCGTCGGGCCGCACACCCCCATCGAGATCGCGTCCTCGAGCCCGAGCAGGCGCCGCACGATGATCGAGCGGTTCGCCCACGGGCACGCCCGCGCGACGACGAGGCGGTACCGGCCGGCCTCGACGGGGTAGCCGTCGCGCCCGTCCGCGGTGATCCGGGTCGCGATGTAGCGCATGTCGCGCGTGAACTCGCTGCCCTGCGTGACGTACGACCCTGCGGTGCTGTGCTCGTCGACCATGGCCCGATCCTCTCCCGGCGGACGGGGCGCCGCCCGGGCGAGGTGGCCGTCGAGGAGCCGCGGGCGGCCGACCGCCCGGTCTGCCCCGGTGTGCCCGGAGACCTAGAGTGGCGACGTCCACGACCTCGTCACCCGGGAGTGCTGTGCCGTTCCGAGGACCTGCCGACCTGCCCGTGCCGAGCCGTCGTCGCCCCGGCCGTGCCGCGCTGGCGCTCGTGGCCGCCGGGGCGGTCGTGGCGCTCGCCGCCTGCACCGCGGACCCCTCGCCGCGGCCCAGCCGGACCGACGGGGCGAGCGCGAGCCCGTCGTCCGAGCGTCTCGCGGCGCAGGCGCAGGCCCCCGGCGCTCCGGTGACGCTCGTGCCCGACGGCGCACCGGAGGCGGTCGCGCTCGCGACGAGCCGCGCGCTGTTCACGGCCGCGCCGGCGGTCGTCCTCGCCCCCGCCGACGACGCGCGTGCGGTGCTGCTCGCCGGGTCGGCGGCGGTCCGGCTCGGTGCCCCGGTGCTGCTCACGGGCGCGGGTGCGCCGGACGCCGACCTGGCCGCGGAGCTCGAGCGGCTCGGCACCCATGCGGCGCTGACGCTCGGGTCCTCGACCGTGCCGGAGGGCAGCCGGGTCGACGTTGTCGTCCCGGCCGCCGGGGTCGACGGGGTCGACGCGCTGCCGGACGCGCTCGCGGACGCCGCCGCCGCGGACTTCGGCGCCGTCCAGCCGGTCGCCGCGGGCCAGGAGGTCGAGGCGGTCGTCGGGCTCGCCGCGGAGCAGACCGCGGTGCTCGTGCCGGACGCGCCGGCCGACGCCGCGTCGCCCACCGCCCGCCCCTCGACGGGAGCGTCCGGGGCCCTCCCGCGGGTCGACCGCCCCACCGCACCCTCCGGCGCGCTCGTGCTGACCGACGGCTCGCCGACGCACCTCGCGGCGCTGGCGACCGCGCGCGCCGCGGGTGTCCCGGTCGCGGTGGTGCCCGGCGGCGACCCGCGCGCGACCGCCGCGAGCGTCGAGGCCCTCGCTGCGGCCGCCCCGCAGGCCGTGCTCGCGCTGGGCTCGGCGTTCGGGACCCCCGAGCTCCTCGCCCCCCGCGTCGCGTCGGCGGCCACGGGGGTGCAGCTGCCGGGCGGCGGCCAGCTCGTCTTCCCCACGCTCCCCGGCCAGCCCGGCAAGCGGTACGTCGCCCTGTACGGCACCCCCGGCACCGGCGCGCTCGGCGTGCTCGGCGAGCAGGACGTCCCCGCGACGCTCGCGCGCGCCGACGCCCACGCCGCGCCCTACCGGACGCTGACGTCGGACACGGTCGTCCCGACGCTCGAGATCATCGCGACGATCGCGTCGAGCGGCGCCGAGGCGGACGGCAGCTACTCGCGCCGCCGCGCGGTCGAGGACCTGCGCCCGCTCGTGGACGCCGCCGGGGCCGCCGGGATGCTCGTGATCCTCGACCTGCAGCCCGGTCGCACCGACTTCGTGACGCAGGCCCAGGCGTACGCCGAGCTGCTCGCGCTGCCGCACGTCGGGCTCGCGCTCGACCCGGAGTGGCGCCTCGCGCCCGACCAGGTGCACCTGCGCCAGATCGGGTCCGTCGGCGTCGACGAGGTCAACGCCGTCATCGCGTGGCTCGCGGCCTTCACGCGCGAGCGGGCCCTGCCGCAGAAGATGCTCGTCCTGCACCAGTTCCAGCCGCGCATGATCACCGAGCGCGAGCGGCTCGACCTGAGCCACGACGAGCTCGCGCTGCTCGTGCACGTCGACGGCCAGGGCGGCCAGCCCGCGAAGGCCGGCACGTGGGCGCGTCTGCGCGAGGGTGCCCAGCCCCAGCTGCGGTGGGGCTGGAAGAACTTCTACGACGAGGACGTGCCCATGCTCGACCCGGTGCAGACCATGCAGGTCCAGCCGGTCCCGGACCTGGTCACGTACCAGTAGGACCGCCGGCGCCGGGTCGTCGGCCGGGGCCCCGGGCCGTGCGCCCGACCGCGCCCGCGCGAGATGTGGCACCCGCGCGCGGGCCCTAGGGTCGCTCGCATGACGCATGACATCCGCATCGGGGTCCAGCTCCAGCCGCAGCACGCCGACTACGCCCAGCTCCGCGACGCCGTCCGCGCCGCCGAGGACGCGGGCGTCGACATCATCTTCAACTGGGACCACTTCTTCCCGCTCTACGGCGACCCGGACGGCAAGCACTTCGAGTGCTGGACGATGCTGGGCGCGTGGGCCGAGCAGACGAGCCGCGTCGAGATCGGTGCGCTCGTGACCTGCAACTCCTACCGCAACCCCGAGCTGCTCGCGGACATGGCCCGGACGGTCGACCACATCTCGGGCGGGCGCCTGATCCTCGGGATCGGCGCGGGCTGGTTCGAGAAGGACTACGACGAGTTCGGCTACGAGTTCGGGACCGCCGGCTCGCGGATCGCGGACCTCGGTGAGGCGCTGCCGCGGATCAAGGCGCGGTGGCAGAAGTCGAACCCGGTGCCGACGCGGGACATCCCGATCCTCATCGGCGGCGGCGGCGAGAAGAAGACGCTGCGGATCGTCGCGCAGCACGCCGACGCGTGGCACTCGTTCGGCGACGTCGAGACGCTGCGGCGCAAGAGCGCGATCCTCGACGAGCACGGCGAGGCCGTCGGGCGTGACGCGTCGCAGGTCGAGCGTTCGGTCGCCGTGCAGGCGCCCCCGGGTGAGGTCGCGGACGAGCTCGTCGCGGCCGGCGTGACGCTGTTCACCGTGAGCGCCGGGGGACCGGACTTCGACCTGTCGCTGACCCACGAGTGGGTCGCGTGGCGGGACTCGCGCCGCTGAGCCGGCCGGACGGAGACCGGTCCGCCCGCGGGCCGGTCCCCGCACGCACCGCTCCCCGCACCGCCCGGCACGCGGCCGTGCGGCGCACGGGGTTCCACCCGCAGGTCCACCCGGCGCCGCGCTCGATCGGCCCGTGGGCCCGACCTAGGCTCGACGCATGACCCGGCCCGACCCCGCGGCGCACCTGCCCGCGGACGACGCGCCGGCGCGCGAGGACACCGCCCCCCGGCTGCCGGCCTGGCTGCGCCTCGGGGTGCCGGCGCTGCTCGTGCTGCTCGGGTCGCTCGTCTTCGGGGTCACGACGGCGACCGCCGACGGGAGCCTCGGGCCGCACGAGGCGCGCTACGACGTGACGACCGACGGCACGGTCACGCTCGACCTGGGCCCGCTCGGCACGCTCGAGATCGACTCCCCGGTGCCCCTCGGCCTGGGCGCGCGGGTGACGGTCCGGGAGATCCCGTCGGGCGTCACCGCGGTCGACCCGGCGACGACGCTGACCGCGCTGAGCAGCGACCTGCAGGGGTACCTGCAGTTCTTCGCGGGTCCGCAGGCGACGCTGCAGGACGCCGTGCGCGCCCTCGTGACCGACGCGCTGTGGCGCACCCTCGGGGCGCTCGCGGTGGTCACCGTGCTCGTCGCGCTCGGCCGCCTGCTGCTCGGTCACGCGCGCCGCGAGGAGCTCGCGGCGGCGCTCGCCCCGCAGGCGCGCCGGCTCGTCGCGGGCGGCACGGTCGTCGTGGTCGGGCTGGGGGTGCTGACGGCCAGCACCGGGGGCGGTGCGCACGAGTCGCAGCCCGTCGCGTCCGCGGTGTTCGCGGGCACCCCGCTCGAGGGCGCCCGGGTCACGGGCCGGCTGGGCGGGGTCATCGACACCTACGGCTCCTACGCGGTCGAGGCCTACCGCTCGAACACCGAGTTCTACGCGCGCGCCGAGCAGTCGCTCGACGAGGCGTGGGCCGAGCGCTCGGCGCGCATCGAGGCGGCGCACGCCGAGCAGGCCGCGTTCACGGTGCCGGACGGCGCCCCGGCGACGCCGTCGAGCCCCCCGGCGGCGGACGCCGCGTCCGTGGCCCCCGCGCAGGGCGCGCCTGCGAGCCGCGACACCCCGGAGGCGTCGCCGAGCCCGTCGGCCACCCCGACCCGGACCGGCGACGCCCAGGACGCGCAGGAGGACGACGAGGCCGCCGAGCCGGTCGTGCTCGTGCTGGTCACGGACCTGCACTGCAACGTCGGGATGGCCCCGGTGATCCGCGCGCTCGTCGAGCTCTCCGAGGCCGACGTGCTGCTCGACGGCGGCGACACGACCATCGACGGCACCGCTGTCGAGCAGTACTGCGTGACGACGTTCGCGCGGGCCGCGGGCGGCGTGCCGGTCGTGGTGTCGCCGGGCAACCACGACTCGCGCGAGACCGAGGCCGCGTACCGCAAGGCGGGCGCGACGGTCCTCGGCGGCGAGGTCGTCGAGGTCGCCGGCGTCCGCATCCTCGGCGACCGGGACCCGCGCGAGACCCGGATCGGCGCCGGCACCTCGCGGTCGAGCGCCGAGTCACCCAGCGAGGCGCGCGAGCGGCTCGCCGACGTCGCGTGCGAGGACGAGCGGGTCGACCTCCTGCTCATCCACACCCCGCCCATCGGGGACGCGGCGCTCGAGCGCGGCTGCGTGCCCGCCCAGCTCTCGGGGCACAAGCACGTGCGCTCCGGGCCCGAGCAGGTCGGGGCGGGGATCCGCTTCGTCAGCGCGAGCACCGCGGGCGCGGCCCCGGGCCAGCCCACGGTGGGTCCGCTGCGCAGCACCGCCGAGCTCACCGTCCTGCGCTTCGACCCGGACGAGGCGCGCCTCCTCGACTACCAGCTCGTGCAGGTCGGGACCGACGCCGCGGTGTCGGTGGGGCCGCGGGTCGCGTGGCCGCGTCCGGCGCCGGTCTCGGCGGCGCCCGACGAGCTCGCCGACGACGCGGCCGCGGACCCGGCCTCCTGACGGCGGGTGCGGGGGCGCTCGGCCCCCGCGCGCTGAGCGGCCCGCTCGGCGCGCCGCACCGGTGGCGCCCCGCCCGGGGAGTGGCAGGATGTTCGGCATGCCGAACTCTCGGTTTCGCACGGCCACGATGCGATGCGCCGCGCTGCTCGCGAGCGCCGCAGCACTCGCGCTGAGCGGGTGCGCGCCCGCGGGTGCGGGGGAGCGCGCCGCAGCGGTCGCCGCGCCCGACGACGACCGCCCGGTCGTGCTCGCGACGTTCACGGTCCTCGCCGACATGGCGCGCGTCGTCGGCGGCGGGCACGTGCGCGTCGAGTCCGTCACCAAGGTCGGCGCCGAGATCCACGGCTACGAGCCGACGCCCGACGACCTGCGCCGCGCGCAGGACGCCGACCTCGTGCTGGACAACGGGCTCGGCCTCGAGGCGTGGTTCGACCGCTTCGTCGACCGCGTCGGCGCGCCCCACGTCACGCTGACCGACGGCATCGCCACGCTGCCGATCGCGAGCGGCGCCGCCGAGGGGCACGCCAACCCGCACGCCTGGATGTCGCCCGACGCCGCCGCGACCTACGTCGCCAACATCGAGCGCGCCCTCGCCGATCTCGACCCGGCGCACGCCGCCGACTACCGCGCGAACGCCACCGCCTACACCGAGCGGATCACCGCGCTGGGGGAGCGCCTGCGCGACGAGCTCGCCGGGCTCGAGCCCGAGCGACGCGCGCTCGTGACGTGCGAGGGCGCGTTCTCCTACCTCGCGCGCGACGCCGGGCTCGCCGAGGCGTCGCTGTGGCCGGTCAACGCCGAGCGGCAGGGCACGCCGCAGCAGGTCGCGCGCGCGATCGACCTCGTGCGCGACCGCGACGTCCCGGCGGTCTTCTGCGAGTCGACCGTGTCGCCGACCGCGCAGGAGCAGGTCGCACGGGAGACCGGGGCGCGGCTCGGCGGGGTGCTCTACGTCGACTCCCTCTCGGAGCCCGACGGCCCCGTCCCGACCTACCTCGACCTGCTCGAGCACGACGTCCACGTGATCATCGAGGGCCTGGCCGGCGAGGAGGCGTCATGACCGGCGCGACGGGCACGACCGGCACGAGGGTGACGACGGGCGCGGCCGGCGCGGCGTCGACCCCGGCGCTCGCGGTCCGCGGGCTCACCGTCCGCTACCGCGACGTGCTCGCGCTCGACGGTGTCGACCTCGTCGTCGAGGCGGGCCGGCTCACGGGTCTCGTCGGGACCAACGGCTCGGGCAAGTCGACCCTGCTCAAGGCGGTGATGGGCATCGTCCGCCCGGACGCCGGGACCGTCGAGGTGCTCGGCCACGACGGCGCGCAGGCGCGGCGCCGGGCGCTGCTCGGGTACGTCCCGCAGGCCGAGGACGTCGACTGGACGTTCCCGCTCTCGGTGCGCGACGTCGTCGCGCAGGGCCGGTACGGGCGCCTGGGGCCGCTGCGCCGCCTGCGCGCGGGCGACCGGGACGCCGTCGACCTCGCGCTCGACCGGGTCGGGCTGAGCGCGCTCGCGGACCGGCAGATCGGGCGGCTGTCGGGCGGTCAGCGCAAGCGCGCGTTCGTCGCGCGGTGCCTCGCGCAGGAGGCCCAGGTCCTGCTGCTCGACGAGCCGTTCGCGGGCGTCGACGTCTCGTCGCAGGCCTCCGTCACGGCGCTGCTGCGCGAGCTCGTCGCCGACGGGGTCTCCGCGCTCGTCTCGACGCACGACCTCGCCGGGCTGCCGGCGCTCGCGGACGACGCGGTCCTGCTGCACCGGCGCGTGCTCGTGCGCGGTGCCCCCGAGGTCGTCCTGCAGCCCGAGAACCTCGCCCTGGCCTTCGGAGGGACCCGATGAGCGCCCTTCCCGTGCTCGACTGGCTCGCCGCGCCGTGGGGGTACGAGTTCATGCAGCGCGCGCTGCTCGTCACGGGGGTCGCCGCGGTCGTGTGCGCGCTGCTGTCGTGCTGGCTCGTGCTGATCGGGTGGTCGCTGCTCGGGGATGCCGTCGCCCACGCGGTGCTTCCCGGCGTGGTGCTCGCCTACCTCGTGGGGCTGCCGTTCGCGGTCGGGGCGCTCGTCTTCGGGGTCGGTGCGGTCGCGCTCATCGGGCTCGTCCGCGAGACGTCGGGGCTGCGCGAGGACACGTCGATCGGCGTGGTGTTCACGACGCTGTTCGCGCTCGGCATCGTGCTGGTCTCGACGACGCCCAGCCAGGTCGACCTCGGCCACATCCTGTTCGGCAACGTCCTCGGGGTCGCGGACGTCGACATCGTGCAGGTCGTCGGGCTCGGGGTCCTGACGTTCGCGGTGCTCGTGCTCAAGCGCCGGGACCTCACCCTCTACGCGTTCGACCGCACGCACGCGCACGCCGTCGGGATCTCCCCGCGCGTGCTCGGCGGGCTGCTGCTCGGGCTGCTCGCGGTCACGGTCGTCGTCGGGCTCCAGGCGGTCGGCGTCGTGCTCGTCGTCGCGATGCTCATCATCCCGGGGGCGACGGCCTACCTGCTGACCGAGCGCATGAGCCGCATGCTCGTGATCGCGCCGGTCCTCGCGGGCGCGTGCGCGGTCGTCGGGCTCTACGCGAGCTACTACCTCGACGCGTCGAGCGCGGGCATGGTCGTCGTCGCGCAGGGGATCGTGTTCACCGCGGCGTACGCGTTCGCGCCGCGCACGGGGCTGCTGCGGCGCTCGTCGCGGTCGTCACGCTCGTCGCAGGACGGCGCGGAGGCCGGGACCGCCGCGGCGGACCGCGAGCTCGTCGCCCCTAGGCTGGCGCCGTGAGTCCCGAGCCGAGCGCGCTGACGTCCGTCGCGCAGGACTACCTCAAGGTCATCTGGTCCGCGCAGGAGTGGTCCGACGCGCCGGTCACGACCAAGATGCTCGCCGAGCGGATCGGCGTGGGGCCGTCGACGGTCTCGGAGACGGTCCGCCGGCTCGGTGAGCAGGGGCTCGTGTCGCACGCGCGCTACGGCGCGGTCGAGCTCACGGAGGCGGGGAGCGCGCACGCGGTCGCGATGGTGCGCCGGCACCGGCTGCTCGAGACGTTCCTGGTGGACGAGCTCGGCTACGGCTGGGACGAGGTGCACGACGAGGCCGAGGTGCTCGAGCACGCGGTCTCGGACCTCCTGATCGACCGGATCGACGCGCGCCTGGGCTTCCCGACCCGCGACCCGCACGGCGACCCGATCCCGACGCGCGACGGCGCGGTGCCGGCGCCCGCGGCGCACGTGCTGTGGGGGCTGGAGGCGGGGGACTGGGTCGTCGCCCGCATCTCCGACGCCGACCCCGAGCTGCTGCGGTACCTCGCGTCGGTCGGGCTCGTGCTCGACGCGCGCGTGCACGTCGTCGCGCTCCGGCCTGCCGCCGGCGTGGTGGCGGTCCGGGTGCGGGCACCGCTCGGCGGTGCGCCCGAGGAGGAGCGCGCGGTCGAGCTCGGCGAGGCCGGCGCGAGCGCCATCTGGCTGATCGCCGCGCACGCGGGGTAGCCTGGCCGGACATCACCGCAGTGGACGACGGAGTTGCGCTCGGCGAGATCGAATCGATTCGAGACAGATCGGGCACCCCTCACCACGGGTTCCCGGCCGCCACCCGAGGAGCACCCGTGGACCACCTGATCGACACGGCGCCGCCCGGCTCCGCCACCGCACCCCCCGCGACCCCGGGCCGGCGGCCGGCACGAGGCCGGGGTGCCGGCCCCGGTGCTGCGGGTCCCCACCGGACGCGGCCCGCGCTCCTCGCACTCGCGCTCGGCGGCTTCAGCATCGGCACGACCGAGTTCGCGACGATGGGTCTCCTGCCGCTCGTCGCGCGCGACCTCGGGGCGAGCATCCCGACGACCGGCTGGGTCATCACCGCGTACGCGCTCGGCGTCGTGATCGGCGCCCCGCTGCTGACGACCCTCGCCGCGCGCGTCGACCGCCGGACGCTCCTGCTCGGGCTCATGGCCGCGTTCACGGCCGCCAACGTGCTCGCCGCGTTCGCCCCGAGCCTCGGCTGGCTGGTCGTCGCCCGGTTCGTCGCCGGGCTCCCGCACGGGGCGTTCTTCGGGGTCGGCGCGGTCATGGGCACGCACGTCGTCGGCGCCGAGCGCCGCGGCCAGGCCGTCTCGATGATGATGGCCGGGCTGACGATCGCGAACGTGGTCGGCGTCCCGCTGTCCACGGTCGTGGGCCAGCAGCTCGGGTGGCGCCTCGCGTTCGGGCTCGTCGGCGTGCTCGGGCTCGTGACGCTCGGCGCGCTGCTGCGCTGGACGCCGGGGCTGCCCGTGAGCGACGGCACGAGCGTGCGCACCGAGCTCGCGGCGCTGCGCAACCGGAGCCTGTGGATCGCGGCCGGCGCCGGCTCGATCGGCTTCGGCGGCATGTTCGCCGTCTACTCGTACGTCTCGCCGCTGCTCACCGAGGTCACCGGGCTGCGCGAGGCCACGGTCCCGCTCGTCCTCGCCCTGTTCGGCGTCGGCATGACCGTCGGGACGCTCGTCGGCGGGCTCCTCGCCGACCGGGCCGTGCTGCGCACCGTGCTCGTCGGCTTCGTGAGCACGGGCGTGGTGCTGTGCGCGCTCGGGCTCACGGGTCGTAGCCCCGTGCTCGCCGTCGCGTCGATCGTCGCGCTCGGCGTCTCGTCGCAGATCCTCGGGATCTCGCTGCAGACCCGGCTCATGGACGTCTCCCCGGCCGCTCCGTCGCTCGGTGCCGCGCTGTGCCACTCGGCGCTCAACCTCGGCAACGCGAGCGGCGCGTGGCTCGGCGGGCTGGTCATCGCCGGCGGGCTCGGCTACCTCGCACCCGCGTGGGTCGGCGCCGGGCTCACGCTCGTCGGGCTGGTCGTCGTCGTCACGGTCGGACGCACGCCCGCGCCTCCCGCGGTCGGCGGCCCGACCGCTCCCGAGGCCGCTCCGGTGGACCGCACGCCCGCACCCGCGTCCACCGCGGGCTGAGACCCGGGACCGGCGGCCCCGCACGTCAGGGGTCCGCGGGCTGCGGTGCAGGGCAGGCGACCGCGCGCCCGAGCCCGCCGCGGGCCGAGGAGCGGGGGAGGAGACGCCTCAGCGCCGGCGCGTCCCGAAGATCGACCGGGTGATCTCGCGCCCGAGCTGCGTCCCGGCGGACCGCAGGAAGCTGTCCAGCGGGCTCGACGTGCTCGACCGTCGGGACGTGCCCGAGCGGCGCGACGACGTGCCGGACCCGCGGCGCAGGTCCCGCTCGATGCGCTCGAGCTCCTTCGCGCGGTCCGCGGCCTCGCGCTCCGGCAGCCCCCGCACCGGTCAGGTCCGGCGCGTCGCTGCCGATGGGGCACCTCGACGCCGACGTGCGAGCGAGAGGAGCGGGCACGATGCGACCGACCCGTCCGCCGCGCCGCCTCGCGCGCGCGAGCGAGGTCCGCGCGCTCAGCACGGGCCTGCTGTTCACCGCCGCCGTGTGCCTCCTGACCGCGCTCGTGCCGTTCAGCCCGACGGCGCCGCGCGCGCTCGACGCCGCGCTCGGGGCGCTCGCCGCCGGCCTCGGGACCTGGCTGCGGTGGCGCACCGCGCGCACCCGCGTCGCGCACGTGCACGGGGTGCTCGCTCTCGGCACCGTCGGCATGACCGTGTGCGTCGGCGCCTCGACCACCGAGTCCGGGCCGGCGGTCACGGCGCTGGGGTTCGTGTGGCTCGCGGTCTTCGTGGCCGTGTTCGAGACCCGGCGTGCGCTCGCCGCCCACCTCGTGCTCGTCGCCGTCGGCCTGCGGGTCGGGCTCGCCGCCGCCGACGCACCGTCCGCCTGGCCCACCTGGACGTTCCTCGTGCTGACCGCGAGCGGGGTCGGCGGGGTGCTCAACGACAAGGTCACGCGCCTGCGCCTCGACGCGACGCACGACGCGCTCACCGGGGCGTTCTCCCGCCGTGCCTTCCTCGCCCTCACGGGGCAGGAGCTCGCTCGTGCCGCCCGGGACGGGCGCCCGCTCACGCTCGTGCTGCTCGATCTGGACGGCTTCAAGCAGGTCAACGACGTGCACGGGCACGCCGCCGGCGACGAGACCCTGGTGCGGACGGCGCACGCGTGGGCGGCCGTCCTGCGCGCGGGCGACGTCCTGGGCCGCCTCGGTGGCGACGAGTTCGCGCTGCTGCTGCCGTCGACCGACGAGGACGGCGCCCGCCGGCTCCTCGAGCGGCTGAGCGTCGGCGCGCGCATCGGGTGGTCCGCCGGCGTCGCGCGCTGGCACGGCGAGGACGTCGAGGCGTGGATGCACGCTGCGGACACCGCGCTGTACGCGGAGAAGCGGGAGCGCACGGCCCTGCGCCACGCGTCGTCGGGTCTCTCCTGACCCGACCTACGCCGCCCGCCCGCCTGCTCCCGCGCCCCGCGCGCGGCCGGCTGCTGAGATCCGGACCGGACATTCGTGACGCACGACGCAAACCCCCGAATGGCACAGAGTCTCGGGCTATGGTGTGCTGGACCGATCAGATGTGCTGCCTTGTCGGGCATCGCGTCACCCCCGATGAGCACGAGGCTCCCTTTATGACGAGCACGCTGAACGACGGCCGCATCCCCGACGAGGCCCCCGCCGCGCGCAGCCCGCGCGAGCGCCAGGTGAGCGAGTTCACCGAGCTCACCCGCATGGTTCAGGAGGCGGGGCTCATGAAGCGCCGCTACGCGTACTACTGGACCCGCTTCGCGGTGCTCACCGCGATGCTCGGCGGCCTGGTCGCCGCGTTCGTGCTCCTCGGCCCCACGTGGTGGCAGCTCGTCGTCGCAGCGGTCCTCGCGGTCGTCCTCGGCCAGGTCATGTTCCTCGGACACGACGCCGCGCACCGGCAGATCTTCAAGTCGGGCCGCTGGAACGACTGGGCCAGCCTCGTGATCGCCAACCTCTACGCCGGCATGAGCTACGGCTGGTGGAACCACAAGCACAGCAAGCACCACGCGAAGCCCAACACCCTCGGTGTCGACGGCGACATCGACCCGGGCGTCCTCGTCTTCACGACCGAGAACCTCACCAAGGAGCGCACCGGCCTCGCCGCCTGGTTCGCGAAGCGTCAGGGCTGGTTCTTCTTCCCGCTCCTGCTCCTCGAGGGCCTCAACCTCCACATCTCCGGCGTCAAGACGATCTTCGGGCGCGGCGAGGTCAAGCGCCGTCCCGTCGAGATCGCGTTCGTGACGCTGCGCCTCGGCGGGTACCTCGCCCTGGTGTTCTGGCTGCTCCCGGTCGGCATGGCGTTCGCCTTCCTCGGCGTCCAGCTCGGCATCTTCGGTGTCTACATGGGCGCCTCGTTCGCGCCGAACCACAAGGGCATGCCGGTCGTCCCCGCGTCGATGAAGATCGACTTCCTGCGCCGTCAGGTGCTGCTCAGCCGCAACATCAAGGGCGGGCGAGGGGTCGACCTGTTCATGGGCAGCCTGAACTACCAGATCGAGCACCACCTGTTCCCGAGCATGCCGAGCCCGGCGCTCCGGAAGGTCCAGCCGATGGTCCGCCAGTTCTGCGCGGAGAAGAACATCTCCTACACCGAGACGACGCTGATGCAGTCGTACCGGATCGTCGTGCGCTACCTCAACGAGGTCGGCCTGCAGGCCCGCGACCCGTTCCAGTGCCCGCTCGTCGCGGAGATGCGCGCCTCGCGCTGACCCTCCGCCCCGCACGCCCGGCTACCGGCGCGCGGCGACCTCGGTCGCTGCGCGCCGGTAGCCTGTGCACGTGACTTCGCAGGCTCCCTCGCACCCCGCTCCCGACGCCCCCGTGCCGCACGACGTGCCGAACGACGTGCCCTTCCGCTACACCGCGGCGGTGGCCGACGAGCTCGAGCTCCGCTGGCAGGACGAGTGGGAGCGGCGCGGGACGTTCTACGCGGCCAACCCCACAGGTCCCCTGACCGACGCGCAGGGCCGCCACGCCGAGCCCGAGCGTCGGCCGTTTTTCGTGATGGACATGTTCCCGTACCCCTCCGGCGCGGGCCTGCACATCGGCCACCCTCTCGGGTACATCGGCACCGACGTCGTCTCGCGGTTCCGTCGGATGCTCGGCGACAACGTGCTGCACGCCCTCGGGTACGACGCCTTCGGCCTGCCCGCCGAGCAGTACGCGGTCCAGACGGGGCAGCACCCGCGCACGACGACCGAGGCGAACATCGAGATCATGGCGCGCCAGCTGCGCCGCCTGGGGACGGGGCACGACCCGCGCCGCATGTTCGCGACGATCGACCCGGGCTACGTCCGGTGGACGCAGTGGATCTTCCTGCAGATCTTCGAGTCCTGGTACGACGCCGACGCGGTCCGGCCCGACGGCGGGCGGGGCGCCGCGCGTCCCGTGGCGACGCTCGTCGAGGCGTTCGCGTCCGGCGCCCGTGCGGTGCCGGACGGCATCGAGGGCGTCCCCGCCGGTGCCTCGTGGGCCGACCTGGACGCGGTCGCGCGCCGTCGCGTCGTCGACGCCCACCGCCTCGCGTACGTGTCGGAGACCCCGGTCAACTGGTGCCCGGGCCTCGGCACGGTGCTCGCCAACGAGGAGGTCACGTCCGAGGGGCGCTCCGAGCGCGGCGACTTCCCGGTCTTCCAGCGCACGCTGCGGCAGTGGCAGATGCGGATCACCGCGTACGCCGACCGCCTGATCGACGACCTCGAGCTGATCGACTGGCCCGAGAAGGTCGCCTCGATGCAGCGCAACTGGATCGGCCGCTCCGAGGGTGCCCGCGTGCGCTTCCCGGTGCCGGGCCCCGACGGCGCCGAGCGCACGTCGGTCGAGGTGTTCACGACGCGCCCCGACACGCTGTTCGGTGCGACGTTCATGGTCGTCTCGCCCGAGCACCCGCTGCTCGACGACGTCGCGGCCGCGTGGCCCGAGGGCACGAAGGACGGCTGGACGGGCGGCCACGCGTCGCCGGCGGAGGCCGTCGCGGCGTACCGGCGCGAGTCGGCCACGAAGAGCGCGATCGAGCGGCAGGCCGACGCCGGCCGCAAGACCGGCGTGTTCACCGGCATCCTCGCGACCAATCCCGTGAACGGCGCGAGCATCCCGGTGTTCACGGCCGACTACGTCCTCATGGGCTACGGCACCGGCGCGATCATGGCCGTCCCGGGCGGCGACGAGCGGGACTTCGCATTCGCGCAGGCGTTCGACCTGCCCGTCGTCCGCACCGTCGAGCCGCCCGCCGGCTTCGAGGGCGGCGCGTGGACCGGCGACGGCGCGATCATCAACTCGTCCAACGACACGGTGAGCCTCGACCGGCTCGACGTCGCGGCCGCGAAGCGCACGATCATCGACTGGCTCGTCGCGCAGGGCCTCGGCGCGGGCACGATCACCTACCGCCTGCGCGACTGGCTGTTCAGCCGGCAGCGGTACTGGGGCGAGCCGTTCCCGATCGTGTACGACGAGAACGACCTGCCCCTCGCGCTGCCCGACGCGTCCCTGCCGGTGAACCTGCCCGAGGTGCCCGACTACGCGCCGCGGACGTTCGACCCGCAGGACTCGCAGTCGTCGCCCGAGGCGCCGCTCGGTCGCAACGAGGACTGGGTCAACGTCACGCTCGACCTGGGCGACGGGCCGCGGACCTACCGGCGCGACACGAACACGATGCCCAACTGGGCCGGCTCGTGCTGGTACTACCTGCACTACCTCGACCCGTCGCACACCGAGCAGGTCGTCGACCCCGCCCTCGAGCAGTACTGGATGGGCCCGGGCCACAACCCGGCGGACACCCACGGCGCCGGGGGCGTCGACCTGTACGTCGGCGGCGTCGAGCACGCCGTGCTGCACCTGCTGTACGCGCGGTTCTGGCACAAGGTGCTCTACGACCTGGGTCACGTGTCGAGCCGCGAGCCGTTCCGCAAGCTGTTCAACCAGGGCTACATCCAGGCGTACGCGTACCGCGACGGGCGCGGCGCCTACGTCGAGGCGAGCGAGGTCGTCGAGGACGAGTCGGTGCCCAGCGGCTTCTCGCGGCAGGGCGAGGAGGTCCACCGCGAGTACGGCAAGATCGGCAAGTCCAAGAAGAACATGATCACGCCCGACGAGATGTACGCCGAGTACGGCGCGGACACCCTGCGGGTCTACGAGATGTCGATGGGTCCGCTGGACCTCTCGCGCCCGTGGGAGACCCGGGCGGTCGTCGGTGCGCAGCGCTTCCTGCAGCGGCTGTGGCGCAACGTGGTCGACGAGGCCACGGGCGCGCTCGTCGTCACCGAGGACGAGCTGTCCGCCGAGACCCTGCGCGTGCTGCACCGCACGATCACCGACGTGCGCGCCGACATGGAGGCGATGCGGATCAACACCGCGATCGCGAAGCTCATCGTGCTCAACAACCACCTGACGAGCCTGCCGGCCGTGCCGCGCGCGGCGGTCGAGCCGCTCGTGCTCATGACCGCGCCGATCGCGCCGCACATCGCCGAGGAGCTGTGGTCGCGCCTCGGCCACACCGAGTCCCTCGCGCACGCGCCGTTCCCGGTCGCCGAGGAGCGGTACCTCGTCGAGGACACCGTGACGTGCGTGCTCCAGGTCCAGGGCAAGGTGCGCGGTCGTGCCGAGGTCCCCGCCGACGCCACCGAGGACGCGCTGCGCGAGATCGCGCTCGCCGACCCGGGCGTCCAGCGGGCGCTCGCGGGTCGTGACGTCCGCACGGTGATCGTCCGGGCGCCGCGCCTGGTCAACGTCGTGCCGGCCTGACCGCCGTGCCCGACCGCACGCGGCGCGGCCCGGGCTCTCGCGAGGTCGCGCCGCCGCGCGTCGCCGTCGTGACGGACTCGACGGCGTCGCTGCCCGCGCACGAGCTCGAGCGGTGGGGCGTCGTGGTGGTGCCGCTCGAGGTCGTCCTCGGTGGCGAGCGCCTGCACGAGGGGCGCGACCTGGACCCCGCCGCGCTGACGGCGGCGCTCGGGGCGGGGCAGCGCGTCACGACCTCGCAGCCGTCGCCCGCCGCGTTCGCCGACGCGTACGCGCGTGCTGCTGCCGGGGGAGCGCGGGAGATCGTGTCCGTGCACCTCTCCGGGGACCTCTCGGGCACGGTGCGTGGCGCGCAGCTCGCCGCCCTCGCGGCGCCGCTCCCCGTGCACGTCGTCGACTCGCGCTCGGTCGCGATGGGGCTCGGCTTTGCGGTCCTCTCGGCTGCGCGGCTGGCGCGCGGCGGGGTGTCGGTGGGCGCGCCGGACCCGGCCCCGCCCGTCGCGGGGTCGCGCACGTGGCACGGTCCGTTCGGGAGGCGGCGTGACCGGTCGCCGGCACCCGCCGCCGACGAGCCGGCACCCCTGCCGAACGGGGCCGCGGTCGCCGAGCGGGCACGTCAGGTCGCGGCCGACGCGCACGCCTGGTTCCTCGTCGACTCGCTCGACCACCTGCGCCGTGGCGGCCGGCTCAGCGCCACCGCGGCCGCGCTGGGCACCGTGCTCGGCCTGCGCCCGATCCTCGCGCTGCGGTCCGGCCGGATCGAGGTCGCGGAGAAGGTCCGGACGCGTCGGGCCGCCCGTGAACGTCTCGAGGCCCTCGTCGTCGCCGACGTGCACGGCCGCGGGCGCGCACGCGTGGCCGTCCACCACCTCGGCCAGCCGGAGCTCGGTGCGGAGGTGGCCGAGTCCCTGCGGTCCCGGCTCGCCGGGAGTGCGTGCACCGTCGAGGTGTGCGAGGTGAGCGCGGTGCTCGGCGCGCACGCGGGCCCCGGGGTGCTCGCCCTGGTGGTCGCCGACGCCGACGCACCCCCAGCCGCCTGACCGCACCGACGCCGTCCTGGTGGCCGCGGGCGGGCGATGCCGGTGACCCGGCCCTCCGTACGGTCGCGGCATGGTCCGAGCCCCCGACCCCTCCGACTCCGCCCGGCGCCGACTCGAGGCGTTGAGCCCCGCACCGACGCCGCACCCCGGTGCCACGCGGCGCTGGACGCCGCAGCGCGGCCCGGGGGCCGAGCCGGGCGTTTCCGACGCGCCGAGTCCGCTCGGTGGCAGTGCGGGTGCGGTGCTCGGGGCGGCGGGCTCGTTCCGCGGCGCCGAGCCAGGCGTCGTCGACCGGAGGAGCCCGCCCGACGGCCCGGAGGGCTCGGTGCCCGGGGTGGCGGGCTCGTTCCCCGGCGGCGAGCCGGGCGGTGCCGACCCGTCGCGCTCGCTCGGCAGCGCGGCGGGTCGGGTGTCGGGGACGGCGGGCTCCAGTCCTGCGGCGGTCCCACGTCGTGCGGCGGGGTCCTTCCCTCGGACGTCGGCGCCCTTCCCGGGCGTGCCTGGATCGGACCCCGGCACGGCGCTCCGCGCGGACGAGCTCCGGACACCGACGTCACCCGTGCCGCGCGTCGCACCGGCGACGTCCGGCGACGTCGCCGCGGCGCCGGGCACCGTGCGACCGCGGTGGCCGGAGCTGCGCGTCGTGGACGGGCGTGACTCGCGCCACGCGCGCGGGACCGGTGCCCCTGCGCCGGCGGACGGACGGCCGGGTCCGGGCGACGGTCCGGAGGCGCGCGTGCGCGGTGTGGCGGTCGACGGCCGCGCGCGCGTGGTCGGCGTGGCCTCCGACGGACACCCGTCGTCCCACCCGGACGGCGGCGATCATGCCGGGGGCGAGCGCGCGGCGTCGGCAGCGTGGAGCGCGGCCGGCGAGCAGGGCGGAGGTCGACGGGCGCTGGACGGGCTGCGCGAGGCCCCACTCCGGCGGCGCGGTCTCGAGGTGGCGGGCGGTGCGGACCCCGACGCGCAGGCGGAGCAGGACGAGATGGTGGGTCCGGACGCGGAGCAGAACGAGACGCTGGGTCCGGACGCGGAGCAGAACGAGACGGTGGGTCCGGACGTGAGCCGCAGGCCCGGGCGCGGACCGACGCCGGGTTCGGGTGCGAGACAGGGCCCCGGCGCCGCCTGGGAGCCGGAACCGGGCGGGGAGCCGCTACCTGAACCGGGTCCGGGATGGGTCGACGATCCCGAGGCCCTGTCCGGGACCACGACGCGGGCCCGGGCCGAGGGGTTCGATGACGGCACCCTGGCGGGCGCCGAGGACGTCGTCCGGCGGGTCGCGACGGGACGGCTCGCTCGTGCGCGGGACGAGTACGCCGGCCGCTACGGCTCGCCGCTCGAGCGCGAGCACGAGGTCGGCGCCGGAGCAGCAGCGCGGCGCTGGGCCGTGCCGACGCGGCTCGGGCTCGTCGCGGCGCTCGCGGTGGCCCTCGTCGCGGGCGTCGTGGTCGCCCGCGCGGCGCCCGCGCTCGTGCCGCAGGTGGGGCACGCGGTCGAGCTCCCGGAGGTCACCGGAGCGCCGGGGGCGACCGGTGAGGTGGTCGGCGCCGAGCCGGAGCCGGACGCCGCGACCGGCGCCGACGTTGCGGGCGGCGCCGATGCCCCGACCGGTGCGGGGACCGCCGCCGGATCCGCCGAGCGCGCCGGTCAGGTCGTCGTGCACGTGGTGGGGCAGGTCGCGCAGCCGGGGATCATCGAGCTGCCCGAGGGCTCGCGCGTGTCGGACGCCCTGACGGCGGCAGGCGGTCCGTCGTCGTCCGCGGACCTCGCTGCCCTCAACCTCGCGCGGGTCCTCGTCGACGGCGAGCAGGTCGCGGTCTCCGCCGTGGGGGAGGCGGCACCCGCCGCGCCGGCGGGTCCGGCCACCGACGCCGCGGGGAGCGCAGGGCCGCTCGATCTCAACACCGCGGACGTGACAGCGCTCGACGCGCTGCCGGGCATCGGCCCGGTGCTCGCCGGCCGCATCCTCGCGTGGCGCGAGGAGCACGGGCGGTTCCGGTCGCTCGACGAGCTCGCGGAGGTCGAGGGCATCGGCCCCGCGCTCCTCGAGCGCCTCGCGCCGGCCGTGCGGGTGTGACGTGAGCGTGCCTCTCGACCTGCGGCTCGTCCCGGCGGCGCTCGCCGCGTGGGCGGCGGCGGTGGTCGTCGTCGTGCTGCCCGCGCCGTGGGCACTGGCCGCCGGGATCGCGGCTGGGTCGGTGCCGCTCGGCGTCGCTGTGCGTGCCCTGCGGGCCGTGCGTGCCCTGCGGGCCGCGCGTGCTCTGCGGGCCGTGCGCCGCGCGGGAACCACGCGCCCGGGACCCCGTGCCGCCACCGGGTCGGTCGACAGCGCCGTGTCGCCCGGCCCGGGCCCTGACGCCGGCCCCGGCCCCGGCACCCTCGCACGTCCCACCCGACCGCAGCGCCGCTCGGCCGCTGCACCTCCGACCCGACCGCAGGGCCGCTCCGGCGCTGCACCTCCGACCCGACCGCAGCGCCGCTCCGCCGCTGCACCTCCGACCCGACCGCAGCGCCGCTCCGCGGCTGCACGTCGCACCCGGCGCTTGCACCGCTGCGCCGCCGGCCAGGTGGTGCTGACCTGCGGTGTCGTCGCGGGCGTGCTGCTCGCCGGTGCGAGCCAGCTCGCGGCCCGGGACGCCGGCGACCTCGACGGGCTGGCCGCCTCCGGCGCGACCGTGACCCTCACCGGCACGCTCACCTCCGAGCCCGCCCGCGTCCGGTCCGGGCCGCCCGACGCCCCGCCGCGGTACCGCGCGACGCTCGCCGTCGACGACGTCGGGACGCGGGGCGAGCACCGGGCGGCGTCGGCGCCCGTGACCGTCCTGACCGGGTCCCCGTGGCCGGGCGTCTCGTACGGCGCCCGGGTGGTGGTGCGCGGTCGGCTGGCGCCCGGGACACCGGGGCGCCGCGCGGTGGCGCTGCTGCAGGCCGGCGGGACACCCGCGCTGGTCGAGCCACCGGGCGGCGCGCTCCTCGCGGTCGACGCCGTGCGGTCCGGGCTCCGTGACGTGTGCGCCGGGCTGGGTGCGGACGCGCGCGGGCTCGTGCCGGGGATCGCCGTCGGCGACACGTCCGCGCTGCCGGACGACCTGGACCGGGCGATGCGCGACTCCGGGCTGACGCACGTGACCGCCGTCTCGGGCGCCCACTTCTCGATCGTCGGCGCGGGCGTGCTCGTGCTCACCGGAGCCGCCGGGCTGCCGCGCCGCGCACGGGCCGCGGTCGTCTGCGCGGTGATGCTCGGGTTCGTCGTGCTCGTGCACCCGGGGCCGAGCGTGCTGCGCGCGGCGGCGATGGGCGCGGTCGGGCTGGGGGCGCTCGTGCTCGGCCGACCCGCACGGGCGGTCCCGGCGCTCGCGGCCGCGGTCGTGGTGCTCCTCGTGGCGGACCCGTGGCTGGCACGCGAGCTCGGCTTCGTGCTGTCCGTCGTGGCGACGTCCGGGCTCGTCCTGCTCGCGGGCCCGCTCGCGCGGCGGTGGTCCGGATCGGCGCGGGCGCCGGTCGCGTACGCGCTCGCGGTCCCGGTCGCGGCGCAGAGCGTGTGCGCGCCGGTCGTGCTGCTCCTGAGCCCGGCGGTCGCGCTGTACGCGGTCCCGGCCAACGTGCTCGTCGCGCCCGCGGTGGCGCCCGCGACCGTGCTGGGCCTCCTCGCGGCGCTGGTGTCGCCGTGGTGGCACGCCGCGGGGGTGATCCTGGCGGAGCTGGCCGGCCTCGCGTGCTGGTGGATCGCGACCGTGGCGCGTGTCGCGGCGGCGCTGCCGGGCGCCCAGGTCGCGTGGACGCCGGGCGTCGTCGGCCTGGTCCTGCTCGCCGCGGGCACGGCCGCCGGGCTCGCCCTGCTCCTGGGCCGCCCACCGGGGGACGTCGACCACGGGGTGGGCACCGCGACGGAGCGCGTGCCCGGGCGCCGTAGGGCCAGCACCTGAGCGGCACACGCGTCCGGCGCCGGCCCCGTGCCCGGTGCCCGAGGTCGACGCCGGGCACCCGTCGCGCTGTGCGTCGGGACGTGGGTCCGGCATGGCAGGCTGGTCGCGTGCCGACCCCGACCCGCTCCAGCTCCCGTGCGACCTCCGGCGGACGCCCTGCCGCACCGGGCATCGGCTGGGACGAGGTCGAGCTGGCTGCGGTCGTCCTGGTGGCGGGGCCCGAGGGTCTGCTCGCGGACCGTGCGGTCGAGCGGCTCGTCGCGCTCGCCCGCGAGCGCGACGCCGGCGTGGAGGTGACGCGCCTGGACGCCGCCGACTACGGCACCGGGTCGTTGGGTGTCGTGACCAGCCCGTCGTTGTTCGCCGAGGACCGCCTCGTCATCGTCGAGTCCGTCGAGCGTGCGACGGACGAGCTGCTCACCGACGCGCTCGCGTACGTCGCCGCGCCGCAGGACGACGTGGTGCTCGTGCTGCGGCACGGCGGCGGCCAGCGGGGCAAGAAGCTTTTGGACACCGTGCGCGCCGGGCGCTGGCCCGTCGTGGCGTGCGAGGCGCTCAAGAAGGACTCCGACAAGACTGCGTTCGTCACGGCGGAGCTCCGGCGGGCGAAGCGCCGGGCGGACGCGAAGGCGGTGCGGGCACTCGTCGACGCCGTCGGCAGCGACCTGCGCGAGCTGGCGTCGGCATGCGCCCAGCTCGTCGCGGACACCACGGGCACGATCGGGGAGGCGGCCGTCGAGCGGTACTACGGCGGGCGCATCGAGGCGACCGGCTTCCGCGTGGCCGACGCCGCGATCGAGGGCGACGCGGGGAACGCCGTCGCACTCCTGCGGCACGCGCTCGCGACGGGTGTCGACCCGGTGCCCATCGTCGCGGCGCTCGGGGCCAAGCTGCGCACGCTCGCGAAGGTGGCGGCGGTGCGGGGTCGCGGTTCGGGTGCCGTCCGCGATCTGGGGCTCGCCCCGTGGCAGGTCGACCGTGCGCAGCGCGACCTCGCACGCTGGACCCCCGAGGGTCTCGCGGTGGCGATCAGCGCGGTCGCGCAGGCCGATGCCGAGGTGAAGGGCGAGAGCCGGGACCCGCAGTTCGCGGTCGAGCGGGCGGTGCTCCGCGTGGCCTCAGCGGGCTCGCGCTGACGCGAGCGCGGGCGCGGCCGCGCTCGGTCCCACCGGAGCGGGCTCCGCGCCGGGCAGCACCACCGTCGGGGCGAGCACGTCGCCCTGGAGGAGGGTGAAGCCCGCCGTGACGCAGGCGTCGAGCGCCTCGGTGGTCTCGAGGTGCTCGGCGACGAGGCGGGCGCCGAACCGGGACGCGAGCTCGAGGAGCGGCCTCCCGTGGCGCACGAGGTCGCGGTGGTCGATCTTGACGAAGTCGGCGAAGGGCAGCAGGCGCAGCTGGTCGGGCAGGGCGACGAAGTCGTCGACGGCGATCCGGAACCCGGCGGCCCGGAGCCGGGCGACGCCGGCAAGCACCTCGGCGTCGACCTGCACCGACTCGACGACCTCCAGGACGAGCCGGGCCGGGTCCGCGGGCAGCGGGAGCGCGCCGACGAGGTAGGACCGGGTCACGTTGACGAAGGCGGGGCAGCCGGCGGCAGCGATCCCGACGCCGCGGTCGGCGAAGACCGAGTGGAGCACGGCGCCCGTCGCGACGTCCTGCTGCGCGGCGGCCCACCGGTCCACGCCGACGCGCTCGGATGCGAGCGACCGGTACAGGAACTCGTAGGCCCGCGGCGTCCCGTCCGGGTCCGTGATGGGCTGCCTCCCGACCGGGATGCGCCGACCGACGGCGGCGACGGCGTCGTCAGGACCCGTGGGGCCGCTGCGCTCTGCCGGGGCGTGCCGCCGCCGGTGCGAACGGGGGACGGCGGCGGGCGCTGCGAGGGTCACACCGGATGAGAGCGCGCACATCGCGGATGATGACGCGAGTCAGGACATCTCGCCAGTCGGCCGCCCGGCGCCCCCGTCGTCCCGTGGCTGCGCCGGTCCGGCGAGAGCGGGACCGGCGGTGGAGACCCCGGTCAGCCGACGGGGCGGAGCAGCCGAGCCGCGGAGCGGTCCAGGGTGGCCGACGGCTCGAGCAGGTTCCCCTGGAAGAGGTCGAACCCGAGGTCACGGCTCTGGTGCAGCATCCAGGGGTGCTCGATGTACTCGGCGACGAGGAGCGCGCCGTACGACCGGGCGAGCTCGACGACCGGGCGTCCCTCGACGTCGAGGTCGCGCACGTCGATCTTCACGAAGTCGGTGTGGGGGAGCAGCCGGCGCTGCCCCGGCCGGCTGACGAAGCCGGGGATGGCGACGCGGAACCCGCGCTCGCGCAGCCGCCGCACGCCCGCGATGACCTCCGTGTCGACCTCGACGTTGTCCGCGATCTCGATGACGAGTCGGTCGGGACGGGCCGGCACGGGCAGGTCCTGGACGAGGTAGGCGCGCGGGAAGCGCACGAACATCCAGCGACCGTGGGCGACCTGCTCGAGGTCCGCGCGGCCGAAGGTCGCCCGCAGGACGTGCGCGGTCGCGCGCTCGTGCTGCAGCTCGGTCCAGGTGGCGTGGTGCGGCGCGGGCTGGCCGCCGGTGCCCGGCGGGCGGAACGAGAGCTGGTAGGCGAAGGGCCGCAGGCGCGGCGAGAAGATCCCCTGCCGCCCGACGAGCACGCGCTCGCGAGCGAGGTGCTGCGCCCAGTCGTGCCGCGCGCTGTCGGAGATCGCGTCGTCCACCGCGGCGGCGAGCTGTGCCGCCAGTGCGTCCTTGTCTCCGGTCATGACAACTATGACACCATAACCATCCCTGACTTGACACTCCTCCGATCGGCTGAACTGCGACGACGCCGGGGAATCCGCGCTGCCCGATTCGGGCGGGTCACTCGATTGGGCGGAGCTGTGCCAGAGCCCTGTGAAAGGGGCGACTCGGCGCTCGGGATCGGTCATGATAGACGTGACACGCAGTCAATCAGTTATGACAGGAGCCTTCCCATGTCGTCTTCGCTCAAGGCCGTCGCCGCCCTCGCCCTCGCCGCCGCGCTCTCCTTCTCCGCCGCGGCGTCCGCGCACGCCTCCGAGGTGAGCCTCATGTCCGGCGGTGCCACGGGCTGCTGCCGCATGAACATGAACTGAGCAGCTCACGCCGTCTCGCCGGCTGAGCCAGCGACCGGCGTGGTAGCGGGCGCCCCATCGTCCGCTACCACGTGGTCGGAAATTCGCCCGCTGTCAGGGGCGGTAATTCCGGGTCGTCACAGGTACAGTGACCGACTATGACGACGATCGCTGACCGGGTCCGGCAGGCGCGGCTCGCTGCGGGGCTCTCCCAGACCGCCCTCGCGGGCGACTCCTTCTCGCCCAGCTACATCTCGCTGATCGAGGCCGGGCGTCGTGAGCCCACGGACTCCGCGCTCACCGTGCTCGCGCAGCGGCTGGGGTCGACGGTCGAGTACCTCAAGCACGGCGACGACGGCCCCAACGAGGCCCGCGCCCGGCTCGAGATCGACTACGCGAAGCTGGACCTCAGCGCCGGCGAGCCCGCGGGCGCCCGGACGCGCATCTCCGCGATCGACCTCACCAGCGTGACGAACGCCGTCCGCGTCGAGGCGCTCATGACCCTGGCGCGCGCGCACGAGGCCCTCGGTGACCTCGAGTCCGCGGTGGCCATCCTCGAGCCGCTGCTCGACGACGCCCGTGCCCGGTCGCACAACCTCGACTCCGCGGCCATCGCGACCGGGCTCGTCGCCTCGTACCTCGAGGGCGGCGACATGCACCGCGCGGTCGAGGTCGGCGAGCGCATCCTGAACGAGCTCGAGGCCGGCGGCATGTCCGGCACCGACGAGCACCTGCGCCTGGCGTCGACGGTCCTGTGGGCCTACGTCGAGCGCGGTGACCTCCTGTACGCGACGCACCGCGCCGCGGAGCTGGTCCGCCAGGCAGAGGCGCTCGGCAGCCCGCGCGGACGGGGCAGCGTGTACTGGAACGCCGCGCTCGTCGCCGAGCAGCGCCGCGACTACCCGCTCGCGCAGCGGTACACCGAGCGCGCGCTCGCGCTGCTGGGCGAGGGCGAGCTCGGTCGTGACCTCCCGCGCCTGCGGCTCAACTACGCGTGGCTGCTCCTGCGCAGCGAGCCGGCCGAGCCGCACGAGGCGCTGCGCCAGCTCGACCGTGCGCTGCCCGACCTGCTCGTGATCGGCTCCGAGATCGAGCTCTCGCGCGTCGACGTGGAGCGCTCGCGCGCGCACCTCGTGCTCGGTGACCTCGACGTCGCCGAGGCCAGCGCCCGTGAGGCGCTGCGACGGCTCGGCGACCAGCCGCGTCTCGAGACCGCGGTCGCCCAGCTCGCGCTCGGTGACGCGCTGCACGCCCGGGAGGACGTCGCCGGCGCGGCGCGGGCGTACCGCTGGGCGGCGGACATGCTCGGCATGATGTCCGCGACCCGGCAGTCGGCAGCGGCGTGGCGCGAGCTCGGCGACCGCTTCCTCGGCCACGGGGACGTGGCCGGCGCCGCGCACGCGTTCGACCGCGCACTGCGCGAGGCAGGTTTCCGACCCACGGTCCCGGCGACGCTGCGGGAGGCATGGACCGCCGCAGCTGGCTGAGGCCCGTCGGGTCGGAGAGAACGAAGGCGTCGCCCCGCAGGGGGGGTGACGCCTTCGTCGCGTCCGGGGCGCGCCCCTCGGCGTCACGGTTGCCCGGGCCGGACGGGGACAGCGGGTACGACGAAGGCGCCGGCCCTGGACGGGCGGCGCCTTCGTCGTACGGTGCGCTGAGCGCGAGGTGTCAGAGCGAGCCGACGGCCTTCGCCAGAGCGGACTTCTTGTTCGCCGCCTGGTTCTGGTGGATGACGCCCTTCGAGGCGGCCTTGTCGAGCTTCTTCGACGCGCTGACCAGCGCGACCGAGGCGGCCTCCTTGTCGCCACCGGCGACGGCCTCGCGGACGCGGCGCACGTGCGTCTTGAGCTCCGACTTGACGGCCTTGTTGCGCAGGCGCGCCTTCTCGTTGGTGCCGATGCGCTTGATCTGGGACTTGATGTTTGCCACGTGTGGACTTTCTGGTGTGTCGCCTGAGCGTCGGATAGGTCGTAGAGGGCCCGTCTGGTTCCGGGACTGGGGCGTGGGGACACCCGCGGAGAGGAACTGGACCAGTGCCCGCCGACCTGGGCGGACACGCGATTTACTATCTTACCAGCCGTGGTGCTCCGCGAGCGAGCCCGTGACCCGGTCGAACTGTGCGCGCTGCATCACGGCGCCCTCCCGGCGCACCGCGTCCGGGTCGACGCGGAGCACGCGGTCGAGGCGGACCTCGCTCGGGCGGCGCCGGGAGTCCCAGTCGCCCGCACCGATGTCGAGCCACACCCGACCCCAGCGCGCCTCGTCGGCCGCGTCGCGCGAGTGGTCCTTGCTCGTGAGCATGAGCCCGAGGAGGTCCGGCCCGTCGCGCCCGACGAGGAGCACGGGGCGGTCCTTGCCCTGCGACGGGTCGTCCTCGTAGGGGACCCACGTCCACACGATCTCGCCCGGGTCGGCGCGGCCGTCGGGGTCGGGGGAGTACTGGGGGCGGACGACGCCGGTGTAGTCGCCCTCGGGCCGCGCCGCGGACCGTTCGCGACCCGACCGAGGGGCCGGCGCGGGCTGGGCGCCGCGGCCGGCGTCCCCGCCGCCGCGGGCTGCGGTGCCCCGGTCCGCTGCCGGACGGTCCGCGGTGGTGCGGGTCCGCCGGAGCGGAGCGCGCCGGGCCGGGGGCTGCGTCGCGGAGCCGGACGTGCCGCCCCGGCCGGACCCGCTCCCGGACGCCCCAGGACCGCCGCCGGACGTCACGGCGCGCAGCACCGCATCGAGCACCCGCACCCACGTCCGTCCGCGCACGGGGGAACCCTACCGGCGGGCCACGGCGTGGCGCGGGGCGCCCGTAACGCGCCGGACCCACGGCGCCGTTAGGGTCCGGATCATGGCGGACGTGTTCGACGACTACCCGGCCGGGGCGGCCTGGGACGAGATGCTCGACGGCGTGGGCGGGGTGCGGCCGGCGTACGAGCACGTGCACTCGTCGCTCGCCCAGCTCTCCGCCGCCGAGCTGCGCGCACGCGCCGACACCCTGGCCCGCTCGTACCTCGCGCAGGGTGTCACGTTCGACTTCGCGGGCGAGGAGCGGCCGTTCCCGCTCGACGTCACGCCGCGCGTGCTGACCGGCGCCGAGTGGGACCACGTCGCGCCGGGGGTCGCGCAGCGCGTCCGTGCGCTCGAGGCGTTCCTCGCGGACGTCTACGGGCCGCAGAAGGCCGTCGCCGACGGCGTCGTGCCGCGCGGGCTCGTCGTCTCCTCGACGCACTTCCACCGCGCCGCCCGGGGCATCCAGCCGCCCAACGGGGTCCGCGTGCACGTCTCCGGGATCGACCTCGTGCGCGACGAGGTGGGCAGGTTCCGGGTGCTCGAGGACAACGTGCGCGTGCCGAGCGGCGTGAGCTACGTGCTCTCGAACCGCCGCGCCATGGCCCAGACCTTCCCCGAGCTGTTCGCCGCGCTGCGCATCCGCCCCGTGCAGGACTACCCGCGGCGCCTGCTCGCCGCGCTCACGGCCGCCGCGCCGCACGGCGTCGACGACCCGACCGTCGTCGTGCTGACCCCGGGCGTCTACAACAGCGCGTACTTCGAGCACTCGCTGCTCGCGCGGTCGATGGGCGTCGAGCTCGTCGAGGGCCGCGACCTGTTCTGCGCGGGCGGGCGCGTGTGGATGCGCACGACGCAGGGACGCCGGCGCGTCGACGTCATCTACCGCCGCGTCGACGACGAGTACCTCGACCCGGTCGCGTTCCGGTCCGACTCGCTGCTCGGCAGCCCCGGCCTCATGACGTGCGCGCGGGCGGGCACCGTCACGATCGCCAACGCGGTGGGCAACGGCGTCGCCGACGACAAGCTGGTCTACACCTACGTCCCCGACCTCATCCGCTACTACCTCGGTGAGGAGCCCGTGCTGGCCAACGTCGACACCTGGCGGCTCGAGGACCCCGGGGCGCTCGAGGAGGTGCTCGACCGCCTCGACGAGCTCGTCGTGAAGCCGGTCGACGGCTCGGGCGGCAAGGGGCTCGTCGTCGGGCCGCGCGCGTCGCGCGCCGAGCTCGCGGCGCTGCGCGACCGGCTCGTCGCGGACCCTCGCGGGTGGATCGCGCAGCCGGTCGTGCAGCTCTCGACCGTCCCGACGCTCATCGAGGACCGGCTCCGGCCGCGGCACGTCGACCTGCGCCCGTTCGCGGTCAACGACGGCGACTCCGTGTGGGTGCTGCCGGGCGGTCTGACGCGCGTCGCGCTCCCCGAGGGGCAGCTCGTGGTGAACAGCTCGCAGGGCGGCGGCTCGAAGGACACGTGGGTGCTCGGCGGTGCGCTGCCGAGGCGTGCGCAGCCGGCGGGCGACACGACGCCGCAGACGGTGCCGGCGTCGTCGTCGGTGCCGATCGACGCGAACCCGCACGACCTGCGGGCCCAGGTCATGCAGCAGCAGCAGGCGCAGGACGGGGTGGGCACGTGCTGAGCCGGATCGCGGAGTCGCTGTTCTGGATCGGCCGGTACATCGAGCGTGCGGACGACACCGCCCGCCTGCTCGACGTGCACGTGCAGAGCCTGCTCGAGGACCCGTGGGCCGAGGAGGACCTCGCGTGCCGCTCGCTGCTCTCGGTGATGGACCGCCCCGCGCCCCCGGCGGGCGTCGCGGTGGGCCGGGAGAGCGTGCTCGACATCCTGGCGTACGACCGCCGGGCCCCGAGCGCGATCGCGGGGTCGCTCGTCGCCGCGCGCGAGAACGCCCGGCGCGCCCGCGAGATCATCTCGACGGACCTGTGGGAGTGCCTCAACACGACGTGGAACCAGCTCCCGTCGCACATGCGTCCCGCGCGGCCGCACGACTACTTCACCTGGGTGCGCGAGCGGGCCGCGGTCGTTGCGGGGCTCATGGACTCGGTCACGTCGCGCGACGAGACCTGGCAGTTCATGGTGCTCGGACGCTCGATCGAGCGCGTCGACATGACCGCGCGCCTGCTCACGACGCGCGCTCTCGTCGGGGCGACCGGGCCGAGCTGGCAGACGCTGCTCCGCTCCTGCGGCGCGCACGAGGCCTACCTGCGGACCTACCGCGGCATCGCGTCCGACGAGCGCGCCGCGGGCTTCCTGCTGCTCGACCGGCTGTTCCCGCGCTCGCTCGTGTTCGCCCTCGGGCAGGCCGAGTCGTGCCTCACGGCGCTCGAGCCGGTCACGAGCCGCGCGAGCGTCGACGACGCGCTGCGCCACCTGGGCCACGCGCGCGCGAGCCTCGAGTACCGCCCGCTCATGGAGGTGCTCGACGGGCTCCCCGAGGAGATGGAGCGCGTGCAGCGCGCGTGCTCGGCGGCGAGCGACGCGATCCGCGCGCGCTACTTCCCCTCGGGGCACGTCACGAACTGGGTGGGGGAGGCGCTGTGAGCCGGCTGCACGTGGTCCACACGACGTCGTTCCGGTACGCGAGCCCGGTCACGGCGTCGTACAACGAGGCGCGCATGACGCCGCTGTCGCAGCCGGGGCAGTCCGTGCTCGAGACCCGGCTCGAGGTCCAGCCGCACACGTGGATGTCCGAGCACCGCGACTACTGGGGCGCGCACGTCACGGTGTTCGAGGTGCTCACCCCCCACGAGTCGCTCGTGATCACGTCCGAGCACCGCGTCGAGATCGCCCCGCGGCGCGACGTGCGCTCCGAGACGACGTGGGAGCACCTGCGCAGCCCCGAGCTGCGCGACCACCTGGCCGAGTTCCTCGCGGACACCTCGACGACGCAGGCGCCGCCCGAGGTCGCCGAGCTCGCGGCGCGCGTCGCAGAGGGGCTCGAGCCGTCGCAGGCCGCCGTCGCGGTGTGCGCGGCGCTGCGGGACGAGCTCGAGTACGTCCCCGGCGTCACCGCGGTGCACACCCCGGCGAGCGAGGCGTGGGCGGCGCGCACGGGCGTGTGCCAGGACATGGCGCACCTCGCGGCGGGCGCGCTGCGCAGCATCGGGATCCCCGCGCGGTACGTCTCGGGCTACCTGCACCCCGTGGCCGACGCGATCGGCGAGACGGTCGTCGGCGAGTCGCACGCGTGGGTCGAGTGGTGGTCCGGCGAGTGGCACCCGTACGACCCGACGAACCGCACGGTCGCGGGCGAGCGGCACGTGGTGCTCGCGCGCGGGCGCTCGTACGACGACGTGCCGCCGCTGCGGGGCATCTACGCGGGCGCCGGCACGATCGACCTCGAGGTGCAGGTGCGGATCACGCAGGAGGCCTGACCCCGGGCGCCGGCGCGGGCCCGGTCCGGCGGTGCGGTCACCGCGAGGGCCGGACCGCACCGCGCACGCTCAGAACGCCGTGTCGACCGCCGGGAACAGCGCGCTCTCCGCGACCGCGTGCCCGAACAGCCAGCCCTGGCCGTGCGTCCACCCGTGGCCGAGCGCGAGCGCCCACTGCTTCTCGGTCTCGATGCCCTCGACGACGCCGTGGCTGGACAGCGAGTCGACGAGCGCGGCCATCGCGGTGCTGATCCGGTCGCACGCCGCGCCGTCGCCGAGCCGCACCGTGAAGGAGCGGTCGAGCTTGAGCCCGCTGACCGGGGTCGAGAGCACCGAGGTGAGCGCCGAGAAGCCGGTGCCGAAGTCGTCGAGCAGGAGCTCGACGCCGAGCGCGGCGAGCTGCTCGAGGTCCTCGCGGGTCTGCTCGGTCGCCTGCAGCACGCCGTTCTCGGTGATCTCGATGCCGAGCCGCGAGGCGGGCACGTCGTTCTCGCGGAGCACCTGCGCGACGAGCGGGGCGAGCCCTGCGTCCCGGTCGTCCGTCGCGGGCGTGCCGCGGCCGAGCTGGCGGGGCGAGACGTTGATGTAGACCTTGCCGGGCAGCTCGGGGTGCCGGGCGAGGAACTCCACGGCCTCGCGCAGCACCCACCCGCCGATCCCGTTGATCAGGTCCGACTCCTCGGCGATCTGCACGAACTCCCCGGGCAGGAGCAGGCCCCGACGCGGGTGCATCCAGCGCACGAGGGCCTCGTACGCGACCGTCCGGCGGGTGTCGAGCTCGACGACCGGCTGGTAGTGCAGCAGGAACTGCCCCCGGTCGATCGCGGTCCGGAGCTCGGTCTCGACCGAGAGGCGGCGCAGCGCGTCGCGGCGGTAGACGTCGTGGAAGACCTCCCAACGCGAGCGCCCGGCGTCCTTCGCCACGTACAGGGCCGTGTCGGCGTCACGCAGGACCTCCTCCGCGACCCCCGTCCCGTCGTTGACGGTCAGGCCGGCGCTCAGGCGCGGCACGACCTCGTGACCGTCGATGTGCAGCGGGAGCTCGACGGCGGCGAGCAGCCCGTCGAGGAGCTCGCCGGCGTGCTCCGCGGAGTCGACGCCCTCGAGCACCACGACGAACTCGTCGCCGCCGATGCGGGCCACGGTGTCGCCCGCGCGCACGGCCGCGGTCATCCGCTCCGCGACGGCCTTGAGCATCCGGTCGCCCGCGTCGTGCCCGAGCGAGTCGTTGAGGCGCTTGAAGTGGTCGAGGTCGGCGAACGCGACGGCGACGAGGCTGCCCGACCGCGCGTGCTGGGTCAGCGCGTGCGCGAGCCGGTCGAGCAGCAGGCTGCGGTTCGCGAGCCCGGTCAGGTGGTCGTAGAGCGCGCGCCGCTCGAGCTGCTCCTGCGCGAGCCGCATCTCGGTGACGTCCTCGATCTGGTTGACGAAGTGCACCGGCGAGCCGTCGCCGTCGCGCACGATCGAGACCGTGAGCCGGGCCCACATCGTGTCGCCGCCGGGCGTCAGGTAGCGCTTGTCGATCTGGAACGAGTCGAGGCTCCCGTCGAGCAGGCGGGCGCCGTGGGCGAGGTCGGTCTCGAGGTCGTCGGGGTGCGTGATGTCCTCGAACGACGCGCCGACGAGCTCCTCGCGGGTGCGCTGCAGACCCTCGGTCAGCGCGCGGTTGACCTCGAGGTAGCGGCCGTCGAGCGACACGATCGCCATGCCGATCGGGGCGTCCTCGAACGTGAGCCGGAAGGTCTCCTCGCTGTGCCGCAGCCGCTCCTGCGCGTGCTGCTCGCCGGTGACGTCCGTGAGCGTGACCATGCACCAGACCTCGTGCTCGACGGGGACGAAGGGGATCGCGGTGGCGCGCAGCCACAGCGGGTGGGGGGAGCCGCGCCGGACCTTGATGGTCGCCGACGCCGGCTGGTTCGTGGCGCGGGCGAGCGCGACGGGCAGCTCGTGCGCCGGGAGGGGTGCCCCGTCGGGGCCGACGGCGTCGTAGTCGAGCGACGCGAGGTCGAGCCCGAGGAGCTGCTCCCGGTCGAGCGTGAGGATCGTCTCCGCTGCCTCGTTGACGTCGACCACGACCCCGCGGGCGTCGCAGATGAGGACGCCTTCCTGGAGCGCGTCGACCATCGCGTCGGGCAGGCGGACGCCACCGAGCGACACGGGTCGCGGCGGGTTCGTGCCGAGCATGCTGCCTCCAGACAGGGTCGACTCCCCATCGGCAGGTACGTGCGCTGCGTGAGCAGATCCGAGCGCGTGGTGCTCCCCGGGCGCGTCGTCCGGTGCTGGCGCCGTGTTCGGCACGTCGTGCTCCCCTTCCCCCCGTGCGCCGCGCAGCGACCTGGGTAGCGCGCGGCACACCCAGAAGCATGACGCACGTACGGCGCCTGCCTGGACGGACACCCGTCCGGGACGGGTCAGGGGACGAGCGGCTGGGCCAGCACCCCGTCCAGCGCGGCGGCGTCGCCGGCGACCGCGAGGTGCGGCCCGCCGGGCGTGCGCCGACCCCACAGGAGCAGCGCGAGCGACTCCGCCGACCCCGCGACCGCGGCGCGCGGGGCGACGCCGGCGGGCCCGAGGCGCCACTCACGGCCCGCGTCGAGCGCCGTGAGGTCGACGGGGACGTCGAGCGCCGGCATCCGGTGCAGGCGGACCTGCCGCGGCTGCATCACGTGGACGACCTCGTCGACGGTGTCGGCCCACACCTCGGGTGCGGCCTCGACGCCGAGCCCGCCCGCGGTGCGCAGGTCCCACAGGTGCACGAGCGTCTCGTGGAGCTGTCGCCGGCGCCAGAACGACGCCGGCCCGGGGCCCTCGAGCGTCCGCCCGGGTGCGTCGGGGCCCAGCGCGGCGAGGGTCGCGGCCACCTCGTGCGCGCACCGCGCGTAGTGCTCGGCGAGCGGCACCGACCCGCGCTCGAGCGGCTCCTCGTCCTGCCCGCGCGCCATCGCGGCGGCCCAGTGGTGGATCCCGGCGAGGTGGTCGACGAGGTCCGCGACGTCCCAGCCGCCGCACGAGCGGACGGGCGCGTCCGCGGGGACGAGGGCGATCGTGTCGAGGAGCTCGCGCTGCACGAGCCCGAGGAGCGCCAGATGGTCGAGGTCGGCGTCGGTCATGGGACCATGGTGGCGGGCCCGGTCGACCATCGGGGCCCGAACCCAGCCCCCCGTCGAAGCCGGAGCGAACCCGAGTTGTCCCCGATCCCAGCCGCCGCGGGCATGCAGCGCATCCAGCCGGCGGCCACGCCGCCCGAGCTCCTGCGCAACTTCTGCATCATCGCGCACATCGACCACGGGAAGTCGACGCTCGCGGACCGCATGCTGCAGGCCACCGGCGTCGTCGACGCACGCGCGATGCGTGCGCAGTACCTCGACCGCATGGACATCGAGCGCGAGCGCGGCATCACGATCAAGTCGCAGGCCGTGCGCATGCCGTGGGGCGTCGCCGACGCGTCCGGCGTGGTGCAGCCGTTCGCGCTCAACATGATCGACACCCCCGGCCACGTGGACTTCACGTACGAGGTCTCGCGGTCGCTCGCGGCGTGCGAGGGCGCGGTGCTGCTCGTGGACGCAGCGCAGGGCATCGAGGCGCAGACGCTCGCGAACCTGTACCTCGCGATGGAGAACGACCTCCAGGTCATCCCGGTGCTCAACAAGATCGACCTGCCGGCCGCGCAGCCCGAGAAGTACGCCGAGGAGCTCGCGAAGCTCATCGGCGGCGACCCCGAGGACTGCCTGCGCGTCTCGGGCAAGACGGGCCAGGGCGTCGAGGCGCTGCTCGACCGGATCGTCGAGCTCATCCCCGCACCGACCGGTGATGCGGACGCCCCGGCGCGCGCGATGATCTTCGACTCGGTCTACGACACCTACCGCGGCGTCGTGACGTACGTCCGCGTCGTCGACGGGAACCTCAACCCGCGCGAGAAGATCGCGATGATGTCGACGCGCGCGACCCACGAGCTGCTCGAGATCGGCGTCATCTCGCCCGAGCCCGTCGTGACGAAGGGCCTCGGGGTCGGCGAGGTCGGCTACCTCATCACGGGCGTGAAGGACGTGCGCCAGTCCCGCGTCGGCGACACGGTGACGAACGCGAGCAAGCCCGCGACGCAGGACCTCGGCGGCTACCGCGACCCGAAGCCCATGGTGTTCTCGGGCCTGTACCCGCTCGACGGGACCGACTACCCGGTGCTGCGCGACGCGCTCGACCGCCTCAAGCTCAACGACGCCGCGCTGGTCTACGAGCCCGAGACGTCGGTGGCCCTGGGCTTCGGGTTCCGCGTCGGCTTCCTCGGCCTCCTGCACCTCGAGATCGTGCGCGAGCGGCTCGAGCGCGAGTTCGACCTCGACCTGATCTCGACCGCGCCGAACGTCGTCTACGACGTGACGCTCGAGGACCGCACCGTCGTGACGGTCACGAACCCGAGCGAGTACCCGGGCGGGCGGATCATGGAGGTCCGCGAGCCGGTCGTGCGCGCGACGATCCTCGTGCCGAGCGAGTTCATCGGGGCCGTCATGGAGCTGTGCCAGACGCGGCGCGGCGACCTCCTCGGGATGGACTACCTGTCCGAGGAGCGCGTCGAGATGCGCTACACGCTCCCGCTCGCCGAGATCGTGTTCGACTTCTTCGACCAGCTGAAGTCCAAGACGCGCGGGTACGCGAGCCTCGACTACGAGCCCAGCGGCGAGCAGGCCGCCGACCTGGTCAAGGTCGACATCCTCCTGCAGGGCGAGCAGGTCGACGCGTTCAGCGCGATCGTGCACAAGGAGAAGGCCTACGCGTACGGCGTGATGATGGTCGGCAAGCTCAAGGACCTCATCCCGCGCCAGCAGTTCGAGGTCCCGATCCAGGCCGCGATCGGTGCCCGCGTCATCGCTCGCGAGACGATCCGCGCGATCCGCAAGGACGTCCTCGCGAAGTGCTACGGCGGCGACATCACACGCAAGCGCAAGCTCCTCGAGAAGCAGAAGGAGGGCAAGAAGCGCATGAAGACCATCGGCCGGGTCGACGTGCCGCAGGAGGCCTTCATCGCGGCGCTGTCGTCGGAGGCCGCGGGCAGCAGCGTGAACAAGGACGCGAAGAAGAAGTGAGCCCGGCGCTGCCGGTCGGCGACGCCGCACCGGGTGACGGCGCGCTGCCCGCCTCGGTCCGCGACGGCGCCCACGACCGGGCGCTCGGCGTGTACCTGCACGTGCCGTTCTGCACGGTGCGCTGCGGGTACTGCGACTTCAACACGTACACGGCGAGCGAGCTCGGCGGCGGCGCGAACCAGGCCTCCTACGCGTCGACCGCCCTGACCGAGATCGCGCTGGGCGCCCGGGTGCTGCGGGACGCCGGCCTGCCCCCGCGGGCCGTCTCCACCGTGTTCGTGGGCGGGGGGACCCCGACGGTGCTGCCGGCGCGGGACCTCGTGCGGATGCTCGACGGCATCCGCGACGCCTGGGGGCTGACGCCGGACGCCGAGGTCACCACGGAGGCCAACCCGGACTCGGTGACGCCAGGGGCACTCGCCGAGCTCGCGGCCGCGGGCTTCACGCGCGTGTCGTTCGGGATGCAGTCCGCGGTGCCGCACGTGCTCGCGACGCTCGAGCGGACGCACGACCCCCGGCGGATCCCCGACGTCGTGCGCTGGGCCCAGGACGCCGGGCTGCGCGTGTCGCTCGACCTCATCTACGGGACGCCGGGGGAGTCGCTCGGCGATTGGCGGGCGAGCCTCGACGCCGTGCTGGCCACCGGCGTCGACCACGTGTCCGCCTACGCGCTGGTCGTCGAGACGGGGACGCGCATGGCCGTGCAGGTCCGCCGCGGCGAGCTCGCGCTGCCGACCGAGGACGACCTCGCCGCCAAGTACGAGCTCGCCGACGAGCTCCTGACCGCCGCCGGGCTCGGCTGGTACGAGGTCAGCAACTGGTCCCGCACGGACGCCGACCGCTGCCGGCACAACCTCGCGTACTGGCGCGGGGACGACTGGTGGGGCGTCGGGCCCGGCGCGCACAGCCACGTCGGCGGTGTGCGGTGGTGGAACGTCAAGCACCCGCGTGCGTACGCCGACCGCCTCGCGCGCGGCCTGAGCCCGGCCGCGGGGCGGGAGACCGTCGCCGCCGACGCGGCGCAGCTCGAGCGCGTGATGCTCGGGGTGCGGCTCGCGGAGGGCCTGGGGCTCGGTGCGCTGAGCGGCGGGGCACGCGGCCGGGTCGCGGGGCTCGTCGCGGACGGGCTCGTCGACGGGCCGGCCGCGCTGGGCGCCGACGGCGAGCGGCGCGTGCTGCTCACCCGGCGCGGGCGGCTGCTCGCGGACGCCGTGGTGCGCACGCTGACCGACTGACCGGCCGGCCGACGACCCACGCACGACGACACCCCGCGCACGACGACGCCCCGCGCACCTCTCGGAGCGCGGGGCGTCGGGACCTGCGGGGTTCAGCTCACTTGATGAGCCGCAGCGTGAGCGGGTAGCGGTAGTACTGGTTCGAGCTCGCGGCCACGGCCGCGAGGATGCCGAAGATCAGCTGCGCGAGCGCGACGACGAAGAACAGCACGAGGCCGATGAAGACGAAGCTCGTGACGAAGCACACCGCGTAGGCGATGAGCAGCGTGATGTGCCAGTTCAGCGCCTCCTTCGACTGGTCCTCGACGTACTGGCCGCGGCCCTTGAAGACCAGCCAGATGACGAGCGGCGCGACGAAGTACGTGATGATGCCGCCGACGTGCGCGAAGATCGCCCACATCCGCTGGTCCGACTCGTTGAGCGGTGCGCCGACGCCGGGGGCGCCGTAGCCGGCCGGCGGGTAGCCGCCCTGGGGTGCCCCGTAGCCGGGTGCGGGCGGGGGCGGCACGGCGCCGGGCTGGCCGTAGCCGGCGGCGGGCGGCGGAGGGACGGCGCCGGAGGGCTGCTGCGGGTTCTCGGGGTTGGTGGTCACTTGATCAGCTCCAGCGAGACGGGGTAGCGGTAGGCCTGGCCGCGCTGCACGGCGAGGTAGCCCTGGATCGAGAAGATGATCGAGACGACCCAGAGGGCGAAGTTGGCGAGCTGCGTGAGCGCCCACAGCGGGTCGATGATCCCGCCGAGGACGGAGAGCGCGACGCCCGCGAGCAGCAGGGTGATCTGGAAGTTGACGGCCTTCTTGCCCTCCTGGTCGACGAACGCGCTGCGCGCCCGGAAGACCAGCCAGATGATGAGGCCCGGGATGATCCACAGGATCCCGCCGAGGTGGGCCAGTCCGGCCCACTGACGGGTCTCCGCGTCGGTGAGCGGAGCGGCGGGGTGCGCCGTGGGCGGGTGGTCACTCATGTCGAGCCTTTCGCGTGAGGGGGTTCCGGCGCGGCGGACGCGCCGATGCGCCGCACACTAGTGGTCCGGCGTGCGGCTCAGGGACAAACCCGGGAAAATCCGCCCACCCGGCCCCGGTCGCGCGCGGCCGGACGGGTGCCGGGACCGTCGTGCAGCCAGGATGGTGCCGCACCCGACCCGAGGAGAACGATGAGCGACCCCATGCCGGACAGGGGCGTCGAGGACGCCTACGGATACGCCGTCCGGAAGGTCCGCGACCACGCCGGGCCGTTCCTGCTGGCCGCGCTCGCGGCGACGGTGGCGGCCGCGCTGCTGCAGCTGCTCGTGACGCTCGCGGTCGGCCGGGGGGTCGCGCGGTTCGTCGACGCCGTCGCGGGCGAGGACGCGTCCGCGCTCCGGGTGCTCGGCGTCGCGGGCTTCGCGGGCCTCGTACTGCTCCTCGCGGTGACGGGGATGCTCCTCGCGGGGCTCGTGCAGGCCGTGCTGACGCGGGGTGCCCTCGCGGTGACCGAGGGCCGGGTGCCGACCGCGCGCACGTTCGCCGGCGGCGGGCGGACCGGTCAGGTGCTCCTCGCCGCGCTGCTCGTCGCGGCGCTCGCAGGGCTCGGCACGCTGCTGTGCTACCTGCCGGTGCTCGCCGTGATGCTCTACGCGCAGTTCACGCTGCTCTTCGTGCTCGACACGGGGCTCGGACCGGTCGCCGCGCTGCGGTCGAGCGCGACGCTCGTGCAGCGCAACCTGGGGGCGTGCGCCGGCTTCGCGGTCGTCGCGCTGCTCGCGTGCCTCGTCGGGGTGCTCGTGTGCGGCGTGGGCGTGGTGCTCGCCGCGCCGCTCGTGGTGGTCGCGCAGACACACCTGTACCGCACGCTGCTGGGCCGCCCGGTCGCCCCCTGACCGGCGCGACCGGGACCACCGGCGCGCTCAGCCGGTCGTGACGAAGTCGATGAGCTCCTCGACGCGCCCGAGCAGCGACGGCTCGAGGTCCGCGTAGGAGCGCACCGAGCGCAGGATGCGCTGCCACGCCCGCGCGACGTCGGCCTGCTCGTCCGCGGGCCAGCCGAGCTCGCGCAGGACGCCGTGCTTCCACTCCGTGCCGCGCTCGATGGTCGGCCACGCGGTGAGACCGATCCGCTCGGGACGCACGGCCTGCCACACGTCGACGTACGGGTGGCCGAGCACGAGCACCGTGCCGGCCGGGACGGTGCGCATCGCGGCGTCCGCGATCCGGCGCTCCTTCGAGCCGGGCACGAGGTGGTCGACGAGGACGCCGACGCGGCGCTCGCGCGTCGGGCCGAAGTCGGCGAGGGCGTCGGCCAGGTTGTCCACGCCGTCGAGCAGCTCGACGACGACGCCCTCGAGCCGCAGGTCGTCGCCCCAGACCTTCTCGACGAGCTCGGCGTCGTGCTTGCCCTCGACCCAGATGCGGCTGCCGCGCGCGACGCGGGCCTTCGCGTGCGGCACGGCGACCGAGCCGGAGGCGGTGCGCGTCGGGGCCGCGGGTGCGGCCGGACCGGCAGGCGGGAGCAGCTCCACGGGCTCGCCGTCGACCCAGAAGCCGGGCCCGAGCGGGAAGGTGCGGGTCTTCCCCCGCCGGTCCTCGAGGACGACGACGTGCTGCCCGCCGGACTTCTCGACGCGCACGACGGCCCCGACCCAGCCGGTCATGACCTCCTCGACGACGAGCCCCGGCTCGGCGGTCTGCGGGCGTGAGGTGCGGGGGGCGCGGTGGTGCGAGGGCGCCGGCCGGGTGCTCCCGAGGACGTCGTTCCCGTAGCGGTCGTGGGTCACCCGGGCAGCGTAGACGGGGGTCCACGGACGGGCACCGCGCCGTGCGGTGACGGCGCGTCCGGGTGACGGGCGGGTGGCCCGTCCGGGTGGGAGACGGGCTGGTGCGTGACCAGGGAAAACACGTCGGGTCCCGGGGCTCATGTCGCGGAGCTGGACAACCGATGGACAAGGCGGCTGTGACTTACGGGCGAGGGGGAGGCATGACGGCGGTCGTGACGCGCGCGACGGACGAGCTCGACGACCCGGTGTGGGACGACGCGCTCGACCGGGTGCTCGCAGGGGAGGGTGTGCGCCTCGTCGCGCAGCCGATCATCGACGTGACGCACGCGCGGGTCGGCGGGTACGAGCTGCTCTCGCGCTTCGACGGTCCGCCGGCGGCGAGCCCGGACGTGTGGTTCGCGGCCGCGCGGCGCCGCGGGGTCGACGCGCTGCTCACCGCGATCGTGCTGCGCTCGATGCACGCGCTGCGCGAGCGGGGCGTCGTCGACGGCTTCTGCTCGATCAACGTCGAGCCGCACCTCATGGCCGAGCCGGTCGTGCGCGGTGCGCTGTTCGAGCGCGGCCGGCTCGACGGCGTCGTGGTCGAGCTGACGGAGCACGTCGCGGCGCACGACGACGACGCGCTCGGCGACGTGCTCGCAGAGGTGCGGGCGCTCGGCGGGCTCGTCGCGATCGACGACGCCGGGACCGGGCACTCCGGGCTCACCCAGCTCCTGCGCGTGCGGCCGGACATCGTCAAGCTCGACCGCGCGCTCATCACGGGCGTGCACGCCGACCCGGTGCAGCGCGCCACGGTGCGGATGCTGGGCGACCTCGCGGGCGAGATGGACGCCTGGCTCGTCGCCGAGGGCGTCGAGACGCGCGAGGAGCTCGCGGCCCTCATCCACCTCGGGGTCCCGCTCGTCCAGGGCTACGCGCTCGGTCGCCCCGCGTCGGGCTGGACCGGGATGGACGACGAGATGACGGCGTTCGTGCGCGCGACCGCCGCGAGCACCGACCGCGGGGAGCACGTCGTCGGCCTCGTCCGCGTCGCGCAGGTGCTGCCCGCGACGATGGCCCGCCACGCGACCGGTGCGGCCCCCGGCGCCGTCGTGCTCGACGCGCGCAACCGTCCCGCGAGCGTCGTCGTGCGCGACCCGTCCGGCGGGACGCACCTCGCGCCGGCGCTGGTGGTGACGCCGTCCGCGGCGCCGCTCGAGGTGCTGCGGCGGGCGACGGCTCGCGCGGTCATCTGGCGCGGGGCGCCGGTCGTGTGCGTCGAGGCGAGCGGCATCGTGCTGGGCACCGTCGACGTCGGCGACCTCGTCGACCACCTCGTGCAGCGGGTGCCCGCCGCCTGACCGGACGCCTCTGCCGAGCCGGGAGAGCGCACCCACGCGTGTCGGCGTTCCCCCGGAGCGCAGACCGGCGCACCGCGAGCCGCCGGGCGCCCGGGTCGTGGCGCGCGTCACGTGCGCCCGTCCCGCCGCGAGGCAGCGCCGTCCGCCAGGTAGAATTGGCACTCTCGATGCCTGAGTGCCACGCCTGCGCCGGTCCGGCCCGCCCCGCGGGCGGTCGCCTGGTGGCCGACGCGCTCCGGGCACGCCACAGGTCCGACGGCCAGGAGGTGCGATGAGCGAGGACCGCAAGCTCGACGTGCTGCGCGCGATCGTCGAGGACTACGTGCAGACCAAGGAGCCGGTCGGCTCGCGCGCGCTCGTCGAGCGGCACTCGCTCGGCGTCTCGCCCGCGACGATCCGCAACGACATGGCGGCCCTCGAGGAGGGCGGCTACATCGCCCAGCCGCACACGTCCGCGGGCCGCGTCCCGACCGACAAGGGCTACCGGCTGTTCGTCGACCGGCTCTCGACCGTCAAGCCGCTCTCCGCGCCCGAGAAGCGCGCGATCCAGTCGTTCCTCGAGGACGCCGTCGACCTCGACGACGTCGTCGACCGGTCCGTGCGGCTGCTCGCGCAGCTCACGCAGCAGGTCGCGGTCGTGCAGTACCCGTCGCTGCGGCGCTCCGCGCTGCGCCACCTCGAGCTCGTGCCGGTGGGCGACCGCCGCCTGCTCGTCGTCATCATCACGGACAACGGCCGCGTCGAGCAGCGCACGCTCGAGCTCACCGCCGACGTCGAGGAGGGCGTCGTCGCCCAGCTGCGGGCGCGGCTCAACGTCGCGGCCGTCGGCCGGCGCCTGCCCGAGCTCGACGGGGTGCTCGCCGCGCTCCCCGACGCGTTCGCCCCGCACGACGTGCCGCTCGTGCGCTCGGTCGTCGCGGTCGTCGAGGAGACGCTGCGGCAGGAGATCGAGGAGCGCATCGTGCTCGCCGGGACGGCGAACCTCGCGCGTGGCACCGGCTCGGACTTCACGCACACGATCGGCCCGGTCCTCGAGGCGCTCGACGAGCAGGTCGTGCTGCTGCGGCTCCTCAGCGAGATGGCCGAGGACTCGGGCGGGGTCGCGGTGCGCATCGGGCGCGAGACCCAGCACGAGGGCCTGCTCGAGACGAGCTTCGTCACGAGCGGCTACAGCGGGGCACGCGACGACAGCACGGCGGTGGCCCGGATCGGTTCGATCGGGCCGCTGCGCATGGACTACCCGGCGACGATGGCCTCGGTCCGCGCGGTCGCGCGGTACCTGTCCCGGATCCTCGCCGGATGACGCCTCCCCCCTGCGTTCCCCCCAGCACAGAGAGAGTTCAGTGAGCGACTACTACGAGATCCTCGGCGTGCCGCGCGACGCGAGCCCGGAGCAGATCAAGAAGGCCTACCGGCGCCTCGCGCGCGAGCACCACCCGGACGTCGCCGGGACGGAGGGGGCCTCGGACGAGCGCTTCAAGGACGTCTCCCGCGCGTACGAGGTGCTCTCCAACCCGGAGAAGCGCCGCATGTACGACCTGGGCGCGGACCCCGCGTCGCCCGGCGGCGGCATGGGCGGCGGCTTCGGCTTCCAGGACATCTTCGAGACCTTCTTCGGCGCCGCGGCCGGCGCCGGGGCCCAGCGCGGCCCGATCCCGCGCGCGCGCCGCGGGCAGGACGCGCTCGTGCGCCTCGACCTGGACCTCGCGGAGACGACGTTCGGCGTGCACCGCGACGTGCAGGTCGACACCGCCGTCGTGTGCCCCACCTGCTCGGGAACGTGCTGCCGCCCGGGGACCTCGCCGCGCACGTGCGAGGTCTGCGGCGGGCGGGGCAGCGTGCAGCGGGTCGCGCGCTCGTTCCTGGGCCAGGTCATGACCTCGCAGCCGTGTGCCGCGTGCCACGGCTTCGGGACCGTGATCCCCGAGCCGTGCACCGAGTGCTCGGGCGAGGGCCGGGTGCGCTCGCGCCGGACCCTGAGCGTCGACGTCCCTGCGGGCGTCGACACCGGGACGCGCATCAAGCTCACGGGCCAGGGCGAGGTCGGCCCGGCCGGCGGCCCCGCCGGTGACGTCTACCTCGAGGTCCGCGAGCGCAAGCACGAGACGTTCATGCGCAACGGCGACGACCTGCACTGCACCCTGCCGGTCCCGATGACCGCGGCCGCGCTCGGCACGGTGCTCGTGCTCGACACGCTCGACGGCCCGCGCGAGATCGACCTGCGCCCGGGCACGCAGCCGGGCCAGGTCGTGACGCTCAAGGGGCTCGGCGTCGGGCGTCTGCACGTCGGCGGCCGCGGCGACCTGCACGTCCACGTCGAGGTCCAGGTCCCGACGTCGCTCGACGACGAGCAGGCCGAGCTCGTGCGCCGGCTCGCGGTGCTGCGCGGCGAGGAGCGCCCCGAGGGGCGGCTCTCGGCGGCGAGCGCCGGGGTCTTCGCCAAGCTGCGCGACAAGCTCGCGGGGCGCTGAGCCGGTGAGCGCGCCGGTCTTCCTCGCGGAGCCCGGGGGCCTCGCGGGCGTCGAGGCGGGTGCCCTGCACCTGCTCGACGGCGCCGAGGGGCGTCACGCGGGTGTCGTCCAGCGGCGTTCGCCCGGGGAGCGGGTCGACGTCGTCGACGGCCGGGGCGTGCGCCTCGAGTGCGTCGTCGAGGGTGCGCACCCGGGCGGCGTGGAGCTGCGCGTGCAGGCGCGCGTCGAGGAGCCGGCGCCGGGTGTCGCGCTCGTGCTCGTGCAGGCGCTCGCGAAGGGCGACCGGGACGAGCTCGCGATCGAGGCGGCCACCGAGGTCGGTGTCGACGCGGTGGTGCCCTGGCAGGCCGAGCGGTCGGTCGTGGTGTGGCGGGGCGACCGCGCGGCCAAGAGCCGCCTGCGCTGGCTGGGCACGGTCCGGGCGGCGGCGAAGCAGTCGCGGCGCGCGTGGGTCCCGGAGGTCGGGACGGCGCTCGACGGGCGCGGCCTGGTCGAGCGGGTGCAGGAGACGGCCCGGCGCGGGGGGCTCACGCTCGTGCTGCACGAGGAGGCGAGCACGCCGCTCGCGTCCGTCGCGCTCCCGGCGTCCGGCCTGCCCGCTGCCGCTGCTACCGGCGCCGGACCGGACGCCGTCGGCGCACCCGAGGGTCGCGCCGCGAACGCCGGCCCCGTCGAGGTGCTCGTCGTCGTCGGCCCCGAGGGCGGGATCTCGCAGCGCGAGGTCGACACGCTCCAGGAGGCGGGGGCGCGCACGGTGCGGCTCGGACCGCACGTGCTCCGGACGTCGACCGCGGGCCCGGTCGCGCTCGCCCTGCTCGCGGAGCGCCTCGGTCGCTGGTCCTGACCGCCGCGCGGGCCGGCGGCGTCAGGCGGACCCGTGCAGCACCAGGGACCAGACGAGGCAGCCGAAGGCAGCCGTCGACAGGGCGGCGCGGACGACGTTCCAGCGGATCCAGCGCTGCTCGAAGGCCCTGCGGACGCCCGCGACGTCGGCCAGCTGCGCGGGGTCGCCGGCGGCCTGGATCCGTCGGTTCAGCGGCAGGTGGACGCGGAAGGTGACCGCCACCATGGCCCCGTAGAGCCCGAGCGCGGCGAGCGTCCAGCCCAGCTCCGGCCCGCCGCCCGCTCGCAGGCGCAGCCCGGCGGTCAGCGCCGTCGCGAGCGGCGCGCCGAGGAAGCCGAGGGCCTGCCAGGGGTTGCTGATCGCCCGGTCGATCGCCTGGAAACCGGCCACGAACACCGTGTCGGTGCTCCGGCCCAGCCCGGGCATCACGGCGTGCGCGAACGTCCAGAAGAGCCCGGCGACGAGGCCCGTGCAGAGCGTGGCCACGACGAGCGCGATCCCGTGCGCGTCCACGGTCACGCCACCCGTCCCGCCGGCGCGGCGTCCCACGCGCCGGCCGCCGCTGCGGCGCGGGCGTAGTCGGCGAAGTCGCGCGGCTCGCGCCCCAGGGCCCGCTGGACGCCGTCAGCCAGCGAGGCGTTGCGCCCGTCGAGCACGTCGGTGAACAGGTGCCGCGTGAGGTCGATCGCGGGGGCGGGGACCCCCTGCGCCGCGAGTCCCGCCTCGAGCTCGGTCAGGGTGACGGTGCGGAAGCGGACGTCGCGGCCGCTCGCCCGGGCCACCTCGCCGACCGCGTCGGCGAACGTCAGGAGGCGCGGGCCGGTCACCTCGTAGACCTGGCCGTCGTGCCCGTCCCCGGTCAGTGCGGCGGCCGCCACCTCCGCGACGTCGCCGACGTCGACGAAGGGCTCGGGGACGCCGTCGACCGGCAGGGCGACCTCGCCCCGGAGCACCGCGGGCCCGAACATCCCCTCGCTGAAGTTCTGGGCGAACCAGCTCGACCGCACGACGGTCCACGCCGCGCCGGAGCGCTGCACGGCGAGCTCCGCGCGTCGGGCCTCGGCGTCGCCGCGCCCGGACAGCAGCACGAGCCGCCGGACGCCGCGTCGGACGGCGAGCGCGGCGAGGTCGCCGATCGTGTCGGCCGCACCGGGTGCTGCGACGTCGGGGGAGTAGCACAGGTAGGCCGACCGCACCCCCGTCAGGGCCGGCCCCCAGGTGTCCCGTGCCTGCCAGTCGAACGGCGGCGCACCGGTGCGGGTCCCGAGCCGCGTCGGTACGCCGAGCGCCCCGAGCCGTCGAGCCACGCGGCGACCGGTCTTCCCGGTGCCGCCGATCACGAGTGTCGTCTGCTGCTCCGCCAAGGTGGTCATGCACCCAGCCAAGACCCGCGCCCCGGGCCGCGGAATGGCCGACCCGCTCGCATCCATGTCAGCGCGTCTACGATCGGCCTGTGGACGCCCTGACCGCGCTCCTCGACAACCCGCGGGCCCGCGGCGCCTTCATGCTCCGCATCGTGCTCGACCCGCCGTGGTCGATCCGCGTCCAGGACCGCTCGGCGCTGAGCCTGGTCGCCATGGTGAGCGGGGGTGGCTGGGTCGTCCCGCAGGACGGTGCGCCGGCGCGGGTGGGACCCGGCGACGTCGCCGTCGTCCGCGGCGCGGACCCCTACCTCCTCGCCGACGACCCGGCGACCGCCCCGCAGGTCCTCGTGCACCCCGGGCAGCGCTGCGCGACGCCGGACGGCCGGGACCTGCGCGCGGAGATGACGCTCGGGACACGCGCCTGGGGCACTGCCCCCGGTGGGTCGATGTCCCTGCTGCTCGGCGTGTACGAGGAGGTCGGGGCGGTCGGCCAGCGCCTGCTGAACGCGCTGCCCCCCGTCCTCGTGGTCACGCGCGACCGGTGGGACCCGACCCTCGTGACCCTCCTGGGCCGGGAGATGACCGCGCAGGCGCCCGGGCAGGACGTGCTGCTCGACCGGCTGCTCGACCTCCTGCTCGTGTGCGTGCTCCGGGTGTGGCTGGACCAGCCGGAGGCGAAGGCCCCGGCGTGGTACCGGGCGCTCGGCGACCCGCTGGTGGGGCGGGCGCTGCGGCTGCTGCACGACGACCCCGCGCGGTCGTGGACGGTGGCGGCCCTGGCCGCCGAGACCGGCAGCGCACGGGCCACGCTGGCCCGGACCTTCACCGAGCTGGTCGGGAGCGCCCCCATGACCTACCTGCGGGACTGGCGGCTGGCGCTCGCCGCCGACCTGCTGCGGGAGCCCTCCGCGACGGTCGACTCCGTGGCCCGGCGGGTCGGCTACAGCAACGGCTTCGCGCTCAGCACCGCCTTCAAGCGCACCCGCGGCGTCAGCCCGCGCGCGCACCGGCCGGACGCGCCCGGCACGGACCGCGCTCCGCAGCGCGCGGCCGTCACGACACCGTGAACGTCACCGTCGCCTCGTTGCGCCGCGCCGCCGCGCCGTCGCCCTCGCCCATGCCCGGCTCCCAGACGTGCAGCGTCCACGTCCCGGCGGGCAGGGTCGCGGTGAACGCGAACGGGCCCACCTCGCCGTTCGCCCCGGCGTTCGTGAAGTCCTGCGCGCCGACCTCGCCGGTGTCGACCGACACCGCCTCCCACAGCAGCGTTCCCTCGAACGCGGTGCCGGTCCCCGTGACGTCGACCTGCGGCCCGGCGACCGTCGCGCCCGAGGTCGGCGCGGTGATCGCGACCGGCCCGTTCGTGGGTGTGTCCCCGGCGACGGGGCTGCCCGACGGCGACGCCGTGGGCTCGGGCGTCGCGGACGCCGACGGCGAGGTGGCCGACGGCTCAGGGCTCGGGCTCGTGGTGGGCTCCTCGCCGCTCGTGCCCGCACAGCCGGCGAGCAGGCCCGCCCCGAGCGCGACCGCCGTCGCGCGCACCAGCACCGTGCGCGCCGCGGCGCGTCCCTGTCGTCCGGCTCGCGCCCGCATCGCGTCCCCCTCGTCGTCCTGGTGCGCCGCCCGGCGCACGTCCCGAGTCTGCCCGGGGTCCGACGGCACCGGGCGCAGGACGCGCCACGGACCCGTGATCTCGCCGCACGTGCGTGCGGCGAGCACGGGCGGACGGGCCGCGTCGCTCGGTAGACTCGACTCGTCCCGGCAGCAGCGTCGGGGTCCCGGGGCCGGGGACGGCGCCGGGAACGGAGAGGGTCCGCACCGAAGGAGCGCGAGGCGCGAGCCGAGCACATGACCGACAGCACATCCGCACGGCGCGGGGGCGCAGGCGTGACCGCCCACCTCGAGCACAGGATCACGATCCCCCCGGAGATCTCGATGGCCGAGCTGCTCGGCCGGCGCGACGAGGTGCTGCGGGCCGTCGAGGCCGGGTTCCGGGACGTCGACATCCACGCGCGCGGCAACGAGATCACCCTGGCCGGACCGGCGGGCGACGTCGCTCTCGTGGCGCGCCTCGTCGACGAGCTCGTCGAGATGGCCGCGAGCGGCACGCCGCTGACGCCGGACGTCGTGACCCGCTCGGTCGCGATGCTCGCCGCGGACGCCGGGGCGCGCCCGGCCGACGTCCTGACGTTCAACATCCTGTCGAGCCGCGGCAAGACCATCCGCCCCAAGACGACGGGGCAGAAGGAGTACGTCGACGCGATCGACCGGCACACCGTGACGTTCGGGATCGGCCCCGCCGGCACCGGCAAGACGTACCTCGCGATGGCGAAGGCCGTCCAGGCGCTCCAGGCGCGCGAGGTCAACCGCATCGTGCTCACGCGGCCCGCGGTCGAGGCCGGCGAGCGGCTCGGGTTCCTGCCCGGCACGCTCAACGACAAGATCGACCCGTACCTGCGCCCGCTCTACGACGCGCTGCACGACATGGTCGACCCCGACTCGATCCCGCGGCTCATGGAGGCCGGGACGATCGAGGTGGCGCCGCTCGCCTACATGCGCGGGCGCACGCTCAACGACTCGTTCATCATCCTCGACGAGGCCCAGAACACCTCGACCGAGCAGATGAAGATGTTCCTCACGCGGCTCGGCTTCGGCTCCCGGGTCGTCGTCACCGGCGACGTCACGCAGGTCGACCTGCCGTCGGCGACGACGTCGGGCCTGCGCGTCGTCGAGTCGATCCTCGCGGACGTCGACGACGTGGCGTTCTGCCGGCTGTCGTCCTCGGACGTGGTCCGCCACCGCCTCGTGAGCGACATCATCGACGCCTACGCGCGGTGGGACCGCACGTGAGCATCGAGGTCAACAACGAGTCGGGCGCCGAGGTCGACGAGGCCGAGTTCGCGGCGCTCGCGCGGTACGTGCTCGACGCGATGCACGTGCACCCGCAGACCGAGCTGTCGATCCTGCTGGTCGGCACCCAGGTCATGACGGACCTGCACGTGCGCTACATGGACGAGCCCGGGCCGACCGACGTGCTGTCGTTCCCGATGGACGAGCTGCGCCCGGGGCGCGAGGGCGAGCCCACGCCGGCCGGCCTGCTCGGCGACGTCGTGCTGTGCCCCGAGGTCGCCGCCCAGCAGGCGCGCGTCGCCGGGCACTCGACGGCCGAGGAGCTCCTGCTCCTGACGACCCACGGGATCCTGCACCTGCTCGGGTACGACCACGCGGAACCGGAGGAGGAGAAGGAGATGTTCGCGCTCCAGCGCCAGCTCCTGCTCACGTTCCTGGCTGGGCGATGACCGACATCCCCGTCGGTCTGCTCGTCGTGCTCGCGGTCGTCGGGATCGCGCTCGCGGCGGCGCTCAGTGCGGGCGAGGTCGCGGTCGTGCGCGTGACGCGCGCCGCGGTGACCGAGCTGTTCGCCGAGCGGCGCCCCGGGGCGGCCCGGGTCCACCGGCTCACGGAGCACCCCGGCGAGGTCGCGTCGTCGGCCGCGTTCGTGCGGCTGCTCGCCGAGATGACGGCGACCGTGTGCCTGACGCTCGTCGTCGCGAGCCGCCCGCTCGCGTGGTGGGTCGTGCTGCTCGTCGCGGGTGCGCTGTGCGCGGTCGTGGCGTACCTGCTCGTGCGGGTCAGCCCGCGCACCTTCGGCCGCCAGCACCCGGTCACGGTGCTCGTCGGGCTCGCGCCGCTGCTCGCCGCGACGCACGCGCTCGTCGGCTGGGTCGCGCGCGCGTCGCCCGGCGCGGGCCGCACCGCGGAGCTCGACGAGGACGAGCTGCGGGAGATGGTGCAGCGCGTGAGCGAGTCGGAGGGCATCGAGGAGGACGAGCGGGACATGTTCCGCTCGGTGCTCGAGCTCGGCGACACGCTCACCCGCGAGGTCATGGTCCCGCGCACCGACATGGTGACGACCGAGGCGGGGACGCCGCTGCGCAAGGTCCTCTCGCTGCTGCTGCGCTCCGGCTACTCGCGCGTGCCCGTCGTGGGGGAGTCCGTCGACGACGTCCGGGGCGTGCTCTACCTCAAGGACCTCGTGCGCCGCCAGCACGACGACCCGGCCTCCGCCGACGCGCCCGCGGCGTCGATCGCGCGCCCCGCGGTGTTCGTCCCGGAGTCGAAGCCGGCGGACGACCTGCTGCGCGAGATGCAGGCCGGGTCGTCGCACATGGCGATCGTGGTCGACGAGTACGGCGGCGTCGCGGGCCTCGTGACGATCGAGGACGCCCTCGAGGAGATCGTCGGCGAGCTGACCGACGAGCACGACCCGAGCGGCCCCGTCGTCGAGGACCTCGGGGACGGCACCTTCCGCGTGCCGGCCCGGCTCGGCAAGGACGAGCTCGGCGAGCTGCTCGAGCTCCACGTCGAGGACGACGACGTCGACTCGGCGGGCGGCCTGCTCGCGAAGGCGCTCGGCAAGGTCCCGCTCCCCGGCTCGGCCGGCGACATCCACGGTCTGCACCTCGTCGCCGAGCGCACGCAGGGCCGGCGCAAGCAGGTCGCGACGCTGCTCGTGAGCCGCAGCGCGACGAGCGCCGACGACGCGCCCGACGACATCCCCGAGGACGCTGTCGACGACGCGTCCACCCAAGCCACCCCTGGAGCCACCCGATGACCTTCCGATCCGGATTCGCCTGCCTCGTGGGCCGGCCCAACGCCGGGAAGTCGACGCTCACGAACGCGCTCGTCGGCCAGAAGGTCGCGATCACCTCGGGCCGCCCGCAGACGACGCGCCACACGATCCGCGGCATCGTGCACCGCCCCGACGCGCAGCTCGTGCTCGTCGACACCCCGGGCCTGCACCGCCCGCGCACCCTGCTCGGCGAGCGCCTCAACGACCTGGTCAAGGACACGCTGACCGAGGTCGACGTCGTGGGCTTCTGCCTGCCCTCGGACCAGAAGGTCGGCCCGGGGGACCGGTACATCGCCGAGCAGCTGAGCGAGCTCGCGCGCGACGGCCGCGGGACGCCGGTCGTCGCCATCGCCACCAAGGCGGACCTCGTCGGCAAGGCGCGCCTCGCGGAGCACCTGCTCGCCGTCTCGGCACTCGGCGAGTGGGCCGACATCATCCCGGTCTCCGCCGAGTCGGGCTACCAGGTCGCCGAGCTCGAGAAGGTGCTGATCGGCCACCTCGACGAGGGCCCGGCGCTCTACCCCGAGGGCGAGCTGACCGACGAGCCGGAGAACGTCATGGTCGCCGAGCTGGTCCGTGAGGCCGCCCTCGAGGGCGTGCGCGACGAGCTCCCGCACTCGCTCGCCGTCGTCGTCGACGAGATCGTCCCGCGCCCGCAGGCCGACGGCGCCCAGGGGCCCGCGATGCTCGACGTGCGCGTGCACCTGTTCGTCGAGCGCGACAGCCAGAAGGCCATCATCATCGGGCGCGGCGGCTCGCGGCTGCGCGAGGTCGGCACCGAGGCGCGCCGCGGCATCGAGGCGCTGCTCGGCACGCGCGTGTTCCTCGACCTGCACGTCAAGGTCGCCAAGGACTGGCAGCGCGACCCCAAGCAGCTCGGGCGGATGGGCTTCTGACGACGACCGCCCTGCGTCCCGGGATGGCTCCCGGTGCTGATGAGGGGCTGCGCGATAATCGCCGGATGCCGAACCGGGTCGCCGCGGGGACGGTCGTGGGGATCATCCTGCTGGCCGTCCTCGGCGCCGTCATGGGTCCGCAGTGGGACCCCGTCCCGCTCACCGACCCGCTCGAGGTGCAGAGCCGGTCGACCGCGATCGGCGCCGCGCCGGAGCCCGCCCGGTACGAGGTGCGCACGACCGTCGTGAGCGTCCAGCTCGACGGCGCGGTGGTGCAGGCGCAGATCAGCGAGCCGGTCGGCGCGCCGGGCGAGCGCGCCGGGGTCGTGTTCGTGCACGGGGCCGGCACGGGGAAGTTCTCGACGGCGTTCGAGGAGCAGGCGTACGCGCTCGCGGAGTCCGGCGTCGTCGCGATGGTCCCCGACAAGCGGCTCGACACCTACACGGCCCGGCACCGGGACTACGTCGCGATGGCGGCGGACTACGCCCGGTCGGTCGAGGTGCTGCGCGGCTGGGCCGACGTCGACCCCGCGCGCGTCGGGCTGTACGGCGAGAGCGAGGGCGCCTGGATCGCGCCGGTCATGGCCGCGCAGGACCCGTCGCTCGCGTTCGTCGCGCTCGTCTCGGCGCCGGTCGTGCCCCCGCGCCAGCAGGCTGCGTTCGCGACCGACTCCTACCTGCGCAACACCGGGGTCCCGAGCGGGGTGTTCCGCGCCATCCCGCGTGCCGTCGGCATGTCGCTCCCCGGCGGCGGCTTCGAGTACGCCGACTTCGACGTCGCGCCGTACCAGCGTCAGATGCGCCAGCCCGTGCTCGTCGTCTACGGCACCGGCGACGCGTCGATGCCGCTCGTGCAGGGCGCGGAGCAGATCATCCGCGACACCGCGATCGCGGGCAGCGCCGACTACACCGTGCGGTACTACGAGGGCGCGAGCCACGGCATCCGCGTGGGCGGCGTCGTCGTCGAGGAGTTCCTGCGCGACCTCACGGGCTGGGTCCGCGGGCTGCCCGAGACGTCGGGCGCGAGCCCGCGCATCGCCGGGGCCCAGCCGGTCCAGGACTACTGGGCGGCGCCGGTGCCGACCCCGCGGTGGCTCGGCGACGGCGACGTCGTGCTCGCGACGGTCGGGGGCGGGGTCGCGCTGCTCGCGGTCGGCCCGTTCGCGCACCTGGGCACGGTGCTGACCCGGACGGTGCGCCGCCGCCGCGGCCAGCCCGAGCGGCCGGACGGTCTCGGTGCGGGCATCCGGGGGAGGGCGGACGCGCTGCGCCTGCTCGTCGTCGCGACCGTCGCGGCCCTCGTCTGGTACCTGGTCGCGGTCGCGCGGCTCGCGCTCGGCTACGAGCGCAACGCGTGGGTGGTGCAGGGCGGGTGGATCGGGGTGCGCGTGCTCGGCATCGCGGCGGTCGTCGCGGGGGTCGCCCTGCTCGACCGCGGACGCCGGCTGCGCGAGGCCGGGGACCGCGTGGCGACCGGCCGGGTCGCGGTCGTCGAGCTCTGGACGTCGGTGGTGGGCGCGGCCGTGATCCTCGTCGTGCTCGCCTACTGGGGCGTGTACCAGCTGGGCATCTGAGACGTCCGCGGATCCTTACACTTGTCTTGCTCATGTAGGGCACGATGTGGCCGATAACCAAGCATGTGGGTGCGGCTGCGGCGCGCCCGAGGAGCAGCGGGGGTGAGAGTGCGCACGTCGTGGGGTTCGGCGACCGACCGCGGTCTCGTGCGGTCCGTCAACGAGGACGCCCTGCTCGCGTACCCCCCGGTCTTCCTCGTCGCGGACGGCATGGGCGGCCACGACGCCGGTGACGTCGCCAGCAGGCTCGCGGTCGAGGAGTTCGCGCACCTCGCGGGGCGCACGGTCGCCTCCGCGGACGACGTCCACGCGTGCTTCACCCGCACCGCCGAGCGCATCCGGGACACGTTCGAGGGGCGTGCGGGCGGGACGACCGTTGCGGGCGTCGCCGTCGCGGAGCACGACGACGGCTCCTACTGGCTCGTGTTCAACGTGGGCGACTCGCGCGTGTACCGCGTGAGCGAGGGCGTCCTCGAGCAGATCAGCGTGGACCACTCGGTGGTCCAGGAGATGCTCGACTCGGGTGAGCTCAGCTCCTCGCAGGCCGGTACCCACCCCGAGCGGCACGTGCTCACGCGCGCCCTCGGCACCGGCCCGAGCCCGGAGCCCGACTACTGGCTGATCCCCGCGGGGCCCCACGACCGGGTCCTCGTGTGCTCGGACGGCCTGACCCGTGAGCTCGACGACGCCGCGATCGCGGGCATCCTCGCCGAGCACAGCGACCCGCAGCAGGCCGCGCAGCAGCTCGTGCAGCGCGCGGTCGAGGCCGGCGGCCACGACAACGTGAGCGCCGTCGTCGTCGACGTGGCGACCGCGGTGGGGGACGAGGACGTGCACGTGACCGTGCCGCGGGCGGGCGCGGAGCTCGCGCCGAGCGCGTGGGACGAGATGCTCGACGGTGCGACCGTGCCGCGAACCAGGACGACGGAGGTCCAGCCGTGATCGTGCCCGAGTACACCCCCGGAGACTGGCACGCGGTCGTCGCAGGCGGGGTCGTGGCGCTGCTCGCGCCGACCACGCCGCCCTCCGTGGTGCGGGCCGTGTGGGACGCCGTGCCCGCCGACGGCGGCCTCGCGGACCAGCTCGAGGTGCTGCTGACCGGCGGCATCGCGCGGCTCCAGCCGTTCGCGCTCGTCGACCTCACCGGCGGGCGGGTGCACGCCGCGCTGCGCGGCCCGGTCGAGGTCGAGGTCAGCGGGCCCGACGGGGCCTCCGTGCTCGCCGCGGGCGAGGTCACGACGTGGTCCGAGCGGGTCGCCGAGGGCGCCGACGTGGTGACCGTGCGCGTCGCCGGTGCCGGCGCGTGGACCGCCGTCGAGGCGCTGCCGGTCGTGAGCGGCGTCGTGCGCGCGTCCGCGGTGCGGGTCCCGCTCGCCGTGCGCGACGACGCGGCTGACGCCGAGGCTGCCCCGGCGTCCGTGCCGGTCGAGACGACGGGCGAGGCCGGTGCTGCGGCGGTGGCCGCCGGCGCGAGCGCGACCGACGGGACCGCGACGGGCACCGGCGTCGAGACCCCGGCGGCCGCACCGGTGCCGGACGACGCACCGGTGACGGCCGGCGCCGCGCCCCATGGTGCCGTCGACCTCGCGACGCCGGTCCACGCCGGGCCGGTGCAGGCCGAGCCGGTCCACGCCGAGCCGGTGCACGTCGAGCCGTCGGACGAGCCCGTCGCGGGCTCCCGGCCCGAGCCCTCGACGCACTCGGCCGAGCTGCCGCTCGCGTCGGGCGCCGCCGGGTCGCTGCCGAGCGCGACGTCGGTGCCGTCGGTGCCGGTGCTCCCCGTGCACGTCGCCGAGCTGCCCATGCCCGCGTTCCAGGCCGTCGACGCCCCGGCGCCCTCCCACGAGCAGCTCGACCCCGAGCCGGCCCGCGACCCGCAGGGCGACCTCGCCCGCACGTGGTCGACGCCGACGCCGGTCCTGCCCGCGAGCGAGCGTCCCGCCGAGCACGCCGTCGTGACCCCCGCGCTCGTCCCGGACGACGAGGACCTCGACGACGACGACACCTACGGCGCGGACGTCGTGGCCGCCGCGGAGGCCGTGCTCCAGGGCGAGGCCGCCGCGCAGACCGACCCCGACCTCGACGACGACCACGACGGGCTCACGATCCTGTCGAGCGACCTCGTCGCGATCCGCGACCAGCTGCCCTCGTGGGCCGGCGACGAGGTCCCCGGACCGTTCCGCGTCGTCGCGCCCGAGGTCGACCCGACCGCCAAGCTCGTGCTGTCGACGGGCCTCGTCGTCGCGCTCGACCGCTCGGTGCTGCTCGGCCGCGCCCCGCAGGTCTCCCGCGTCACGAACCGCGAGCTCCCGCGCCTCGTGACGGTCCCCAGCCCGCAGCAGGACATCTCGCGCACGCACGCCGAGGTCCGCGCCGAGGGCGACGACGTGCTCGTGACCGACCTCAACTCGACCAACGGCATCCTGGTGTCCCGGCCGGGCGAGCGTGCCCGGCGTCTGCACCCCGGCGAGGCGACGGTCGTCGCCGCCGGCGAGGTCGTCGACCTCGGGGACGGCGTGACGTTCACCGTGGAGCGGGGTGCGTGACCGCACGCCGCGTCGCCTCTGCCCCACCGAGGATCGCCGGGCACCGGTTCGTCCGGGTGCTCGGCCTCGGTGGGTTCGCTGACGTCTTCCTCTACGAGCAGGACATGCCGCGGCGCTCCGTCGCGGTCAAGGTGCTGCTCGCGGGCTCGCTCGACGACGACCTGCGCGCGCGGTTCCAGACCGAGGCCAACCTCATGGCCCAGCTCTCGCACCACCCGTCGATCGTCACGATCTTCCACGCGGACATCGCGCCCGACGGGCGCCCGTACCTCGTCATGGAGTACTGCTCCGGGCCGGCGCTCGCGGAGCGCTACCGCGTCGAGCGGATCTCCGTCGCGGAGGCGCTGCGTATCGGCGTGCGCCTCGGCTCGGCGGTCGAGACCGCGCACCGTGCCGGGATCCTGCACCGCGACATCAAGCCCGCGAACGTCCTGACCACCGACTTCGGGTGGCCCGCGCTGACCGACTTCGGCATCGCGGCGACCACCGGGGCCGGCGCCGGGGTGGCGATCGGGATGTCGATCCCGTGGTCGCCGCCCGAGCTGCTCGCCGAGCGGCCGACCGGCGACGCGCGCTCCGACGTGTACTCGCTCGCGGCGACCGTCTACTCGCTGCTCGCGGGCCGCACGCCGTTCGAGGTCCCCGGCGGCGCGAACGGTGCGGCCGACCTCGTGGGCCGCATCGAGCGCTCGCCCGTGCCCCCGACGGGCCGCCAGGACGTGCCCGCGACCCTGGACGCGGTGCTCGCGCGCGCGATGAGCCGCTCGCCCGCGGGCCGGCACCCGAGCGCGGTCGCGTTCGCGCGCTCGCTGCAGCAGGTCGAGGCCGAGCTCGGGTTCGCGGTGACCCCGCTGGACCTCACCGACGAGGCGCGCGTGCCGGCCGCGGGCGTCTCGCGGGACGCCGACGGGCCCGGCGAGGAGGACGGCGACGACCGGACGCGCCTGCGCCCCGTGGTCAGCATCGACCCGTCGGGTGCTCCGCCGGTCCGTCCCACCCGCCGCGCACTGCGCACGGCGGAGGACGACGGGACCCGCCTGCGACCCGTCACGAGCGTCTCGCCCGACGCCGTGCCCGCGGTGCCCCCCGCGACGGTCGCGCACCGGCTGCGCGCCGCCGCCGGCTCGCCCACGTCGACCCCGCCGTCGCCCGGCGCCGCGACGACCGGCCGGCGCGCGCTCGCCGACGAGCTCGGCACCGAGACGGCCGCGCGCGAGATCCTCATCCCGCAGCCCGACCCGGAGCCGGCCGGACGCGGTCGCCTCGTCGCGGGGCTGGTCTCCGGCGCCGTCGTGCTCGGGGCTCTCGTCGTGGTCGTCGCCCTGACGCTCGGCGACTCCGCGGCGCCGCCCGCCACCCAGGACCCGACCGGCTTCGAGCCGCCCGCGAGCGGCGTCGCGGCGGCGGTCCCGGCTCCCGCGGACCTCACCGGCGTGCGGCAGGCCGACGGGGCCGTGGTGTTCACCTGGACCAACCCGGAGCCCGTCGACGGCGACCACTATTTGTGGGGCGTGCGAGCCGCGACCGGCGAGCCCGTCCTCGAGCTCGTCGAGGAGCCGACCGTCACGGTGCCCGCTGCCGCGGCGACCGGGAGCCCCGTGTGCGTCGAGGTGTCGATCGTGCGGTCCGACGGCGGGGCGTCCGCGCGTTCCGCCGAGGGGTGCGCGCCATGAGGCTCGCCTCCGTGCGTCGGCGCACCGTCTCCGCCGCGGCCGTCGTGACCGTGCCCGTCGTCCTCGCGGTGCTCGCGCTCGTCAACCCCGGCTACCCGCTCGCGCGCGTCGACCTCAACGACGGCGGCGTGTGGCTCACCGCGACGAGCCAGCTCAAGCTCGGCCGTTTCAACACGCAGGTCGAGGAGCTCAACTCGGGCCTGGTCACGGCCGGCAACGAGTTCGACGTGCTCCAGGACGCGGGCGACGTGCTCCTCGTCGAGCCCGGCAGCGTCTCGGTGGTCGACCCGGCGAGCGTGACCCTCGTCGCGCAGGTGCCCGTCCCGGGCGGGGCGTCCGCATGGATGGGCGGCGGGACCGTCGCGGTCCTCGACTCCGGCGGCAACGCCTGGGTGCGCCCGTTCGAGACCCTCGACGCGCTGCGCGTCTCGTCCGACCAGCCGGACCTCGAGCTCGGGGACGGCGGCCGTGTCGTCGTGACCCGCGACGGGGTCGCGCTCGGGGTCGACGGCGCGACCGGCGACGTCACGCGCGTGCGGCTCGAGGCCGGCGCACCGGTCGTCGAGCCCGTCGGCTCGTTCGGGACGGGCGTCGAGACGCTCACCGCGGTCGGTGACGAGCCCGTGGGGCTCGACGGGTCGACCCTCGTGACCCTGCGCGGGGAGGTCGAGCTCGAGGGCGACGACCTCGTGCTGCAGCAGCCGGGGCCCGCCGCGGACGACGCGCTCGTCGCGAGCCGCACGGCGCTGCTGGAGGTCCCGCTCGGCGGCGGCGACCCGGTCGAGCGCCTCACCGGCGGCACGGGCCGTCCGGCCGCGCCCGTGCGCGTGCGGGACTGCGCGCACGCCGCGTGGGCGTCCGCGACGGGCAGCTACCTGCGCGTGTGCGACGGCGGCTCCCGGCCGCAGGTCGAGGACCTCGAGGACATGTCGTCGCAGGACGAGCTGACGTTCCGGGTCAACCGCGGGGCCGTCGTCCTGAACGACACGCTGCGCGGGCGCGTGTGGATGCCGCTCGAGGACACCGCGCTGCGCGAGCCCAACTGGGAGGACATCGTCCCCGAGGAGGAGCTCGAGGAGGAGCAGGAGGACGCCGAGGGCACCGAGACCACGCAGGACCTCGTCGCGGAGTGCGGTACGCAGTCCGCGCCGCCGACCGCCCAGGACGACGACTTCGGGGTCCGTCCGGGCCGCGCGACGATCCTGCCCGTCATCGACAACGACTCCTCGTCGGACTGCGGCATCCTCGCGGTGAGCGAGTTCGACCCGGTGCCCGAGGAGTTCGGGCGCCTCGAGGCGATCTACGGCGGGCGCTCGCTGCAGCTGACCGTCGCGCCCGACGCCACCGGGAGCGCGACGTTCACCTACACGATCACCGACGGGCGCGGGACGAGCGCACCCTCGACCGCGAGCGTGACGCTGACGGTGCGCGAGGACGGCGTGAACGACGCGCCGGTGCAGGTCCGGACGGGGTCGATGCGCGTCGAGCAGGGCGCCCAGGCCACCTACAACGCGCTCGCCGACTTCACGGACCCCGACGGCGACGACCTCGTGCTCGTCGGTGCGGCCTCCGACGGCGGCGGCGTGAGCTTCCGGCAGGACGGCTCCGTGACGTTCCGCGCGGAGGGCGGGGCCCTCGGGCGCACGCAGGTGCGTCTCACGGTGACCGACGGCGTCGAGACGGCCGAGGGCGTGCTCGAGGTCGATGTCCGCGCGGCCGGCTCCCTCGCGCCGCAGGTCGACCCGGTGCACGTCGTGACCTACGTCGACCTGCCCGCGCTCGTGCAGCCGCTCGCCGCGGTGCGCAGCTCGTCGGCCGAGCCCGTGCGGCTCGCGGGCGTCGAGGAGGTCGCGGGCCTGACCATCACGACCGACCTCGCGGCCGGCACGTTCACGGTGAGCGCCGCGCGGCCCGGGACGTACTACGTGCCGTTCGTGGTCGCCGCGCCGCCGCAGCAGGCGACCGGGCTCGCGCGCGTCGACGTGCGCGAGTGGCCGTCCGAGGTCCAGCCGCCGGTGGCCGTGCGCGACCGTGCGTACCTGCCCGCGGGAGGCGAGGTCACGGTCGACCCGCTCGCGAACGACACCGACCCGGCGGGCGGCGTGCTCGTCGTGCAGTCGGTCGAGGCTCCGGCGGACTCCGGGCTCCGTATCGCCGTGATCGGCCACCAGCTCGTGCAGATCTCGGCGACGCGCACGCTCGAGGCCCCGGTGTCCGTCCGGTACGTCGTCTCGAACGGCACGACGACCGCGACGAGCGAGATCGCGGTGCACCCCGTGCCGCCGTCCGCGACGAACCAGCCGCCCGTCGTGGAGAACGTCGAGGTCTCCGTGCGCACGGGCGGCGTCGTGACCGTGCCGGTGCTCGAGGACGCCTACGACCCCGACGGCGACCGCCTCACGCTCGTCCCCGAGCTCGCCGAGCCGCTCGGTGAGGGCCAGGGCCTGCTCTTCGTGTCGGGGGACGTGCTGCGCTACCAGGCGCCCGAGTCCGCGCTCACCGCGCACGCGACGTTCGCCGTCCGGGACGCCCTCGGCAACACGACCGCGGCGACGCTCACCGTGCGCGTGCACGAGTCGGACGCGACCACGAAGGCGCCGCCGCGCCCGCGCGACCTGACCGCCCGCGTCTTCGAGAGCGAGACGATCCGGATCCCCGTGCCGCTCGTCGGCATCGACGACGACGGCGACGGCGTCACGCTCCTCGGGGCCGCGCTCGCGCCGACCAAGGGCCGCATCGTCGACGTCGGGGCCGACTGGCTCGAGTACGAGGCGCTGCCGGGCGAGCTCGGGACGGACACCTTCACCTACGCGGTCGAGGACTGGGTCGGCCAGCGCGCGGTCGCGACGATCCGCGTCGGGATCAGCCCGCGGCCGACGACGACCGTGCCGGTCGTGGCCCGCGACGACGCCGTGCAGGTCCGCCCGGGCGAGCGCGTCGAGGTGCGCGTGCTCGCGAACGACGTCGACCCCAACGGCGGCGAGCTGAGCCTCGAGACCGAGCTCGAGACGGCCGAGGGGGTCGACGCGCGCGTCGAGGGCCGCCGGATCCTCGTGCAGGCGCCTGACGAGCCCGTGGTGCTGCAGATCGTCTACACCGCGACCAACATCCGCGGCGGGCGCGCGACCGCCGTGCTGACCGTGACGGTCGCGGGCGACGCGACGGTCCTGCCGCCGATCGCGCAGGACGTCGTCGTGCCCCCGATCGACACGATCGGCCGCGAGAGCGTCGAGGTCGACGTCCTCGAGGTCGCGCAGAACCCGAGCGGCCCGCTGAGCGACCTCGAGGTCTCGGTGCCCCGCTCGGCGTCCGAGGTCGCGACCGTGACGCCGCAGGGCAACGTGGTCGTGACGCTCGTCGACCACGCCCAGACGGTGCCCTACCTGCTGACCAACGTCTCCCCGCAGGCGGACCGGGTCTCGTCGTACGCGTTCATCACGGTCCCGGCCCTCGGGTTCTTCCCGCCGACGCCGCGGCCCAAGGCGCCCGAGCTCCGTGTCGCCTCGGGCGAGCCGCTCGAGATCCCGCTCGACGAGCAGGTGCAGGTCGCGCCCGGCCGCACCGCGAGCGTCGCCGACCCGGCGGCCGTGACCGCGACCAAGTCCGACGGCACGGCGCTCGTCAAGGACGCCACGACGCTGCGCTTCCAGTCGGCCGCGGGGTACGCCGGGCCGGCGTCGATCACGGTCCCGGTCACCGACCGGACGAGCGCCGGGGACGCGGACGGCCGGACGTCGGTCATCACGCTCTCGATCACGGTCTACGCGCTCGACGACCACCCGCCCATGTTCGAGCCGACGACGCTCGACATGGGCCCCGGCGAGGCGCCGCTCGCGGTGGACCTCCGGGCGCTCACGCGGGGCCCCGAGGGCGAGACGACCACGACGACGCCGTACACCTACCAGCTCACCTCGGCCGTCCCGGCGGGCTTCACCGCGACCCTCGAGGGCAGCACGCTGCGGGTCTCCGCGGCGCGCACGACCCCCAAGGGCACGCTCGGCTCGCTCGCGGTGAAGATCGGCTACGGCCGCTCGGGCTCGATGGACGCGCAGGTCGACCTCCGCGTGACCGCGAGCACGCGGTCGCTCGCCCGCGTGCTCGACCGCACGATCACGGACGGCGTGCAGGGCCGGGAGACGGTCGTGAACGTGCTCGAGGGCGCGTTCAACCCGTTCCCGGACGGTGAGCTCACGGTCGTGGGCGCGAGCGTCGAGACCCCGGTGGCGGGCACCGCGAGCGCGACGTCGAGCACCGTCTCGGTGCGTCCGGGCCCCGACTTCCAGGGCACCATGGTCACGCGCTTCCGGGTGCGCGACGCCACGGGTGACCCCGACCGCGAGGTCGAGGGCCGCATCACCGTCTCCGTGCGCGGCAAGCCCGAGGCGCCCCGCGCCCCGCGCGTCGTCGAGGTGCGCGACCGGACGGTCGTCCTCGCGTGGGACGCCCCCGGGGACCGCGGCGCGCCCATCACCGGCTACCGGGTCGTCGCCAACCCGGGCGGTGCCGTCCGGGCGTGCGCGAGCACGACGTGCACGATCGACAACCTCACCAACGACACCGAGTACACCTTCACGGTCGCGGCGCAGAACGCCGTCGACTGGTCCGACCCGAGCCCCGCGTCGGCGCCGGCCCGCCCGGACGCCGTGCCGGACCCGCCGGGCGCGCCCGTCGAGGTCGCGACCGGGGACCGCGAGCTCACGGTCCGCTGGGAGGCCCCGCGCAGCACCGGGTCGCCGATCACGAGCTACACGCTCGAGATCACCCCGGCGCCGGTGAACGGTCCCGCCTCGGTCACGACGTCGACGCTCACGCAGCGGTTCACCGGCCTGCAGAACGGCACGGCGTACACGGTGCGGGTGCGCGCGCAGAACCGGGCACCCGAGCCGAGCGGGTGGGGGCCGTCGTCGGCGACGATCGTCCCGGCGAAGGCGCCCGACGCGCCGGCGCCGACCGCGACCTCCGGCGAGACCGGCTGGTCGAGCGAGCCCGAGATCGTCGTGACGTGGGCGCCGCCCGCGAACAACGGGGACCCGGTGCGTGGCTACGAGGTCGCGGTCGACGGCGGTGCCCCGGTCGCGGTGGGCGGCGAGCTGGCGTACCGGATCCCCGGCGCCGAGCGGGGCCGTGTCTACTCGATCGGCGTGCGCGCGCTCAACAAGGCCGGCGCGTCGGCGTGGGGGACCGTCACCGCGGAGGTCTGGAGCGGTCCGCAGCCGCCCGGCGCGCCCGTGGCGACAGCCGTCGACGGTGGCTCGTGGGGCGATGCCTCGGTCCGGCTCACGTGGCAGCCACCGGCGAGCGCCGGCGGCCGGGGCTTCGTCATCACCGACTACGAGATCACCGGCGGCCCGGCGCCGATCTCGGTGGGCGGAGGCACCACGAGCCACACCGTGACGGGCCTGCCGGGCGGGTCGGGCTACTCGTTCGCCATCCGCGCACGGAGCTCGCGCGGCATCTGGAGCGAGGCGGTCTCGTTCCCGTCGGTCACCGTCCGGACCGTCCCGCAGACGCCGAACCTGTCCGTCGCGACGGGCGGGGTCGACCAGGTCACGGTGGCCGCCTCGGACGCGGCCGACGGCGGCACCGGGATCACGGCGCGCCGCTACCGCGTCAACGGCGGGGGATGGGTCAACGGCGCGCCGCCCGCCACGCTCACGCAGGAGGGAGAGGTCACCGTGCGCTACCAGGTGGCCAACGCCGTCGGCTGGAGCGCCGAGGCTGCCTCGACCGCCCGGGCCGGGGAGCCGAGCGCCCCGGGCGCGCCGCGGATCGACTCCGCGACGAGCCCGTCCGCGGAGAAGCTCGCGTTCCGCTGGAGCGCAGCCGAGCCCAACGGCCGCGACGTCCAGCAGTACGAGTGGGAGGTGCTCCGCGGGGGGAACCGCGTCGACCGCGACGCCAACGCGGCACTCCCCACCGAGCCGGTCGTGGTCGACGTGCCGGGTGGCGGGGACGTCGTCGTGCGGGTCCGCGCGCGCAACTCCGTCGGCTGGGGCGCGTGGTCCGAGCGAGCGGCCACCGTGACCGGTCCCGCACCCGCGGCCGGGGGCGGCGGATGACCCCCGACGCCCGCTACGGACCCGCCGAGCCCGCCCGCCCGCCGCAGCCGGCCCCCGAGCCGCCCTCGCCCCTCGCCAGCCCGACGACCCGCCCGACCGCCACGGCCACCGCCGCCCTGGCCGCGAGGGCCACCACGCCCGCCACGGCCACCACCAAGGAGACCCGAGCCCCGATGACCCCCGAACAGACGACGTGGTTCGCCGAGACCTTCGGCGCGCTCGTGGCCAACGTGGGCCGCGCCGTCCTCGGCAAGGAGCACGCCGTGCGCCTCGCGCTGACCGCGATGCTCTCCGACGGGCACCTGCTGCTCGAGGACGCCCCGGGCACCGGCAAGACGTCCCTCGCGAAGGCGATCGCGGCGACCGTCCAGGGTACGCACCACCGCATCCAGTTCACGCCCGACCTCCTGCCGAGCGACGTCACGGGCGTGACGATCTACGACCAGGGCACCGGGCGCTTCGAGTTCCACCCCGGCCCGGTCTTCACCTCGGTGCTCCTCGCGGACGAGATCAACCGCGCGTCGCCCAAGACGCAGTCCGCGCTGCTCGAGGTCATGGAGGAGGGGCAGGTCACCGTCGACGGCGTGACGCACCCGGTCGGGCGTCCCTTCATGGTCATCGCGACGCAGAACCCGATCGAGCAGGCCGGGACCTACCGGCTCCCCGAGGCCCAGCTCGACCGTTTCCTGATCAAGACCTCGCTCGGGTACCCGGACCGCGCGTCGACCGTGGAGATCCTCGCGGGCGCCAAGGACCGCACGACGGGCCTGCAGCCCAAGATCACGACCAAGGCCGTCGCCGACATGGCCGACCTCGCGGGCACCGTGCACATCGACGCCGCGGTGCTCGACTACGTCGCGCGCCTGCTCGAGGCCACGCGCGAGGACGCGCAGACCGCGCTCGGGGCGTCCGTGCGCGGCGGGCTCGCGCTCGTGCGCTGCTCGAAGGTCTGGGCCGCGTCCGACGGGCGCGGGTTCGTGGTGCCCGACGACATCAAGGCGCTCGCCGTGCCGATCCTCGCGCACCGCCTCGTGCTCGACACCGAGGCCGAGTTCGCAGGCGTGACCTCGGTGCAGGTCATCGAGCGGATCGTCGCGTCCACGCCACCTCCGGCGCAGCGGGCGGCCTGACGGTGGCCCTGCGCGTCTCCGGTGCCGGCTGGGCGGCCGCGGTCGCCGCGGTCGTCGGCCTCGTGCTGGGGCGGGTGCTCGGCTGGCTCGAGCTCGCCGTGGGTGGAGCCGCACTCGCGGGGCTCGTCGTGGTCGCGCTGCTCATGACGGTCGGGCGGGAGCGGTTCGCGGTCGAGCTCGACCTCGCGGACCGGCGCGTGCGCGTCGGCGAGCGCGCGGTCGGGCGGCTCGCGGTGCGCAACGTCGCCCGTCGGCGATCGCTCCCGGCGCGCATCGAGCTGCCCGTCGGTGCGGGTGCCGCCGACCTCGCGCTGCCCTCGCTGGGCCCGGGCGTCGAGCACGACGACATCTTCGCGATCCCGACGTCGCGGCGTGCGGTCGTCGTCGTCGGCCCGGTGCGCTCGGTGCGGGGCGACCCGCTGGGCCTCGCCCGGCGGCGCGTGCGCTGGACGGAGCCCGTCGAGCTCTACGTGCACCCCGAGCTCGTGTCGCTCGCGGGTGCGAGCGCGGGGCTCCTGCGCGACCTCGAGGGGCAGTCGACGCGGGACCTGTCCGACAGCGACCTGTCGTTCCACGCCCTGCGCGACTACGTCGCGGGCGACGACCGCCGCTACATCCACTGGCGCACGACCGCCCGCCGCGGCGCGCTCATGGTCAAGCAGTTCGAGGACACCCGGCGCACGCAGACCGCGCTCGCGCTCTCGACCGACCCGCGCGACTACGCCGACGACGACGAGTTCGAGCTCGCCGTCTCGACCGTCGCGTCGCTCGGCGTCCAGACGCTGCGCGAGGAGCGCGACCTCGCCGTGCTCGTCGGTGCGGGCCGCCTGCGCGTGGAGACCCCGCCGCTCCTGCTCGACGACTGCGCGGGCGTGCAGCTCACGATCGGCGGCACCGGGATGTCCGCGCTCGGGCGGCGCGTCGCGCGCGACGCCCCCGAGGCGTCCGTCGCGGTGCTCGTGACCGGCTCGGTCCCGTCCGCGGGCGACCTGCGCGCCGGCGCGCGGCACGTACCCGTGGGGACCCGCACGGTCGTCATGCGCTGCACGGCCGGCGAGGAGGTGCAGGTGCGCACGCAGGGGTCGCTGAGCCTCGCGACCCTGGGCACCCTCGACGACCTGCCGCGCGTCCTGCGCCGGGTGGTGAGCTGATGGCCGGTGCCGGGTCCCCGCCCCGGGCACCCCGCGGCGCCCCGCCCCGCGGAGGGTGGCCCGCGGTCGTCGACGTCGTGCTGCTCGTCGGCGCGCTCGCGGTCGCGCTCGTGCCGCTCGTGCCGGTCTACGGCGCGCGGGCGGCCGTCCCCGCGCTCGTGGGCGGGCTCCTGCTGGGCACCGCGATCGGCGTCGTCGGGGCGCTCCGGCGCTGGTCCGCGATCGTCGTGGTGGCGCTCGTCGTGCTCGCGTACTTCCTCGCGGGCGGTGCGCTCGCGGCCCCGAGCACGACCGTCGCCGGCGTCGTCCCGACCCTGCGCACGCTCACCGAGCTCGCAGTCGGCGCGACGGCGTCCTGGAAGCAGGTCCTCACGCTCCAGCCGCCGGTCGGGACCAGCGACGCGCTGCTCGCGGTGCCGTTCCTGCTCGCGCTCGTCGGGTCGGCGACGGCGACCGCGACCGCGCTGCGCGTGCGCGCCCCGGGCCGCGCGGCGCTGGCGGCCGTCGTCCCGGGCGTCGCGCTCGTCGGCGCCGTGCTGCTCGGGACGCGTCAGGTGGTCGCGCCCGTCGCGACCGGCCTCGGCCTCGCCGCGGTGCTCGTCGGGTGGGCCGCGTGGCGCGCGGGCGGGGTGCGGCCGCGCCGGTTCGTCGCGCTCGGCGTGCTGGTCGCCGTCGTCGCAGGGTGCGGCGCCCTCGGTGGGCCCCTCGTGACCGGCTCGACGCCGCGGTACGTGCTGCGCGACGAGCTCGTCCCGCCGTTCGACCCGCGGGCGTACCCGAGCCCGCTCTCGGGGTTCCGCAAGCTCGTCAAGGCCAAGGACGACCCGCTGTTCACGGTGAGCGGCCTGCCGGCCGGCGCGCGCGTGCGCCTCGCGACGATGGACCAGTTCGACGGCGTCGTGTGGAACGTCGCGGGTGACGGCTCCGCGCAGGGCTCGGGGGAGTTCCGGCGCGTCGGCGAGACCATCGAGACCACGACCCGCGGCGAGCGCGCCGAGGTCACCATCGAGGTCGAGACGCTCTCGGGCGTGTGGCTGCCGACCGTGGGCCAGGCGACCGCCGTGCGCTTCGAGGACCCGGTCGTCGCGGGCGACCTGCGCTACAACGACGCGACGGGCGCCGCCGTGCTGACCGGCGGGGTCGAGCGCGGCCTGCGGTACACGGTCGACGCCGTGGTGCCGCCGGTGCCCGACGACGCGACGGTCGGCGAGGCGCCGCCCGCGCCGGTCGTCGTCCCCGACGAGACCGGGGTGCCCGACGTGATCCGCGCGACCGCGGCGGACGTCGCCCGCGACGCCGGGTCGCCCGTGCAGATCGCGCGGAGCCTCGAGAAGGCGCTCGCCGAGGGAGGCTTCTTCAGCCACGGACTGACCGAGGCGGGGGACACGCCGTCGCTGTCCGGCCACGGCGCCGACCGGCTGACGACGCTGCTCGGCTCGGAGCTCATGGTCGGCGACGGCGAGCAGTACGCGTCGGCGATGGCCCTCATGGCCCGGGAGATGGGTCTGCCGTCGCGCGTCGTGCTGGGCTTCGTGCCCGGCGAGGAGGAGCGCGGCGCCGAGTCGATGACCGTCACGGGCGACGACGTCGAGGCGTGGGTCGAGGTGGCCTTCACGGGCCACGGCTGGGTCCCGTTCGACCCGACCCCGCCGCGCTCGCAGACGCCGCAGGAGGAGTCGACGACCAAGCCGTCCGACCCCGAGCCGCAGGTCGTCCAGCCGCCGCCCCCGCCGCCCGAGCCCGTCACCCCGCCCGAGGACGACACCGAGCAGCCGCAGGCCGAGGACCCGGACTCCGGCGACCAGGGCGGTCCGGTGTGGCTGCGCGTCGCGCGTGTGGCCGGTGTCGTCGCGATCCCGCTGGTCGTGCTGCTCGGCCCGCTCGTCCTCGTCCTCGTGCTCAAGGCCCGGCGCCGGCGCCGGCGCCGGGACCACCCGGACGCCGTGGTGCGTGTGGCCGGCGGCTGGGACGAGGTGCTCGACGCCGCGCGCGACCTGCGCCACCCGCCGTCGCCGCTCGCGACGCGGCGCGAGACCGCGGACGAGCTCACGCGCGCGCTGTCGGGGGTCGCGGGTGCGGGGGCCGCGTGGTCCGCGCAGCGGGCCGGCTCCGTCGTGGGCCGGCTGGCGGCCGAGGCGGACGCCGCGGTGTTCGGTCCCGGCGCGCCGACCCTCGCCGAGGCGGCCGCGTACTGGCGGCGGGTCGAGCAGGCGGTCACCGAGATGCACGGCGCGCTGCCGTGGGGCCGCCGCGTGCGGGCCCGGGTGTCGCTCGCGTCGCTGCGTCGCTCCCGGCGGGTGCCGCGCGCCGGCGGACCGCCCGGACGGCCGCTGCGCCGCGTCCGGCGGCGCGCGACCCCGGACACCCCGTCGACCCACGAGCAAGGACCCCGCTCATGAGCCACCCCGCACCGGCGTCGCTCGGACGTCGCGCCGCCGCGTTCCTGCTCGACCAGGCCGTGGCCCTCGTGCTGGGCGGCGGCGTGGTCCTCGCCGTCGCGCTCCGGACGGCGCGGGACCTCGGGTCCGGCCCGGCGGCGACGCCGACCTCCCCGGGCGTCCTGATCGGCGCGTGGGCCCTGCTGCTCGTGCAGGCGCTCGTGCAGTGGTGGACCCACGGGACCCTCGGGTGGACGCTCGGTCGGCGCGTGCTGCACCTGCGCACGGTCGACGCCCGCACCGGGCGTCCGCTGGGCCTCACGCGCGTGCTGCTGCGCAGCCTCGTCGTCGCCGCCGGCTCCGTCGTGCTCGTCGGCTCGCTCGTCGTGCTCGCGTCCCCGCTGCTCGACCGCACGGGCCGCAACCGGGGCTGGCACGACCGTGTCGCCGGCGGCGAGGTCGTCGACCTGCGCACGGTCGAGGTCCCGCTCACCGGACGACGCGACGGCGCGCGCGGGTCGCGCGTGCGCACCGGCGGCCCGGTGCGCCCGCACCTGGTGACGCCCCGGTCGACGCCCCACGAGGACTGGTCGCCGGTCGCCGCGGCCGAGACCGCGGAGGCCGTCCGCACCGCCGACCCGCAGGACGTGGGGAGCCGCCGGCTGGGTGCGCTGCTCGCCGAGCGCCGCGGCGCCGGACCGTCGCTCGTGCTGCCGCCGCTCGGCGAGCCCGGCGTCGCGCCCGACGTCGACACGCGCGCGATCCCGATGCTGCGGCCCGCGGTGTTCGCGCTCGACCCCGCGCTCGAGGAGACCCGGCGCTCGCCCCTGCGCGCCGACGAGCGCCCGGCCCCGCCCGAGCCGCTCGACCCGCGGGCCGTCGCGCTCGAGCTGAGCGACGGGCGGACCGTGACGGTCGACGGCACCGTGCTCGTCGGCCGCAACCCCGTCGGGACCGGCGCCGAGCAGCTCGTGCGGGTCGTCGACCCGGGCCGCTCGGTGTCCAAGACGCACCTGCAGCTCGGCGTCGACGACCGCGGCCTGTGGGTCGCCGACCGCGGCTCGACGAACGGGACCCTCGTGACGCTCGCCGACGGCCAGCAGATCGTGTGCGGGGTCGAGCAGCGGGTGCGCGTCCCGCTCGGGTCGACGGTGTCGTTCGGCGACTGCGGGCTGCGCGTGGTCCCCCCGCCGGTGGAGCGCCGGCTGGCCTAGAGTCGGCCTCATGGCGCCCGTGCGGCCCGCTGCGAGGATGCAGCCCGTCGAGATCCTCGAGGAGGACCTCCCGGACACGGGCGCGCGGCGACGGCACCCGCAGCCACCCACGGAGGTCCGGCCCCCGGACGACGTGCTCGTCGCAGACGACGGCGCGGGGGCCGCCCCGCCGCCCGCACCGGACGTGCGGCACCTCCTGCGCCGCTGGTGGCCCGTGCCTGTCGCCCTCGTCGTCGCGGTGGCCGCGGTCGGCGCGGTGGGGACGCAGCGGGACCGCGAGCGCGCGGAACGCCTCGCGGCGGTGCCCGGCGTGGTGCGTCCGCTCGACGGGCCGCCCGAGGTGCTGTGGACCGCGCCTGCGGCGCCCGGGGACCAGCTCCTCGTCGCGCGCGGGCTGCTCGTCGTGGTGCAGCCCCGCACGGACGCCTGGCACGCGACCGCGCACGACGTGCGCACCGGTGAGGCGCGATGGACGGCCGACGTGGCGCCGGCGGCCGGGGCGGCGATGGAGTCGGGACCGGTGCGCTGCCCCGACCCGGGCGTCGACGTCGGCGCCGTGGTGGTCTGCCTCGCGACCGACCCGGACCCGCTGTACGCCGACGACCCGGACGGCACGGTCGCCTCCGGTGACGTCGCGGCGTTCTCGGAGGTCGAGGTCGCCCTGCCCGAGACCCGGGTCGTCGCCCTGTCCGCGCGGGACGGGTCCGCGCTCGGGACGTGGACCCTGCTCGGTGAGCTGGTGGCGGCCGGGCGGGTGGGGGACGACGTCGTCGTCGTGTCGGTCGACGGCGACGAGCACGTCGTCGCCGCCCGGCGGGACGGCGCGACCGGAGCGGTCCGGTGGGGGTGGCGCAGCCCCGTGCCGATCCGCGGGACGAGCGTGCGGGCGCTCACGTCCGTCGAGGTCACGCGCGGGCTCGTCGTGGTCGCCGGGTCTGCGACCCGCGTGCTCGACGTCGCCGACGGCACGGAGCTGACGGCCGCACCCGACTTCAGCTTCCTGCGCGTCGTGCCCCTGCGTGCGGGCTTCGGGACGTGGTCGCCGGCCCAGGGCGGAGCGGTGCACGCCACGGCGGGGGCCGTCACGGCGGACGTGCCCGGGCTCCCGGCGCCGCTCGCCGTCGACGACGGGTCCGAGCCCGGGCTCGTCGTGCTCGACGCGGGCCACGCGGTGGTGGGCTACGACGCCGCGACGGGCGAGGAGCGGTGGCGTGCGACCACGGCGCTCGACCCCGAGATCGTCGTCGACCACCGCCTCGTCGTCGCGGGCGCGAGCCGCTACGGGGTCGTGGACGCGCGCACCGGGGCGGAGGTGTGGGACGAGGAGCTCGGCGCGCCGCTGCCGTGGCCGCCCCTGACGGACGGCGCCCTGGTGCTGGGCCCGGGGCTCGGCCCGGGCGGGTCGACGCACCTCGTCGGGCGCGGGGTGCCGGACGGCGTGCGGTACTGGTCGGTCCCCGTCCCGCCGGAGACGCGCCACGTGCGCGCCGTCGCGGGGCACCTCGTGCTGACGACCGGGGACGAGCACCGTGCGCTGGGCTGAGCCGGGGCGCCGGGCCGCGCAGGTGCGCCGGGCTGCGCACGTCTGCCGGGCTGGGCGCGTCCGCCGCGCCGAGCGCCGGGCGGCCGCGTGGTGAGGCGGCCGTCGCGCGGCGGGCGCCGGTCGATGCACGAGGTCGAGCTCGTCGAGTCGTCCCCGGGCGCCCGGCGGGACGACGCCGCGGGTGCGCGCACGAGCGCCGACCGCGCCGGTGCCGACGACGGCGGCCGCCCGGGTGTCGACCACGCCGGTGGCGACCCCGCGGGTGGCGACCGCACCGCGCACGCCGCCGGCGCGCCGGGCCGGCCGCGCGACGGCGCACGCCCGGGCACGGCGTTCGTGCGGCGTCATCGCGTCCGCCTCGTCGCCGCCGGGCTCGTCGTGGCCGCGGCGCTCGCGGTCGGGACCGTCCGGGACGCCCGCGCCGACCGTGCCCGCGCCGCGGAGCTCGCGGTCGCCCCCGCGGTGCTCGACGCGACCGGGTCCGCCGACGGAGCGGGGTTGGAGCGGTGGCGCCGTCCGGCGCTCGACGGCCTCGTCGCCGGTGACGGTCTGGTCGCCACCGCGGGCGTGACCGGGGCGGGCGTCGGAGGCGTGGCCGCCTACGACGCGACGACCGGCGCAGCGCTGTGGGACGCGGAGGTCGACTCCGTCGGCCCGCAGGGCGAGCTGACGTGCGTGCTGACGGCCGGCGCCGGCCGGGAGGTCGCGGGCGACGACGGTACGGCGACGGCCGGGGACGCGGCCGGCGGCCGGGGTGCGCCCGGCGAGGGGTCGAGCGTGGCGTGCGTCGCCGTGCCGGCGGTCGGCAAGGAGGCGTGGGGCGGCCTCGGGCGGCGGGGCGACGTGCGGGTCGTCGTGCTCGACGCCGCGACGGGCACGCTCGTGCGCGACGACCCGGCGGACCGCAGCGACGTCGGGCTGACCGCCCTCGGGCCCGACCTCGTGCTCACGCGCACCGTGCCCGGCGGTGGCGTGCGCGTGACGCGCGAGGTGGCCCGGACCGGCGCCGACGTGTGGACGGCCGACGTCGACGCCCGCGCGCCCGACGCGCGCGGGCCGCAGCCGGCCGTGACCCGCGTCGAGCGCGGGCTGCTCGTCGTCGACGGGGGAGCGGTCCGCGTGCTCGACGGGGACGGCGACCCGGTCGGCACCTGGCCGGCGGGTGTCGCCCGGCCGGACGTGCCGGTCGCGCTCACGGGGGACGACGGGTCGGTGCCGGACCTCGGGCTCGTGGCCCGGCCCGCCGGAGACGGCGTGGACCTGCGCGCGGCCGCCGGCACGGCACGGTGGTCGGCCGGGACCGCCGCCGACTCGGCGCTCGTGGTCCAGGGCCGCGTGGTCACGTCCGACGCCACCGGCACGCTGACCGCCCGCGACGCCGGCTCCGGCGGGGTCCTGTGGTCGGCGGACGCGACGAGGTGGACCGGCGTGCGCGCGTCCACCGCCCTCGGCGCCGTGCAGACCGACGGCGAGCACCTCCTCGTGCCGCTCCTGCTCGCCGACGGCTCGCCGGTGCTCGTCGCGGTCGGCGCGGTCGACGGCCGCGCAGCGTGGACCGCGCCGCTGCCGCCCGACGTCCGCTCGGTCGAGCGGTCCGGCCGCCGGCTGCTCGGGCGCACCGCCACAGAGGTCGTCGCGCTCGGTCAGGACTAGCGTGCAGGGATGGCCCCGCACGCGGAGCGGCCGTCGATGCAGGACGTCGTCCTCGACGAGGACGACGCGCCGGCGCTCGCGCCCGCGCCGGACCTGCGCTCCACCGGGGCCGCGCTCGTCGGCTGGAGCCGGGGTCACGTGGTGCGGGCCTGCGCGGCGACGACCGCTCTGGTGGCCCTCGCGCTGACCGTGCTCGTCGGGCTCCCGCGCTGGTCGCTCGCGCACGAGCGGCGGGTCCTGACCGCACCCGTCGAGCTCGCGGGCGCGGTCCGCCCGCTCGACAGCCCGCCGGCCGTCGCCTGGACGACGCGCGGGCCGTGGTCGCCCCGCACCGTGCTCGCGGGAGACACCGTCGTGGTCTACGCGGCCGACGTGGACGACGGCACGGCCGAGGGGCTCGACCTCGTGACGGGTGCCGTGCGCTGGCGCACCACGCTCCCGGGCGGCCCCCTCGGCACGCTGCGCCGCTGCCTCGCGGTCGACCCCGCGCCCGGCGAGCCGGCAGCGGTCGTGTGCCTGACCGAGCCCGAGCGGTCCGCGGTCCGCACGGAGCCGGTCGCCGGGCCGGTCGTCGTGCTCGACGCGCTCGACGGCCGGGTCGTCGCCCGGCGTGACGCCCGCGGCACCGTCGCCGGTGCCGTCGTCGTGGGGCGCGACCTCGTGCTGCCGCTCGCGGACGAGTCGGGGGTCGCGGTCGAGCGCAGCGACGCCCGGACCGGGACCCCGGTGTGGCGCACGCAGGTGCTCGACCCGCCGGTCACGGTGCCGCCCCAGCGCGTCGTCCTGCGCGAGGGGGACGGCGCGCTGCTGGTCGCGACCGGGGGCACGTCGCTCGTGCTCGAGGAGGCCACCGGACGGGCGGTGCAGGTCGTGGACCGCGGCAACCGCCCGCGCGACCACGTGGGGCTCCTGCGCGACGGCTCCGTGCTCGTCGGCGCGTACGGCACGGCCGGCTCGGCGCTCATGATCCGCACGACCGTCTACGACCCCGGCGGCGCCGAGCGCTTCACCACGCGCGGCACGCTGAGCGAGCCCCGGGTCTCCGACCGGCCCGAGGAGCGGCTCTACGCGTGGAGCTCGCTGCCCGGCAGCCCGTTCGGCGGCCGGGTCAGGGCAGTCTCCCGGCTCACCGGGCAGGAGCTGTGGCAGTCGCCCGGGCCGTCCGCCGGCGTGCTGCTCGAGCTCGACGGCGTCGCGGTCCTGCACGGGGCGGGCTTCGAGGTGGGCGTGGACGCGCGGCGCGGCGAGCAGCTGTGGCGACGGCAGGTCACGCTCACGTCGTCGGACCAGCCGTTCACCGACGGCACGCACGTCATCGTCGCGCGCGTCGAGCCGGGGCGCGGGACGGTGCTCGAGGCGCTGGGCGTCCGGGACGGCAGGACCGCCTGGGAGGTGCTGCTGCCGCCCGGCGTGACCCGCGTCGAGCAGCTCGGGACGCACCTCGTCGGGATCGGTCCGCGGCTCGTGGTCGCGCTGCGGTGACAGCGGCTGACCCCGCTGCACGCGCCGGGGTACAGTGACGGCATGCTCTCGCGTGCGCTCCTCCTCCTTCGTCGCCGCGGCGAGGCCTTCTAGGCCGGAACCTCGCCGCGGTGTTCGGTGTGCCGGCTGCTACCCACCGACCCGAGCGAAGGACCCCCCGATGAGCTTCCTGAACGCCCCCCAGCAGCCCTCCGGCATGCCGGTGCACCGCTACCGCCCGTTCCACGAGCAGATCCGTGTCGACCTCCCGGACCGCACGTGGCCGGACCGCCGCATCGAGAAGGCCCCGCGCTGGTGCGCGGTCGACCTGCGCGACGGCAACCAGGCCCTGATCGAGCCGATGAACCCGCAGCGCAAGCTGGAGATGTTCGAGCTGCTCGTGCACATGGGCTTCAAGGAGATCGAGGTCGGCTTCCCGTCGGCGTCGCAGACCGACTTCGACTTCGTGCGGATGCTCATCGAGGAGGACCGCATCCCCGACGACGTCGTGATCCAGGTCCTCACGCAGGCGCGCGAGCACCTGATCGAGCGCACGTACGAGGCGATCGCCGGCGCCAAGCAGGCGATCGTGCACCTGTACAACTCGACGTCGGTGCTGCAGCGGGAGGTCGTGTTCCGCTCGGACGAGGACGGCATCGTCGACATCGCCGTCTCGGGTGCGCGCCTGTGCAAGAAGTACGAGGAGCTCGTCCCGGACACCGAGGTGTTCTACGAGTACAGCCCCGAGTCGTACACCGGCACCGAGCTCGAGTTCGCGGTGCGGATCTGCAACGCCGTGCTGGACGTGTTCGAGCCGACCCCCGAGCGCAAGGTCATCATCAACCTGCCCGCGACCGTCGAGATGGCGACCCCGAACGTCTACGCCGACTCGATCGAGTGGATGGGGCGGCACCTGCGCCACCGCGAGAATGTGGTGCTGTCGCTGCACCCGCACAACGACCGGGGCACGGGCGTCGCGGCGGCCGAGCTGGGCTACCTCGCCGGCGCCGACCGCATCGAGGGCTGCCTGTTCGGCAACGGCGAGCGCACCGGCAACGTCTGCCTGGTCACGCTCGGCCTGAACCTGTTCAGCCAGGGGGTCGACCCCGAGATCGACCTGTCGGACATCGACCACGTCCGCCGCACCGTCGAGCACTGCAACCAGCTGCCCGTCGCCGAGCGGCACCCGTACGGCGGCGACCTGGTGTTCACCGCGTTCTCCGGCTCGCACCAGGACGCGATCAAGAAGGGCCTGGACGCGATGGCGGTCACCGCCGAGCGCGGGGGCCGCGGGGTCGACGACCTCGTGTGGGCCGTCCCGTACCTGCCGATCGACCCGAAGGACGTCGGCCGCTCCTACGACGCGATCATCCGCGTGAACTCCCAGTCCGGGAAGGGCGGCATCTCCTACCTGATGAAGTCCGAGCGCGACCTGGACCTGCCGCGCCGGCTGCAGATCGAGTTCTCGCACGTCGTGCAGGCGTACACCGACGAGCACGGCTCCGAGGTCACGGCCGACGAGCTGTGGCGCATCTTCAACGACGAGTACCTGCCGGTCGAGCCCGGCGGCGAGCTCGCGCCGTGGGGCCGGTTCGCGCTGCGCGGGATCCGCACGGTCGGCGGCGGCGACGGGCCCGACACGCTGTCGGTCGACCTCGCGGACCGCGGCGAGGTCCGCACGCTCGAGGGCTCGGGCAACGGTCCGATCGCGGCGTTCGTGGCGGCGCTGCGCTCGATCGACGTCGACGTCGCGGTGCTCGACTACGCCGAGCACGCGCTCTCGGGCGGCGGCGACGCGACCGCCGCGGCGTACGTCGAGTGCGCAGTCGACGGGCAGACGCTGTGGGGCGTCGGGATCGACCCGTCGATCACGACGGCGTCCCTCAAGGCGATCGTCTCGGCCGTCAACCGCCGGCAGCGCTGAGCACCGGGCGACCTGCGGTGCCGGCGCCCTCGCACGCGTGCGGGGGCGCCGGCACGTCCGAGGCCCGCTCGCCCCGGACCTGGACCAGCCGGCCCGGCTGCCCCGTCCTGTGGTCCGCACCGGTGCCGGTCGCGTGGCGGGCGCGTGCCGATCGCGTGACCGCGGCCCGTCACGTGCGCCCGGCGTGGGTGGCACGGGGGAGGATGGGCACGTGAGCCTCTACCGCGACGAGGGCATCGTCCTGCGCACCCACAAGCTGGGCGAGGCCGACCGCATCGTGACCCTGCTGACCCGCCAGCACGGCAAGGTGCGCGCGGTCGGCAAGGGCGTGCGGCGCACGACGTCGCGGTTCGGGTCGCGCCTCGAGCCGTTCATGCACGTCGACCTCCAGCTGAGTTCCGGCCGCAACCTCGACATCGTCACGCAGGTCGAGACGCTCGGGGCGTACGGCCGCCCGGTGTGCGAGGACTACGCGCTCTACACCGCCGGCACGGTCATGCTCGAGACGGCCGAGCGGCTCGTCGAGGCCGAGCACGAGCCGGCGCTGCAGCAGTACTGGCTGCTCGTGGGCGCGGTCCGCTCGCTCGCGTCGCGCGACCACGCCCCCGGCCTGGTGCTCGACTCCTACCTGCTGCGCGCGCTCGCGATCGCGGGCTGGGCGCCGAGCTTCACCGACTGCGCCCGCTGCGGTGCACCCGGCCCGCACACGTCGTTCGCCGTCGCGCAGGGCGGCGCGGTGTGCCGCGCGTGCCGCCCGCCCGGGGCCACCTCGCCCGCGCCCGAGACGTTCGAGCTGCTCGCGTCGCTCCTCGCCGGCGACTGGCCGACCGTCGAGGCCAGCGCCGAGCGGCACCGGCGCGAGGGCAACGGCGTCGTCGCCGCGTACTGCCAGTTCCACCTCGAGCGCACGCTGCGCTCGCTGCCCATGGTCGAGAGGATCTGATGCCCGTCCCGCCGCCGCCGCACCCGAGCGGTGCCCGCCCGCCCGCGATCCCGCTCGAGTTCGTGCCGAAGCACGTGGCCGTCGTCATGGACGGCAACGGCCGGTGGGCGAACGCCCGCGGGCTGCCGCGGACGGCGGGGCACGCCGCGGGGGAGGCCTCGCTGCTCGACGTCGTGGCCGGGGCGATCGAGATCGGCGTGCAGCACGTCTCGGCGTACGCGTTCTCGACCGAGAACTGGTCGCGCTCGCCCGAGGAGGTCCGCTTCCTCATGGGCTTCAACCGCGACGTGCTGCGGCGGCGCCGTGACCTCATGAACTCCTGGGGCGTGCGCGTCCGGTGGGCCGGTCGCCGGCCGCGGCTGTGGCGCTCGGTGATCAAGGAGCTCGAGATCGCCGAGGAGCTCACGCGGGGCAACGACACCGTGACGCTGACGATGTGCGTCAACTACGGGGGCCGGGCCGAGGTCGCCGACGCCGCGAAGGCCATCGCGCACGAGGTCGCCGCCGGGCGGATCAAGCCGGACAAGGTCGACGAGAAGATGGTCGCGCGCTACCTCGACGAGCCCGACCTGCCCGACGTCGACCTGTTCCTGCGTTCGAGCGGCGAGCAGCGCACGTCCAACTTCATGATCTGGCAGGCCGCGTACGCGGAGCTCGTGTTCCTCGACGAGCCGTGGCCCGACGTCGACCGCCGGCACCTGTGGCGCGCGGTCGAGACGTACGCGCAGCGCGACCGGCGCTACGGCGGGGCGGTCGACCGTCCGCAGGCAGGCGCCGCGGGTGGGGCGGGCGGCGGGGCCTGACGCGTGCGGGCGGGAGCCCGTCCGCTGCGCCGTCCCCTCGTCCTGCCCCGCGTCCTCCTGCCCCCTGGGAGCCCTCGCGTCGGCGCGACGCCGTCGTCGCAGGCGTGTCGGTGGCGGCCCCTAGCGTGCGGGGCATGACGCTCACACCGGCGATGGTCACGTTCGACACCCTCGACGCCCGGGCGCTGAGCGCCTGGTGGGCGGAGCAGACGGGCGGTGAGGTGCGGGACATCGCCGACGGCTGGTTCGTCATGGTCACGCCCGGACCGATGGGCGGTCCGGTGCTGGGCTTCCAGAAGGTCGAGGACCCCACGCCCGGGAAGAACCGCGTGCACCTCGACTTCGGCGGGTCGGCGGGCCGGGAGGCGGAGGCGGAGCGGCTGCTCGCGGCCGGCGCGACGCTCGTCGGGCGCCACGAGCACGACGGCTACGCCTGGGTCGTCCTCGCGGACCCCGACGGCAACCAGTTCTGCGTGGGCGACGGCGCCTGACCCTGCCACCGCCGCAGGACGCGGGCTGACGGCGGGCCTCAGCGGACGTCGTCCGCCGTGACCGGCGTCGGGGCCGCGTCCCCGGGGCCGGCGCCCGGGTGCGTCCGCGCGGCGGCACGGCGGCGGGCCGAGCGCCGCCGCGCCGCGACCGCCAGCGCCGTCAGGGCGACGGCCACGACCGCGAGCAGCCACGGCGAGCGTGCGGCGAGCGCGACCGCGCCCCAGAGGGCGCCGAGCCCGACGGTCGCCCACACGAACGCCCACGCGATGCAGCCCGGGACCGACGCGAGCACGAAGCGCGGGTAGCTCATCCGCGCGAGCCCCGCGGCGGCGAAGACGGCGGTCTGCGCGCCCACCGTGAGGTAGGCGAGGGTCACGGCGAACGGACCCACGCGACGCAGCGCCTCGGTCGCGCGGCGACCGGACGGGCCGGCGCTCCAGCTCAGCAGCCGCTCGCGGGCCGCGGCGAGGCGCGACGGTCGGTGCGACGCGCGCCGGGCACCCAGCCCGCTCGCGCCGTGCGCTACGCCGCGCGCGAGCCAGTACGTGCCGTGCGACCGGGCGGCCACGATGACGACGAGCAGCACGACGACGAGCCAGAAGGGCTTGCCGCCGAGGCCGTAGGCCTCCGCGACGTCGGTCTGCTCGAGCACCAGCCGAGTCTATCGGCGAGGTGAGGCGAGCCTTACCGACGACCCGTCAGCACGACTCCGGCGCGCGCCCGGCGCCGTTCTCCGCGCCGTCGAGCTCGAGGTCGTCGAGCACGTCCGGGTGCGGGTCGTGCACCGGGGCGCTGCGGCGCAGCAGCGGCCGGGTGACCGCCGCGGCCGCGTACACCAGGACGGCGAGGACCACGATCGTCGCGCCCGGCGGGTAGTCCTGCCAGTACGTGAAGGAGAGCCCGACGACGCTCACGGCGACCCCCGTCGCCGACGCCAGGGCCATCGTGCGGCCGAACGACCGCGCGAACAGCTGCGCGATCGCGACGGGGACGATCATCAGCGCGCTCACGAGCAGCAGCCCGACGACGCGCATCGCGACGGTCACGGTCAGCGCCGCGATCGTCGCGACGAGGATGTTGAGCACGCGCACCGGGAGCCCGCTCGCGCGCGCGAACTCCTCGTCGTGGCTCACCGAGAACAGCGCGGCGCGCAGGCCGAGCCCGATCACGAGCACCACGACCGCGAGGCCCACGGTCCACACGAGGTCGGCGTTCGAGACGGTCGAGATCGACCCGAACAGGTAGCTGATGAGGTTGGCGTTGGTGCCGCCCGCGACCTTGATCAGCAGCACGCCGCCCGCGATGCCCCCGTAGAACATGAGCGCGAGCGCGAGGTCGCCGCTCGTGCGGCCGCGCTCGCGCACGAGCTCGATCGCGATGGACCCGGCGATGGCCGTGACGACCGCACCCGGCAGCGCGAGCGAGTCCTGCGGCACGACCGACGCCGCGTTGCCGACGAGCCAGCCGAGCGCGACACCGGTCAGGGCGACGTGCCCGATGCCGTCGCCCATGAGCGCGAGCCGACGCTGGACGAGGAACGTGCCGACCACCGGCGCAGCGGCGCCGACGACGACCGCCGCCAGCAGCGCCCGCAGCATGAGCGGGGAGGACACCATCGCGACGAGCTGGTCCCACAGGCTCACGGGGTCACCTCCACGGAGAGCGACGGACCGGTGACGGGCGGCTCGGGGTCCGGGTGGGCGTGCAGGTGGTCGTGGTGCGCGCCGGCGTGCTCGTCGCGGGGCCGGGGCGGCGCGCCGTCGTGCACCACGCGCCCGTGCCGCAGCACGACCGCACGCCCGATGAGCGGGGCGAACGCCCCGAGCTCGTGCAGGATCACCACGACCGTCGCGCCACCGCCGCGCAGGCGCTCGACCGTGTCGACGAACGTCTGCTGCGTCGGCACGTCGATGCCGGAGGTCGGCTCGTCGAGCACCAGCAGGTCCGGGTCGCGCACGAGCGCGCGGGCGATGAGGACGCGCTGCTGCTGCCCGCCCGAGAGCTCGTGCACCGGACGTCGCGCCCGGTCGGCCAGGCCGACCCCGTCGAGAGCCGCGAGGGCCCGGGCGTGCGCGCCGCGCGGGGGACGCAGCCGGCGGCCGTGCAGCATCCCGGACAGGACGACCTCGACGGCGCTCGCGGGCACGCCGGCGCTCGCGGGCAGCCGCTGCGGGACGTAGCCGACGCGGTCGTGAGCACCACGGGAGCCCGGCGGCTCGCCGAACAGCCGGACCTCGCCGGCGCTCACGGGGACGATGCCGAGCAGCGCACGCACGAGGGTCGACTTCCCGGAGCCGTTCGCGCCCAGCAGGGCCACCACCTCCCCGGGGTGCACCCCCAGGTCGATGCCGCGCAGGATCTGGTGCCCGCCGAGGGTCACGTCGACGCCGCGGGCGTCGATCACGGGGGTGCTCACGAGCAGGACAATGCCACCTTCAGCGCGTCGAGGTTGGCCTCGGCGATGCTGAAGTAGTCCTGCGAGTCGTCGGCGAGGCCCTCGAGCGGGTCGAGCACGGCCGTCGTGGCGCCGACGTCGGCGGCGAGCGCCTCCGCGACCTTCGGGCTCACGAGGGTCTCGAAGAACACCGTGGTTACGCCCTCGCTGCGGATGACCTCGCCGATCTCCGCGAGGCGGGCGGGCGACGGCTCGCCCTCGGGGTCGATGCCCGCGACCGCGACCTGCTCGAGGTCGTACCGGTCCGCGAGGTAGCCGAACGCGGCGTGGGAGGTGACGAGCACGCGGCTGCTGCACGTGGCCAGCCCCGTCTCGTAGGCCGCGTCGAGCTCGGTGAAGCGCGCGCTCAGCGCGGCGGCGTTCGCGGCGTACTCGTCGGCGCCCTCGGGGTCGAGCTCGCTGAGCTCGTCGGCGACCGCCTCGACGAGCGCCGGCATGCGGCTGGGGTCGAGCCAGAAGTGCGGGTCGTGCTCCCCGTGCTCGGCGTGCTCCTCGGCGGTCTCGCCCTCGTGTGCCTCGCCCTCGTGCGTCTCGCCCTCGTGCGCCGCGTCGCCCTCCGGCTCGGCGTCGAGGAGGTCGACGACGCCGGCCGCGTCGAGCGCGCGCTCGGGCGGGCTCGCCTGGACGGCGTCGTCCACCGCGGCCTGGAAGTCCGCCAGGTACACCACGAGGTCGGCCGCCCCGAGCCGGGCGACCTGCGCGGGGGAGAGCTCGAGGTCGTGCGGCTCCGCACCCGGCGGGGTCAGCGAGTCGACGCTCACGCGGTCGCCGCCCACGCCCGCGGCGACGGCCTGCAGCGGGTAGAACGAGGCGAGCACGGACAGGCGTCCGTCGTCGGCCGGCGTGGTCGCGCACCCGCCCAGGGCGAGCGCGCCGGCAGCGGCGAGCACGACGCCCGCGCAGGCACCGCGGATCCGACGTCCGTGCTCCGGGCGCGCCGGGATCCGAGGAAGATGCATGAGGACGATTCTCACGAGCATGAAAACCGTTGTCAAAACGCCGCACCCGGGCGCGGCCGCCCCGTGCAGGTCGGTGCCACCCCGGTAGCCTGTGCTGTCATCCCCGCGCCACCCAGTCGCGGGCCCTCGTCCCCTGGAGTGATCGCAGTGGCTGCACCGTCCCGTCTCGACAACGTCGTCTCCCTCGCCAAGCGCCGGGGCTTCGTGTTCCCGAGCGGTGAGATCTACGGAGGCACGCGCTCGGCCTGGGACTACGGCCCGCTCGGGGTCGAGCTGAAGGAGAACATCAAGAAGCAGTGGTGGCGGACCATGGTCACCGCGCGCGAGGACATCGTCGGGCTCGACTCGTCGGTCATCCTGCCGCGCCAGGTCTGGGTCGCCTCGGGCCACGTCGGCGTCTTCACCGACCCGCTCACCGAGTGCCTGAGCTGCCACAAGCGGTTCCGCGAGGACCACATGCTCGAGGAGTTCGAGGAGAAGAAGGGCCGCGCGCCCGAGAACGGCCTCGCCGACATCGCGTGCCCCAACTGCGGCACGCGCGGCCGGTGGACCGAGCCCCGCGACTTCAACATGATGCTCAAGACGTACGTCGGCCCGATCGAGGACGAGTCCGGGCTGCACTACCTGCGCCCCGAGACCGCGCAGGGCATCTTCGTGAACTTCGCGAACGTCGTGACGACGAGCCGCAAGAAGCCGCCGTTCGGCATCGGCCAGATCGGCAAGTCGTTCCGCAACGAGATCACGCCCGGCAACTTCATCTTCCGCACGCGCGAGTTCGAGCAGATGGAGATGGAGTTCTTCGTCGAGCCCGGCACCGACGAGACGTGGCACCAGTACTGGATCGACACGCGCACCGACTGGTACACCGACCTCGGCATCAGCCGCGAGAACCTGCGCCACTACGAGCACCCGAAGGAGAAGCTGTCGCACTACTCGAAGCGCACCGTCGACATCGAGTACCGCTTCGGCTTCCAGGGCTCCGAGTGGGGCGAGCTCGAGGGCATCGCGAACCGCACCGACTTCGACCTGTCGACGCACAGCGAGCACTCGGGCCAGGACCTGTCGTACTTCGACCAGGCCAAGAACGAGCGCTTCGTGCCGTACGTCATCGAGCCGGCCGCGGGCCTCACGCGCTCGCTCATGGCGTTCCTCGTCGAGTCCTACGTCGAGGACGAGGCGCCCAACACCAAGGGCGGCGTCGACAAGCGCACGGTGCTCCGGCTCGACCCGCGGCTCGCGCCCGTCAAGGCCGCGGTGCTGCCGCTCAGCCGCAACGAGCAGCTCTCGCCCAAGGCCCGCGACCTCGCCGCCGAGCTGCGCCGGTCGTGGAACGTCGAGTTCGACGACGCGGGCGCGATCGGCCGCCGCTACCGCCGCCAGGACGAGATCGGCACGCCGTTCTGCATCACGGTCGACTTCGACACGCTCGACGACCAGGCCGTCACGATCCGTCACCGCGACGACATGTCGCAGCAGCGCGTCGCGCTCGACCAGGTCACCGCGTACCTCGCGACGCGGCTCGTCGGCGCCTGACCGGACGTGACGTCGCTGGGCCCGGGGCCGGCGCCGGCCGCGAGCCCGGCGACGGGCCCGCTGCGCGCGCCGTGCCCCGCGCCGACCTGCCGGACGGCCGGGGCACGGTGAGCGGCCACGTGCACGGCGGCCCGGAGCCGCGGGCGAGCCGGCGCGTGCGTCTGGTGCTCGCGGCGCTCGTCGTCCCCGCGCTGCTCGTGACGGTGCTCGGTGCCTGGGCGCTGTGGCCGGACCGTGACGCGCTGCCCGTGCTGCGCACGACCGCCCCCGGCACGTCGTTCGAGCGCGTGCTCGTGACCTCGGTGGACCGTGCGCCGGAGGCGGCCGCCGAGACGCAGGTCGTGGGCGAGCTCGCCGACGGCAGCAGCACGCCCGTGCTCGTCCCGCCCGAGTACGTGCCCGAGGTCGAGCCGGGCGACACGCTGACGGTCCTGCGCATCGAGGCCGCGGCGGACGAGGGCAGCCCGTACGTCTTCGTCGACTTCGTGCGCGACGCCCCGATCGGGCTGCTCGCGGCCGTGTTCGCCGTGCTCGTGCTCGTGGTCGCGCGCTGGCGCGGTCTCGCGGCGCTCGTCGGGCTCGTCGTGTCGTTCGGCGGGATCGCGTGGTTCACGCTGCCCGCGCTGCTCGAGGGGCGCCCACCCGTCGCGGTCGCGCTCGTCACGGCGTCCGCGCTCATGTTCGTGCTGCTGTACCTCGCGCACGGGGTGACCGCCCGGACCACGGCCGCCCTGCTCGGGACGTTCGGCGGGCTCGCCGCGACGGCTCTGCTCGCGGGGTGGGCGAGCGACAGCGCGCACCTGACCGGGCTCGTCGACGAGAACGCGCTGGACCTGCAGCAGTACGCGCCCGACGTGAGCCTGCGCGGCGTCCTGCTGTGCGGGATCGTCGTCGCGGGTCTCGGTGTGCTCAACGACGTGACGATCACGCAGGCGTCCGCGGTGTGGGAGCTGCGCGCGAGCGCACCGCACGCGAGCCGGCGCGAGCTGTACGCGCGCGGGATGCGGATCGGGCGCGACCACATCGCCTCGACGGTCTACACCGTGGCGTTCGCGTACGTCGGCGCGGCGCTGCCGCTCGTGCTCCTCGTGAGCCTGTCCGACCGGGCGCTCCTCGGCACGCTGACGAGCGGGGAGATCGCCGAGGAGGTGGTGCGCACGCTCGTCGGCTCGATCGGGCTGGTCCTGGCGATCCCGGCGACGACGGCCGTGGCGGCGCTCGTCGTCGGTGGTCCGTCGCGCACGGCGACCGGCCTCGGACCGGACCGCACCGGAGCGCGGCCGGACGGCGACGACGCGCCGGAGGGCGACGTCAGTGCGCGTGCACGTGCGAGTGACCCCGGTGACCGTCCAGGGCGTGCCGGGGCGGCGGGGACGCCGTGACGACGAGCACGGCCAGCGCGGTCGTGAGCGGGATCGCCAGCACGAGCGCGATGGACCCGACGAGCGTGCGCACGATCTCCTCGGCGAACGCCCCGCTGGTGAGCGTCTGACCGAGCGGGAGGTGGTAGATCTCGAGCAGCAGGAGCACGGGCAGGGCGGCGCCGGTGTACGCGAACGCGATCGTGTAGACGGTGGAGGCGATGTGGTCGCGGCCGATGCGCATCGCGTGGCTGAACAGCTCGCCGCGGTCGGCGTCGGGGGAGGTCGCGCGCAGCTCCCACACCGCCGACGCCTGCGTGATCGTCACGTCGTTGAGCACGCCGAGGCCGGCGAGCACGACCCCGCACAGGAACAGGCCGCGCAGCGCGGTCGCCCCCTGGTCGCCGAGCAGCCCGGCGAGGCGGTACGAGTCCTCGGACGTCACGCCCGAGAGGTGCGCCGCGCGGGCGCCGAGCACGCCGAGCGCCGCCGTCAGCCCGAGCCCCGCGAGCGTGCCGAGCAGCGCGGTCGAGGTGCGCTCGGAGAACCCGTGCGCGAGGTACAGGACCGCGATCATGATGACGGTCGAGCCGCACAGCCCGATGAGCAGCGGGTCCTCGCCCGCGACCAGGCCCGGCAGGATGTAGGTGCCGATCACGGCGAACGCGAGGACGAGCCCGATCAGTGCGCGCAGGCCGCGCATGCCGGCGACGAGCACGGTGACGACCGCGAACACGAGGGCGAGCGTCCCGAGCGGCACGGTGCGCTCGAAGTCGTGCCACGCCCACAGCTCGCCGTCCGTCTCGGTGGCCGGGTAGCGCTGGACGACGAGCCCGGCGCCCTCGCGGACGTCCTCCGGCTGGAGCGTCGCGGTCGCCCAGAGCTCGATGTCGCGACCCTTCTCGGAGCCGCTCGTGACGGTCGCGAACACCCGCAGGCACTCGACCTGCGCCGGCACGGACCCGTCGGCGAGCCGGTCCTCGCTCGTCCCCTCGCACGACTCGACCGACGTGCCCGTGACGCGGGCCGTCGGGTACTCCACCTCGACGTCGACGAGCTCGCCGTTGGTCGGCTGCGGCTCGCCGGGCCACGTGAGCACCATGCCGAGCAGCGCCGCGAGGCCGAGCGGCACGAGCACGGCGACGAGCAGCAGCCGGGTGCGGGTCGCGGCGGTGCGCCGGACCGGCGGCTGGTCGGAGCGGTGGTCCACGGCGGGCGGGGCCGTGGCGGGCTCCCGGGCGGGCGCCGGGGCGTCTGGGGAGTCGGGCACGGTGCGATTGTGCAGCACCGTGCCCGACGGCGCCCGGTCCGGCGCGGGGCGCGCAGGGTGACGTCAGCGCGCGCGCTCGACGAACGTGGTCGGCGCCGGCGCGAGCGGGGACCGGCCGCTCGTCGGGTCGGGCAGGCCGGCGTCGGGTCCCACGACGACGACGTAGGCGCGCCTGCCGTCGCCCGACATCGGGTCGAACGTCGGCACGTCGATCGTGGTCCCCCGGGTCCCGTCCGCGCGCACGACGGGGGCGGCGAGCTCGATCCGCGCGAGCGCGTCCGGAGCCACCGACCCCGGCACGGTCCCGGTCAGGACCCACGCGTCACCCTGTGCGGCGTATGCCGTGACGGTGCTGACGACGTCCACCAGCGCGTTCTCGCGCGCGCCGCCGAGCGCGGTCCGCCAGGCGGTGTCGGGCAGCGGGCGGGCGCCGTCCACGCCGATCGACGCCGGGACGTTCGTCGTGGCCGGCGGCGGCGCGTTCGGGTCCCGCACGACCGCGAGCCGGCCGGGCGCCGCCGGGTCGGGCAGGTCGAGTCCGAGGTCGAGCGCCGGCAGCGCAGCGGTGCGCTCGTCGCGGTCGAGGTCGACCCCGAGCCGCGAGGTCGCGACGATCCCGGACGCGACCTCGACGGTCGCGGCCTCCACGTCCTCGACGAGCCCCTGGACGGTGTCGAGCACGCACCGCGGCTCGGCGCCGCGGCACTCCCCACCGAGCACCCGGGTGCCGCCCGCCCCCGTCACGACCGGCACGAGCCGCAGGTCGTCGATGCGCAGCCAGGACTGCGACGCGGCGGACTCCGACGCGAGCCGCACCGCGTACACCCGGCCGGTGCCGTCGCCCGGCGCGTCGAACGTCGGGACCTCGACCCGGTCGACCGCGGTGCCGCCGGCCACGGGCACGAATCCGGGCTGCTGCTCGCCGACGAGCTCGACGACCGGGTCCTCGACCCACTGCGGCACCGTGCCGAGGACCAGCATCTCGCGGCCGTCGGTGCTCGCGACCATCCGGAACGTCGTGCCGGTGGTGGAGTCCTCGTCGGTCCAGGGGTCGAGGCGCACGGTGTGCACGCTCGCGCCGGCCAGGTTCGCCCCGGCGTCGAGCGGGAGGTCGACGAACAGCGTCCCGGCGTCCTCGCTCAGCGTGAGGGCGGCGCCGACGGGCACGTCGGGGAAGCCGAGCCCGAGGTCGACGGCGTCGGCCTCGCCGCGCACGCGTGCCGGGAACGACGCGGCCGTCACCCCCTGGGCGACCGTCACGACGCGGAGGTCGCCCGGGACCGCGGGGGTGTCGTCGGCGGTGTGCTCGAGGCCCGCGACGTACGTCCCGCCCAGCGCGAGGGCGACGACGGTGAGCGTGCTGACGGCCGCGCCGCGCACGCGCCGGGTGGCCGTGCGGCGGTGCGCCGCGCGGATCACGTCGTCCGCCGCGAGCTGCATGGGCGGTGCGCCCGCGGTCGCGTAGCGGTGCAGGCGGGCCACGACCTCGTCCTCGCGGGGGTCGAGGAGCCGGGTCGGGGGCGGGGTGCGGGTCATCGGGGGCTCCTCGCACGAGCGATGGGGGCGGAGGGGTCGGCGGCGAGCACACCGCGCAGCGAGGCGAGCGCGCGGGACGCCGTGGACTTCACGGTGCCGACGCTCACGCCGAGGTCGGCGGCGACCTCGGCCTCGGGCATCCCGACGAGGTGGCGCAGGACGACGATGCGGCGCTGGCGCGGGGACAGGGTCGCCAGGGCGCGCACGAGCAGGTCGCGGTCGGCGGCGGCGACCTGGTGGTCGCGGCCGGCCGCCGGGGTCGAGCCGCTGCGGGACGCGCTGCCGTCGGGCAGGTCCTCGGGCGCGGTGAGCACCTCGCGACGTCGCCGCCGCCACGAGTCGACGCGGAGGTTCGCGAGCACACGGCGGGTGTAGGCGAGCGGGTCGCCGGTGCGGACGCGGGCCCAGGCGGCGTACGTGCGCACGAGCGCCTGCTGCGTGAGCTCCTCGGCCCGGTGCGCGTCGCCGCACAGCAGCCACGCGGTGCGCAGCAGGTCGTCGCCGTGCTCGGACATGAACGCGGCGAACTCCGCGTCGCGGCCCGCGGCGTCGACCTCGCGGGTCTGCGCGCGCTGTGCGGCACCGCGGCGGGCGACGCGCTCGACGAGGACGACCTCCTCGGGGGGCAGGTCCGGGGGGTCACCGGGGAAGGCGAGGGTGCCGCTCGTCATGGTGGTCACACCGTAGAAGACGCACGACCCACCCCGAAGGTTGAGTCCGGACGTCACCCGGGTGCTCCCGCGACGTGCGGACGTGCGCGGCTGCGTCACGTCGGTGCGCCGTGGCGCCTCCGCCCGGCGGCCCGGCGCAGGGCTCCTCCGGGCTGCAGCACGACGGCCCCGGGGGACCCGCGCCGCGTGGGGGACAATCGAGGGGTGACGCCTGCGATCGTGACCCCCACCGTGCCCGCCCCGACGCCGGGCGGAGCCCCGGCCGCCGCCGCGCCCGGAGCGGGCACGCGCGTCCTCCCACCGCTGCGCATCGGGCCCCTGACGATCGACACCCCCGTCGTGCTCGCCCCGATGGCGGGCGTGACGAACGCGGCGTTCCGGCGGCTGTGCCGCGAGTCCGGCGCCGGGCTCTACGTCGCCGAGATGGTCACGTCGCGCGCGCTCGTCGAGCGGGGCGAGGAGTCGATGCGGATCATCTCGCACGAGCCCGACGAGAAGCCGCGCTCGGTCCAGGTCTACGGCGTCGACCCCGCGACCGTCGGGGCGGCGGTGCGCCTCATCGCGTCCGAGGACCGCGCGGACCACGTCGACCTCAACTTCGGCTGCCCGGTGCCCAAGGTCACCCGGCGCGGCGGGGGAGCGGTGCTGCCCTGGAAGCGGGACCTGTTCCGCTCGATCATCAGCGCCGCGGTCGACGCCGCGAGCCCGTACGGCGTACCCGTGACCGTCAAGATGCGCAAGGGCATCGACGACGACCACCTGACGTACCTGGAGGCGGGCCTCGTCGCGCAGGAGGTCGGTGTCGCGGCGGTCGCGCTGCACGCCCGGACCGCGGCCGACTACTACTCGGGCACCGCCGACTGGGAGTCGATCGCGCGGCTCAAGGAGACGGTGACGGACATCCCGGTGCTCGGCAACGGCGACATCTGGTCGGCCGAGGACGCGCTCGCGATGGTCGCGCAGACGGGGTGCGACGGCGTCGTCGTCGGGCGCGGCTGCCAGGGCCGGCCGTGGCTGTTCGCAGACCTCGCGGCGGCGTTCGCCGGGTCGGGCGAGCGTCGCCGGCCGGGGCTCGGCGAGGTCGCCGCGGTCGTGCGCAGGCACGCGGAGCTCATGATCGAGCACTTCGGGGACGAGTCGAAGGCGCTGCGCGAGATGCGCAAGCACATGGCCTGGTACCTCAAGGGGTACGTCGTGGGCGGTGAGCTGCGCGCGAAGCTCGGCCTGGTGTCGACGCTCGCGGAGCTCGACGACCGGCTCGGGGCGCTCGACCTCGACCAGCCGTACCCCGGGGAGGCGGCCGAGGGGCAGCGGGGGCGCGCGGGTTCCCCGAAGCGCCCGACGCTGCCCGAGGGCTGGCTCGCGTCGCGCGAGCTGAGCGACGACTTCCGGCGCGCTCTGCACGAGGCCGAGCTGAGCGTCTCGGGCGGCTGAGCCGGCGGCAGCCGCGCCGCGCCGCCGTCGCCGGTTGCAAGTTTCTGTACGCTTGCAGCCGTTCCGACGACGGCAGGAGCCCCGTGCAGCGCAGCACCCGACCCACCCGAGGGCGGCGCCGACGCGCGGCCGCCGTGCTCCTCGCCCTCGGGCTCGCCGCCGGGGCCGCCGCGTGCACGCCTGCGGAGGACGACGCCCTCGAGCCCGCCGGCGCACGCGACGTCGGCGTGCAGCTCTTCCAGTGGACCTGGGACGCGATCGCGCGCGAGTGCACCGACCGCCTCGGACCCGCCGGCTACGGCTGGGTGCTCACGTCGCCGCCGCAGGAGCACGTCCGCGGCGACGCGTGGTGGACCGCCTACCAGCCCGTGTCCTACCTGCTCGAGTCGCGGCTCGGCACGCGCGCGGAGCTGGCCGCGATGGTCGAGACCTGCCACGAGGCGGGCGTCGACGTCGTGGTCGACGCGGTCGTCAACCACATGACCGGTCAGGACGAGCCCGGGACCGGCTGGGCCGGGTCGGCGTACTCCCACTACGACTACCCGGGCACCTGGTCCGACGCCGCCGGGGACTTCCACCACTGCGGCGTCCCGCCCGCCGACGACATCGCCGACTACCGCGACGCCTACGAGGTCCAGCACTGCGAGCTCGTGAACCTCGCGGACCTCGCCACCGGGCGCCCCGCGGTGCAGGACCGCCTCGTCGCCTACCTCGAGGACGTGCTGAGCCTCGGCGTCGACGGCTTCCGCATCGACGCCGCGAAGCACGTGCCGGCCGAGGACGTCGCCGCGCTCGTCGAGCGGCTGCCCGAGGGCACGCGCATCGTCTCCGAGGTGATCCGCGGCGGTGGCGAGCCCGTGGTGCCCGAGCAGTACTCCGGGTCCGGGGACGTGCTCGAGTTCGCCTGGGGCCGTGAGGTCACCGGGATGATCCGCGGCGGCTCGCTGCGCCTGGTCACCGAGCTCGGCTCGGGGTCGTCGTACCTGCCGTCCGAGAAGGCGTGGATCTTCGTCGAGAACCACGACACCGAGCGGGGCGGCAGCACGCTGGGCTACGCGGACGGCGCCGAGCACGTGCTCGCGAACGTGCTCATGCTCGCGACGGGGTACGGACGCCCGGTCGTGTACTCGGGCTACGCGTTCAGCGACCGCGACGCCGGGCCGGAGCAGGACCCCGGCGGTGCGGTGCTCGACGCCGCGTGCCCCGACGACGCGGGTGGCGACCGGGCGTACGCGGACGGCGAGTGGGTGTGCCAGCACCGGTGGCGCGCGGTCGAGGGCATGGTCGGTTGGCGCTCCGCGGTCGGGGACGACCCGGTCGGGGCACGGTGGGAGGACGGCGACGCGATCGCGCTCAGCCGCGGTGAGCGGGGGACCGTCGTCGTCAACGGCGGCGACGCGACCCTCGAGGCGCGCGTGCCGACGACGCTGCCGGACGGCGCGTACTGCGACGTGCTCGCGGGCCCGACGGTCGCGGCGGGCGCGGACGCGCCGCGGTGCACGGGAGAACCGGTGCGGGTCGAGGAGGGCGAGGCCGTCGTACGCGTGCCCGCCGGGAGCGCGGTGGCGCTGCACGTCGGGGCGCGCGCGCAGGGCTGAGCCCGCGCACGAGAACGGCGCCGGTCCCGGGCGAACCTCGGGGCCGGCGCCGTCGTCGCGCAGGAGCGGTCAGGCCAGGCGGGCCCACACGGTCGTGTCGGCCGGGACGACGACACGCCCGTCCTCGGCCGCGAGCTCCCCGCTCGCGAGCAGCACCTCGGCGCCCTCGGGCAGCGCGACCGGCGCGCCGCCGAAGACCGTCAGCACGAGCACGTCGCGGTTGAGGAACGCGAGCACCTCGCCGCCGAGCACGTCGGGGGCGTCGACCCACGCGAGCGAGCCCGAGCCGAGGCCCTGCTCGCGGCGGACGCGCAGCGCGGCCCGGTAGGTCTCGTACGTCGAGCCCTCGACGCCCTGCTGCGCGTCGAGCGCGAAGCGCGTCCACGACTCCGGCTGGGGGAGCCAGGTCGCGCCGGTCGGCGAGAAGCCGAGCCCGGGCTCGCCGGCCGACCAGGGGAGCGGCACGCGGCAGCCGTCACGGCCGCGCTCGGTGTGGCCCGAGCGCCACCAGGCCGGGTCCTGGCGCAGGTCGTCGTCGAGCGACGTGTGCTCGGGCAGCCCGAGCTCCTCGCCCTGGTACAGGTACGCCGAGCCGGGGAGCCCGAGCATGAGCAGCGACGCGGCGCGGGCGCGGCGCAGGCCGAGCTCCTCGTCGGGCTGCTCGTCGCCGACGCCGATCCCGTTGGGGCGCGCGCCGGGCGTGCTCAGGCCGAGCCGCGACGCGTGGCGCACGACGTCGTGGTTGGAGAGCACCCAGGTCGTGGGCGCGCCGACGCCGTCGCTCGCGACGAGCGAGGCCGTGACCACGGAGCGCAGCGCGGCGGCGTCCCACGGGGTCGTGAGGAAAGAGAAGTTGAACGCCTGGTGCATCTCGTCGGGGCGGACGTAGCGCGCGAGGCGGGTCAGCGGCTCGACCCACGCCTCGGCGACGAGCGCACGGTCACCGTCGTACTCGGCGAGGATGCGGTGCCACGCGCGGTAGATGTCGTGGACCCCCTCCTGGTCGAACATCGGGCCCTGGTTGCCGGCGCCCGTCGAGCCGTCGTCGGCCGGGCTCGCGCCGTCGACCATCGTGACCTCGCCGTCCCAGTCGGGCAGCCCCGGGGCCTTGACCATGCCGTGCGCGACGTCGATGCGGAAGCCGTCGACGCCCCGGTCGAGCCAGAACCGCAGGACGTCCTCGAACTCGCTGCGGACCTCGGGGTGCTCCCAGTTCAGGTCCGGCTGGCGGGTGTCGAACATGTGCAGGTACCACTGGGCGGGCGTGCCGTCGGCGTCGGTCGTGCGGGTCCACGCGGGGCCGCCGAAGATCGACTGCCAGTTGTTCGGCGGCTCGTCGCCGTCGACCCCCCGGCCCTCGCGGAACAGGTAGCGCTCGCGCTCGGCGCTGCCCGGGCCGGCGGCCAGGGCGGCCTGGAACCAGACGTGCTCGTCCGAGGTGTGGTTCGGCACGAGGTCGACGATCACCCGCATGCCGAGGCCGTGCGCGCGCTCGAGCAGCACGTCGAAGTCGGCGAGCGTGCCGAACAGCGGGTCGACGTCGCGGTAGTCGGCCACGTCGTAGCCCGCGTCGGCCTGCGGGGAGCGGTAGAACGGCGAGAGCCAGACGGCGTCGACCCCGAGGGTCGCCAGGTGCTCGAGCCGCGAGGTGATGCCGGGCAGGTCGCCGATGCCGTCGCCGGAGCCGTCCGCGAACGAGCGCGGGTACACCTGGTAGATGACGGCGTGGCGCCACCACTCCTCGGTGGGGGAGCCCTCGGTGTGCACGAGGGTCGTGTCGAGCGTGCGGGTGCGCGGGTCTGTGGTCGTCACAGGGCTGTGCCTCGTCTCTGGCTGGGGATGGGCTGCTGCGCCCGGTGCAGGTGCGCGAGGTCGCGTCCGTGGGGACGCGCCGGCGCCGGTCGCTACCGGCGGCGCAGGGTCGTGCTGCTGAGGATCAGCGTACGGCGGGCGCTGCGCCCGTCGATGCCCGCACGATGAGCTCCGGGTGGAACAGGAGCTCGCTGCGGGGGGCCTTGGTGCCGCTGATCTCGGCGACCAGCGCGCTGACCGCCGCGTGCCCCATGGCCTGCACGGGCTGGCGCACGGTCGTGAGCGGCGGGTCGGTGAACGCGATCAGCGGGGAGTCGTCGTAGCCGACGACGGAGAGGTCCGTCGGGACGTCGAGGCCGCGCTGGCGGGCGGCCCGGATCGCGCCGAGGGCCATGAGGTCGGACCCGCAGATGATCGCGGTGTGGCCCGACTCGATGAGCTCGCCGGCCGCGGCCTGCCCGCCCTCGACCGTGAACAGGGTCGTCACGACGTGCGCGGCGGCGTCCTCCTCGCCGAGCTGGCGGCGGAGCTGCTCGGCGAACGAGACGACCTTGCGCTGTGCGGGGACGAACCGGTCGGGGCCGATGGCGAGCCCGATGCGCCGGTGCCCGAGCGAGACGAGGTGGCGCACGGACAGCTCCATCGACGACGGGTCGTCGTTGGAGATCGAGGGCGCGTCGACGCCCTCGGCGTGGCCGTTGACGAGCACGATCGGAACGCCGCGGCTGCGCAGGCGGTGGTACCGCTCCTTGCTGGCCGTCGTGTCGGCGTGCAGGCCGGAGACGAAGAGGATCCCGTCGACCTCGTGCTCGAGGAGCATCTCGACGTACTGGTCCTCGGTCGTGCCGCCCGGGGACTGCGTGCACAGCAGGGGGGTGTAGCCCCGCTCGGAGAGCATCGACTCGATGACCTGGGCGAAGGCGGGGAACACGGGGTTGGACAGCTCGGGGACGACGAGCCCGACGAGCCCCGCGGAGCGCGTGCGCAGCTTCTCGGGGCGCTCGTAGCCGAGCACGTCGAGCGCCGCGAGCACCGCCTGGCGGGTCTGGGCGGAGACCCCCTGCTTGCCGTTGAGCACGCGCGAGACCGTGGCGGTGCTGACGCCTGCCTGCTCGGCCAGGTCCATCAGTCGCGTGCGCACGTGGGGCAGCGTAAGGGACACGGGACCTCCTCGTCCGGATGTGGGGCACGTGGGCACAGTCCGGTGCTGGGGCCCTGGAGGAACGGTGGTGTGAAAGCGTTGCCTGAAAGTTACCGTAACGAGTTGCAAGAACGAAGACAAGCGGGTTAGCGTCCGTCACACCAGGCCGGCGTCGGCGGGACACCCCCGACGGAGGCAGCCCCACAGATCCTTGGAGACACGAAGATGCGACGGAGCATCCCCCTCGTTGCGGCGGCCCTCGGCGTGACGCTCACGCTCTCGGCCTGCAGCGGCTCGTCGGACGAGCCCACCGGCGACGCGAGCTCGGCGGCCCCCGAGCTCACCGGAACCCTCACGGTCTGGGTCGACGAGACCCGCATCGACTCGTTCAAGCCGGTCGCCGAGTCCTACCAGGAGGAGACGGGCGTCCAGCTCGACCTCGTGCAGAAGGCCTCGGGCGACATCCGCACCGACTTCGTGACCCAGGTCCCCACCGGCGAGGGCCCCGACGTCGTCATCGGCGCGCACGACTGGACCGGCGAGTTCGTCAACAACGGCGTCGTCGCCCCCGTCGAGCTCGGCGACAAGGCCGGCGACTTCGCCGAGTCCGCGATCACCGCGTTCGCCTACGACGGCAAGCAGTACGGCGTGCCGTACGCGATCGAGAACATCGCGCTCGTGCGCAACGACGCGCTCCTCACCGAGACGCCCGCGACGTTCGACGAGCTCGTCGCGCAGGGCAGGACGGCCGGCACGCCGTTCCCCGTCGTCATCCAGCAGGGCGACCAGGGCGACGCGTACCACCTGTACCCGCTGCAGACGTCGTTCGGCGCCCCCGTCTTCGCGCAGGCGGCCGACGGCTCCTACACCCCCGAGCTCGCGCTCGGCGGCGAGGCCGGCACCGCGTTCGCCGCGTACCTCGCCAAGCTCGGCGCCGAGAAGGTCCTCGACCCGGCGGTCGACGGCGACAAGGCCAAGCAGGCGTTCCTCGACGGCCAGACCCCGTACATCGTGACGGGCCCCTGGTACGCCGAGGCGTTCGTCGAGGCCGGCATGGACATCACCGTGCTCCCCGTCCCCAGCGCGGGCGGCGAGGAGGCCAAGCCGTTCGTCGGCGTCCAGGGCGCGTTCATCAGCGCCAAGACCGAGAACTCGGTCCTCGCGAACGACTTCGTCACGAACTACCTCACGACCGAGGAGATCCAGGACGAGCTGTACGCGACCGGCGGCCGCGTCCCGGCGCTGACCGCCTCGGCCGACAAGATCGACGACGAGGTCCTCGCGGGCTTCAACGAGGCCGGCGCGACCGGCGCCCCGATGCCGTCGCTGCCCGAGATGGGCTCGGTCTGGAGCTTCTGGGGCACGACCGAGGTCCAGCTCATCGGCGGCCAGGCGACCGACCCGGCCGGCGCGTGGACCGCGATGGTCACCAACATCCAGGGCGCGATCGACGGCTGACCTCGCGGGCGCACAGACCCGAGGTCAGCACACCCGAGGGGGTTCCGGCGGCGCACGCCGGGACCCCCTCGGCCCAGGACCACCCCCGCACCCGGCCGCCCGCGGTGACGGGGCGCGCAGGATCGCGCGATGGAGGACGCATGAGCACCCAGCAGACGGAGCCCGCGACGGCCGGGCCCGAACCCCGGACCCCGGCTCCCGAGCCCCGCCGCAGGTCGGTCACCTCGCACGCCCGTGACATCAAGCCGGGCTTCGTCGTCAAGCTCGTGCTGGTCGCCCTCGTCGACGCGCTCGGGCTCTACGGCATCCTCGCCGCGGCCGCCGTCCAGTCGTGGGGCATCGTCGTGTTCCTGGTCCTCGCGCTCGTCGCGGTGAACTGGGTCTACTTCTCGCGGCGGATGCTGCCCGGCAAGTACCTGGTGCCGGGCCTGCTGTTCCTGCTCGTCTACCAGCTCTTCGTCATGGCCTACACGGGGTACGTGTCGTTCACGAACTACGGCGACGGCCACAACTCGACCAAGGCCGACGCGATCAGCGCCATCCAGGTGCAGACCGAGCGCCGCGTCGAGGGCTCGCCGACCTACCCCGTCACGGTGCTCTCGCGCGGCGAGGAGCTGGGGCTCGGGATCGTCGACGAGGACGGTGACGTCCGCGTCGGGACCCCCGAGCAGCCGCTCGAGACCGTCGACGGCGCGCAGGCCGACGGCGACCGCATCACGGACGTCGAGGGCTTCGAGGTCCTGGGGCTCGCGCAGATCGCGCAGCGGCAGGGCGAGATCACCGAGCTGCGCGTGCCGGTGTCCGACGACGCGTCGGAGGGCAGCCTGCGCACGCAGGACGGCTCGACGGGGTACGTGTACACGCCGAGCGTCGCGTACGACGAGGCGGCCGACACGTTCACGGACCTCGAGACCGGGACCGTGTACACCCCGTCGCGCTACGGCACGTTCACCGCGGAGGACGGCTCACGCCTGACCCCCGGCTGGCGGGTGGGCGTCGGGTTCGAGAACTACACCGCGATGTTCAGCGACTCGCGCCTGTCCGGGCCGTTCTTCACGATCCTCGCGTGGACGTTCGCGTTCGCGATCCTCTCGGTCGTCACGACCTTCGGGCTCGGGCTGTTCCTCGCGATCGTGTTCAACGACCCGCGGGTGCGCGGTCGCCGGTTCTACCGCTCGCTGCTGATCCTGCCGTACGCGTTCCCGGGCTTCCTCGCGGCGCTCGTGTGGCGCGGGATGCTCAACCCGCGGTTCGGGTTCATCAACGAGGTGCTGCTGGGCGGCGCCGACGTCCCCTGGCTCACCGACCCGTGGCTCGCGAAGCTCTCGATCCTGCTGGTCAACCTCTGGCTCGGCTTCCCGTACATGTTCCTCGTCTGCACGGGCGCGCTGCAGGCCATCCCGTCCGACGTGATCGAGTCGGCGCGCATGGACGGCGCCGGCGCGTTCCGGGTGTTCCGCTCGATGACGCTGCCGCTGCTGATGATCTCGGTCGCCCCGCTGCTGATCTCGAGCTTCGCGTTCAACTTCAACAACTTCACGCTGATCTACATGCTCACGGGCGGCGGGCCGAACTTCGAGAGCTCACCGGTCCTCGTCGGGCACACCGACATCCTCATCTCGATGGTCTACGCCGTGGCCTTCGAGAGCGGGGTCAAGCAGTACGGCCTCGCGAGCGCGGTGTCGATCCTGATCTTCGTCATCGTCGGCGCGATCTCCTACGCCGCGTTCCGGCGCACCAAGACCCTCGAGGAGCTGTGATGGCCCGCGCGTCCGTCGAACTGCACGCGCCCGTGACGGGCGTCCGGTGGTGGCGCGAGGTCGGCTGGCGCCACGTCGTCGGCGTCGTGATGGTCGTCGTGTGCGTGACCCCGCTGCTGTACGTGGTGTCCGCGTCGCTCAACGCCGGCGGCACGCTCACGGGCTCGAACAAGCTCTTCAGCGACGTCAGCGGCGCCAACTACGCCGAGCTGGCGCGCACGGACTTCCCGCTGTGGGCCGTCAACTCGCTCGTCGTGTGCACGGCCACGGCACTCGGGACCGTGCTCATGGGAGCAGCGGCGGCGTACGCGTTCTCCCGTTTCCGGTTCCAGGGCCGGCGTGCGTCGCTCACGGCGCTCCTGCTGGTCCAGATGTTCCCGCAGATGCTGGCCTTCGTCGCGATCTTCCTGCTGCTGCTCACGCTCGGCGACGTGTTCCCCGCGCTGGGCCTCAACAGCCGGCTCGCGCTCATCGCGGTGTACCTCGGCGGCGCGCTCGGCGTGAACGCGTTCCTCATGTACGGGTTCTTCAACACGATCCCGCGCGAGCTCGACGAGGCCGCGAAGATCGACGGCGCGAGCCACGCGCAGATCTTCTTCACGATCATCCTGCGGCTCGTCTCGCCGATCCTCGCGGTCGTCGGCCTGCTGTCGTTCGTCTCGGCGTTCGGCGAGTTCATCCTCGCGAAGATCGTGCTGAGCCGCGTCGAGAACTACACGCTCGCCGTCGGGCTGTACGTGTGGGCGTCCGACGAGCGCAACGCGCCGTGGGGCCTGTTCGCCGCGGCGGCCGTGCTCGCGGCGATCCCGGTGCTCCTGCTGTTCCAGTTCCTGCAGCGCTACATCGTCTCGGGCCTGACCGCCGGTTCGGTGAAGGGGTGACGACGCTCGACGCCGCGACCCGCGTGCGCCACCTGCTCGACGAGCCGCACCACGACGGCTCGGAGGTGTACGTCCCGGCCGGCACCCCAGCGCTGGGCGACGTCGTGCCCGTCCGGTTCCGCGTCCCGGCGTCGGGCACCGAGCGGGCGGTCTGGGTGCGCACGGTGCGCGACGGCGAGCCGCGCGTCGAGCCCGCGCGCCTCGACCGGGCCGACGCGCACGAGCGCTGGTACGTCGCGGACGTCCCGGTGCACAACCCGGTCACGGGCTACCGCGCGCTGCTCGACGAGCCCGGCGGCTACCGGTGGCTCAACGGGCGCGGCGTGCACGCGCGCGAGGTCCCGGACGTCGCCGACTTCCGGCTCACCGTGCACGCGCCCGCGCCGGCGTGGCTCTCGTCGGCCGTCGTCTACCAGGTGTTCCCCGACCGCTTCGCGCGCGCCGGCTCGCACGACGGGCTCCCCGAGGGCGAGCTGCCCGACTGGGCCGTGCCGGCGCGCTGGGACGACGAGCCGATCCCGGCCGGACCGGGCGTCTCGCAGCAGCTCTTCGGCGGGCACCTCGCGGGCGTCGAGGCCCACCTCGACCACCTCGAGCGGCTGGGCGTCGACACGCTGTACCTCACCCCGATCTTCCCGAGCCGGTCCAACCACCGGTACGACGCGCGCACGTTCGACCATGTCGACCCGCTGCTCGGCGGCGACGCCGCGTTCGCGTCGCTGTCCGCCGCGGTGCACGCCCGGGGCCTGCGGCTCGTCGGGGACCTCACGACGAACCACACGGGCGCCGGCCACGAGTGGTTCGAGCGCGCGTGCGCCGACCGCACGAGCGAGGAGGCGTCGTTCTACTACTGGACGGACGCCGCGCCGGGCTACGTCGGGTGGCTCGAGCACGCGTCGCTGCCCAAGCTCAACTACGCGGCGCGCCCGCTCGCGCAGCGCATGGTCGACGGGCCCGAGTCCGTCATCGCCCGCTGGCTGCGCGCGCCCTACGCGCTCGACGGCTGGCGCATCGACGTCGCCAACATGACCGGGCGCTACGCGAGCGAGGACCGCACGCACGAGCTCGCCCGCACGATCCGGCGCACGATGCAGGCGGTCAACCCGGACTCGGTGCTCGTGAGCGAGCACTTCCACGACGCCGGCCCCGACCTCGCGGGCGACGGCTGGCACGCCAACATGAACTACTCGGCGTTCACGCGGCCGGTGTGGACGTGGCTCGCGGAGCCGGGCTCGGAGCTCGGCTTCCTCGGGATGCCGGTGCCGGTGCCCAGCCGCGACGGGCACGCGATGGTCCAGTCGATGCGCGAGTTCGACGCGGCCGTGCCGTGGGCCGTGACGCGGCACCAGTGGAACATGCTCGGCTCGCACGACACCGCGCGCCTGCGGACCGTCGTCGGCTCGCGCGAGCGGGTCGAGGTCGCCGCCGCGCTGCTGTTCACCTACCCGGGCACGCCCGCGATGTTCGCGGGGGACGAGGGCGGGCTGCGCGGGGTCAACGGCGAGCACGCGCGCGTGCCGATGCCGTGGGACGCGATCGCCGCGGGCGACGCGTCGCGGTGGGACGCGGCGACGTTCGAGGTGTACCGCGCGCTGATCGCGGTGCGGCGGGGGAGCCGTGCGCTGCGGGAGGGCGGCCTGCGCTGGGCCGTCGTCGGGCCCGACGCGGTGGCGTTCCTGCGCGAGACGGCCGACGAGCGCGTGCTCGTGCTCGCCGCCCGCGCGCCGTGGTCCGGCGCCGACCTCCCGCGCTACCTGCTCGCGCCCGGCCACGACGCCGAGAACCTCTACGGCGGCGCGGCCCTCGACGTGACGCCGGACGCGCTCCGGCTGCCCGGCGACGGCCCCGGGTTCCAGGTGTGGAGGCTCGCCTGACCCGCCCGCGAGCCGCGAACTAGGGTGTGCGCGTGAGCGCGCAGACCCGGACCGACGGCTACACCGAGGTCGACCGCGCCCGCTGGGTGACCGAGGCGCCGAAGTCGCGCGCCCGGACCCCGTTCGAGCGCGACCGGGCCCGGCTCGTGCACTCCTCGGCGCTGCGCCGGCTCGGCGCCAAGACCCAGGTGCTCGGCCCGGCGTCCGACGACTTCGTGCGCACCCGCCTGACGCACACGCTCGAGGTCGCGCAGGTCGGCCGCGAGATCGGCAAGGCGCTCGGCTGCGACCCCGACGTCGTCGACACCGCGTGCCTCGCGCACGACCTCGGCCACCCGCCGTTCGGGCACAACGGCGAGCGCGCGCTCGCCGAGCTCGCCCGGGGCATCGGCGGCTTCGAGGGCAACGCCCAGACCCTGCGGCTGCTGACCCGGCTGGAGCCGAAGGTCGTCGGGCCGGACGGCACCGCGGTCGGGCTCAACCTCACGCGCGCGAGCCTCGACGCCTCGGTCAAGTACCCGTGGGCGTTCGGCGAAGGGCCGCTGCTGAGCGACGGCCGCCCGACGCACAAGTTCGGGGTCTACCAGGACGACCTGCCGGTCTTCGCGTGGCTGCGCGCCGACGCGCCCGAGGGCCGCAAGTGCCTCGAGGCGCAGGTCATGGACCTCGCGGACGACATCTCCTACTCGGTGCACGACGTCGAGGACGCCGTCGTGGGCGGCCGGCTCGACCTCGCCGTCCTGACCGACGACGACGAGCGGGCCCGCGTCCTGCAGGCCGTCGACGCCTGGTACGGCGACGCGATCGGGCCCGACGAGCTCGCCGCCGCGATGGACCGGCTCAACGAGGCGGACCTGTGGGCGCACGGCTTCGACGGGTCGCGCGGCGCGCTCGCGCACCTCAAGGACGCCACGAGCCAGCTCATCGGGCGGTTCGCCGGCGCCGCGCACGCCGCGACCCGCGCGCGGTACGGCCCCGGACCGCTGACCCGCTACGCGGCCGACCTCGTCGTCCCCGTCGAGACGCAGGCCGAGATCCTCGTCCTGAAGGGCCTCGCGGTCGCCTACGTCATGGCACCCCGCGAGCTCGAGCCGCTCTACCACCGCCAGCGCGAGATCCTCGTCGACCTGGTGCGCGTGCTGTCCGACCGCGCCCCGCTCGCGCTCGAGCCGCCCTTCGCCGCCGACTGGGCCGCCGCGGCCGACGACGCCGCACGCCTGCGCGTCGTCATCGACCAGGTCGCCTCGCTGACGGACGTCTCGGCGGCCGAGGTGCACGCGCGCCTCGTGCACCCGCCGCGGCACTGACGCCCGGCGCGCGCGGGCGCTGCGCGGGGACCGGGGGAGAGGGCCGCGACCCGGCCGGTCGCGCGCCGCGCCGGACCTAGGATTGCCCCGTGGCGGGACGCATCAAGCGGGAGGACGTGCAGGCGGTCCGCGAGCGTGCCCGGATCGAGGACGTCGTCGGCGAGCACGTCACGCTGAAGTCCGCGGGCGTCGGCTCGATGAAGGGTCTGTGCCCGTTCCACGACGAGCGCTCGCCGTCGTTCCACGTCCGCCCCCAGGTCGGCCTCTGGCACTGCTTCGGGTGCTCTGAGGGCGGCGACGTCATCTCCTTCGTCCAGAAGATCGACGGCCTGCCGTTCGCGGAGGCTGTCGAGTACCTGGCGGGTCGCGTCGGGATCCAGCTGCGGTACGAGGACGGCGGCGCGCCGCGTCCCGGCGAGGAGCCCGGCCGTCGCCAGCGGCTGCTCGAGGCCCACCGCGTCGCCGCGACGTACTTCTCCGAGCAGCTCGCGACGCCCGGCGCCGCGGCCGCGCGCACCTTCCTCGCCGAGCGCGGGTTCGACCGGGGCGCCGCCGAGCAGTTCGGCGTCGGGTACGCGCCGCAGGGCTGGGACGCGCTCCTGCGACACCTGCGCGGGCGCGGGTTCACCGAGGCCGAGCTGAAGGCCACGGGCCTGATGAGCGAGGGCAACCGCGGGCTCTACGACCGGTTCCGCGGGCGGCTCGTGTGGCCGATCCGCGAGGTCACGGGCGACACCGTGGGCTTCGGCGCGCGCAAGCTCTACGAGGACGACCAGGGGCCCAAGTACCTCAACACCCCCGAGACCGCGCTCTACAAGAAGTCGCAGGTCCTCTACGGGATCGACCTCGCCAAGCGGGAGATCGCGCGGAGCAAGCGCGTCGTCGTGGTCGAGGGCTACACCGACGTCATGGCGATGCACCTGTCGGGCGAGGGCACCGCGGTCGCGACGTGCGGCACCGCGTTCGGCAGCGACCACGCGCGCATCGTCCGGCGGCTCGTCGGTGACACCGGGGGGAGCGGCGGCGTCCAGCTCGCGTCCGGGGCGTCGGTCGGCGGCGAGATCATCTTCACGTTCGACGGGGACGCTGCGGGGCAGAAGGCCGCGATGCGCGCGTTCGGGGAGGACCAGACGTTCTCCGCCCAGACGTTCGTCGCGGTCGAGCCGAGCGGCATGGACCCGTGCGAGCTGCGCCAGGCGCAGGGACCCGACGCGGTGCGCGGGCTCGTCGAGGCGCGCCAGCCGCTGTTCGAGTTCGTGATCCGCACGACGCTGCGCTCGTTCGACCTCGAGCGTGCCGAGGGCCGGGTCAACGCGCTGCGCGCCGCCGTCCCGGTCGTCGCCGGGATCCGCGACCGCGGCCTGCGGCTCGAGTACGCGCGCCTGCTCGCCGGGTGGCTGGGCATGGACGAGGACACGGTGCGGCACGCCGTGGGCTCGGCGGTGCGGTCGGGGCCGACGGCGCGCCCGGGCGGGAGCGGCGGCGCACCCCGGCGCGAGGCGGACCCCCGCGGGGGCCGCGGCGACGAGCGGGGGTCCTCGCGCGACGGCGGGCGTCCGGGAGGCGTGAACGGTTCCGGTGGGCCGCGCTGGGCCGGGAACGGTGACGGCCCGCGGTGGCAGGGCGGCCAGGGCGGCGGCGCACGGCGGGACGGCGCACGCCCCGGCGGCGGCGGGCGCGACGGCGGCGGCTGGTCCGGGCGCTCCGACGGACCGCGACGGCCCGGCCAGGACCGCGACGGGCGGCCGGGCGGGCGCGGCGACCGGTTCCCGGACGACCGGTTCCGCGACGACCCCTACCGCGACGATCCCGGGCCGGCCGAGCCGTGGGACGACGGCGGGGGCGGCGACGCGGGCTCGGCGCAGGCCACGGGTGCGCGGCTCTCGCGCCCGGACCCGCGCGACCCCGTGGTCCGCACCGAGCGGACCGCGCTCGAGGTCGTGCTCCAGTACCCGCACCTGGTCCCGCCCGACTTCGACGACCTCGGCGCCGACGCCTTCAGCGTCCCGGCGTACCGGGCGGTCCACGAGGCGGTGCGCGCCGCGGGCGGGATGGCGTCCGCGCGCGAGCTCGTCGCGGCCAGCGCGAGCGGCTCGTCCGGCTCCTGGGTCGAGGCCGTGAGCGAGCAGGCGTCGTCGATGGTCGTCCCGCTCGTCACGGAGCTCGCCGTCGCCCCGCTGCCCGAGGACCGGCCGGACGCGCTCGCGTCGTACGTGCGGGACGTCGTCGGCAAGGTCGTCGAGCTGGGCGTGACGCGCGCGATCGCCGACCTCAAGGGCCGGCTCCAGCGGATGGACGCCGCGAGCGACCCCGAGGGCTACCAGCGGGTCTTCGCCGAGCTCATCGCACTCGAGAGCCGCCGCCGGATGCTACGCGAGAGCGCCTGACGCGCCGGTCCCGACCGGCGGGACGGCTGCCGGACCGGCGCGGGCGACCCCGTCCGCCCGGCGCGACGGTCAGCGCAGGACGGTCAGCTCGTGCCCGTCGTCCGTCGGCAGGTCGCCCTGGGACGTCGCCGTGACGGTGAGCGCCCGGAGGTTCACCGCACCGTGGTAGTTCGACAGGAACGCGGTGTCGGTCGCGTCGCGCCCGGTCGCGATCCGCAGCATCGTCGATCGCGGGGCCAGGCCGGTGGCGTCGACGAGCTGCCACGCCCCGTCGACGTACGCCTCGACGACCGCGTGGAAGTCCATCGGCCGGAGCCCGGGGGCGTACACCGACGCGAGCCGGGCCGGGACGTCCTTGGCGCGCAGCAGCGCGGCCGTCACGTGCGCGAAGTCCCGGCAGACCCCGCGCCGCTTGAGCAGCGTGTCGGTCGCGCCGTCGGTCGGGGAGCTGGACCCCGAGACGTACGACAGGTTCCCGCGCACCCACGTGACGACCGCGTCGAGCAGCTCGGCGCCGTCCACACCGCGGAACTGGTCGCGGGAGAACGCGAGGAGGCGGTCGGACTCGGCGTACCGGCTCGGCCGCACGTACTCGACGAGGTCGGCATCGACGACCGTGGGCGGCTCGGCCTGCCCGGCGACCGTGGCGCGGTAGTCGACGACGACCCGGCCGACGGGGGCGTGCACGCGGTGCAGCCGCGCCCCCTGGTGGGTCTTGATCTCGAGGGCGTCGAGCGGCCCGTCCTCGTGCGTGACGGTGAGGTGCTCGGTGCGGTCGTAGGCGCCGTCCGCGACGGCGACGGCGAGGTAGAGCTCGGCGGGCCCGCGCACGTCCAGGGACAGGTGCGAGGTGACGGTGCGCAGCACGGACGTGGGTCCTCTCGGGGGGTCTCGGGGGGTGTGCCGAGCGGGGATCGGGGGGCGGTGCACGTGAAGTGTGAGGCCGCGCGGACGTTTGCGCCAGTGCCCTCCGGGAGGTCGTCGCAGGGGGTGCGCGACGTGCCAGGATCAGCCGGGTGACCTCCTTCGACGACACCGCCGACGCCCCCGTGACGGCCACCCCGCGGAGCACCCGCGACGACGACCGGGCGGTCGGCGTGATGCTCCCGCGCGACCTCCCCGCGGCAGGGTTCACGCGCTTCGCGCGGCGCGCCGAGGAGCTCGGGTTCGACGAGCTGTGGGTCGTCGAGGACCTCGAGTTCCGCGGCGGGGTCGCGCAGGCCGGGGTCGCGCTCGCGGTCACGGAGCGCCTCCGCGTCGGCATCGGGATCCTGCCGGCCGCGGCCCGCAACGTCGCGTTCGCCGCGTTGGAGGTCGGCACGCTCGCCGAGCTCTTCCCCGGGCGCCTCGACGTCGGCGTCGGGCACGGGATGCCCGGCTGGATGCGCCAGGCGGGCGCGTGGCCCACGAGCCCGCTCACGCTGCTCGACGAGCACCTCACGGCGCTGCGCGCGCTGCTGCGCGGGGAGCGGCTCGACGTGCACGGGAGCCACGTCGACGTCACGGGCGTGCGCCTGTCCTCCCCGCCCCGGACCGTCCCCCGCCTGCTCGCCGGGGTGCGCGGCCCGCGCTCGCTCGCGCTCGCGGGCCGGGCCGCCGACGGCACGGTGCTCGCCGAGCCCGTCACGCCCGAGTACGTCGCCGAGGCACGCGCGCACATCGCCGCACCGGGGGAGCACCGGATCGTCGGCTACGCCGTCGCGGCGGTCGACGCCGACGCCGGTGCGGCGCGCGCGAGGGTGCGTCCCGGGCTCTCCGCGATCGGCGAGGCCGACTGGGCGCCGCACCTCGCTCCGCTGTCGTTCGCGGCCGACCTCGCGGCGCTGCGGGACGCGTGCGCGAGCGGCGGGGAGCTCGCGCAGCGGATGCCCGACGCGTGGGTCGACCAGCTCGCCGTGACCGGGACCCCGGAGCAGGCGCGGGCCCGCATCGGAGCGCTGCACGACGCGGGCGTCTCGTCGATGGTCCTGATCCCGGTCGGCCCGGACCCGTTCGCGGCGCTCGACGCCCTCGCGGCGGTGCTCTGACGCGGGGGAGTCACGGCGAGCCCACCGGCCGCCGCGAGGCACCGCGCGCCGGGCGCATGCGACCGGTTCGCGGGGGCGCTCCACATCCGGGCCGCGAGCCGCGTTCTAGGAGCGCAAGCACATCCGCACCGCCCGCTGGAGGAACCCGATGGAACCGACCACCGCACGCCCGACCACCGCCCGGCCGACCACCGCCCGGCCGACCACCGCCCGTGCCGCCGCCCGCCCGCGCGGACGCCGCATCGTCGCCGCGGGGGTCGTCGCCGCTGGGCTGTCCGTCGCCGGGGCGGGCGCCGCGATGGCCGTGGCCCCGACGTCGGCGGTCTCCCAGGCCGTCGCCGGTGCCCTGCACGACGCGGGGGTCGACTGGTCCTTCATGCCCGCCGGGTACACGCAGGCGCAGTACGAGGCGTTCTGGGGTGCGGGCTACACGGCCGAGGACGTCGACGCCCTCGCCGCGCTGTGGAGCACCGGCACGACCGAGACGAAGGCCCACGCCGGGCAGCTCATCCTCGACGGGCAGGAGCTGCCCTTCCCGCCCAGCCCCGCGGCCGAGGAGCGGACCGACGCCGGTGGCACGGCCACGACGGACGGCTCGGCGGCCGTCGGGCACTCCGAGGAGCAGCTCGGCGCGTTCTGGGGCGCGGGCTACACCCCGGAGGACCTCGCGGCGCTCAACGACCTGTGGAGCAGCGAGTCGATGGAGACCAAGGCCCGCGCCGGGCAGATGATCCTCGACGGGCAGACCGTCCCGGTGGCGCCGGGCAGCACCGCCCCCGCCGCGTCCTGACCGTGCGGCCCGGCACCACCGACGACCCGCCAGGTGAGGAGACGACCATCGACGTGCACGAGCTGACGTGGCGCACCGGTTTCGAGATCGAGCTGCTGGCCCCCGCCGGGTCCGACCGGCAGGCGCTCGCGGACGAGCTCGCCGCGCGCTGCGCCGGGCGCGTCCAGCGGTCGTTCCACACCGACAGCGAGCCGTCGGCGGTGCCGGGCGTCGGGGTGTTCCGGCACCTGTCGCCCGCGTTCGACGTCGAGGACGCGGCCGGCCGGCCCGTCGCGCGCCTCGTCGACGACACCACCCTTGAGGCGGACCTGGCCGCGGGGCGCGGTGCCGCGGGACGGGCCGGGCACCGGGGCTGGTACCGGGTGCTGTGCGACGACGCGCGCCTGCTGCGGCTCGTCGAGCGCCACGCCGACCCTCACGCCCCGCTCGCGACCGTGCTCGACGGCGTCGCCGACCTGTTCGGCGTGACGGCCGACGCGTTTCCCGCCGCCACCCGCGTCAACGACGCGACCGGCACGACGGTGGCGGTCGCGATGCCGCTCCCGCGGGGACGCGAGCGGCCGTGCGAGGTCGTCACGCCGCCGCTCGAGCACGACCACGCGGCCGCCCTCGAGCGCCTGCTCGGGCCCGCGCGCGAGCTCGGGTTCACCGTCCCGCACGAGGCGGCAGTGCACGTGCACGTCGACGGCGGCCCGTTCCGGCGCGTCGGGGCGTTCGCGAACGTCGTCCGGCTCTTCGGGTGGTGGCGCGACGTGCTGTGGTCCACTCTCGGCACGAACCCGGCGTGCCGCCGCCTCGGCCCGCTCCCCGCCGCGCTGCTCGCGCTCGTCGAGCAGCCGTGGCCCGACGACGCCGGCGCGAGCGGCTGGGCGCGCCTGCAGGCGGCGGCGCGCCCCGTGGGGCTCACGAAGTTCGCGGACGTCAACCTGACCCAGCTGGTGACCGACCGCCCCGTGCGCGACACCGTGGAGGTCCGCCTCCTGCCCGGCGACCTCGACGGCAACGCGATCGTGCGGCGCGCGGCGCTGGTCGAGGCGCTGCTGACCCGGTGCCTCGACGACCGCCCGCTGCCCCGACCGGGGGAGCGTGCCGTGGACGACCCGGCCGCGGCGCTCGACGACCTCCTCGGGGTGCGCCGATGAGCACGTGGCTCCGGGTCGTCGCGCCCGACAGCGGCGCCGTGCCGGCCGTCGGGCGCGCACCGAGGACCGGTGCTGCGGCTCGGCGCGACGCCGCCGACCCCGGCGACGCGGTACCTGCCGACCTCGGCGACGCGGTGCGGGCCGACCTCGGCCCCGCACGCCCCGGGAGCGCCCTGGACGAGGTCGTGCGCACGCACCTGCCCGGACTGCTGCGCTACGCGACGGTCCTCACGGGCGACGGGCACACCGCCGCCGACCTCGTCCAGGAGGTGCTGCTGCGCGCGCACGTGCGCTGGACGCGGATCGCCCTCATGGAGCGCCCGGACCTGTACCTGCGCCGCATGGTCACGAACGAGCACCTGTCCTGGCGGCGGCGCTGGCACGTGCGCACGGTCCGGCCGGCGGCCGACGAGGTGCTCGCCGCGCACCTGGACCCCGAGCGCGACCACGCGCACCACGTCGTCGAGGACGACGCGATGTGGCGCCGGCTCGAGGCCCTGCCCCCGCGCCAGCGCGCGGTGCTCGTGCTGCGCTACTACGAGGGTCTCGACGACCTCGAGATCGCGGGGGTCCTCGGCACGTCCGGGGCGACCGTCCGCTCCCACGCCTCGCGCGCGCTGGCGTCGCTGCGCCGCACCGAACCCACGACCCGACCGGAGACGCGATGAGCGAGCACGTCCGAGCCACCGACGACCGCGCCGGGGACCGTCCACGCCGGGACCCCGAGCACCCGCCGACCGACGACGAGCTGACCGCGCGCCTCACGCGGGCGCTGGCCTCGCGGGCGGCGGCCGCCCCCGACCCGGCGCTCGTGGCCGCGCGCCTCCAGGCGGCGCTCGCGGACCGCCGCGGAGCGCCCGAGCCCACGTCGCTCACGGAGTTCCGCCGGCGCGGCGGCAGGGTCGTCGTCGCGGGGGTCGTGACGTCCGCGCTCGCGGTCGCGGGTGCCGGGGCGGCGGCCGCCGCCGACCCCTACTCGGACGTCGCGCGCGCCGTCGAGAACGTCGCGCAGGCCGTGGGCATCGACTGGTCGGCGATGCCGCCGGGGTACACGCGCGAGCAGTACGACGCGTTCTGGGGTGCGGGCTACACGCCCGAGGACGTCGACGCGCTGGCCGCGCTGTGGAGCACCGGCACGACCGAGACCAAGGCGCGCGCGGGGCAGATGCTCCTCGACGGCCTCGTCCCGCCGGTCGCCGAGGGCACCGCGCCCGCCGACGGCACCGCGCCCTCCGACGGCACCGCGCCCGCGGAGGGCTACGCGGAGCCGCTGGACCCGTCGGCGACCGAGGACGACCGCGCGCGCGCCGCGTTCTGGGACGCCGGCTACACGCTCGAGGACGTGGAGGCGCTCAACGCGCTGTGGAGCAGCGAGTCCCTCGAGACCAAGGCCCGCGCCGGCCGGCTGCTCCTGGACGGCGAGCCCGTGCCCGTCGCGCCGGGCGGGACCGGGCCCGGTGACGGCTGAGCCGCGGGCTCGGAGGAGAGGTGCGTACCAACGGCTCAAGGTTCACCCGCGGACGCCGATGAACGGGTGAGAAGCGTGACGGTGAACGCCGACCACCCGTCCTCCCGCCGGTGCCGACCGGACGGGTGACGCGCGTGGCGCACGGGGGTGCGTGGGTGTGCCGGATCGCCCGAGAGTAGGGACGCAGATGACCACCGACGACACCACCGCGCACGGCGCGACGGCACCGGACGCCGCCGCGCCGGAGGTCTCACGCCGTCGACTGCTCCGGATGGGCGGCATGGCCGTCGCCGGGGCCGCCGCCGCGACCGCCATCGGCTCGACCTCGGCGTCGGCCGCGGCGGGCGACCCGCTGCTCGCCGGCCGCGCGCACGACGCCGGCACGTCGGGCACCCGCCTCGCCGCGACGAGCACCGCACCGACGCTGTCGCTCGCGAACCCCACGGGCGCCCAGCTGCGGCTCGAGCCCTCCGACGCGACGGGCTGGAACCCGCAGCTCGGCGAGATCAGGAACACCCCGGCCGGACCCGTCATCGGCCTGGACCGCGACGGCACGGGCGTCGAGCGCGGCTACCTCGTGACGAACCTCGACCTGCAGGACCTCGTCTCGTACCTGCCGATGATCTATGCGCCCGCCCCGACGCGTGTGCTCGACACCCGCACGGAGGCCGGGCGCGCATCGATCGTCGGCCGGACCCCGGGCGCGCTCGACGCCAGCGGCCGCGTCGTCGCCGGCGCCACCATCGACGTCGCGGTGGACGCCGCGACGGGTGACCTCGATGCCGCGAGCATCTTCGTCAACCTGACGGTGACGCAGGGCGCCGGGGTCGGCTACGTGACCCTGTTCCCGCACGGCGTCGCACGCCCCGAGACGTCGTCCATCAACTTCACCGCGAACCAGGACCTCGCCAACTTCGCGGTCACGGCCGTGGGGCTGTTCCAGGGCCGGCCGACGATCCGCCTCTTCGTGACCAGCGCGGTGCACGTCCTGGTCGACGTGACGGCGATCTACGGCTCCTTCCCGGTCACCACGACGGGTGCTGTCGCGGCGCGCAGCCCGCTGCTGCCCGAGCTGCGGGTCGACGGCCAGGGTTGACACCGCCGGGACGGCGCGCGTCGCCGACCTGACGGAGCGGCTGCTGCGCTCGCGGGGTGCCGACCCGGACAGACGTCCCGGGCGGGACGGTCGCACCGGCGGGCGCTGAGCCGACGCCCGCGTCGCCGAGCGCACGACCGGCCGGTGCGGGAGGGTGGCCCCATGTGTGGCAGGTACGCGAGCGCACGCCGGGACGCCGACATCGCCGGCGCCCTGGCGGTGCAGGAGATCGTCGACGAGGAGACCGCGCCGTCCTGGAACGTGGCGCCGCAGCAGGACATCCGGGTCGTGCTCGAACGCACGCCACGCGGCGCACCCGAGGACGCCGAGCCCGTCCGCCAGCTCAGGCGGGTGCGCTGGGGCCTGGTGCCGGCGTGGGCCAAGGACGACGAGGTCACCAAGGTCGGTGCCCGGATGATCAACGCGCGCTCGGAGTCGCTCACCGAGAAGCCCGCGTTCAAGCGCGCGGCGGCGAAGCGGCGCTGCCTGGTCCCCATGGACGGCTTCTACGAGTGGCGCAAGAACGCCGACGGCTCGAAGACCCCGTTCTTCCTGCACGCGGGCGGCGACCTGATCGCCGCCGCGGGGCTCTACGAGCTGCGCCCGGACCCCGAGCGACCGGGGGAGTGGCTGTGGACGGCGACGGTCGCGACCCGCGCGGCGACCGACACCCTCGGCGAGATCCACGAGCGCTGCCCGGTGCTCGTGACGCCGGACCAGGTCGACGCGTGGCTCGACCCGCACCTGACCGACCTCGAGGACGTCGCCGCGCTCCTCGCCGGGCTGCCGGAGCCGCACCTCGAGCCGCGCGAGGTCGGCAAGGCGGTCGGCAACGTCCGCAACGACGGCCCCCACCTCGTCGAGCCGGCCGCCGGCTAGAGCCCGCCGTCGGACCGGGTCAGCGGCCGTGCGTCACATGACCAGCGCGCTCAGGTACCGGCGCGTGACGGCCCGCTGAGCTGCCCGTGCGAGCGGCGCACCGAGGCGCGAGTACCAGCGCCCCGGGCGGGAGAACGCCGCGATCTCGAGCCGGACGACGTCCTGCGCGTCGATGGACACGACGAACGCCTCCTCGCCGCACTCCGCGTGACCGGTGAGCGTGCCGTAGGCGAACCCGCGCCGGTCCGGGTCGTCGACGAGCGCGACGACGCGGCAGGGCACGCGGACGACGACCGGCCCGAGGGTGGCGCGGAGGTCGACGTCGAGACCCGTGGCGGCCGGCGGCGTCCCCGGGGCGGGCGAGACCCCGGCGCGTCGATGGAGCTCCCAGCGGGTGACCGCGGCCGACGAGCGCTCGAACAGCGCCCGTCCCGTCCCCAGCACGGCGCGATGGCGCTGGTGGTGGTAGCCCGCGGGCAGCTCGTCCGTGAGGGACGCGCCGACCTCGGGATAGGTCAGGGCGCGGCTAGCGCGGCGCACGCGAGGAAGCACCGGCCCCGGGCGACTGCGAGCGCGACCCTGCCGACCCTGCCGACCCTGCCGACCCTGCCGACCCTGAGGCTGCGGCGCGGTCCGTCCCGGCCCGGGCGAGCACCGCGTCGGCCAGCTCGGCGGGCGTCAGCCGGTCGGAGCGCAGCAGGAGCGTCCCGGGCGGCTGGCGCCGGGCGGCGGCGACGGACTCCGCGACCGGGGGCAGGCCCATCGCGACGGCGCCCGGCTCCCACCCCGGGCTGTCGGGGTGCAGCGCGCGGGCCCGGGCGTCGAGCCGCTCGCGGAGCACCTCGGCGTCGGCCTCGAGGAAGACGTGCAGGACGTCCTCGCCGGCGTCCGCGAGCCCGCCGAGGATCTCGTCGCGGTAGGCGTCGCGGACGAGGGACATCGGGACGACCAGCGTCTGCGCGTGGTGCCGGCGCAGCGACAGCGCCGTCGCGACGACCAGCTCGCGCCAGCTCGGCAGGTGCTGGAAGTCGCCGCCCGGCGGGAGCCACCTCCAGAGCAGGAGGCCGACGTCCTCGGGGTCGTACACGAGCGCGTCCGGGAGCCGTCGGTGGAGCTCCTCCGCGAGCGTCGTCTTGCCCGAGCCGAAGCCACCGTTGAGCCAGAGGATCACCGGCACACGGTAGCGGCAGCACCGGCCCACGGGTGTCCCGACGTCGTGGGCGCTGACGCGCCGCACGGCGTCCTGAGCCCGCCGCGGCGCGCTGGTCGTCGCCGCCAGGTACCGCCGGGCGGGTCAACGGATCAGGAGTCGAGCGTGACCAGGCCGCCTGTGCCGGCCCGGATCCTGCCGACGTCGCCGGAGGGAGGGGTGCGTCCATGTCTCGCCGGGCTAGAGTCGCGGCAGGCGCGCTCCGGCGTGCTCCGATCGCACTCGAGGGGGAGCGCACATGATCACGAGGACTCGCGCCGTGCTTGCCGCGGCAGCAGTCATGATCCTGGGGGCTGGGGCGGTGCCGACGGCGGCGTACGCGGCCGACGTCGACGGGTCGTCGCAGCTCGCGACGGCGGTCGCCGGGGCGGACGCGCAGGACGTCGCGTCCGCGAGCAGCGCGGCGGCCGCACCGGCCAACCTGCGCGTCGTCCAGCACAACACCGACCAGGACGAGGCCCGCTGGAACCGGGTGGTGCGACTGGCGGAGTCCGGCAACTGGGACGCGGTGACGGCGCAGGAGGTCTGCTCGGGCTGGGTCACCGCCCTGAGGGCGAACCACCCCACGTGGACGGTCGCGTTCCACGAGCAGGTGGCCAAGGGCGACTGCCCGGGCGGGACCAAGGGCAACGCGGCCATCCACCCAGGCGCGGGGAGCGCCTTCGACGAGGCCTTCGACGTCGCCGGGGAAGGCAAGAACTTCGGGATCGCCTGCGCGGTGTTCGACAAGGGCACGCACCGGGTGCACGCCTGCTCGACCCACTTCACCGTCTACGACCCCAACCCGGCGGAGGTCCGGCTGCGCCAGGCCCGACGGGTCAAGGAGATCACCGGCGACTGGATCGGTCGTGGCCACTCGGTGGTGGTCGGCGGCGACCTCAACACGACGCCGACGCTCGCTGCCCTCGACCCCCTCTACAAGCACCCCGAGGGGCGGTCCAACGGCCGCTTCATCGAGGCAGCACAGCTCGCCAACAACGAGACCAGGAGAGTCGGCGCTGACACGGTGGCCGGTCGCAAGATCGACTACGTGTTCTTCTCCGCCAATCACACCCCTCTGAGCACCGGCGCGGACCTGACGTACGAAGAGCCGGTTGACGGCAAGCACAAGATCCTCAAGGTGAAGACCACGCTCCACTGAGAGGCTCGCGGTGCGCCAGGCGCGTCGGCCGAGGTCAGCGCTGGAGCAGCCGGATCAGCTCGTCGCTGATCCGGTGGTCGCAGACGCGGTCGTAGTGGCTGTAGCCCGGCATCGGGTTGCACTCGAGGCACCAGTACGTGCCGTCGCGGTCGACCTTGAAGTCCCAGCCCGCGAAGAGGAGTCCCTGTTCCGCGGTGAGCTGCACGAGCAGGGTGGCGAGGTCGTCGGGGAGTTCGACGGGGCGGCGGTCGGCGCCGCGGTCCTTGCGGTAGTCGATCGCCTCGCTGGTGAACCTGGCGGCGATCACGGAGCCGCCGACCACGTGCGCGCGGACGTCGTCGCCCGGCACGAGGCGTTGCACGAGCACCGGGACGTCGCTGCCGGCCAACCGTCCGAGGTCGTCGGCCGTCAGCTCGCGGGTGGTGGCGCGCGTGCCGCAGATCGGCTTCACGACGGTCCGCCCACCGGCCAGGAACGCCTCGACGTGCTGCCGGTCGGAGCTCATGAGGCTGGGCGGCACCGGCAGGCCACGCGCCGCGAGCCAGGCGTAGTGGGCCGGCTTGTAGCTGTTGAACTGATAGGCGCCCGGGCGGTTCACGACCGTCTGCGCGGTCACGTCGAGCCAGGCGTTCATGCCCTCCAGCAGGCCGCTCCACCGCGTTCGCGCGCGGTCGGTGGTCCCGAGGTAGATCGGCCGGACGTACACGCCGGACAGGTCGGCGAGCCGGACGTCCTCGGCACCGGAGATCCGGTCGTCCGGTGCCGGCGGCAGACTGAGCCGCCAGTCGCCGCGCGTCGCCGCCTCCACGAGGTCGAGGTCGGCGAACGGGACGCCTGCGACGACGCAGCGGGTCGCGAAGTGCAGCATCACCGGATCGGCCCGGGTGCCGGCGATCCCGATCACGCAGCGCCCTCCGCGAGGCGGTCGACCGTCCAGTCGGCCACGGCAGCCGCGACGGGGAGCAGGTCCGCCGCGAGGCTGACGTCCCAGTGCCAGCCGTCGATCCGGGACAGGTACGGCTCGGCGGACGTGCCGGTCCACCAGACCGAGGCCAGGTCGAGCGAGAAGAGTGCGGCGACCCGGATGCTGAGCTCCGCGAGCAGCCGCGGCACCGGGCGCGGGCTCACGGTGGTCGAGCCGACGACCCTGACCGCGACGGCCCGCGCGGTGCTGATCCCTCGCCGTACACGGAACGGGCCGGCTGCGTCCTCGGGAACCCGCCACGCGGTCCGGCCGGTCGCGAAGTCGAGGACCTCGGTCAGGCCGTCGGCGTCCTCGGCGCGGGAGGTGAACACCTCGCCCCGCTGCGGGACGCCCAGCACGGACCCGGCCCGGCGGACGGCCATGGCCCGGTTGTCCGGCAGCGTGCCGCACGGCGCCACGACGGTGGGGCGGTTGAGCACCGGCGCGCGGCTCAGCAACGCGACGGCGCGGGCGGCGGAGTAGTTCTCGTAGGCCACGAACCGGTCCTCGGGCGTCCGGCCGCGGCCGGTGGCGCCGGGGCTCAGCCACAGCAGGGGACGGTCCGGCAGCACCCGTGCGTCCAGGCCGGTCTGCTCGACGCGGGCCTCGCGGGCGAGCTCGTCGTGCGACGCCGCGCGCAGCGCCAGCCCGTGCACGCGCAGGGACCGACGCAACGCCTCGAGCAGCTGCGCTTGACGACCGCTCGGATCCGCGAGAGCGAGGACCTCCATGCGCTACATGACCGGCGGGGCAGCGGGTCCCCCGCGCTCGTACGGGGGATCGGCCGGCGCCGACCGGGGGTCGTCGTCGGGGAACGGCGCCTCGAACTCCGCCTCCTTCTCGCCCTGCTCCTTCTCGCCGAGCTCCTTCTCGTCCGGCTCCTTCTCGCTGGGCTCCTTCTGCCCGAGCTCCTTCTCGCCCGGCTCCTTCTCCGTGGGCTCCTTCTCGCCCTCGTCCTTGGCGTCCTTCTGGCCCTCGTCCTTGGCGTCCTTGCCGTCCTTCTGGCCCTCGTCCTTGAGGTCCTTGTCGCCCTCGTCCTTGACGTCCTTACCGTCCTTCTCGCCCTCGTCCTTGAACTCCTTGGCGTCCTTCTCGCCCTGCTCCTTCGGCACCTCCTTGGTCTCCTTGTCCTTCTCCCCGTCGTCCTTGACGGGCTTGAGGGTCGTGCCGGGGTCGTCGGAGTCGTCGGACGCGGCCTCCTCCGCGGCTGCGCGCAGGCTCCGGTCGCCCATCGCGTCCAGACGCTCGGAGAGCTTGCCGATCACGTCGACACGGTCGTCGTCGGGGATGTAGGAGCTGGGCATGGTCGGCCCTTTCACCAGTAGAGGACGAGGTCGGACCCGCGGACGAGCCCGTGGCCCTGCAGGGTCAGCCGCACGTCGTCGGCGCCCGGTTCGGGGGTCGCACCGATCTGGTGCAGGACGTGACCGCTGTGCACCACGGCGGTGCCGGTCCGGTAGCCGATCACCACCGGTGGACCCTGGCTGACGGCCCGGATCTGCGACGGCGAGGCCGGATAGCCACAGCCGGGCCAGACGTTGAGCCCGGAGCCGTTGGCGGGCAACGCGATCGGGACCGTGAAGGACACGGTTCCCGAGCACGCGCGGTACGCCGGCCGGGCGATGATCCCGAGGTACTGCAGGTCGAAGTGCACGGAGGCGTGCGGCCCGAGCGGGATGCCGGTGCCCAGCCAGATGTGGAACCCGGGGCGGGCCAGGTCGTCCGGATAGCGGGCGGTCAGCCCGAGGGCGGTACCGAGGCGGTCCGCGAGGCGCTCGTAGAGCGCGTGGAAGTGCTCGTCCAGCACGGCGTTGCCACGACGGGCCGAGGCGACGTAGGTGGCCTCCGAGCTCCCGGCGAGATCCATGTAGGCGTTGCCGCCCAGGGTGTAGAACTCGACCCGGGGAGAACGCCGGCACCATGCGGTCCGCAGGGCCTGCACCCGGTCCGCGATCTCCTGCGCCTCGGGGCGGTCGAGGACGTCGAGCTCCGCCACCCCGTCCACCCCGGCGACTCGACGCAGCACGACGCCTTCTTCCAGCCGGCCCGCCCCGTGCGGCCGACGACTCCGGGCACCGTCGTCCGGGCACATCACACTATTCCGGCACGATCGGGCCGCGACAACGGGTCAGGTCGTCCCGATGAGGCGGCGGACAGCGGGCGCGTCCCAGGACATCCCACCGAGGGCTGCGGTGCGGCCGCGGCGCAGCACCGGAGCGTGTGCCGGCCGGGGCAGAGCGAAGGCCCCCGCCCAGCGTCTCCGCTGGTCAGGGGCCCGTCGTCGTTGCTCCCTCGACTGGACTCGAACCAGTCAGGTAGAGGCGTGCCGACACTGGCAGCGACCTGGGAAGACGCGCCTTCACCAGCGAGGACGCACTCCAGTGACGATGCGCTGGAGTGCAGCAGATACCCTCGAAGGCACCGCCCTATTGCACGGCTATTGCACGACAGCCGGGGGAGAAAAGGTGAACGTGGTCCGTTCTCGCCGGACGTGGGGGAGTGTGCGGAAGCTTCCTTCGCAGCGCTACCAGGCGGCGTATGTCGGCCCGGATCTGGCTCGCTACAACGCGCCCTCGACGTTCGCGTCCCGCGTCGAGGCAGAGGCGTGGCTGATGCGGATCCGCGACGCCATCGCGGACGGCTCGTGGGGAGCTGAGACGGACACCGTCGACCCCCCGGTGCCGCGGGCGGTCACGGTGGGTGAGTACGCCGAAGCCTGGCTCGCCGGACGGGACCTCAAACCGCGCACGCGACAGCACTACCGGCAGATCCTCGACCCCCGGATCCTGCCGACGTTCGGTCCCCGACGCCTCGCCGACGTCACGCCCGCGCAGGTGCGGCTGTGGCACGCCGGGCTGGATGTCGGCAAGCCGACCATCCGTGCTCACGCGTACGCGCTCCTGCGCACGATCTTCACCACCGCTGTCGCGGACGATCTCATCGCGGCCAACCCGTGCCGCGTCCGTGCCGCCGGCACGTCGCACCGAGCGCGAGCGATCAGGCCGGCCACCCTTGCCGAGCTCGAAGCAGCAACCGCGGCGATGCCCGAGCGGCTCAGGGCGATGGTGCTGCTCGCGGCGTGGTGCGCGATGCGTTTCGGCGAGCTGGCAGAGCTGCGCCGCCGCGACATCGATCTGCAGCGCGGCGTCATCCGCATCAGGCGTGGGGTCACTCGGGTCGGATCGGAGATCGTCATCGGGAGCCCGAAGTGCACGGCGGGGACGCGCGATGTGGCGATCCCGCCACATCTGGTGCCGATGCTGGCGGCGCACCTGCACGACTTCACGGCGCCCGGGCCCGACGCTCTTCTCTTCCCGGCGGCCGACGGCCGGCAGATAAGCCCGAACAGCCTGTACCGGTGGTGGTTCCGCGCACGGAAGGAGGCTGGTCGTCCGGACCTGCGCTTCCACGACCTGCGCCACACCGGGGCTGTGCTCGCCGCATCGACCGGGGCGACGCTCGCCGAGCTCATGGCACGGCTGGGACACTCGACGCCGTCGGCCGCGATGCGATACCAGCACGCGGCGAAAGACCGGGACCGAGCGATCGCTGAAGCGCTCTCGGCTCTTGTGAGCGAGTCCACAACGTCTCGCGAACCGCTGTCAGCCGTCGTCGGGGTTCACCGGCAAACGAGGGTCAGCCGCTAGGACCGGTGGGCTCGTGACCCAGAGGTCGCGGGTTCAGATCCTGCCCCCGCGGCGGAGGACCGGCACGCCGTCAGCGGCTCGGCGACGACGGTGACCCTGGCCGTGCTCGCCGCGTCGATCGAGGCGACGCTTCGCCGAGGTCACGCGTCAGCTCGTGCGGACGACCTCCAGCAGCTCCACGGCGAGCCGTTCCGCCGAGCGGGTGTCGTCGTTGACGAGAAGCACGAAGAGGTCCTCGGTGCTCGGGTCGTACTGCATATAGGTGGCGAAGCCAGGGATCGATCCGTTGTGGGAGATCCCGGTCTCCGTGGGCGGGTTGGACGGGAACACGCCGAGGCTCCACCCCTCGTCGGGTAGGCCGTGGGTCATCTCCTCGTACGTCTCCGCGGGGAGGAGCTCTCCGTGGGCGAGAGCTCGGAGGAAGGTGGCGAGGTCGGACACCGACGAGACCAGGGCGCCCGCGGCTCCGGCGGCCGTCTCGAGCGCGCGGTAGGAGGAGCCGGTGGTGTTCCCACCCGGCAGTGCTCGCGAGAAGCCCTCGATGGGTGCGCGTGCGCCATCGGGGGCGAACCAGGTGGACGTCAGGCCCAGCGGCTGGACGATTCGGGTTCGGAGGTTGTCGGCGAGCGTCGTGCCCGTGACTGTCTCGAGCACGATCCCGGCGACCACGTAGTTCGAGTTCGAGTAGGCGAACTTCTCGCCGGCTCGGAAGTCGCGCGGCTGGTCGGCGACGAGGTCGAGCACCTCAGCCGCTTCCCACGCCTTGGCCGGATCGGCCAGCACTGCCGGAGCGAGCTCGCCGTCGGTGTGCTCGGGGATGCCCGTGCGATGGGCGAGGAGCTGGCGCACCGTGACTCCGCGCGCCACCGTCAGGTCC